>NZ_JAZHRV010000001.1:4978000-5600250 GCF_036924595.1 Bradyrhizobium algeriense | reverse complement strand
AAGAACCAGCCAATAGGTCCCTTCCCATCGCGCACGGCCGGGATTTTGCGGCGCAACCAGGCATCAAGGCCGAGACTGCGGCCGGCGCCCTCGACCACAAACAGGAACATCAGCATGGCCAGGAACATGTACGACCACGGCCACTCGGCCGGATCGCCCGGCCGATAAATGCCGAGCCAGAGTTGCAGCGTATAGGCGAGGGCCAGCACGCTCACGAACCGTACCGCAAGCCCGAGGATCATCGACGCGGCAAACACGAGCTCGGCAAGAAAAACAATCGGCCCAAAGAAATTCATGTTGGGCAGCACGATATCCTTCACGAACGTGCCGTGGAACTCGAACGCTGCGCGGGTCGTTTCCTGTTCGGTCCAGTATTGCAGGCCGCCGGACGCGGGTAGCGGGAGTTTCCACAACATGCCCTCGAACCACATGCAGCCGATCAGGACCCGGGCCAGCCAGATTCCAAGATGTCGCCCGCTACGTTGCGCCGAATCCTCCCGCCAATTCTGGAAGGCCACTGCAATGCCGGCGAGCAGCAGTGCCCAGAACAGCGCCAGGATCAGAAAGCGCCAGTTTCCGAGCTGAAGATAGTCGCCGGTAGTCGCGGTCAGGAACTGCCAGACATCGGTAAATGGATTCTTGGGCATAGGCGCGTGCTCCAATGAATTGAATAGCTGCTCTGCCTATCGGCCAGTTGGCGCGCCGCAGCGCGGGCGATCGAGGACACATACCAGGTTACTACGCAGTAGAACGCGTGGTTATTACGCAGAAGGCCCGTCAAAAAACTTAGATAGCGCCCGTATCTCGCCCGGGAAGGCTTCCTGGTCTTCCCCGCGTAAGAGACCGCGTTGTGCGATGGTTGCGAAACCAGCCTCAGCAAACCACTGATTTGATTGGTGGACCCGGCAGGACTCGAACCTGCAACCAGGCCGTTATGTCCATCGGGATGTGCTTCTCATACCCGCTGACCATCGCCGTCGGGAGCGCCTCATTCATCAGCCGCAGGGTAGCCTGCAAACGGTCTATCGGAATAGCCGGCATATCGGCCGTCAAGCAAGCACCTGCGGTTTGGCAACCCGCAGGCGATCATTCGCTATAGCGAGCCGGTACAACTTCAATGTCGGAATTTTGGCCTGTAATCGCGCCGAGGCAACGCCATGGGCGGTTCTGCAAATTGCGCGATGATGGAATAGTGCCGGTGATTTGCCCGACGTGTCAAAATGTTTTCGAGGGATCGCTCAAACCATGCAGCGACCACCGGCTACTTTGCATGGGGTTGTTTTCGATATTTTTGGTCGGGAGCGCGGCCCGCCCTTCGCCGCTCCAGTCCGTCTTCGCTTTCGCTTTGCTCAAGCTACGCCGGACACCACGCTTCGCCCCTTCGGCCCCGCTTGGCTGCGCCACGCGTAGCCCGAAGGGCGAAGCGTGGTGGGCCCGGCAGGACTCGAACCTGCAACCAGACCGTTATGAGCGGCCGGCTCTAACCATTGAGCTACAGGCCCCGCCGCGAACGGCCGCGGGGGCGGCCGGCAACGGTGCCGCCATCGTTTACAGGCATGACAGCGATACGGCAATGCCGGGTTGGCAGCCAAGAACAGGCTTTCATCGGGCCCCGCGCTTGCCTACAACCTCCGTTGCATCATTCGTCACCGAACGCTTGAGGCTAGAAATGAAACTCGCTGGGATCGTCTGGGCCGGCCTGCTCCTGTTCGCCGGCGCCGCTGCGGCGCAGGAGGGAGGTAGGGCCATTACCAAGACCACAATCAGCCTGGGGACCGCGACGCCGGGCGGCGGCTTCCCGGTTTATGGCAATGCATTCGCGGAAATCCTGAATGCAGCCGATCCTACGTTGTCGATCGAGCCGCGCAACACCAAGGGTTCCTACGAGAATATTCCAATGCTGGAATCCGACCAGCTCGACATCGCGCTGGTGGCCGGCGAGCCGTCCTACGAAGCCTTCATGGGCATCGGGCGGGCGGCAACAAAGCTGAAAATCCTGACCGCGATGTATTCCAGCCCCGGCATGTTCGTGGTGCGGGCGGACAGTCCCTACAAGACGATCAGGGATCTGGTCGGCCAGCCGGTTGCCTTCGGCGCCAAGGGCTCCGGCCTGCCGATCCTGTCGCGCTACATGCTCGACGGTATTGGGCTGAAGCAGGACGAGGATTTCAAATCGATCTATCTCGACCGCGCCGGCGACGGCCCCGCCATGGTGCAGGACGGTCGCGCCGCTGCGCTGTGGGGCGCGGGCATCGGCTGGCCGGGCTTTGCCGCGATGGCGCAAGCGCCCGGCGGCGCACGGTTCATCGCGCCCGACGCTTCCGAAATCGCGCGCATCCGCGCCAAGCATACGTTCCTGAAACCGCTGACGGTGCCGGCCGACAGCTATCCGAACCAGCCAACTGCGATCGATTCCGTCGGCTCATGGAGTTTTGTGCTCGCGCGCGAAAGCCTGCCTGACGACATCGCCTACCGGCTGGCGCGCACGCTGCACAGGGCTGAGGCTGCGCTCTGCAAGAAGCTGCCGCAGGCCTGCGAGACCACGGCCGCGAACACGGTCGCGGCCGCGCCGAATGCGGCGCTGATCCACCCCGGCGTGATGAAATATTTCCGCGAGGTGGGCGTGGTGAAATAGGGCGAATAGCGAATGGCGAGTAGCGAATGGAAGAACTCGCTGCCGACCATTCGCCACTCACTACTCGCCATTCGCTCGATTACTTCTTCGCCATCGCGCACGCCGGATCGGGCGGACCGAACGCTTCATCGCCGGGAATCTTGGTGAGGATCTGATAGTAGTCCCACGGATATTTCGATTCCTCCGGCTTCTTGACCTGCACCAGCCACAGGTCATGCACCATCAGATTGTCCTCGCGCAGTTTGCCGTTGCGGGAGAAGAAATCCTCGACCGGCTTTTCGCGCATCTTCGCCGCCACTTTCAGCGGCTCGTCGGTGCCGGCCTCCTTGATGGCGTTGAGATAGTGCATAACCGAGGAATAGACGCCGGCCTGCCACATCGTCGGCATCCGGTTCATCTTGGCGAAATAGCGTTTTGACCATTCACGCGTCTTGTCGTCCATGTCCCAGTAGAACGAGGTCGTCAGCAACAGGCCCTGGGCTGCCGGCAATCCCAGCGAATGGATGTCGGTGATCAGCGCGAGCAATGCCGCCATCTGCTGGCCGCCCTTCAATACACCGAACTCGGCGGCGGTCTTGATTTCGTTCATGTTGTTCGGCGGACCGGCGGCGATGCCGATGATCTTGGCTTTTGAGGCCTGCGCCTGCAGCACGAAGGACGACAGGTCGGGCGTTGCGAGTGGCGGGCGCACGGAACCCAGCACCTTGCCGCCATTGGCGGTGACGACGCTGGAAGCGTCGCGTTCCAGCGAGTGGCCGAACGCATAGTCGTCGGTGATGAAGAACCAGCTATCGCCGCCGCGCTTCACCACCGCCTGCGCGGTGCCTGCGGCGAGCGAACGGGTGTCGATCACCCACTGCATCGCGTAGGGCGTACAGAATTTGCCGTGGAAATCCGCGGCCAGGGTCGAATGCGTGATGAACAGCTTCTTCTTGTCATTGGCAATGTTCTGCACCGCAAGGCCGACCGCGGAGACCGGAACATCGACGATCAGGTCGACCTGATCGACGTCATACCAGCGCCGCGCAATCGCGCCGCCGATATCCGGCTTGAGCTGGTGGTCGCCGACGATGACGCTGATCGGCTTGCCCAGCACCTTGCCGCCGAAATCGTCGATCGCCATTTGCGCTGATGTGACCGAGCCCTGGCCGGTCGGCGTCGCCGCCGGCCCGTTCATGTCGGTGAGGACGCCGATCTTGACCACATCGTCTGAAACTTGCGCGAGCGCGGCGGTCGACGCCAGCACCGCGGCCGCAAGTATTCCCAGCCTGGATAGGTTCCTGGCGAACATCCTGTCTTCTCCTCCCTGGAATCGGCGCATTGGCCGCTGGTTTTGGCAGGCGGTTTGATCCGCCAATTGGTCTCATTTGCAACTATTTTCGGGCGGCGTCAACGTGGTTCCGTGGAGGGGTCCCGACGATAGGACTGCCCCCGGTTCTGTTTATTTCCGGCCCGATTCAGGGCATAGCCGGACCATGACCTCGCCCCAGCGCCTGCCGAACTCACTTACGCCGCTCGATACGGCGCTCGACGCGCTGCTGCAGGGCGTGGAACCGGTCGCGCCGGTGGAATTATCGCTCAAGGAAGCACTGCGCTGCATTGCCGCCGAAATGCCGCCGCTCGAGGCCCGTCCGTCACGCGACATCGCCGCCGTCGACGGTTACACCTTCCGCGCGCGCGATCTCGTCGGCGCATCCTCCTATTCGCCGTTGCCGTTATCGGCGCCGCCGGTTTGGGTCGAGGCCGGCGAGGCCATCCCGGAGGCCTGCGACTGCGTGCTCGATTCCGATTCCGTCGATTTGTCCGGGCCGATGCCGCAGGTGCTGGCGGAGGCGATTCCGGGGCAGGGCGTGCGCCGGGCCGGCGGCGATGTTGCGGCCGGCAGTCTCGTCGTGGAGGCCGGGCGGCGCGTGCTGCCGCGCGATCTCCTGCTGGCACGCGCTGCCGGAATAGAGCGATTGAACGTCCGCCGTCCGCGCCTGCGCATCGTCAATGTCCCCGGTGGCGGCGTGGCGGCGAATCTGATCGCAGAGAGCGCGCAAGCGACAGGTGCCGAAACCGTCTCCTTCACCGCTGCGGGCCGCGATGCCGGATCGATTGCGGCAGTACTCGATGACGGCGCGTGCGATCTGCTCCTGATCGTCGGCGGCTCCGGCGTCGGCCGCACCGATGCGGCGGTGACCGCATTGGCCGCGCGTGGCAAAATTCTTAGCCATGGCATTGCCCTGCAACCCGGCCGCACCTCGGCCGTCGGGCGCCTCGGCAAGACGCCCGTCGTGGTGCTGCCGGGCGCACCGGATCAGGCCCTCGCGGCATGGTGGACGCTGGCGCTTCCCGTGCTCGATCGCCTCGCGGGCCGGCGCCAGCGCAAAACAGTCAATTTGCCGCTGTCGCGCAAGATTGCATCCAGCGTCGGCATCGCCGAGATCGTGTTGCTGGAGCGGAAGCAGAATATGTGGGCCACGCTGGCGGTGGGCGAATTGTCGCTCGACGCGATCGCGCGTGCCGAAGCCTGGCTCGTGCTATCAGGCGGCTCGGAAGGCTTTGCGGCAGGCAGCCCGGTCGATGCCTATATGTTGCGGGAGTGATATGAGTTCGGGAATGACCAATACGCCTTCGCCAAGAGACCGCGACAATAGCGAGCAGGACCAGTTCCTGACGATCCTGTCGCGCGAGGATGCGCTGGCGCGTTTCGAGGCCGCCTTGTTCCCGCGTGCGGTGCCGGCAGAGAAGCGCCCGCTCGCCGACGCGCTCGGCTGTGCGCTTGCCGAGGATGTCGTGGCGCCGATCGACGTGCCGCCGTTCGACCGCTCCAATGTCGATGGTTTTGCGGTGCGTTCGGCCGATCTTGCTTCCGCCGGTGAGGCTTTACCGGTGCGCGTGATGCTGAACGACGAGGTGATCGCCTGCGGTACCGCGCCGACGCGGCCGGTATTGTCGGGGACGGCCACGCCGATCGCGACCGGCGGTCCGGTGCCGCGCGGGGCAGACGCCGTCGTGATGGTGGAGCATACGCAGCCATCCGGACCTCGCGCGATCGAAATCCGCCGCGCCGCTTCCCCGGGGCAATTCGTGTCCCATGCCGGTTCCGATATCGCCCGTGGCGAGGCGCTGCTGCGTGCCGGCACCATCGTCGGCTCGCGCGAGATCGGCATGCTGGCCGCCTGCGGCATCGCGGACGTCACCGTCGCGCGGCCTCCGCGCGTCGCCGTCATCTCCACCGGCGACGAACTCATGCAGCCCGGCCCGCCGTTGCGCCCGGCCGCGATCTACGACACCAACGGCGCCATCGTCACCGCGGCGATCTCCGAGAACGGCGGCGAGGCGGTGTTTCTGGGCGCGATTCCCGACGACGAGGAAGCACTCGAATCTGCCATGCGCCGGGCGCTCGAGACCAGCGACATGCTGGTGCTGTCGGGCGGCACGTCGAAGGGCGAGGGCGACGTGTCCCACCGCATCATCGGCCGGCTCGGCAAGCCCGGCATCATCGCGCATGGCGTTGCGCTGAAGCCCGGCAAGCCGCTGTGCCTTGCGGTATGCGACGGCAAGCCCGTGATCATCCTGCCGGGATTTCCGACCTCGGCCATGTTCACCTTCCACGACATGATCGTGCCGGTGCTGCGGCGGATGGCCGGCCTGCCGCCGCGTTCGGACGCCAAGGTGGCCGCACGCGTGCCGGTGCGGATCGCCTCCGAACTCGGCCGCACCGAATTCGTCATGGTGTCGCTGGTCGAAGGGGCGGACGGGTTGATCGCGTACCCGACAGGCAAAGGCTCCGGCGCCATCACATCATTCGCGCAGGCCGACGGCTTTCTGCGCATCGATGCGCTGGCCGACCAGATGCCCGCGGGCGTCGAGGCCGAGGTGACGCTGTTCACGCCGCATGTGCGGGTGCCAGATTTGGTCATCGTCGGCAGCCATTGCACCGGGCTCGATCTCGTCACCGCGCCGCTGGCGCATGCGGGACTTGTCGTGCGCTCGATCGCCGTCGGCAGTCTCGGGGGGCTCTCCGCCGCCAAGCGCGGCGAATGCGATTTTGCGCCGATCCATTTGTTCGACGAGAAGACCGAGACCTACAACACGCCCTATCTCAGCGACGGGCTCGAACTGGTGCCGGGATGGCGACGCATGCAGGGCATCGTATTCCGCAAGGTCGACCGGCGCTTCGAAGGGCTGTCGGCCGAAGACGCAGTTCGCGCCGCACTCGCCGATCCCGCCTGCATCATGGTCAATCGCAACCAGGGCGCGGGCACGCGCATCCTGATCGACCGGTTGCTCGGCGGCGCGCGCCCGGACGGTTACTGGAATCAGCCGCGCTCGCACAATGCGGTGGCGGCCGCGGTCGCGCAGCATCGCGCCGACTGGGGCATGACCATTGCGCCGGTCGCGCATGCGTCAAACCTGGGTTTCATTCCCTTTGCCGAAGAGCATTATGATTTTGCGCTGGTGAAGGCGCGCAAGCAACGGCCGGCGGTGCAGGCTTTTCTCGACGCACTGACATCGGACGAGGGGCGCGCGGCGCTGGAGCAGGCGGGTTTTCGGCCGGCCTGACGCGCGACATGTAAGAAGCCGTCAATAGAAACGGCTCGGGCAGGGACTGGGAATGGCAAGACCGCTATCGATTGCGATCATCGGCGCCGGCATGGGTGGTCTCGCGACCGCGGCTGCGCTGCGGCGGGTCGGCATCGAAATCACCGTTTACGAACAGGCGACGCAATTCGCGCGGCTGGGCGCCGGCATCCAGATCGGCTGCAATGCCATGAAGGTGCTGCGCGGGTTGGGGCTGGAGGCACGACTGCGCGGCCAGTCGTTCTATCCGCGCTCCTGGAACAACCGCGATTGGCGCACCGGCGAAGTCAAATTCGATATGATCTTCGGCGAGAGCGCCGAACAGAAGTTTGGTGCGCCCTATCTGCTGGCGCATCGCGGCGATCTTCATGCGGCGCTCGCCAGCGCCGTTCCAGATCAATGCGTCAAGCTCAATCACAAACTGGTCGGGCTGGAGGAAAGCGGCGAGGGTGTCCGGCTCGCCTTTGCCAACGGCGCGACCGCAGTTGCCGACGCAGTGATCGGCGCCGACGGCGTTCACTCGGTCGTGCGAGATATTTTGTTCGGCATCTCGCCGGTGAATTTCACCGGGCGGATCGCCTACCGCACCACCTATCCCGCCGCGCTGCTCGGCGGCAAAAAGATCGACGATTGCACCAAATGGTGGGGTGAGGACCGCCACATCGTCATCTATTACGTCAAGCCGGACCGCAGCGAGATCTACCTCGTTACCAGCCAGCCGGAGCCGGATTTCCGGATCGAGTCGTGGTCGGCGAAGGGCGACGTCAGGGAATTGCGCAAGGCGTTTGCTGGCTTCGACCGCCAGGTCGAGCAGGTGCTGGCCGCGTGCCCCGACGTACACAAATGGGCGATTGTCGATCGTAACTCGCTGGAGCGCTGGACGGATCGAAACGTGACGCTGCTTGGCGATGCCTGCCATCCGATGACGCCCTACATGGCGCAGGGTGCGGCGATGGCGATCGAGGACGCCGCGGTGCTGTCGCGCTGTCTCGACGGCGTTGAGCCGGATGGAATTGCAAATGCGTTTCGCCGCTTCGAGGCGACGCGCAAGGCGCGGACGGCGCGCATCCAGGAGACTTCGCGCGCCAATATCTGGCTCAGCGGAAAGACCGATACCGACTGGGTCTATGGCTACGACGCCTGGACCGTGCCGCTGGTCGCGTAGCCACTCCGCACCGCGGCTTCGCAGGCAGATTCTCATCTCTAAGAGGATGTGGCGCGCGCTCAAATATGGAGTGCTTTATTCCCAAGCTAAAGCGGCAATGTAAGCCCTTTGCTTATTGCAGAAATACCCTGACTCTCAGGCGGACAACTTGGCCTCGGTGGTTCTGGAAAAACCATCTCTCCGGGGTGCTCGCGACTCGGATATTTGAACAGTTTTGGGAGAAAATCGGAGGGTGGCACATATCGCTTCGCATCTTCCCCCCGGAGAACATTTAAAAGCAGACCGCCTCGTCCGAGAAACAGGATTCGATCGTCAGCTCTGAAGAAGCCGTCAATTCGCAGATGCGAATTTGATGTTCGAAGAAGCTGAAAAATGGGAACACGGTTTTCATCGACTACTTCGATAGCCCGCGTGCTGGCGTTTACATCCCAGTTAGGGGCAAGTTTTTTGAACGTCATTCCCTTCAAAGAAAAAGCAACATATTTCTGGTAAGGGGCAAAAAGATTAATGTCGGCCCATATCGCACCGTCTTTCATATACAGCGAAACTAGTGGAATCGGTTCCGCGCCTGCGCGTTGAGCGGACAGAAAGGGCGTCGGGTTTCCGCTATTGATCGACTCCAGGAGCTCTTTTATCGGCCTGAAGTTCATGCAACCTATCGAAAAAGTGACGGGCGTATCAGCGTCCTCGGAGAAACGATTTTGTTGAGGTCCGCTCGACGCTCCGTAAAAGTTGTTTATGATGCTCGCGACTTGGCCACCGGCGACTGGGCCCGTTACCACGTTGTCGTTACCCGTTACTCGTTGGTTAGTAGAAGTTGGCTTGGTCTTGCCCGCTGGCTTGGTTTCTTCAATGTTAGCTTGAGCTACCTTTTCCCTTGTCCGAAGCTCAGATAGAGCCCAGACGAGTCCGGCTGCGGCAATGCCAGCACAAATGAACGCAACGGTCATTCTGATCGTGAGAGATTGATCCTCTGAGTTGATGCCCCACACGGTGCCCATGCTCCCAAACGAAACTGCTCCAAGCCAGAACAAAATTCTTGCGACACGGTGGTTTGTTGGGACTAGCGCCATAACGGCTGCCCCTAGACCAATAGTGATGCCAGAAAATCCAAAAATGCCAGCGACGGTAAAATCAACAAGCTGCATATCTAGCTCTGTCTGAAACGTTACTCTATTCTTGGTAGCATTTCTATCCGACGTAACGCTGTCAACAGCCGCATTCACCGCGGATCACCCGCCGTCCAGCGCCGCCAGCCGCTCGGCCTCTGCGATGTCGTCCATGGTGTTGGCATTGAAGAACGGGTCGAGCGGCGTGATCGGCCACGTCACGGTGGCAAGCTTGTAGCGCGCGGTCCAGCGGTCGATCTTTCTGATGTCCTCGACGACAAGTGCGTGGCGAAGCTTTTCGCGCAAGCCGACGCTCCACAATCCGATCACCGGATGCGATTGTCCGTCGGAGGCAGCAACGGCCAGCTCGGCCTTCTCTGCTTCCAGCGCGCCGCATAGCCGCGACACCAGATCGCGCGGCAGGAACGGACTGTCGGCGGCGGCGCTGAGAACGAGTTTTGTGTCTGGCCGGTTGGCTGCGGCCCAGTCGAGTGCCGCGAGGATACCTGCGAGCGGGCCGGGAAAATCCGCGACGCCGTCGGGGATGACCGGCAGCCCGAACGCGGCAAAGCGCGCGGGGTCGCCATTGGCGTTGAGGATGAGGCCGTCGCATTGCGGCGCGAGCCGCGCGATCACGCGATCGAGAATGGTGCGGCCGGCGATCGTGCGCATCGGCTTGTCGCCGCCGCCCATCCGTCGCGCAAGGCCCCCGGCGAGCAGCACGCCGGGAATTTTGACGGTCCCCGTCGCATCAGTCATCGCTTTCGCCTTTGCGCTTGTGCCGTGCGGATTCTTCCGCGACATAGTCGAGGTTCTGGTCGAACACGATCCGCTCCTGTCCGGACAGCGCGATGAAGCGTTTTCCCCGCGTGCGCCCGACGAGTGTCAGTCCGACCTGCCGCGCCAGTTCGACACCCCAGGCCGTGAAGCCCGAGCGTGAGACGAGAATGGGAATTCCCATCCGCACCGTCTTGATCACCATCTCCGAGGTGAGGCGGCCGGTAGTGTAGAGGATCTTGTCGGCGGGATCGACGCCGTGGCGATAGATCCAGCCTGCGATCTTGTCGACGGCATTGTGGCGGCCGACGTCCTCGGTGTAGCACACCGGTGTGCCTTCCTTGCACAGCACGCAGCCATGGATCGCACCGGCTTCCAGATAGAGCGAGGGCATGGTGTTGATTGCATGCGTCATCTGGTAGAGCCAGGACGTGCGCAATTCCGCCTTCGGCAGCGCCACGCTTTCGACCGCTTCCAGCAGGTCGCCGAACGCGGTGCCCTGCGCGCAGCCTGACGTCTGCGTGCGCTTCTTCAGTTTTGCCTCGAAGTTGGTGTGGTGCTCGGTGCGCACCACCACGACCTGAAGGTCGTCGTCATATTCGACCTCGGTGACGACGTCGTCGTATTTCAGCATGTTCTGGTTCAGGAGATAGCCGAGCGCGAGGTATTCCGGATAGTCGCCGATCGTCATCATGGTGACGATCTCCTGGGCGTTCAGATACAGCGTCAGCGGCCGCTCCACCGGCACCCGGATTTCGACCGCAGCACCCGTCTGGTCGGTGCCGGCGACCCGCTCGGTCAGCCGCGGATCCTCGGGATTCGGCACGATCAGGGGGGCGGGGGCTTTTTCCATCTTCATCATAGCACGCAGGTTAGCATGACTTTGTCCCGGGGCTGATATAAGCACCGGAGTGAACAAGTCACGGTCTACCCGTCATGGCCGGGCTTGTCCCGGCCATCCACGTCTTCTTTCGGAGACGGTTCGAGACGTGGATGCCCGGGACAAGCCCGGGCATGACGGCGATACTGACGCCGGTGCCGGAGCATGAAATGAAAGTAATAGGCCTCGCGGGATGGAGCGGCGCCGGCAAGACCACCTTGCTGACGCGGGTGATCCCGCAATTGCACAAACAGGGCCTGCGCGTTTCCGTCATCAAGCACGCCCATCACGCCTTCGATGTCGACGTGCCCGGCAAGGATTCCTGGAAGCATCGGCAAGCCGGTGCGGCCGAAGTGCTGGTGTCGTCCAGCCAGCGCTGGGCCCTGATGCACGAGCTGCGTGGTGCCGCCGAGCCGCGGCTGCCGGAACTGCTGGCGAAGATGTCGCCGGTCGATCTCGTCGTCGTCGAGGGTTTCAAGCGCGAGCCGCACCGCAAGATCGAGGTCTATCGCGCCGCGAATGAAAAACCGCTGCTGTTCCCCGACGATCCCGGCATCGTCGGGGTAGCGACCGACACCCCGGTTGAAACCACGCTGCCGACCGCCCATCTCGATGATATCGAAGCGGTGGCGGCGATGATGCTGAAATCGGCGATATCGCTCGAGGACGTGCTGGCGAAATGCGAAACTGAGGGCTGATCAGGCACATGGCGCAATTGTCCGACGATTGCTTTGCCTTCGGCGGTCCGATGATGTCGGTCGATGAGGCGGTCGGTCTCATTGCGACGCGCGTGACGCCGGTCGTTGATGTCGAGACGGTTACGCTCGCGCGCGCCGATGGCCGCATTCTCGAGCACGATATTTTGGCGCCGCTGCCGCTGCCGCCCTTCACCAATTCCGCCGTCGACGGCTATGCGGTCTCCAGCCGCGACCTGCCGCAAAAGGAAGAACAGGCGTTTCCGGTGATCGGCCGCGTTCAGGCGGGCAGCGCCGCATCTGCGCCGCTCAAGCCGGGGCAGGCGACGCGCATCTTCACCGGCGCGCCGATGCCGGAAGGCGCCGATACCGTGTTCATGCAGGAAGACGTCCGCGTCGACGGCGACAAGGTCGTGGTTCCCGCGGGCCTCAAGCCCGGCGCCAATGTGCGGCCGGCGGGCGAAGATATCCCCTCAGGTTTTGCGGCACTGAAGGCCGGTCAGCGGCTGCGGCCGCAGGATGTCGCGCTCGCGGCAGCTTTCGGCCTGACAGGGCTCGATGTCGTCAGGCGTATTCGCGTCGCGGTGTTCTCCACCGGCAACGAACTGGCGTCGCCGGGCGAAGCACGCGCCGCGGCGCAATTGTTCGATTCCAACCGCTTCATGCTGGTGACGATGTTGTCGCGGCTCGGCTGCGAGGTCAGCGATCTCGGCATCCTCAGGGATGATCGCGCCGCGCTCGCGCGCGCCCTGCAGGAGGTGGCCGGCAGCCACGATCTGATCCTCACTACCGGCGGCGTTTCGACCGGGGAAGAGGATCACGTCAAGGCGAGCGTCGAAAGCGTAGGCCGCCTGGTGCTGTGGCGGATGGCGATCAAGCCGGGACGTCCCGTCGCGATGGGAATCATCGGCGGGACGCCCTTCATTGGCTTGCCCGGCAATCCCGTGGCGAGTTTTGTCACCTTCGTCCACGTGGTGAGGCCGACCATTCTCGCGCTGTCGGGTGCGCGGCCGGAGCCGCTGCTGCCGATGCCGGTTCGCGCCGCATTCAGCTACAAGAAGAAGATTGCCCGCCGCGAATATGTCCGCGTCACCCTGCGCAAGGCCGCCGATGGTGCGCTCGAAGCGGTGAAGTTTCCGCGCGAAGGCGCGGGCCTCTTGTCTTCGCTGGCGGATACTGACGGCCTGGTCGAACTAGGCGAAGAACTCACGCAGGTGACGCCTGGCCAGACGATCGGGTTCCTGTCCTATGCAAGCCTGATCAACTGATGTCCGTTGACGATGCAGGGCCCCTTCGCCATGGTCGGAGCATGACGACGACAAAACTCGATCTTGCCGGGCTGAAATGTCCCTTGCCGGCATTGAAGACGCGCAAGGCGCTGAAGACGTTGCCGCCCGGCGACAGGCTGGAAGTGCTCTGTACCGATCCGCTGTCGGTGATCGATATCCCGAACCTCATTCGCGAGACCGGCGACAAGGTCGAGATTACCGAGCGCAGCCAGGGCCGGATTGTTTTTTTGATAGAAAAAGCAATGGGTTCCGCGGAAAAGACAAATGCTTGAGCGGACCGGGCGGGGACAAGATCCTCGCTCGTCAATTAGACGACCGAGCGGTTGCCGGGTGCGACATTCGGCCCTACAAATCCCGGCATGAACCTCCCGACATCGAAGGCGAGCGCAGCGGCATCTCTTGCCATGGTCAATGAGCAGGCGGGGAAACTCGGCAGATCGGCCGGTGGGCCTGAGTTCAGCGCGCTGGCGCAGGCCTCGATCCTGATCGTCGATGATGAGCCCGGGATGCGCAATTTTCTCGTGCGCACGCTGGGGCCGCGCTGCAAGCATGTGGCGGAGGCGGCCGACACGGACGAAGCCTCGCGCATGCTCGACAAGAGCCGGTTCGACGTCGTCATCCTCGACAACATCATGCCGGGCAAGAATGGCGTCGACTGGCTCGCCGAGCAGCGGGCCGTCGGCTTCTTTGCCGATGCGATCCTGATCACGGCCTATGCCGATCTCGACACCGCGATTCAGGCGCTGCGCGCCGGCGCGGTCGATTTCGTGCTGAAACCGTTCCGCTCGAACCAGATCCTGAACGCGGTGGCGCGTTGTCTCGACCGGGTCCGGCTGCAGCGTGAGAATTATGTGCTGCGCTATGCGCTGCGCGCTTCCTCCGATCGCACCTTCCTGCGCGACAATCTGATCGGGGCGTCGCCGGCGACCCGCAGCGTGCGGGAAACCATTGCCCGCGTCGCCCGCCTGCCGACGTCGATCCTGCTGACCGGCGAATCCGGCACCGGCAAGGAAGTCGCGGCGCGCTCGATTCATTCGCTGTCCGACCGCGCCGACAAGCCTTTCGTGCCGGTCAACTGCGCAGCCATTCCGCCCGACATGATCGAGGCCGAACTGTTCGGCCACATCAAGGGAGCCTTCACCGGCGCAGACAGCGGGCGCGAGGGCCTGTTCCTTTATGCGCATGGCGGCACATTATTTCTGGATGAAATCGGCGAACTGCCGCTGCCGATGCAGAGCAAGCTGCTCCGCGTTCTGGAGGACCGCCGCGTCCGTCCCGTCGGCTCCGAGCGTGAAGTGCCGGTCGATCTCCGCTTCATCTTTGCGACCAATGCCGACCTGCCGAAGGAAGTGGAAAAGGGGCGCTTTCGAGCCGACCTCTACTACCGCCTGAACGTCATGCAGATTCACCTGCCGCTGTTGAAGGACCGCGGCGACGACGTGCAGGAGCTCGCCACCATCTTCATGAGCAAGCTCTCGACACAGCTCGGCATGCCGCCGGTTACGATCGACAGCGCGGTTCGTGCCGCATTGGCGAGTTACGACTGGCCGGGCAATGTGCGGGAGCTGCGCAATCTGATCGAACGCACGCTGATCCTCGGCGCGTTCCCGGACGATTTCGCCGGACCGCGGAACGACGGGCAGGTCGCCACCGCCGACAGTCTGGCGGACATGGAGCGTCGCCACATTCTTTCAGTGCTGAAGGAGACCGGCGGCAACCGTGAGGAAGCGGCGCGGCGGCTCGGGGTCTCGCGCAAGACCATCGATCGCAAGCTTGCGTTATGGAATGGCTGACCGGGCAGGCCGCACGGACGGACCGGTGCGCGGGCGATCCGTCCGCTTCCGGCTGCTCGCCATTGCATTGTTGCCCATGCTGGTCATCCTGCCGCTGCTGCTCGGAGTTGCCGTCTATCGCTGGAACGCGAGATTCGATGCGACGCTGATCTCGAAGGTGAATGGCGATCTCACCATCGCCCACCAATATCTGGCCCGCATTCTCGAAAAAACCGGCGTTCAGATCCGCGCGCTCGGCCTCTCGGCCCGCTTCCGCGATGTGGAAGAGCATGCTCCGCTGTCCGCCGTGGGCGACCTGCTCGAAAGCTCCCGCAAGGAGATAGGTCTCGACTTTCTCTACCTGGTAGACTCCAGCGGAAAGATCCTCGTCTCGTCACCCGCGTTTCCTGGACGGCCAAAGGGCGACTGGCCGATCATCACTTCGGCGTTGTCGGGGGAAGCCTCGTCAGCCGGCATCGACATCTTCACCAATGATGAGCTTGCGGCGATTTCGCCTGTTCTGGCCGAACGCGCGCGTCTCGACCTGGTGCCGACGCCGAACGCCGTGCCGACCGACCGCAGCACGGAAACGCACGGCATGGTCGTGCATGCGGCGAGCCGGGCAACGACTCCGGGGGGAGCGCCGGCTGCGTTGGTCGGCGGCATTCTGCTCAATCAAAACCTGGAATTCATCGATACGATCAACGACCTCGTCTATCGGGCGGCCAGCCTCCCTGAGGGCAGCCAGGGAACGGCGACGCTGTTCCTCGACGACGTGCGGATCTCCACCAACGTCCGGCTGTTTGAAGGGCGCCGCGCGCTCGGCACGCGCGTATCAGCGGCCGTGCGTTCTGCTGTCATGGACGAGGGACGCACCTGGCTCGATAGCGCGTTCGTGGTCAACGACTGGTACATTTCGGCCTATGAGCCGCTGGTCGACAGCTACGGCAAGCGTGTCGGCATGCTCTATGTCGGCTTCCTGCAAAAGCCGTTCAGTGACGCGAAGTTTGAGACGCTGCTGATCATCGCGCTCGCATTCATCGTGATCACGGCGGCAACCGTGCCGATCTTCCTGCGCTGGGCGCAGTCGATATTCATGCCGCTCGAGCGCGTTACGACGACGATCGGCGAAGTGGAGAGCGGCAATTTGTCCGCCCGCACCAAACTGCCGGCGTCGGGCGACGAGATCGGTCGCGTGGCGTTTCACCTCGATACCCTGCTCGACCAGATCCAGGAGCGCGACCGTCAGTTGCGGGAGTGGAACGAGGAGTTGAACACGCGGGTACGCGAGCGAACGCGGGATCTCGAGCACGCCAATCTGAAGCTGGAGGCGACCACCAAGCAGCTCATCATGTCCGAAAAGCTCGCCGCGATCGGCGAAATCACCGCCGGCGTCGGCCCATGAGATCAACAACCCGATCGCGGTGATGCAGGGCAATCTCGACGTCATCCGCAGCGTGATCGGCCCTGACGTCGAAAAGGCCAAGGTCGAATTCCGCCTGCTCGACGAGCAGATCCATCGCATCAGCCAGATCATCACCAAGCTCTTGCAGTTTGCCCGGCCGGAAGAGTATGCCGGCTATGTCGAGCGTCATGCGCCCGGAAGCGTCGTGGCGGATTGCCTGCCGCTGGTGCAGCATCTCCTGAACAAGACGGAAATCGACGTGGTGAGAGAGGATCGGGCCAGCCGCCTGGTCCTGATGAACCGCACCGAACTGCAGCAGGTCGTGATCAACCTGATCGTCAACGCGATCCATGCCATGCCGGACGGCGGGATGCTTGCGCTGCGGTCATTCGACGCCGAGCGGGACGGCAATCCGGGCATCGTCATCGAAGTGGCCGACACCGGTGTTGGCATGCCAGCGGATATGGTGGAGAAGGTGTTCGATCCCTTCTTCACGACGAAGCGCCGCGAGGGTACGGGCCTTGGTCTTTCCATAAGTCAGACATTGATCAAGCGCCAGCGCGGCCAGATCACGGTGGAAAGTGAAGTCGGCCGCGGAAGCATATTCCGCGTGTGGCTTCCGGAAGCCGACTGATCCCCGACGGATTGGACATTTTGTCCGGAGAGTCCGGACATTTTGTCTTGAGTCGCCGCGCGGTCACTCACAAGTCATTGATTTCTTGCATCGTGCGATTTGGCACACGGATTGCTCACTCCTCTTCAACAAGTTGAAAGGGGAGGAGCGATGACTAGCGGTGTGCAGTCGGGTTGAGCTGTCGGCCGCGCATCTCATGCCGGCAAAATCTCACCTCAATTGGCCGGCATGGCTGCGAGCACAATCAAAACATCAGGGTGGATTCTCGAATGCGCGTGGCGGTCCCCGCGCGTTCCGGAATTGCGTGGGACAGCAGGATGGGGCTGTTCCACTGCGTGGCTGAAGACGACGGGATCGAAGACGTCAAAAAACGCCCAATTCAACATGGGCTGCAGGGGAAAATAGCGATGACAACAATCAGCAGCGCCGGGAGTATACCCGGTGCCGGAACGGGATTCCTTGACAAAGAGCGGACGATTGCGACAGCCGGCTTCAATCGCTGGCTGGTGCCGCCGGCGGCGCTTTGCATTCATCTGTGCATCGGCATGGCCTATGGCTTCAGCGTGTTCTGGCTGCCGCTGTCGCGCGCGATCGGCGTGACCGCGCCGAAGGCATGCCCCGACATGACGCTGGTGCAGGAACTCTTCACCACCACCTGTGACTGGAAGGTCGCCAGCATGGGCTGGATGTACACGCTGTTTTTCGTGCTGCTCGGCGTTTCCGCCGCGATCTGGGGCGGCTGGCTGGAGCGCGTCGGACCGCGCAAGGCAGGCTTCGTGTCGGCGCTGTGCTGGTGCGGCGGTCTCGTGCTCGGCGCGATCGGCATCATCACCCATCAACTGTGGCTGCTGTGGCTCGGCTCCGGCGTCATCGGCGGCATCGGGCTCGGCCTCGGTTACATCTCGCCGGTGTCGACGCTGGTGAAATGGTTTCCGGACCGGCGCGGCATGGCGACCGGCATGGCCATCATGGGCTTTGGCGGCGGCGCCATGATCGGTGCGCCGCTGGCGAACCTGCTGATGAACTATTTCAAGTCGCCGACCTCGGTCGGCGCCTGGGAAACCTTCATCGCGATGGGCGCCATCTATTTCGTGTTCATGATGATCGGCGCCTTCCGCTACCGGATTCCGCCGGCGGGCTGGCGGCCCGAGGGCTGGACTCCGCCGACCAAAGCCAATGCGATGATCTCGCAGAATCATGTTCATCTGAAGGACGCGCATAAGACGCCGCAGTTCTGGCTGATCTGGTGGGTGCTCTGCCTGAACGTGTCGGCCGGTATCGGCGTGATCGGCATGGCTTCGCCGATGTTGCAGGAAATCTTCGCCGGCAAGCTGATCGGATTGCCCGACGTTGGCTTCAACCAGCTCGACGCGGCGCAGAAGGCGACGATTGCCGGCATCGCGGCCGGTTTCGCCGGCCTGCTCTCGCTGTTCAACATCGGCGGCCGCTTCTTTTGGGCGTCGCTGTCGGACAAGATGGGCCGCAAGAACACTTATTACACGTTCTTCATCCTGGGCATCGTGCTCTACGCGCTGGCGCCGACCTTCGCCGCAATGGGCTCGAAGCTTCTGTTCGTGCTCGGCTTCGGCATCATCCTGTCGATGTATGGCGGCGGCTTCGCCACGGTGCCGGCCTATCTCGCTGACATGTTCGGCACCCAGTTCGTCGGCGCCATCCACGGCCGGCTGCTGACGGCGTGGTCGACCGCCGGCATCATCGGTCCCGTGGTTGTGAACTACATCCGCGAGTTCCAGCTTGCCGCCGGCGTGCCGCGTGACCAGCTCTACAACACGACGATGTACATCCTGTGTGCCATGCTGATCGCGGGCCTGATCTGCAACTACCTGATCAAGCCGGTCGATAAAAAATGGCACATGAGCGATGCCGAGGTCGCCAAATTGCAGGCGGCGACGGCCAGCGCAGGCCAGTCGGGACCGTCGGGCTCCTACGGCATCGGGTTCGGCGGGCTCGACGCCAAGACCGCGCTGTTCTGGGCGTTTGTCGGCATCCCGCTCGCCTGGGGCGTGTGGAAGACGCTGGAAAGCGCCGTCAAGATATTCTGACGACGGAGACGTCGCGGGACCGCTATCATGGTTTCCCGCGGCGTCTTCCGACCTCGGTTCCGACCGGCCGATCGATAGGTGTTCGCAATCGCAGCATGCGATGGCTTTATTGATCTTGCGGTCATTTCGAGTACTCATCTTTCCAGCAGCCAAGGTGGCACCGGCGAGGAACGCTGAGGGCTCGAACGCCAAACCGCGCCACCGGTAGCAACTTAAACGCTTATCAAGACGCCACAATTCGCTTGGCATCTGGCATGCCACGAACTAAGCTTGCGCTAGACGATAAGCAGGGATGAGATTTTTCAATGGATCACGACGTACAGGACTTACAGAAAGTCCGCTCGTTCGAACATCCGGGCGCGGGACGGAAGCGGGCCAAGGCGACCCCCAAGGGCCGCCAGGTCGATCCCACCGCCGCCCACGAGATCGAGCTTCTACTCGGCGACCGGCCGCGGCGGCGTGATCTTCTGATCGAGCACCTGCACCTGATCCAGGACAAATATCACCAGATCTCGGCGGCGCATCTCGCGGCGCTGGCTGACGAGATGAAGCTGTCGTTTGCGGAAGTGTTCGAGACCGCGACCTTCTACGCCCATTTCGACGTGGTGAAGGAAGGCGAGCCTGACATCGCGCCTCTGACCATCCGCGTCTGCGATTCGCTTACCTGCGCCATGATGGGCGCGGAAAAGCTGCTGCATGAGTTGCAGGACAGTGCCGGCCCCGGAGTTCGCGTGGTGCGCGCGCCCTGCGTCGGCCGCTGCGACACCGCGCCTGCCGCCGAGGTCGGCCATCACTTCGTCGATCATGCGACGGTCACGAACGTGCTCGCCGCGGTGAAGGGCGGCGAGACGCATGCGCATCTGCCGAAATATGTCGACTACGACGCCTATGTCGCTGGCGGCGGCTACAAGCTGCTGAGTAGCCTGCGCTCCGGCGCGATGACAAAAGAAGATTTGCTGAAGTCGCTCGACGACGCCTCGCTGCGCGGGCTCGGCGGCGCGGGCTTCCCGACCGGACGAAAGTGGCGCGCGGTGCTCGGCGAACCCGGTCCGCGGCTGATGGCGATCAATGGCGACGAGGGCGAGCCCGGCACCTTCAAGGATCGCTTCTATCTCGAAACCGATCCGCATCGCTTCATCGAGGGCATGCTGATCGGCGCGCACGTGGTCGAGGCCACCGACGTCTACATCTACCTCCGCGACGAATATCCGGCCTCGCGCGAAATTCTCGAACGCGAAATCGCAAAGCTGCCGCCGGGCGGTCCCGTCCTGCATATGCGCCGCGGGGCAGGGGCCTATATCTGCGGCGAGGAATCCTCGCTGCTGGAGTCCATCGAGGGCAAGCGCGGCCTGCCACGGCACAAGCCGCCTTATCCGTTCCAGGTCGGGCTGTTCGGCCTGCCGACGCTGATCAACAACATCGAGACGCTGTGGTGGGTGCGCGACATCGTCGAGAAGGGCGCCGACTGGTGGAAGAGCCACGGCCGCAACGACCGTCATGGCCTGCGCAGCTATTCGGTCTCGGGCCGCGTGAAAAATCCGGGCATGAAGCTGGCGCCGGCTGGCGTCACCGTGCGCGAGTTGATCGACGAGTTCTGCGGCGGCATGGCTGACGGCCACACCTTCCACGCCTACCTTCCGGGCGGCGCATCGGGCGGCATCCTGCCGGCGTCGATGGACAACATCCCGCTCGATTTCGGCACGCTGGAAAAATACGGCTGCTTCATCGGCTCCGCCGCAATCGTCATCCTGTCCGAGCAGGACAGCGTGAAGGGCGCGGCCTTGAACCTGATGAAATTCTTCGAGGACGAGAGCTGTGGCCAGTGCACGCCGTGCCGGGTCGGCACCCAGAAGGCGGCGATTTTGATGGAGCGCCCGGTCTGGAACCGCGAGTTGCTCGACCAGTTGAGCCAGGCGATGCGCGATGCGTCGATCTGCGGGCTCGGCCAAGCCGCCTCGAATCCACTGACGTCAGTGATTAAATATTTTCCGGAAGAATTCGTGCCGAAAGAGGCCGCGGAATGACCAGGATCAAGTTCGAACTCGACGGCCGACAGGTCGAGGCCAACGCGGGCGAAACCATCTGGCAAGTGGCAAAACGCCACCAGAAGGAAATCCCGCATCTCTGCTATTCGCCGGAGCCGGACTACCGGCCTGACGGCAATTGCCGCGCCTGCATGGTGGAGATCGAGGGCGAGCGCGTGCTGGCCGCGTCCTGCAAGCGCACGCCGAGCGTCGGCATGAAGGTGAAGACCGAAAGCGCGCGCGCGGTCGCGGCGCAGAAGATGGTGATGGAATTGCTGGTCGCTGACCAGCCGGCGCGCGAAACCTCGCACGATCCCGATTCGAAATTCTGGCACTGGGCCGAAAAGGTCGAGGTCACCGAGAGCCGTTTTCCGGCCGCCGAGCGCTGGGCGGGCGATACCAGCCACCCTGCGATGAGCGTCAATCTCGATGCCTGCATCCAGTGCGGCCTCTGCGTGCGTGCCTGCCGCGAGGTTCAGGTCAACGACGTTATCGGCATGGCCTATCGCAGTCACGAAGCCAAGATCGTGTTCGACTTCGACGATCCGATGGGTGAATCGACCTGCGTTGCCTGCGGCGAATGCGTGCAGGCGTGCCCCACCGGCGCCTTGATGCCCTCGGTGATGCTGGACGAGAACCAGACCCGCGTGACCTACGCGGACAAGAAGGTGGATTCGCTATGCCCGTTCTGCGGCGTCGGCTGTCAGGTCACCTATCAGGTCAAGGACGAGAAGGTCATCTATGCCGAAGGCCGCGACGGCCCGGCCAACCACAACCGCCTCTGCGTCAAGGGCCGCTTCGGCTTCGACTACATCCATCACCCGCATCGCCTGACAAAACCGCTGGTGCGGCTGCCGAATGCGAAGAAGGATGCCAACGACCAGGTCGATCCGGCCAATCCGTTCACGCATTTCCGCGAAGCCTCGTGGGAAGAGGCGCTTGATATCGCGGCCAAGGGGCTCGTGAAAATCCGCGATGAGAAGGGCGTCAAGGCGCTGGCCGGCTTCGGTTCGGCCAAAGGCTCGAACGAGGAAGCGTACCTGTTCCAAAAACTGGTGCGCACCGGCTTCGGCTCCAACAACGTCGACCACTGCACGCGGCTGTGCCACGCTTCATCGGTGGCGGCGCTGATGGAAGGGCTGAACTCGGGCGCGGTGTCGGCGCCGTTTTCGGCTGCGATGGACGCCGAAGTCATCATCGTGATCGGCGCCAATCCAACCGTGAACCACCCGGTTGCGGCGACCTACATCAAGAACGCTGCCAAGCGCGGCGCCAAGCTGATCGTGATGGATCCGCGGCGGCAGTCGCTGTCGCGCCACGCCTGGAAACATCTCGCCTTCAAGCCCGGCAGCGACGTCGCGATGCTGAACGCGATGCTCCACACCATTATCACCGAAGGGCTGACCGACCAGCAGTACATCGCGGGCTACACCGAAGGTTTTGACGAACTCGCCGAGCGCATCAAGGACTTCCCGCCGGAGAAGATGGAAGCGATCTGCGGCATTCCGGCCGAGACGCTGAAGGAAGTGGCGCGGGTCTATGCCCGCTCGCAGTCCTCGATCATCTTCTGGGGCATGGGCATCAGCCAGCACATCCACGGCACTGATAATGCGCGCTGCCTGATCGCGCTGGCGCTGACCACAGGTCAGGTCGGTCGTCCCGGCACCGGGCTGCATCCGCTGCGCGGCCAGAACAACGTGCAGGGCGCGTCCGACGCCGGCCTGATCCCGATGTTCCTGCCGGACTACCAGCCGGTCGGCCGCACTGATCTGCGCGAGCCCTTTGAGAAGCTCTGGCATCAGGACCTCGATCCCGTGCGCGGCTTGACGGTGGTCGAGATCATGAACGCGATCCACGCCGGCGAAATCACTGGCATGTATATCGAGGGCGAAAACCCCGCGATGTCGGATCCCGATCTGCAGCACGCGCGCGGAGCATTGGCGATGCTCGACCATCTGGTCGTGCAGGATCTCTTCGTCACCGAAACCGCGTTCCATGCCGACGTGATCCTGCCGGCATCCGCATTTGCCGAGAAGTCCGGCACCTTCACCAACACCGACCGCCGCGTGCAGCTCGCGCGCGAGGTGATCCGGCCGCCCGGCGATGCGCGGCAGGATCTCTGGATTATCCAGGAAATCGGCAAGCGGATGGGCCTGCCGTGGAACTATGACGGTCCGGCCGATGTCTTCACCGAGATGACGGAAGTGATGCCGTCATTGAAGAACATCACCTGGGACAGGCTGGTGCGCGAGGGCGCGGTGACCTATCCTGTCGACGATCCCAATAAGCCCGGCAACGAGATCATCTTCACCACGGGCTTCCCGACCGAAAGCGGCCGCGGCAAGATCGTTCCGGCGAAGGTGGTCGCACCCGACGAGGTGCCCGACACCGAATATCCGATGGTGCTGTCCACGGGGCGCGTGCTCGAACACTGGCATACCGGTTCGATGACCCGCCGCGCCAGCGTGCTCGACCAGATCGAGCCGGAGGCGGTGGCGTTCATGTCGCCAAAGGACATGCGGCGCTTAAGCGTCTGGCCCGGCGATTTCATTAAGCTGGAGACCCGCCGCGGCGCCGTCGAGGTCAAGGTGCGCTCCGACCGCGACGTGCCGGAGAACATGGTGTTCATGCCGTTCTGCTACGCGGAGGCGGCGGCCAACCTGTTGACCAACCCGGCGCTCGATCCGTTCGGCAAGATCCCCGAATTCAAGTTCTGCGCCGTGCGCGCCGAAAAGGTGGAATTGCAGTCGGCGGCGGAATAGGCGAGAGGCAATCGATAACAGCGATTAAGACCGCGTCATCGCGAAGATGGTGGCGCTTCACTTCGCCGGAACGACAAACACCTGCCCGGGATAAATCAGGTTGGGATTGCGGATCTGTTCCCGGTTCGCCTTGTAAATGACGGCATAGCGCGTGCCCGCGCCGTACGAGACCTGGCTGAGACGCCAGAGGCTATCTCCGCGTGAGACGGTAGTGGTTGCAATCTTCGGCACCACCACGGTGGACGGCGGCGAGCCGCTGTCCGGCAAAACGGTAGTCCCTGCGGCGGCCAGCCGCGGAGCTGCTATGTCCGCGCGCTTGGCCTGCGCCGTCACGGACGCGGTTGTGTCGGGAACGCTGAACGGCACCTCGGCGCGTGCACGCACCGTGCCGGAGCTCGACGCCTCGTCCAGCCTGACACGGTAGCTGCCCGCTGCGACCCCCTCATTGATGGTGACTGCAAAACGTCCATCCGTGCCGGCCGTTACCGACGTAATAAAACTATCGTTGAGGTAAAGCCTCAGCGCTACGCCGGGACGCGCCTGGCCGCTGACATGGAACTTGCCGCCCGGCTCGATCTCGACCGTTTCCACAACCACTGCGCCGGCCGCCGGTTTTGGCGCCGCTGGTTGCGACAACATGACCGTGGGTTTGTTCGGCGTGATCAGCGCCACGACCGGCCGGTCAGTCGCTTTCGGCTCAAGCGCCACCGTCACATTCTGTTTGGACGTGGTCTGCTTGCCGTCCGGCTGCCTGGAGCGCAGCGTCAGGTCATAGGTGCCTGACGGAAGCCGGGGCGGGACGATGACGAATTGTCCGGATTGATCCGCGACCGCGCGATCGTGCACCTCGCCGTTACGCAGCAGCTCCACCGCTGCGCCTGGCGCCGCCCGGCCGGCGATGACGGCCTCGCCTGTCGGCTCGATGCGGGCAATGTCGAACGTCGGCACGCCGTCGCTGTTCTCTGGCGGTGATCCGGCCAGCGCGTCCACGATGGCGTTGGCTTCCGCTTTCGCCGTTGCGAGCGGGGCGGGACTTTGCTCTCGCGCGTCCGATGCAGGCTTTGAGATCATCGGCGCTGTCGTTGCCGCCAGGCTGTCAGCCGGGGGGGCGCGGACGTGTTGAATGGCGAAGGCGAGCACCACGCCACAGGCGACAAACGCCAGGATGGGGATGATCGTTCGGCTCGCCGATATGGCAGTCATGATATTCACCCGTCTGCCGGATCGTTGGCTCGCCGATACTCTATATCGTCTCGGGCAGGGTGGGTACCGGTTTGCAACAAGAAAATGCGGCCTCTGGTGGGTCAGCTTACAAGCTTACAGCCAGCCGACGCGCCGGAACCGCCAGAACAAGCCTGTGCATACGAGCAGGATCGTGCTGATTACTCCAAAATAGCCATACTGCCACTCCAGCTCCGGCATATGCTTGAAGTTCATGCCGTAGATGCCGGCGATCGCCGTCGGGACTGCGATGATGGCGAGCCATGACGCCAGTTTCTTGGACACCGCGGTCTCCTGTGCCTGGCCGACCAGAAGGCTTGCCTCAAAGGCAAACGCCAGCACCTCGCGAAGCGAATCGATCTGCTCCTGCACCGTCCGGACGTGGTCCGTGACGTCGCGAAACAACGGCTGCATCGTGGATCGCACCATCGGCAGATTGTCGTGCTCGAGCCGGCGGCAGACTTCCACCAGGGGCCCAACCGCA
Source organism: Bradyrhizobium algeriense (assembly GCF_036924595.1). NCBI lineage: Bacteria > Pseudomonadati > Pseudomonadota > Alphaproteobacteria > Hyphomicrobiales > Nitrobacteraceae > Bradyrhizobium > Bradyrhizobium algeriense. Next base: position 5,574,766 of record NZ_JAZHRV010000001.1, on the reverse strand, counting down.
TTGCGCAGCCGCAGCAGGTCGCGCCGGAGCAAATAGAGGCGCTCGATCTGCGCCTGCGTCATGGCGCTTGCGAGCACTTGCGCCTCCATCGCCTCGACTTCCTCTTGAATGGTTTCGAGCACGGGGGAGTAGTTGTCGACGATGAAATCGAGGATGGCGTAGAGAATGTAGTCCTCACCCCGGGCCAGCGCCCGAGGGCAGCTTTCGCATCGTTCGCGCACCGGCTTGTAGGACGTCGAGGCACCGTGCCGGACCGACACGATATATCCTTCGCCGACGAACAGATGCGTCTCGCCGAATGCGATGCTGTCGCCGTCGAGCTGCGCGGTGCGCGCCACGATGAACAGCGCGTCGCCATATTGCTCGATCTTCGGTCGCTGATGCGCGTGGTCGGCATCCTCGATCGCAAGGTCATGCAGCTCGAACTGCCGCTGCACTCGGCGCAGTACGGCGATATCGGGTTCATGGAGTCCGATCCAGACCACGTGGTCGGGCTTGCTGCGCCAGCTCGAGGCTTCATCGATGGCGATGTTGGCGACACGCCGGCCTTCCACATAGACGCCGGCCGCGACCACGCCGCTTTCTGAAGGTACCGCTTCTGTCACGGGGGAGGGAGACGATGCTAGGTTCATGGCTTCCTCCATCGATCGCTGTGTTATGGCCCTCTTTTCTTTCAATGAAGCTAGCACCCGAGCAAGCGGCGTCAAATGGAATGTCCAGCCAGCCAGTCGATCGGGATAGGGCCGCTCGAGCTCAATCTCGCGCGACAATTCGATGATGGCCTCGGGATGATGCCCGTTCTCGAACAGCGCGTACTTGACGGCCTGGGTTCGATTGACGAACAGGCCACCGTAAAGCCCATTTTGCTGTAGGGCGACCCATTGGCCGCGCCGGTTTCGGCCAATGAATACGATGACTGGTGCAGTGCTGCACGAGGGAGGTTCGACAAGTTTCACGTTTGTAGTCCTTCACCTCGACCGCAAGGTTGCGGAGCGGGCGGGGCGCATGAATCCGCCAGCTCACGCGAAATTGTCGCTGCAAACCGGTTCAAAAATGGGATTTTCGTGCTGCGGCACGGCCGGAACACTGGTCCGGCGCGACGTTGAACTGATGCGTTGCGCTTCGACAAACGCGCTCAAGATCGCCAGCGCCAGATCGGCGTGGCGGGCTTCGACCGACTGATCGAGCCAGTCCGGCAGTTCGCGCTGCCGCGACAGTGCGCAATACCATTCATCGTCGTCGTAGGCGAGGCGGCGGATCCGCCATTGCGGTAGCTCCAGATCGATCAGCGCGAGCGTGGCGTCGGTCCATGCCTGCGACTGGATCAGGCGTTCGATGCGGACTGTCTTCCTGCTTTGACTGCTGGACGGAAAGCGGCGGCAGGTCTTCTTGATGAGATCTGACAGGAAATCGGCCGTGACGACATAGGTATTGCGAAGCTTGTCGCTGAGCTCAGTGCGAGTTTCAAGATCTGAAAGAAGTGACATGGCGTCATCTCGTTTTGGCGCGGCTGTCAGTGCAACCGCGCTTCCAAGGTGGCGAGATCGTCATTTGAAAACGAGAGGAGGCAAGGCGCGGAGATATAGGGATTTCATAGGAGGCCGGTCGTCCCTGCGAACGCAGGGACCCATACCGGGTTGCTCTCTCGATAGGGCACAGAGCCGTTGAGAACTTTCGCAAAATTGACTGCGGTGGCTATGGGGCCCTGCGTTCGCAGGGACGACCGAGGAACCTTTATGAGATTCCTATAACGTTGCCATTGCTCCCGTCTCGAAAACCTATGCGGCTGGTGGCACCTCAGCCAGGCAAACGCGAAACCGTCCATTCGGCTCGCGGGTCACGTCGCATAGGAGCTTCCCATGCTGGACATTGTCATGCTGGCGCTCGCCCTCGGCTTCTTCGTGGCAAGCGTTGGTTACGCCTATGCCTGCGAGCGGTTGTAGAGAGGAGAGCGCTATGACCTTCGATTACTCGCTTGCCGGCCTCGTCTCGCTCGGCCTGCTATTTTACCTGACCTACGCACTACTGCGGCCGGAACGATTCTGAGCGCGTCATGATCACGCTGGGTCGAGGTCGTTCTGGCATTTGCCGTTACCTCGGCGCTGCTGATCGCGCTCATTCACCTGCTGCTGCCTGCAAAGAGATCCTGAAGGAATCCCGAAAATGACTGTCATCGGCTGGATCCAAATTCTTTTGTACTGCGCCATCGTGGTTGCGCTGGTCAAACCGCTCGGCTGGTACATGACCCGCGTCTTCAACGGCGAGTCCACCTTTCTGTCCCCGGCGCTGCGCCCGGTCGAGCGCGGGCTGTACTGGATCGGCGGCGTCGACGAAAAACGCGAACAGCATTGGCTGACTTATACGGTCGCCATGCTGCTGTTTCATGTCGGCGGCTTCGTCATCATTTATGGGCTGATGCGGCTGCAGGCGCTGTTGCCGTTCAATCCGGCGGATCAATCTGCCGTCGCCCCGGACCTGTCCTTCAACACGGCGATCTCCTTCATCACCAATACCAACTGGCAGAACTACGGGGGCGAGAGCACGCTGTCGTATCTGGTGCAGATGCTCGGCCTGACGCACCAGAATTTCCTGTCGGCGGCGACCGGCATTGCGCTGGCAGTGGCGCTGATCCGCGGCTTCTCCCGCTCCTCGATGCGCACCATCGGCAATTTCTGGGTCGATGTGACGCGCTGCACCCTCTATGTCCTGCTGCCGATCTGCATCGTCTACGCGCTGTTCCTGGTCTGGCAGGGCATGCCGCAGACGCTCGGCGCTTATGTCCAAGCCACGACGCTGGAAGGCGCCAAGCAGACCATCGCGGTCGGGCCAGTCGCCTCGCAGGTCGCGATCAAGATGCTCGGCACCAATGGCGGCGGCTTCTTCAACGCCAACGCCGCGCACCCCTTCGAAAACCCCACCGCGCTGTCGAACTTCGTGCAGATGATCTCGATCTTCTCGCTCGGCGCGGCGCTGACTAATGTGTTCGGCCGCATGGTCGGCAACCAGCGCCAGGGCTGGGCGATCCTCGCCGTGATGGGCGTGCTGTTTCTTGCGGGCGTTGCCGTCACCTATTGGGCCGAAGCCAACGGCACCTCGACGCTCACCGCGCTTGGCCTCTCCGGCGGCAACATGGAGGGCAAGGAAGTCCGCTTCGGCATCGTTGCCTCCTCGCTCTTTGCGGTCATCACCACGGCGGCCTCGTGCGGCGCGGTCAACGCCATGCATGACAGCTTCACCGCGCTCGGCGGGATGATCCCGCTGATCAACATGCAGCTCGGCGAGATCATCGTCGGCGGCGTCGGTGCCGGGCTTTACGGCATGCTGCTGTTCGTCGTGCTGGCGATCTTCGTCGCCGGCCTGATGGTCGGCCGCACGCCGGAATATGTCGGCAAGAAGATCGAAGCGCGCGAAGTCAAGATGGCGATGCTTGCCATTCTGGTGCTGCCGCTGATGTATCTCGGCTGGACCGCGGTCGCCGTGGTGCTGCCGTCGGCGGTGGCGTCGATGGCCAATTCCGGGCCGCACGGGTTCACCGAGGTGCTGTATGCCTTCACGTCCGCGACCGGCAATAACGGCTCGGCGTTCGGCGGCCTGACCGGCAACACCTTCTTCTACAACCTGACGCTCGCCAGTTCGATGTTCGTCGGCCGCTTTTTCATGATCGTGCCGGCGATGGCGCTGGCGGGCTCGCTTGCCGCCAAGAAGTCGATCCCGCCGTCGGCCGGTACGCTGCCGACCACCGGTGGCCTGTTCGTCGGCCTTGTCGTCGGCGTAATCCTGATCATCGGCGGTCTCACCTTCTTCCCGGCGCTGGCGCTCGGGCCGATCGTCGAGCACCTCGCGATGAATGCCAACACCCTGTTCTGAGCGGCGCCTTTGGAGTCTACGGCTATGGAAACCATGAAACTGCAGAAAAAAGTGACTGCGTCGGCCATGCTCGATCCCAAAATCGTCGTGCCCGCGATCCGCGCGGCATTTGCAAAACTCGATCCGCGGCTGATGATCAAGAATCCTGTGATGTTCGTGGTCGAGATCGTCGCAGCCCTCACCACCGTGATCTTCCTGCGCAATCTGGTGACGGGCGGCGAGGGCCTCGCCTTCACCTTCCAGATCATCCTGTGGCTGTGGTTCACGGTGCTGTTCGCCAATTTCGCCGAAGCCGTCGCCGAAGGCCGCGGCAAGGCGCAGGCGGAATCGCTGAAGAAGACCCGCACCGAGAGCAAGGCGAAGCTGCTGGAAGGCTCCGACAAGTCCTATCGGCTGGTGTCCGGCACCAGCCTCAAGGTCGGCGATATCGTCCTGGTCGAGGCGGGCGACAACATCCCTTCCGACGGCGAGGTGATCGAAGGCGTGGCGTCCGTGAACGAGGCGGCCATCACCGGCGAATCCGCGCCCGTGATCCGCGAATCCGGCGGCGACCGCTCGGCGGTGACCGGCGGCACGCAGGTGCTGTCCGACTGGATCCGCGTCCGCATCACGGCGGCGCAAGGTTCGACGTTCATCGACCGCATGATCAAGCTGGTGGAGGGCGCCGAGCGGCAGAAGACGCCGAACGAGATCGCGCTCAATATTCTGCTTGCGGGCTTAACCATCATCTTCGTGTTTGCCACCGTCACGATCCCGAGCTACGCGGCCTATGCCGGCGGCTCGATTTCGGTGGTCGTGCTGGTGGCGCTGTTCGTCACGCTGATCCCGACCACCATTGGCGCGCTGCTGTCGGCGATCGGCATTGCCGGCATGGACCGTCTGGTGCGTTTCAACGTGCTGGCGATGTCCGGCCGCGCGGTCGAGGCGGCGGGCGATGTCGATACGCTATTGCTGGACAAGACCGGCACCATCACGCTCGGCAACCGTCAGGCGACGGAATTCCGCCCCGTGCGCGGCGTCACCGAGCAGGAACTGGCGGACGCGGCACAACTCGCGTCACTTGCCGACGAGACGCCGGAAGGCCGTTCGATTGTCGTGCTGGCAAAGGAGAAATACGGCATCCGTGGCCGCGACATGAAGGAGCTCAACGCCACCTTCATTCCCTTCACCGCGCAAACGCGCATGAGCGGCATCGATGCCGGAACATCCTCCGTCCGCAAGGGCGCCGTGGATGCGATCCTGAATTACGTCGATGGCGGCGGCGCGGTGCGCGTGGTCGCTGCTGGAAATACGGCGCGCGCTTTGCAGTCGGGCGCCATCTCGGAGGCAGCGCGCGAGATCCGGGCGATTTCCGATGAGATCGCCAAAGCCGGCGGCACGCCGCTGGCGGTCGCGCGCGACGGTAAATTGCTCGGCGTCGTGCACCTGAAGGACATCGTCAAGGGCGGCATTCGCGAACGCTTTGCCGAACTGCGCCGGATGGGCATCCGCACCGTGATGATCACGGGCGACAACCCGATGACGGCAGCTGCCATCGCCGCAGAAGCCGGAGTCGACGACTTTCTCGCCCAGGCAACACCGGAAGACAAGCTGAAGCTGATCCGCGACGAGCAGGCCAAGGGCAAGCTGGTTGCGATGTGCGGCGACGGCACCAACGACGCGCCTGCGCTGGCTCAGGCCGACGTCGGCGTCGCCATGAACACCGGCACGCAAGCCGCGCGGGAAGCCGGCAACATGGTCGATCTCGATTCCAATCCCACCAAGCTGATCGAGGTGGTCGAGATCGGCAAGCAACTCTTGATGACGCGTGGCGCGCTGACGACGTTCTCGATCGCCAACGACGTCGCAAAGTATTTCGCCATCATCCCGGCGATGTTCCTGGCGTTCTACCCGCAGCTCGAAGTGCTCAACATCATGCACCTCGCCAGTCCGCAAAGCGCGATCCTGTCGGCGATCATCTTCAATGCGCTCATTATCATCGCGTTGATCCCGCTGGCGCTGAAAGGCGTGGCGTACCGCGCCGTCGGCGCCGGCGCACTGCTGCGCCGTAACCTGCTGATCTACGGCCTCGGCGGCATCATCGTTCCCTTCATCGGCATCAAGGTAATCGACCTGGTGGTGGCTGCCTTGCACCTGGCCTGAACCCAACCGTCATTGCGAGCGCAGCGAAGCATCCATCTCACCACGTCAAGAAAGCTGGATTGCTTCGTCGCTTCGTTCCTCGCAATGACGCGATACACCTACGGAGGACCACAATGCTCAGAGAAATCCGTCCCGCTATCCTCATCCTGCTCCTGCTCACCGCCATCACGGGCGTCGCCTATCCCCTCGCCATGACCGCCATCGCCGGTGCGATCTTTCCGAAGCAGGCGCAAGGCAGCCTGGTCGAGAAGGACGGCAAGGTCGTCGGCTCCGCGCTGATCGGGCAGGAGTTCAAGACCGATAAATATTTCCACGGTCGCCCGTCCGCCACCACGGCCCCGGACCCGGCCGATTCCACCAAGACGGTCTCCGCCCCCTACAACGCCGCCAATTCCGGAGGCTCCAACCTCGGCCCGACCAGCAAGGCGCTGGCCGACCGGATCAAGGAAGACGTCGAGAAGTTGAAGGCCGAAAACCCGTCCGCCGCCGTGCCGGTCGACCTCGTCACGACGTCCGGCAGCGGGCTCGACCCTGATATCTCGCCGGAAGGCGCGCTGTTCCAGGTCCCCCGGGTGGCAAAGGCCCGTAACCTGCCGGAAGCCCGCGTTCGCGAACTGGTCGTGGAGCATACGCAGGGCCGCATGGCTGGATTGCTCGGCGAGCCCCACGTTAACGTGTTGGCGTTGAATCTGGCATTGGACGAGGCCTCAAAATGAGACCGGCTAGGCCGGCCCGGGCGTGAGGGCTATATTGCCGCATGGTCCAAACCCGCCGCGACCCTGAACAGCGTCCTTCGCCGGAAGCCCTCCTGGAGGCGGCCCGGCGCGAGGACAGCCGCGCGGGCCGGCTCAAGATCTTCGTCGGCGCCGCCCCCGGCGTCGGCAAGACCTACGAAATGCTGCAGAGCGCCCATGCCAGGAAGAAGGCCGGCGCCGATGTCGTTGTTGGCGTGGTCGAGACCCATGGCCGGGCGGAAACCGAAGCGTTGCTCAAAGGCCTTGAAGTGCTGCCGCGCAGGCGGCTCGCCTACAAGGAGCAGACGCTCGAGGAGATGGACCTCGACGCGCTGATTGCGCGGCGGCCGCAAATTGCGCTGGTCGACGAACTCGCCCATACCAACGCCCCGGGCAGCCGTCATCCCAAACGCTATCTCGACGTCGAGGAATTGCTGTCCCACGGCATTGACGTCTATACGGCGGTCAACATCCAGCACATCGAAAGCCTCAACGATGTGGTCGCGCAGATCACGCATGTGCGGGTGCGGGAGACCGTGCCGGACAAGGTGTTCGATCGTGCCGATGCCATCGAGCTGATCGACCTGACGCCCGACGATTTGATCCAGCGGCTGAAGGAGGGCAAGGTCTATGTCCCCAAGCAGGCCGAGCGCGCGCTGGAGCATTATTTCTCGCCGGGCAACCTGACCGCGCTGCGCGAACTGGCGCTGCGGCGTACCGCCGAGCGGGTCGACGAACAGTTGCTCACCCATATGCAGGCCAACGCCATCGACGGACCGTGGGCCGCCGGCGAGCGCATCCTGGTCTGCGTCAGCGAGGACCCGCGCGCGGCAGGGCTGGTGCGCTACACCAAGCGGCTGGCGGACCGGCTGCACGCGCAATGGACCGCGATCGGCATCGAGACGCGGCGCAGCCTGCAACTGACCGACGAGCAGCGCGACCGGCTGGCCGACACCATGCGGCTGGCGGAAGCGCTCGGCGGCGAGGCGCTGACCATTCCCGGCGTCGGTCGCCGCATCGCCGACGACGTCATTCATTTCGCGCATGCCAACAACGTCACGCAGATCATCATCGGCAAGTCGACGCGCTCGTGGTGGTTCGAATTGACGCGCGGTTCTGTCGTGCACGATCTGGTGCGGCGCGCCGGCAATATCAGCGTCCACGTCATAGCGGGCGACGAAGAGGGGGTGGCAAAGCCGGCGGTGCAGACTGCGGCGCGGCAGGAAGCTTTCAATCCGCGGCCTTACCTGATGGCGCTGCTGGTCGTCGCGATCGGTCTCGGTGCTGCAGAACTGATCCATCCGCTGTTCGGCATCGAGAACGTCGATCTGGTATTTCTCACCGCCGTGGTCAGCGTTGCCGCGCGGTTCGGCCTGTGGCCGTCGCTGCTGGCAAGCGTCGCGGCATCGCTATGCTACAATTTCTTCTTCATGCCGCCGGTCTATACCTTCACCATCGCCGACCCGACCAATATTGCGGCCTTTTTCCTCTTCATGTTGGTTGCGGTGTTGGTTTCCAATGTCGCGGCGAGGGTGCGCTCGCAGGCCGATACTGCGATCGGCCGGGTGCGTACCACCGAATTGCTCTACGCCTTCAGCCGCAAGCTGGCCGGCACTGCGACGCTGGATGACGTGCTATGGGCAACCGCCTATCAGACCGCGTTGATGCTGAAAGTGCGGGTGGTGTTGCTCTTGCCGGAGGAGGGCATGCTCACCGTGAAGTCGGGCTATCCGCCGGAAGACCAGCTCGACCAGGCCGATCTCGCCGCCGCCAACTGGGCGTGGAGCAACGACCGTCCGGCGGGGCGCGGCTCGGACACGCTGCCGGGGGCAAAGCGGCTGTTCCTGCCGATGCGGACCGGGCGCGGCGCGATCGGCGTCATCGGCATCGACGACGATCGCACGGGTCCCTTGCTGACGCCGGATCAGCGCCGCCTGCTGGATGCGCTGGTCGACCAGGGCGCGCTCGCGATCGAGCGGGTGTTGCTGGTCGAGGACATGGACCGGGTCAAGCGCACGGTGGAATCCGACCGCCTGCGCGGCGCGCTCCTGACCTCGATCTCGCACGACCTGAAGACGCCGCTGGCCTCGGTGCTCGGCGCCGCCAGTACCCTGCGCGATCTCGGCACCGGCCTCAACGACGCCCAGAAAAACGAACTGCTCGCCACCATGATCGACGAATCCGAGCGGCTCAACCGCTTCATCGCCAACCTGCTCGACATGACCAAGCTCGAATCCGGCGCCGTCGTTCCCAACACCGCGCGGCACGATATCGGCGAGATCGTCGGCAGCGCCTTACGCCGTGCCGGCAAGATCCTCGTGCATCACAAGGTGTCGCTGGAGCTCGGCCCCAATCTGCCGATGCTGGAGCTCGATGCCGTGTTGTTCGAACAGGTGCTGTTCAACCTGCTCGACAATGCCGCCAAATACGCACCACCCGGCACGACGATATCGATCCGGGGAGCGCGCGATCAGGGAAGGGTCTTGCTGCAGATCCTCGACGAGGGCAGCGGCATCCCGCCGGAAGAGCTGGAGAGCGTGTTCGACAAGTTCTATCGCGCGCAGAAGGGCGACCATGTCCGTCCGGGAACGGGTCTTGGCCTGGCGATCTCCCGTGGCTTTGTCGAGGCTATGCACGGCACGATCTCGGCCGCCAACCGCGCCGATCGCCGCGGCGCGGTAATAACCATTCGGCTGCCGATACCGGTCGCAAGTAACGCCCTGGATACCGCCGCATGAACGCCGCAGCGATCAAGGTCCTGGTCATCGACGACGAGCCGCCGATCCGCAAGCTGTTGCGGATGGGGCTGAGCACGCAGGGCTACGACATCCTCGAAGCCTCCAACGGCAAGATCGCGCTGGAGAAGCTGGCCGAGGGGCCGGCGCTGATCATCCTCGATCTGGGCCTGCCCGACATCCAGGGACATGACCTGCTGCGCATGATCCGCGGCCGCAACGAGAGCGTGCCGATCGTGGTGCTGTCGAGCCGTGGCGACGAGGCCGGCAAGGTGCAGGCGCTCGACCTCGGCGCCGATGATTACCTGACAAAGCCGTTCGGCATGGATGAACTGCTGGCACGGATGCGCGCGGCCTTGCGGCACCAGTTGCAGGTGCAGGGCGAGCGGCCGGTGTTTCGCGCCGGCGATCTCTCCGTCGATCTGGTCCGCCGCATCGTCAAGACCGGCGAGCGCGAGGTGAAACTCTCGCCGAAGGAATACGATCTGCTGCGCGTGCTGGTGCAGCACGCCGGCAAGGTGCTGACCCATCGCTTCCTGCTCAAAGAGCTCTGGGACGAACTAACGGACGCGCAATACCTGCGCGTCTATGTCCGCCAGCTCCGCCAGAAGATCGAGGCCGATCCGGAGCGTCCGCAATTCGTGCTGACCGAGACCGGCATCGGCTACCGGTTGCGCGCGCCGGATTGATCATGCCTCCGATGGCGGCGATCCCTGCACTTGACTTGTCATGCGGGTCGGCTTGCCGCATCCGGTGTTGCCATAAAGTGATATGCTCCCCGTAGGGATCTGTCCCGGGCTGACCACGCCCGCCGGGTGAAGCAGAGGAGGAAGTATGGCCATGGCTGAAAGCGTCATGTATCACGAAGGCAATCGGCAATTGCAGGATCAGTTCGACAGCCGCCGGATTTCGGACCGGCTGGAAGAGAAGCTGATGCGCAAGGAATTTTCGGCTGACGACAAGCAGTTCATCGAAGGCCTGCCGTATTTCTTCCTGGCGACGGCCGACACCGAGGGGCGGCCCGATTGCTCGTTCAAGGGCGGGGCGCCGGGCTTTGTGCGCATCACCGGACCTTCCGAGATCGCATTTCCCGACTATGACGGAAACGGCATGTTCAAGAGTCTCGGCAACATCGTCGCCAATGCCGATGTCGGCCTGCTGTTTATCGCCATGCACGACAAGCCGCGGCGCCTGCGGGTCAACGGCAGCGCACGCGTGAGTGACCGCGATCCGCTGCTTGCGGAGACCGTCGGCGCGCAGCTTGTCGTTCGTGTCACCGCGCGGGCGATCTTTCCGAATTGTCCGCGCTATATTCCGACGATGAGTTCGATCGAACCGTCGATGTACGTACCCGCCGCCGGACAGGACGCGCCGGAGCCGGCGTGGAAGGGCTTTGCGGACTTCAAGGACTGCATTCATCCACGGCAGCCGACATTCAAGGGTTAGCGGCGACCTAGATCGCCGCCATCTCACCTTTGCTCCAGGCTTCGCGCAGCTTGAACTTCTGGATCTTGCCTGATCCCGTCAGCGGGAACGCGTCCACGACAAACCAGTGCTTCGGCGTCTTGTGCGGGGCGAGCAAGGCGCGCATGTAGTCGATCAGTTCTTCCTTTTCGATTGTTGCGCCGGGCGCCGGGCGGATGAAGGCGGCAACCTCTTCACCCCACTTCTCGTGGGGAACGCCGATCACGGCGACTTCGCCGACCTTGGGATGCTTGAACAGAAGCTCCTCCAGTTCGCGCGGATAGATGTTCTCGCCGCCGCGGATGATCATGTCCTTGAGGCGGCCTTCCACCGTGCAATAGCCGCGGGCGTCCATCGCGCAGAGATCGCCGCTATGCAGCCAACCGTCGGCATCGATCGCGGCGGCGGTCGCATCAGGCATTTCGAAGTAGCCGAGCATCACGTGGTAGCCGCGGGTGCAGAACTCGCCGATCGTGCCCACCGGAACGGTCTCGCCGGTGTTGGGGTCGATGATCTTGTTTTCCATATTGGGAAGCGGCAGGCCGATCGTGTTGGCCTTGTCCTCGACGCTGTCGGTGGTGCGGGTTTGCGCCGCGACCGGGGAGCATTCGGTCTGGCCGAAAACAATCGTGAAGGGCGCGCCGAGCTTTTCCTCCAATAGCCGCACCAGCGCGGCCGGCACCGTGGAGCCGCCCGAGCAGATTGCCTTGACGGATGACAGATCGGTTGTCGGGAATGTCGGGTGCTCCAGCATCGCAACCAGCATGGTGGGAACGCCGAGCATCGCATTGCCGCGATAGGTCCCGAGCATTTCCAGCACCAACCCAGGTTCGAAAGCCTCGATCAGCACTTGCGTTGAGGCTTTCGATACCGCGCCGATCACGCAGCAGACGCAGCCGCCGGTATGAAACAGCGGCATTGTGGTGACGAAGACGTCGCCGGGATCGACGCCCATCCGGTCGGCGGTGTCGGCGCCGTTGTTGAGAAGTCCGCGATGGTGGAGCAGGGCGCCCTTCGGAAAGCCCGTGGTGCCCGAGGTGTATTGGATCATGACGGGATCGTCGGGACTCACCGCCGGCAGTATGACGCTCTCGTCGTCGCCTGCCGCGATGAACGCATCCCAATCATCGAAGCAGATGATCTCGCGCAGTTCGGGGCAGTTCGGCGCCACTGCCTGAACGGTCTCCAGCATCGGGTTGCCACGAAAACCGTTGACGACGAAGATGCCGGCCGAGCGCGACTGCTTCAGCACATACTCCACCTCGCGCGCGCGAAAGGCCGGGTTCACGGTGACGAGGATCATGCCCGCCATGCCGGCGCCGAATTCGAGCATCACCCATTCCGGGATGTTCTGCGCCCAGACGGCAATGCGCTCGCCCGGTTTGAAGCGCGACAGCAACGCGCGGGCGGTGCGCTCGGCCTCACGATAAAGCTGCGCGTAGGTCCATTGTCGCCGCAGTTTTGGATCGGGGACGCCCGCAATCAGGGCCAGGCGGTCGGGCGCCGCCTCAGCCGCCTTGCGCAAGAGATCGCCGAACGTCATCTCCCGTACCGCAGGCGTCTTTGGGCCTGCGACGTGCGACTTCGTCAATGTCATCAATTCCTCCCCGGTCCGGGGACGGCGCCGTTCTTGCTGCCGGCGTTTCAGTCGTTCCCCGGCAGCCAAAATGCCTTCCGTCGCCGGGCAATGCAAGCGGACTATGACGTGTGAGGAACTTTGCATGCCACTGGTGATTACTTTTTCGCCAAACGGAGGAAAGCCGGAGGAAAAGCGATGGCACCAAGATATTCGAAGACGGCGTCGACCGATGTCGGGCGCGCGATGAAGAAGCGCAAGGTAGGCACGCTGAAGAGCGGCCGCTCCGGCAGGACGGTCAAGAGCCGCAAACAGGCGATCGCGATCGGACTGTCGGAGGCGAGGGCCAAGGGCAAGAAGGTGCCGAAGAAAGCAGCCAAGAAGCGGAAGACGGCGAAGAAAACAGCGAAGAAGCGGAAGGCGAAGAAGCGGCGGTAGCACCGTCATTGCGAGCGAAGCGAAGCAATCCAGAATCCCGGCGGGGCTCTGGATTGCTTCGTCGCTTTGCTTCTCGCAATGACGGTACTACCCCGCCTTTCGGTGCCTCGCCGCGGAGCGGTGAGCCTTCCTCGGCGTGCGGCGTGTCGGCGTCCGCCGCTGCGCCGGGGCATGCGCGCGCCGTTTCGCCGCCGACTTGCCCTTCAGGCTCGCCTTGAGTGCGTCCATCAGGTTGATGACGTTATCAGGCTTTTCCTCGCGCTCCGTGACCTTGATCGGCTTGCCGGAGGCTTTCCGCCGCACCAGCGCCTTCAGCGCGTCCTCGTATTCATCCCTGAACTTCGAGGGATCGAAATGCGCCGCCTTGGTGTGCAGGATGTGGCCCGCGAGCTCGATCATGTCCTTGGTGATCTTCGGGGTCTTGATGCCGTCGAAATAGTCCTCCTCGTCGCGCAGCTCGTAAGGATAGCGCAGCGTGGTGCCGAGCAGGCCCTTGCCGAGCGGCTCGATCGTCATGACGTGCTCGCGGTTGGTCAGCACGATGCGCGCCAGCGCGACCCGTTCCTCATCCTTCATGGCGTCGCGGATCACGGCGAAGGCGTCGACCGCGGCCTTGCCGTCGGGGGCGATATAATAGGGGTTATCGAGATAGCGCTTGTCGATCTCATCCCTCGGCACAAAGCTGTCGATGTCGATGGTGTGGTTACTCTCGATCTGGACGGCTTCGAGTTCTTCCTTTTCGACCTCGACATATTTGCCCTTGCTCAGCTCATAGCCGCGGCCCTTCTGGTCGCCTTCGACGACATCGCCGGTCTCGGCATCGACCATCTGCTGCTTCAGCCGGTTGCCGGTCTCCCGGTTGATCATATGGAAGCGGGTCTTCTCGGCGGAAGTCGAGGCCGGATAGAGCACTACCGGGCACGACACCAGGGAGAGTTTCAGCGAGCCTTTCCAGTAGGCGCGGGGGGCCATTTCAATCTCCGGGCGCGGGTTGGGTTTGGGAACTTCAACGGTTAGTATGGGTTTTCGTTCCGGTATTGCAGCGGGGCGCTCTTGAAGGTCGAGGTTTGCCCGTGGCGTTGAAGAAACTCAGCACGTACCGGAAGAAGCGCGATTTCGGCAAGACCGCCGAGCCCTCCGGCGACGTCAAGGTCGCGCCGGCGAAGCAATGGCGATTCGTGATCCAGAAGCATGACGCAACCCGCCTGCATTACGATCTCCGGCTGGAGTTCGACGGCGTCTTCAAGTCCTGGGCAGTCACCAAGGGTCCGTCGCTTGATCCGCACGACAAGCGGCTGGCGGTCGAGGTCGAGGACCATCCGCTCGATTACGGCGACTTCGAAGGCACCATTCCCGAAAGCGAATATGGCGGCGGTACCGTTCAGCTTTGGGATCGCGGCTACTGGGAATCCGATGATCCCGAGCGCGGATTCAAGAAGGGGGATCTGAAGTTCACCCTGCACGGCGACAAGCTGCACGGCAGCTGGGTGCTGGTCCGGATGAAGGGCGACCGCTACGGCGGCAAGCGCACCAACTGGCTCCTGATCAAGCATCGCGACGAATTCGCACGAGAAGGCGAGGCCAACGATATTCTGGAAGAGGACCGCTCCGTCGCCTCCGGGCGATCGATGGCGCAGATCGCCGAAGGCAAGGGCAAGGCACCAAAGCCATTCATGCTGGCCAAGGGCAAGGCGAAGGCCGATGCGGTCTGGCATTCGAACCGGGGCGAAGTGGCTGACGCGCGTCCCAGCAGGAAAACAGCAGCCCTGCGGGCGACGCCGGAGACCAGGACCCGCGCACCGGTGCAAAGCGCCAAGCCGAAGAAGGTTTCCGCGATGCCGGATTTCGTCGCGCCGCAGCTCTGCGCCTCCGTCGAGCGGCCGCCGAACGCGGAGGGCTGGTGCCATGAAGTCAAGTTCGACGGCTATCGCGTGCAGTTGCGGATCGACGATGGCGATGTGGCGCTGTTGACGCGGAAAGGCCTGGACTGGACCGACAAGTTCGGCGCCATCGCGAAAGCAGCCAAGGCGCTACCCGATGCATTGATCGACGGCGAAATCGTCGCGCTGGACCACAACGGCGTGCCCAGCTTTTCGCCGCTGCAGGCAGCGATCGCCGACAACAAGACCGGTAACCTCATTTTCTTTGCGTTCGATCTCCTGTTTGCCAAAGGTGAGGATTTGCGCGCGCTGCCGCTGCGAGAACGCAAGGAACGCTTGAAGCGCCTACTGGAGCGACGGAGCGGAAAAGAAAAGCTGATCCGCTACGTCGATCACTTCGAGGACCGCGGTGCTGCCGTACTGGAATCAGCAAAGAAACTGGAACTGGAAGGCATCGTTTCCAAGAAGCTGGATGCGCCGTACCGCTCGGGACGCACCGAGAGTTGGACCAAGGCCAAGATCCGCGGCGGGCAGGAGGTGGTGCTGGGCGGCTGGAAGACGACCAACGGCAAATTCCGCTCGCTGATGGCGGGTGTCTATCGCGGCGGTCATCTGGTGTTCGTCGGCCTCGTCGGCACCGGCTTCGGGCAGGACGTCGTTCGGCGCATCACGCCGGCGTTGAAGGCAGCAGCCTCGGACAAGAGCCCGTTCGGCGGCAAGGATGCGCCGAAGAAGGCCCGCGACGTGCACTGGCTGAGGCCTGAATTGGTCGCCGAGGTCGAGTTCGCGGGCTGGACCGATGGCGGCAACATCAGGCAGGCCGCGTTCAAGGGGCTGCGTCAGGACAAGCCGGCGAAGGAGATACGCGCGGAGAGGCCTGCCATGACCCAAATTGCAAAGCCCGTAACGCGGTCCGCGAAATCATCGGCCAAATCGGCCGAGGTGATGGGTGTTACGATCTCAAAACCCGACAAGGCGTTGTGGCCCGATGGCGGCGACGGCGAGGGCGTCACCAAGCTCGACCTCGCGCAATATTTCGAGGCGGTCGGTGAGTGGATGATCGCCCACCTCAAGGGCCGTCCGTGTTCGATTCTCCGCGCGCCCGACGGCATCAACGGCGAAAAATTCTTCCAGCGTCACGCCATGCAGGGCGGCTCCGATCTCCTGAAGCTTGCCAAGGTCGCGGGCGACCGCAAACCCTATTTGCAGATCGATCAGGTCGAGGGATTGGCGGCGGTGGCGCAGATCGGTGGGCTGGAGCTGCATCCCTGGAATTGCGCGCCCGATGATTACGACACGCCGGGGCGGCTGGTGTTCGATCTCGATCCCGCACCCAACGTTGAATTTTCGGAGGTGATCGAGGCTGCCAAGGATATGCGGCAGCGGCTGACGGCGGTCGGCCTTGAAAGCTTCTGCAAGACCACCGGCGGCAAGGGCATGCATATCGTGACGCCGCTGCTCCACGGCTCAAGGGACAAGGTTACCTGGAAGGAGGCCAAGGCGTTTGCGCAAGGCATTTGCCAGTGGATGGCGACCGATGACCCCGAGCGCTATCTGCTCAACATGTCGAAGAAGCTGCGCAAGGGAAAGATCTTCCTCGACTACCTCCGCAACGACCGGCTGTCGACGGCGGTTGCCGTGTTGTCGCCGCGTGCGCGCGACGGCGCCACCGTCTCGATGCCCTTGACCTGGCCGCAGGTGCGCGGCGATCTCGATCCGAAGAAGTGTACAGTGCGCACCGTGCCGGCGCTGCTGGCGAAGACCAGGGCATGGGACGGCTACGACGATGCGGCAGCGTCGATCAAGGCGGCGATGAAGAAGCTGGCTGGGAAGCTGTAGAAGTAGGGTGGGCAAAGCGAAGCGTGCCCACCATTCGATAGCAAAAGAACAGGTGGGCACGGTGCAAGAGCGCCTTTGCCCACCCTACGGTTCGCCGCCGCGCTCCCTAAAGCTTCCCGAGCAGCAGCAGGATCAGCAGGATCACGATCACAAGACCAAGACCGCCGCCGCCGTAATAGCCCGTGCCGTAGAACGGTCCACCGCCGACGCCGCTGAAGCCGCCGAGCAGGGCGATAATAAGAATGATCAGAATGATTGTGCCGATAGACATAAATTTCTCCTCAGCCCGAGGGGCGTTCTGCATGTTCTGCCCATCACAGGGAACAACAACCGGGAGTCACCTAAGTTCCGTTTTGCGCCGCGATATTGCGCGCGGCCCTTCTTTTCGAAGCGCGTGTAATTACATGCAGTTGGATAACAGAGAGATTTTTGCCATGAACAAGCCGCTGGTGGTTTCGATCCCGCATAGCCTCGGACGCGAGGAAGCCATGCGCCGCCTGAAGACGGGGCTTTCGCGCGCCGCTTCCAGCGTGCCGGTGCTGAGCGTCGATGAGGAGCGATGGGAAGACAACCGCATGATCTTCCGCGTGCGCGCCCTCGGGCAGGCCGCGGCCGGCCATGTCGACGTCGCGGAAGATCATGTGCAAGTGGAAGTCGTGCTGCCGTGGCTGTTGCAGCGTTTTGCCGAGGTGGCCCAGGCTGCAATCCAGAACCGCGGCAAGCTGTTGCTGACCAAGAAAAGCTGACGTCGCCATAGCGTTTTCGAGCGAAGTGGATACCGGTTCGCGTCAAGAAAACGCGTCAAAACATGAGTCGCTAGGTGTGCGCGCGTTCGCGCGCCGGCTTTACCGCGCCGGTGAATCTTGCTTTCAGCACGGCGACCGGCAGATGCGTCAGCAGGTCGGACAGGCGCAATTGTTTGGCATCGGCATCGGCAAAGCCTTCGACCGCATAGCCTTCGACGTTTAGCGCGGCATCGTAGTTCTCCGGACCAGGCCAATGTCGGCCGCCGTCGGTCAACGGCGCAAACCACCGCGTGACCACGGTGATCGCGGCCTCGCGGCCGCGCCGTCGGGCGAACGCGATGAAATGGTCGCGATGCGGCCCGCTCACTTCCAAAGGCGCGTACTCTCCGCCGGTGAATATATCGGCGAGCCCGGTTCGAAGCTTGAGCAGGTGCCGTGTCCAAGCCAACTTCAGATGGCCGCTCGGCCACTTCTCGACCAGCCGGTCCCAATCCGGTTTCTCCAGCGCGTCGAGCCGCCCTGCGCGTTCGGCAAAGTCGACCGGCCGCCGGTTGTCGGGATCGACCAGTGAATAATCCCAGAGCTCCGTGCCCTGATAGAAATCCGGCACGCCCGGCATCATGGCCTTCAGCGTGATCTGACTGAGCGAGTTCAGTACGCCCAGCAGCGATAGCCGCTGCGCCAGCGTCTGCAGCGAGTTCAGGAATTCGCCTGAGAGTGAAGGATCGAGAATTTTTTCGACGAAGCTTTTTACGCCCTCCTCATAGGCTGCGTGAGGATTGAGCCAGCTCGTTTCCTGCTTGCCCTCGCGCGCAGCCTTCAGCGCATATTCCTGCATCCGCTGCGGAAACGAAGCGTCGTCCGGCTGCCATGCCCCGAGCAGCGCCTGATACAGCATGTATTCGAATGTTGCCGACGGCGCGCGAAAATCGCCATCGACGAGCAGTTGCGGCGCGTTGAGCAGCTTCCATCGGGCCACGGCGCTGGTCCATTCGCCCGGAATTTCCGAAAGCGCCATGATGCGCGCTCGCGCGTCCTCGCCACGCTTGGTGTCATGCGTCGCGGTCGCCGTCATGCCATGCGGCCATTCGCCGGCGCGGGCCCGCATCATCCGATGAAACTCGGCGGCGGAAAGCGCTCTTGCCGCCGGGTCGCCGCCGACCTCATTGAGGGCGAGCAGGCGGTGGTAGCGGTAGAACGTCGTGTCCTCCAGCGACTTCGCCATCATGGGGCCGGTGAACTGCTGCACCTTCAATGCGAAACGTCTGACGCGCGGCGCGCTGTGGTGCGCGCTCCCGGGCTTGATCAGGTCCATCGTCAGGGTGTCGCGCAGGAAATCAAAAATGCCGTCGTCGGCGGCAAACCAATCGGCGCGCGCCCGTTCGATCGTCCCTGATATCAACTCGCGATCATGCGCTGATAGCCCTGAGGATGTCAGGTAGGTGCGGTACACCGGGAAGTGCAGCACGTAGAGCTCGAGCGCCTGCCGCAGGCTGTCGGCGGAATAGTCGCGGGTGGAGTAATGTCCGCTGGCAATCCGCGCCAGGAGGCGTGTCAGCACCGTAAACTCGCTGGTCAACAGCGTTTCCAGCACGCGGCGTTTTGCATCCCGCAGGATCGGTTCGAGTTTTGGCGACTGGTTGCTGACCTGCCGCCAGATCTCATCGAGCGGCTCCAGGCCGCTTCCGTCGGTCAGCACAAGGGTGATGACGTTCATCCACTCATAGCCGGTGGTGCCGTGAACGTCGGCGAATGACGGCAGCTTTTCGTGTTCGCCGAGAATTTTCTCGATCACCACATAGAAGGGCCTGCTGCGGCCGCCATGCGCGTCGCGGACCAGCCGGCGCAGGCGCTGGAAATACTGCGCGGGATCGCGCAGGCCATCGATGTGGTCGAGCCGCAACCCGTGAAGCTTTCCCTCCGCAATCAGCCGTTTGACCAGCCGATGGATCGCCTCGAAGGTGCCGGCGTCCTCGACGCGCAAGCCCGCCAGCGTATTGATGTCGAAGAAGCGCCGGTAGTTGATGTCGCTGGACGCGAGCCGCCAGTGGCCGAGCTTGTAATGCTGGCGCTCGAGCAGATGGTGCAGTGAAAGCGTCGACGTGGTGCGATCCGGCCCGGCGCGATAGGCCGATAGCCCACGCGCGATGATGTCGGCGGCATCAGCGATGCCTTTCAGTTCAGTCTTGAAGGAAGGCGCTTCCTTGCGGTTGGGGCGTCGCGGCCCCTGATAACGGGAGGCCAGCGCAAGCATGGCTTTGCCGGGCGCGCTCTCTTCCGCACCAGCGTCCTCGACGATCATGCGCAGGATTTCGCCGTAACGTTCCGGCGCGATCGGCAGCCGGTGCTCGAAATACCAGGCTGAGAAACTGCCTTCGGCGGGATCGTAGCGCAGTTCGATCTCGCCGTTTTCCAGCGCCTGTCCGTAGGACGAGCCGATGATCGGCAGCAGTACGCCGCCGCGTGCACGATACGGCAACTGCTCCCAGTCGATGTCGAAGGAGGCTGCGTGCGGCGAGGCCGGACCCCACTCCAGCACGTCAAGCCACCAGGGATTATCGTCGTAGTGCACGCCGACATGGTTAGGCACGAAGTCGAGGATCAGCCCGAGATCGTGTTGCCGCAGCACCGCGCTCAGCCGCTCGAAGCCTTCCTCGCCGCCGAGCTCCGGATTGAACTGGGCGTGGTCGGTGACGTCATAGCCATGCGCGCTACCCTTGCGGGCCCGCATGAAGGGCGAGGCATAGAGATGGGTGATGCCGAGCGCCTTCAGGTAGGGCACCACGGACGCGGCGGCGTCGAAATCGAAATCCGCCGATAGTTGCAGGCGATAGGTCGCGATCGGGATCGCCGGGGGCATTGTCCTATCCGATGCGCCAGAGCACCGTCCATGGCGGGACGCTGTCGCCCAACTCGCTGCCCCAGATCAGGGTTCCCGTGGGCATTCCGGGCGCATGGCTGATGGCCCGGTCCGACAGGTTGGCGAGCAGGTGAAGCGTGACGCCATCGCCCATCTGCCAATTGGCCGTCAGCAGGTGGTTGTCGCCCGCGTGCGCCTCGCCGAATTCCGCGCCCGCGAGCCGCAGGACAATCTGCTGCTGGCGGACTTTTAGCAGCTCCCGCACCAGCGTCAGCCGTTTCCGTGCTGCCGGCGCGTCGCGCTCTTTCCAGTCGAGCACGGCGGAATCGCGCGTCGATGGATCGAGTGCGTCCGGCACCTCGTCGCCGAATTCCGAATAGGCCCAAGCATATTCGCTGCGGCGGCCCTTGCGGACGGCATCGGCGAGGTTGCCACCGAAATCGCAAAAGAACGGGAAGGGCGCCTTCGAGCCCCATTCTTCGCCCATGAACAGCATGGGAATGGATGGCGCCAACAGCAGCACGGCGAGCGCGGCTTCGATCGCTTGCGCATCCGTATAGCTTTCGAGCCGGTCGCCCAGTGCGCGATTGCCGATCTGGTCGTGGTTCTGCAGGAAGTTGATGAAAGCTGTCGGTGCCAGATGGCCGCTCGGCTCACCGCGCTTGCCGCCGCGAAACGCCGACGGCTCTCCCTGATAGACGAAGCCGGATGACAGCGAGCGGGCAATGTCCGAGATCGGCGAGCGCTGGTAGTCGCCATAATAGCCCTGCTTCTCGCCGGTCATCAGCACGCGCCAGGCGTGATGATAGTCGTCGTTCCACTGCGCGCGATATTTTCCCTGCGGCGGGTCTTGCGCGGCGTCCAGAATGCTGGCGCGGTTGTCGCCGTTTTCCAGCACGAGGTGAATGTGCCGGCCGGTTTCCGCGGCGAGTTTGCCGGCAGCGGCACTGAGATCGTGCAGCAGCGACAACCCGCCCGGCTCGACGATCGAGTTGACGGCATCGAGCCGCAGCCCGTCGAAGCGATAGTCGCGCAGCCAGGATAGCGCGTTCTCGATCGCAAACGCACGGACTTCCTTCACGCGATAATCGATCGCGCTGCCCCAGGGTGTGTGCGCTTCGGTGAAGAAGGTGGGCGCATAGCGGCCGAGATAATTTCCTTCGGGGCCGAAATGGTTATAGACCACGTCGAGCATCACCATCAGCCCGCGCAGATGCGCCGCGTCGATCAACGCCTTGAGATCCTCGGGCCGCCCATAGGCGCTGTCGGGCGCGTACCACAGCACGCCGTCATAGCCCCAGTTGCGCGCACCCGCGAAATCCGCCAGCGGCATCAATTCCAGCGCAGTGATGCCGGTCTCTGCGAGATGATCGAGCCTGTCGATCATCGCGCGATAGCTGCCTTCCCTAGTGAAAGTCCCGACATGGGCCTCGACGATTACCGCCTCCTGCCACGGCCGGCCGCGCCAGGCTGCGGCTTGCCATGGATAGGCTTGATGATCGATCACTTCGCTCGGGCCGAAGACATCATCGGGCTGAAACGCCGACGCCGGATCCGGCACGTCGATCTCTTTATCGATGCGGAATTTGTAGCGCGCGCCGGCCTTCACGCCGGCGATGTCGGCCGTGAACCAGCCGTCCTCGCCGCGCTTCATCGCGTGAGGCTGCTCCAGCATGACATCGACGCGTTTCGCCGCGGGCGCCCACAGCCGAAACCGCGTGCCGTAGTTTGCCAGACACGGGCCGAATTGCCGGTCGTTCATGCCGTGCCCGCAAAGGCAAGCACCGACCGCGGCGGCGCGCTGGTTGCGGCACCCGAAGCCAGTCTGGTCGGGCTCTGCACGGCCTCGGTCGTGTTCAGCACCTGCTGCCAGTTTTTGTACTCGGGCATCTCGGGCAATTTGAAAGCGATCTCTTCAGGCGCGGCATTCAGGACGATAAAGATCGGCGGCTGACCTTGTTCCATCGGCCCCAGTACAAAGGCGAGGAATCGTCCCTCCGGAAAATTCCAATCGGCTTCCTGCATCTCCTCGGCCGCCGGCGTCAGCCACAGCACGCCATAGGAGCCATCCTTGCGCCGCCCGGAGAGCCAGCGCTGGCAGCGCAGTTGGGCGAAGCGCCGGCGCAGCGCGGTCATGTGGCTGACGAAATCGGTGAGGTCGTCGCCCTGCTTGCCGAGATTGTCCCAGTTCACCCAGCCGGTCTCGTTGTCCTGGCAATAGGCGTTGTTGTTGCCGTTCTGCGAATTGCCGACCTCGTCGCCGGCCAGCAGCAGGGGCGTGCCTTGCGCGAGGAACAGGCAGGCGAGCTGGTTCTTGCGGAGCTGCCGGCGCAGCGCAACGATCGCGGCGTCGCTGGTCGGGCCCTCATGGCCGCAATTGTTGCTGTGGTTGTCGTTGGAGCCGTCGCGATTGTCCTCGCCGTTGGCCTCGTTGTGCTTGTCGTTATAGCTGAACAGGTCGGCCAGCGTGAAACCATCATGGACGGTGATGTGATTGACGCTGGCGCGGGTCGCGCGGTTGTCGTGACGAAACAGGTCGGATGAGGCGGTCATGCGGCGCGAGACTTCGCCGATCAGGCTGCCTTCGCCGCTCCAGTAGCGCCGCATCGCGCTGCGATAGCGGTCGTTCCATTCCGACCATTGCGAGGGAAACGCGCCGACCTGATAGCCGCCCATGCCGAGATCCCACGGCTCGGCGACCAGCTTGACGGTTGCCAGCACCGGGTCCTGCCGCACCGCGGTCAGGAAGGCGGCGTTGCGGTCGTATCCATTCGGCCCGCGCGCCAGCGTGGTAGCGAGGTCGAAGCGGAAGCCGTCGACGTGACAGACCTCGACCCAGTAGCGCAGCGAATCCATCACCATCTGCAGCACACGCGGATGGCTGAGGTTGACCGAGCTGCCGCAGCCGGTGAAGTCGTCGTAGTAGCGCGGGTTGTCCTTGTTGAGCCAGTAATAGGACGCGTTGTCGATGCCGCGGAAACTCAGCGTCGGGCCGAGGTGATTGCCTTCGGCGGTGTGATTATAGACCACGTCAAGCATCACCTCGATGCCGGCATCGTGCAGCCGCGCCACCGTGGTGCGGAATGCATCGAGCGCGTTGTCTTGCGCATAGCGCGGCTCCGGCGCGAAGAAGGCCAGCGTGTTGTAACCCCAGTAGTTGGCAAGCTTCCTTTCCACCAGCACCCGGTCGTCGATCAGCCCGTGGATCGGCAGCAATTCGATGGTGGTGACGCCGAGCTTCTTGAGGTGATCGATCATCGCCGGCGCGCACAGCCCGCCATAGGTGCCGCGCCAGCCCGGCGAGACGTCGTGGCGCCTCTGCGTCAGGCCCTTGACGTGGGCCTCGTAGATGATGGTGTCTTCCCAGGCGACGTTCGGCCGTATCTCGCGGCGGCCCCAGTTGAAGGTCTCGTCGACCACGACCGCCTTCGGCATCCCGCGGGCATTGTCGCGGCGGTCGAAGGAAAGATCCTCGCGCGCGCTGCCGGTGCGATAGCCGAAATGCGCATCGCTCCACACCAGCCGGCCGGCGAGCCGCTTGGCGTAGGGATCGAGCAGCAGCTTGTTGGCGTTGAAGCGGTGCCCGCGCTCGGGCGCATAGGGGCCGTGGACGCGATAGCCGTAGAGCTGCCCGGGCGAGACGTCGTTGAGATAGCCGTGCCAGACGTCCTCGCTGCGCTCGGGCAGTTCGATCCGTTCGAGCTCGCGGCGGCCCTGGCCGTCGAACAGGCAAAGCTCGACCTTTTCCGCATTGGCCGAGAACAGCGCAAAGTTGGTGCCCCGTCCGTCCCAGCTTGCTCCGAGGCGGGCGGCGCTTCCCGCGGACAATCGCATGCGTCAGCTTTCCGGTACGAGAAAGATCGCGGCCAGCGGCGGAATGGTCAGTGAGAGCTCGGGGATGCTGCCTTCCAGGGTACGGACTTCGCCGACATTGCCGACATTGCTGCCGCCATAATGCGCGGAGTCGGAATTGAGCGCTTCCTTCCACTTGCCGGCGAACGGCACCCGGACGCGATAGTTTTGATAGACGTTCGGCGAGAAGTTCACGACCACGAGACAGCGCGCGTGCGCGTCGAAACCCTTGCGCAGCCAGGCAAAGATGTTGTTGCCGGAATCATGCGTGATCACCCATTCAAATCCCGCCTGGTTGCAGTCCATCTCGTGCAGCGCCGGTACGTTGCGATAGAGCCGGTTGAGGTCGCGGATCAGGTTCTGGATGCCGGCGTGCCGCTGCTGCCCCAAGAGGTGCCAGTCGAGCGACTGATCGTGATTCCACTCGCGTTCCTGGCCGAATTCGCAGCCCATGAACAAAAGCTTCTTGCCGGGATGGCCGAACATGAAACTGTAATAGGCGCGCAGGTTTGCAAACCGCTGCCACTCATCGCCCGGCATGCGGCCGAGGATCGAGCGCTTGCCGTGCACGACTTCGTCATGCGACAGCGGCAGGATGAAATTTTCCGAAAACGCGTAATGCAGGCCGAACAGGATGTCGCCGTGATGGTGCTTCCGGTACACCGGATCCTTGCCGATATATTTCAGCGTGTCGTGCATCCAGCCCATGTTCCATTTGAAGCCGAAGCCGAGCCCGCCATATTCGACCGGCTGCGAGACCTGTGGCCATGCGGTGGATTCCTCCGCCGCCGTGGTGGCCTCCGGAAAATGCCCGAACAGTTCGATGTTGAAGCGGCGCAGGAATTCGATGGCTTCGAGGTTTTCCCGGCCGCCATGCCGGTTCGGAATCCACTCGCCGGCGGGCCGGCTGTAGTCGAGGTAGAGCATCGAGGCGACGGCATCGACGCGCAGGCCGTCGACGCCGTAGCGATCGAACCAGAACAGCGCGTTGGAGACCAGGAAGTTGACCACTTCGGTGCGGCCGTAATTGTAGATCAGCGTGCCCCAGTCGAGGTGGCGGCCCTGCAGCGGATTGGCGTGCTCGTAGAGCGCGGTGCCGTCGAAATAGCCGAGCCCATGCGGATCGTCGGGGAAATGTCCGGGCACCCAGTCGAGCCATACGCCGAGCCCCTCGCGATGGCAGGCATCGACGAGAGCGGAAAAGTCTTCCGGCGTGCCGAACCGGCTGGTCGGCGCGTACAGGCCGGTCGGCTGATAGCCCCATGAGCCGTCGAACGGATGCTCGCTGACGGGCAGAAACTCGAGATGGGTAAAGCCCATGTCCTTTGCATAGGCCGGGAGCTGTTCGGCGAGGTCGCGATAGTTCAGCCATTCATTGCCGTTCTTGCGCCGCCACGAGCCGAGATGCACCTCGTAGATCGAGATCGGCGCGCCCAGCGCGTTGATGCCCGCCGGCGCCGCGCGCGGATGCGGGATTCTGCTTTCGTCGACGACGATCGAGGCCGTTGAAGGCCGGATCTCCGCCGCAAAGGCCACCGGATCGGATTTCAGCGGCAGATGCCGCCCGTCGGGTCCGGTGACGTCGAACTTGTAGCGGTCGCCGGCGCGGGCATGCGGCACGAACAATTCCCAATAGCCGACGCCGCGCACCCGCATCGGGTGCCGCAGCGCGTTCCAGAAATTGAAGTCGCCGACCACGCTGACGGCCTTGGCATTCGGCGCCAGCACCACGAACGCCACGCCGTCGACGCCATCGAGCGTCATCGGATGCGCGCCGAGCTTGTCGTAGATCCGCCGGTGGGTGCCTTCGCCCAGGAGATAGAGATCGAAGTCGCCGAGCACGGGCGGGAAGCGGTAGGGATCGTCGAGATCGACGACGTTTTCGCCGAAGCGGGCGCGGAGCTGGTAGCGCTTGGAGCCGTTCGGCAGCGCGCCTGCGAACAGCCCGGCATCGTGAATTCGTTCAAGCGGCGCCGTCTCGCCATGCTCGCCGATCGCTTCCACATCGGAAGCTTCGGGGATGAAAGCACGCACCACGCTGTGGCCGCCTTCGCTGTGCAAGCCGAGATAACGAAACGGATCGGAATGCTTGCCTTCGATGATCGCGTAGGCCTCGGCGGGTAGCTTGGTCATGAGGCCTCTAAGGATGGTTGCGACAACATTCTGATGATTCCGATCAGGGGCACGCGTAGCCATTCCGGCCGGAACGACAGTTCGTGTTCGATTTCGTTCAAGGCCTTCTCGAGCAGGAAGAAGGTCAGCAAGCCGTCTGCCGCATTCGGATCGGACGGCCACAGCCGCTGATCGGTCATGGCTTCGTGGTAGGCGGTGAGAAATGCGGCTGTCGCCCGGTCGCGCCACTCGCCAAGCGCCGCGCCGAGCTTGCCGTGCTCATCGTGGGCCACTTTGAGCGCGCGCTCAAGGGCTGCGGTTGCCGAATAATCGATCGATCGGACCAGGCTGGCGATGTCGCGCGCCGCGGGCGCCTTGCGCCGGCGTTCGGCGATACTGCGCCGCGGCGCGCCTTCGAAGTCGACGATGAAGATGTCGTCCTTGACGATCAGCAACTGGCTGAGATCGAGGTCGCCATGGCAGCGGATGTTGGCGGCGTCGGCCTCGCGCAGCAGCAGCGTTTCCAGCAAATCCGGTAGCGCCGGCTGCAACGCCAGCACCCGGTCGGCCAGCGGGCGGTCGGCTTCCCTCAGCGTTTCCCGCCGCTGCCGGAGCGCATCGAAGACGCGGCCGGCGCACAGCACCAGATCGTCGATCCAGCGCTGCACGTCGTCGCGGCCGGTCGGCTCCGGCGCGAATTCGGCAATCTCGCTGTTGCCGGCGAGCGCCACATGCAGCTCGGCCACGCGCCGCCCGGCCTGCGACATGTAACGCAGATAGGGGGTCTCTTCGTCGCGCTCGCCGGCGTGCATGCTTGCCGCCAGCAGGCGTTGCTCCTCGACGAAGCGATCGAGATAGGCCGCACTCACGGTCCAGAGGTCGCCCTGATTGGCGACGAACGCGTGAACGACGCCGATCGCACTCTTCTCGTTGCCCTCGACCAGCTCGACGCTGCCGAGCAGCGCCGGCATGTTGGGAAAGTTGGCAATATCGGTGAGAAAGCGCCCGATCTCGATCTCGGGATTGGGGCCGGGCTGAAGCGTCCGGTAGATCTTGACCACATGGTCGTTATCCACCAGGGCGGTGCTGCGGGGCTGCTCGGACTCGATGGTGCGGATGTGTTCGGGCTGCCGGATCGGCTTGTCGCTGAAACGCTTGGTCGGCCGGAATTCGAGCCGCAAGCCCTGTTCGCTCTCGTCGACCGTCAGCGATTGCTGCAGGTTGCGCAACAGCAGCGAGATGAAGATCTGGTCGGTGGCGACGTCGAGCAGGGTGCCTTCGCGGGCGCCTTGCCGAACGGCGGCCAGCGCATGCGGGTTGTAGCGCTCGCGGTCGAAGCGCACCCATTCGATCTGCATCGGCAGCACGTAGCGCGTGCTGACGCCGCGCTGCGTCGTTTCGAAAAAGGCGAGCCACGGCCGGTTGTCGCCGATGTCGCAGAACGGAATGGCCGAAGTAAGCGTCGGACGGATCGCCTTGGGCGATCGTTCAGGATACCAGCGGCTGCGCGCCAGATGTCCCGGAAGCACGTCGCGCTCGAACACGCCGCGTTCGCGCGCCAGCGACACCCAGGTCGCGTTCAGCGGCACCACAAGTGTCTCGAACTCGGGCACGGCGCGCTGCACCACCGGCGCCGATTTGTCGCGCTCCTGCAGTTCGAACCAGTAGAAGCCGTAAGGCGCCAGCGTGATCATGTAGGGCAGTTCGCCGATCGCCGGGAAGCGGGTACGGCCGAGCATTTCCAGCGGGATACGGTCCTTGAAGGCGGAAAGATCGAGTTCGGTCGCCTGCGCCGATCGCGACAGGTTGGCCACGCACAGGATGACTTCGCCCTGGTACTGGCGCACATAGCACAGCACCGAGCGGTTCTCCGGACGGATGAACGTCATGGTGCCGCGGCCAAAGGCGAGCGTGGATTTGCGGACCGCGATCAGCCGCTTGGTGGCTGAGAGCAGCGAGGACAGGCTGCGCGACTGCGCCTCGACATTGACGGACTCATAGCCATAGACCGGGTCCATGATGGTCGGCGCGTAGAGCCTGGCGGGGTCGGCGCGGGAGAAGCCGCCATTGCGGTCCGGCGTCCATTGCATCGGCGTGCGAACGCCGTTGCGGTCGCCGAGATAGATGTTGTCGCCCATGCCGATCTCGTCGCCGTAATAGATGATCGGCGTGCCCGGGAACGATAGCAGCAGCGAGTTCATCAATTCGATCTTGCGCCGGTCATTGTCCATCAGCGGCGCCAGGCGGCGGCGGATGCCGACATTGATGCGCGCCCGGGGATCGTTGGCGTAGGTCGACCACAAATAATCGCGCTCGACATCGGTGACCATTTCCAGCGTCAGCTCGTCGTGATTGCGCAGGAACAGCGCCCACTGGCAGTTGCCCGGGATATCCGGCGTCTGGCGCAGGATGTCGGTGATCGGAAAGCGGTCTTCCTGCGCGATCGCCATGTAGATGCGCGGCATCAGCGGGAAATGATAGGCCATGTGGCATTCGTCGCCGCGGCCGAAATATTCCTGCACGTCCTCCGGCCATTGATTGGCTTCGGCCAGCAGCACCTTGCCTTTGGCGTAATTGTCGAGCTCGCGGCGCAGCCCTTTGATGACGGCATGCGTCTCGGGCAGGTTCTCGTTGTTGGTGCCGTCGCGCTCACAGAGATAGGGAATGGCGTCGAGGCGGAAACCGTCGACGCCGGTGTCGAGCCAGCGCTTCATCACCTGCACCAGCGCGCTCACCACGCGCGGATTGTCGAAATTGAGGTCCGGCTGGTGCGAGAAGAAGCGGTGCCAGTAGAACTGGCCGGCTTCCGGATCCCAGGTCCAGTTCGATTTCTCGGTGTCGGTGAAGATGATCCGCGTGCCCGGATATTTCTGGTCGGTATCGCTCCAGACATACCAGTTGCGGGCAGAGGAATTCGGGTCCGAGCGGCGGGCGCGCTTGAACCAGTCGTGCTGGTCGGAGGTGTGGTTGATGACGAGCTCGGTGATGACCCGCAGGCCGCGCTTCTTGGCTTCCTGGATGAAGCGGCGGAAATCCTTCATCGTCCCGAAATCGGGGTTGATGTCGCCGTAATCGGCGATGTCATAGCCGTCGTCGCGGCCGGGAGAGGGGTAGAACGGCAAAAGCCACAGCGTGGTGACGCCGAGATCCTGCAGATACCCCAGTTTCTCGGTCAGCCCGGCAAAGTCGCCGATGCCGTCATTGTTGCTGTCGGCGAAGGCCTTGACGTGGAGCTGGTAGATGATCGCGTCCTTGTACCAGAGCTCGTCGGTGACGGTCTCAGTGGCTGGCACCCCCTTTGCTTCGACCACAGGGCTGCTATCCGGATTCAGCGGATAGGCACTGTCGATAGAAAGGGAGACGCCGGCGTTGGAGCTCTCGGCGGTTTGCGCTTTTTTGTTCACGGTGATGCCACTGCCATGGAAATGACGTCCCCGTTTCGTTTGCAGAAGGGGAGACGTTCCGGACATAGATAAAAAGCCGCTCGACTCACTTTGGTTCCCTTGGAACCGTTGGTGGGCCCGAGCGTTAGACACCGTCTATCTCCTTCCCCTAATTGGACAATTTCGCGACATCGGTTTGATGTTTGCGTGCAAAGTACGTGCCGAATGGACCTTTTTGCTCAAGCCAAAGCCCAGGGAATCCAGACCGAGTTCCTGGACGGTCAGGGTCACCGCCGTGTGACGGACGCCGCCGCGCTCAAAATTATCCTGGATGCGCTGCCACCGCAGGCGCCGGGACCGCTGCTCGGCCACCCCGTGGTGGTCCGGTCCGGGCGGCCGTCGCGAACCGAGCTCCCGGCTACCGCAAGGCTTCCGGTGGAGTGGAAAATCGTTGCGGAATCGGGTGTTATCGCCAGGGGCGAGAGCTCCGATCATGCCATCGACTGGCCCAGGGACCTGCCGCCTGGCGCCTACCGGCTTCAGGTGAGCGACGCCTCGACCGCCGAGGACGTGCCGCTGATTTCGGCGCCGGAAAGGGCGTTTGGCGGCGAGTTCGACCGCTGCTGGCTGCTCGCGGTCCAGCTTTACGGCGTCCGCTCCGCGCGTAACTGGGGCATGGGCGACTTCACCGACCTCGCCAGCCTGATCGAGCTTGCCGATCATCTCGGCGCCGACGGTGTCGGCCTCAATCCGCTGCACACCCTGTTCGACGATCGCCCGGACGATTGCAGCCCGTATTCGCCGAACAGCCGGCTGTTTCTCAACGCGCTCTATATCGACGTCGAAAAGCTGCCCGAATTTCAGCCCGATTCAGAAACAAGCGAGGCGCTGGCGCCATTGCGGGCAGGCGATGCCGTCGATTACGTCAGCGTCGCCGGCCTCAAGTGGCGGGCGCTGCGCAGGGCCTTTGCTGCCTTCAAGGCCAACGCCAAGCCGGCCCGCCAACAGGATTTTGAGAAATTCCGCGCCGAACGCGGCACCTTGCTGTCGCACTTTGCCTGCTTCGAGGTGCTCCGGCACAAATTCGGCAAGCCGTGGTGGGAATGGCCGGTAGAGTGGCGGCAACCGGACGACGCCGGATGCGACGCGTTGCGCCAGGGTGAGGACGCCGGCGAAATCGAGTTCGTCGAATTCGTGCAATGGACCGCCGACCGGCAGTTGGGGGCCGCCGCCGATCTGGCGAAGCGGCTCGGTTTGAAGGTCGGGCTCTATCTCGACGTCGCGGTCGGCGTGCAGGCCGACGGGTTCGACGCCTGGAACGAGCAGGTCGCAATCTCACGTCATCTCGGCGTCGGCGCGCCGCCCGATCCGCTCAACACCGCCGGCCAGACCTGGGGCCTTGCCGGGTTCAACGCCGTTGGGCTTGAGCTTGAGTCCTTTGCGCCGTACCGCGACATGCTGCGCGCCTCGATGCGCCACGCCGGCGCCATCCGTCTCGATCACGTGCTCGGGCTGAAGCGGCTCTATCTGGTGCCGCAAGGCTTCAGCGCACGCGACGGCGTCTATGTGCAGATGCCGTTCGAAGCGCTGCTGGCGGCGACCGCGCTGGAAAGCGTTGCGAATCGCTGCGTCGTGATCGGCGAAGACCTCGGCACCGTGCCGGAAGGCTTTCGCGACCAGATGGCCGATTGGGGCATCTGGTCGTATCTCGTGATGATGTTCGAGCGCGACGATGCCGGCTCGTTCCGCAACATCGATCATTACCTGACCAACGCGCTCGTCACCTTCAACACCCACGACCTCTCGACCTATGCCGGCTGGCGCTCGTTCGGCGATCTGAAGCTGAAGCGCTCGCTCGGCATCGATCCGGGCGAGAGCGACGATGCGCGCTGGCATGCGCTTGCGATGCTGGACGACGTGCTGCGTCATCACGCCATCGACCGCAACGATCTCTATTCGGTGGCGAATTTCCTGGCGCGAACCAAGTCGCGGCTGCTCGCGGTCTCGCTGGAGGACCTGCTCGAGGTGGTCGACCAGCCCAACATTCCCGGCACCGTCAACGAGCATCCGAACTGGCGGCGGCGGCTTCCGGTGCCGCTCGAGGATATGACATCGACGGTCGACGTCACCGCGCTCAAGGCGGCAACACATGAGCGGTCGCGCGCGGCGCTCTGATCAGGCGGTGAAACACCTTGTCGTGCCGGATCGAAGATTATGGGCTGATCGGCGATTGCGAGACCGCGGCGCTGGTCGGCCGTGACGGGTCGATCGACTGGCTGTGCTGGCCGGCCTTCGATTCCGATGCCTGCTTTGCAGCCCTTCTCGGCACGCACAAGCACGGCCGCTGGCTGATCGCGCCGGTGGAGGAGGTCACCGGCACCTCGCGTAACTATTGGGGCGACACCCTGATCCTGCAGACGCGGTTCGAGACCGCGAATGGCGCTGTTGAGCTGGTCGACTTCATGCCGCCGCGCGGCAACGCTTCCGACGTAGTGCGGCTGGTGCGCGGCGTGCGCGGGCGGGTCAGGATGCACATGCAGCTTGTGATCCGCTTCGGCTTCGGCATCGACATTCCCTGGGTCAAGAAGAGCGAGGACGGCTCCGCGCTGCTCGCGATCTGCGGGCAGGACATGACGGTGTTGCGCACCCCGGTGGAAACGCGCGGTGAGGACCTGACGACGGTCGCCGATTTTGAGGTCGGCGAGGGCGACACTGTGCCCTTCGTTCTCACCTACGGCCCTTCGCATCTACCGGTGCCCAAGCCGATCGATCCTGCCTATGCCTTGCAGGATACCGAAGCGTTCTGGACCGAATGGGGCAGCCGTTGCACCTATGAGGGCGAGTACCGCGACCTGGTGATGCGCTCCTTGATCACGCTGAAAGCGCAGACCTATGCGCCGACCGGCGGCATTGTCGCCGCGCCGACAACGTCGCTGCCGGAGAAGCTTGGCGGACAGCGCAACTGGGACTACCGCTTCTGCTGGCTGCGCGACGCCACCTTCACGCTGCTGGCGCTGATGAACTCTGGCTACACGGAGGAAGCTTCCGCCTGGCACCGCTGGTTGTTGCGGGCGGCGGCGGGATCTCCTGCCAACATGCAGATCATGTACGGCATCATGGGCCAGCGCCGCCTGCTGGAATGGGAGGCCACATGGCTGCCCGGCTACGAAGGCGCAAAGCCGGTGCGGGTCGGCAACGCCGCGCATGCGCAACTGCAGCTCGACGTCTACGGCGAACTGATCGACGCCTTTCACCAGTGGCGTGTGGCAAAACTCGAACTGGATGAAACCAGCTGGGCGATGGAATGCGCCGTGCTGCAGCACCTTGCCGGACGGTGGGACCAGCCGGATCACGGCATCTGGGAGCGCCGCGGCGCGGGCAAGCACTATGTCTCTTCGAAAGTGATGACCTGGGTCGCGTTCGACCGCGGCATCAAGAGCGCGGAGACTTTCGGCTTCAAGGCGCCGCTTACGAAGTGGCGTGTGCTGCGCGACGCCATTCATCACGACGTCTGCGCCAGGGGTTTTGATCCCGAACTAAACTCCTTCGTCGAGTCCTATGGCTCAAAGATGCTCGACGCCTCTATCCTGTTGCTGCCGTCGGTCGGTTTCCTGCCGCCGGAAGATCCCCGCGTGCGCGGCACGCTCGGCGCGGTCGAACAGCACCTGATGCGCGACGGATTTGTGCTGCGGCATGATCCCCGTGAAGTGGAGCGGCAACCGGCCGAAGGCGCGTTCCTCGCCTGCACGCTATGGCTGGCGGACGCCTATGTGCTGGCGGGCGAGTTCGCCCGCGCGCAAGAGCTGTTTACCCGCGTGGTCGCGGTCGCCAACGATCTCGGCCTCCTGGCCGAGGAGTACGATACGGCCGCCGGCCGCCAGACCGGAAATTTCCCGCAGGCGCTGACGCACATCGCGCTGATCAATACCGCGCATAATTTGAGTGCAACGAAGCTCTCGACCGAGAAGCCGGCGAAGCAACGCTCGAAATAGCGGTAGACCCGCAACCTGTAGGGTGGGCAAAGGCGCGTAGCGCCGTGCCCGCCATCTATCACCGATCGTGCTTTTTGATGGTGGGCACGCTTCGCTTTGCCCAGCCTACGGCTGTTTGAAAATGTTCGACGAGTCGCGCGAGCCGGCACCCGACTTCGCCGCGGCAGGCCCGGGCTGGGGTGAACCTGCCTTCATGGGAGGAGGTGGCGGTCGGACACCGGCTCGCGCTTGCCGATCGTGCCGGCCAACAGAAGCGGATTCGCCGCGCGAAGGCTTTGAGAATTCCCCGATTTATCCTTCACGTCGGCTTGATACGGCGGAGCATGGCATTTTCGAGCGAAAGCCCCCCGGACGTGATCCGGGGTGGATGCCGGTTCGCATAGCAATCAAGTTTACGTAGATTGCGTAGACTTATCTGCACAGAAAACGCTCCAAAAAAGATCCTATCCGAGCTGCAGCACCATCTCGATCGCAGCCGCAAATCCATCGCGCTCGTTGCTCTCGGTCACATGCGTCGCGTGCTGCTTGATGCCGTCGGCCGCATTGCCCATTGCAAATGAAACGCCGCTTTTGGCAAACATCGGCAGATCATTCTCCATGTCGCCGATGGTCGCCACCGCCGCGGCCGGGATGCCGAGCCGCCTGCTTATCGCGTCCATGAAGGTGCCCTTGTCGTGACCGGGCGGCGTGATGTCGAGATAATAGGTCTGCGAGCGGACCGCGGTCGCCTCCGTCCCGACGGCTTCCCGCATCGCCACCTCGCAACGCTTAAGCAGCGCCGCGTCCGAACTGGCGCCGACGATCTTGCAGACGCTGGCGAGATGCGGCGTGAAATCCGGGATAATGGTAGGATCGGCCTTGATCGCCCGCTTTTCGTGCGGGACGTATTCGCCGTCGGGATTGCGCGTGTACCAACGTTCATTGGTGAAGAGCCAGATATCGACGCCGAACGCATCGAGCATGTCGAGGCTGCGCTGGGCCACGGCGGGGGCGATCAGATGCTGCTCGATCGGCCTGAGCTTGTCGTCGACGATCGAGCTGCCGTTGAAGGCGCCGACGGGAAGCGTGATCGAAAGCGGCTCGATCAGAAAACCCATGCCGATGGTCGGCCGGCTGGAGACGATGGTGAAGCCGACGCCAGCCGCATGCAGCTTGCGCACGGCCGCCTTTGCGGCATCGGTCAGGATCTTGTCCTTCGTCAACAGGGTGCCGTCGACGTCGGAAACAACGAGTGCAATGCGGGTCATTGGGGAACCAGGTTCAATTGAGTGACGATGTCATCCACGATTCGCTCGACCGGCGCATCGATCGATACCGTGATCGGCCGCTCGTCGGCGCCCGGCCGCTCCAGTGTCTTGAACTGGCTGGCAAGCAAGCCCGGCGGCATGAAGTGGCCCTGGCGGCTGGCAAGGCGGGCGGCGATCAGATCCTGCGTTCCGTCAAGAAAGACGATGCGGACATCGTCGCGACCGTGCACGAGGACGTCGCGATAGGCGCGCTTCAGCGCCGAGCAGGCGATGACGGCGCGCTCACCGGCGGCCGAGAGGCGGTCGATCTCGTCGGCAATTGCCTGCAGCCACGGCCAGCGGTCTTCGTCCGTCAGCGGATGGCCGGCGCTCATCTTCTCGACGTTGCTTGCCGGGTGAAACCTGTCGCCGTCCTCGTAGCGCCAGCCGAGGCGTCCAGCGAGATGATCGGCGATGGTGCTCTTGCCCGAGCCGGAGACGCCCATCACCACCAGCGCGCAAAGCGTGTTACTGCCCACCAAAATTCTCCGGAATCGCGGCCCGGTCCACCAACCAGACCGTCTCGCCGGTGGATCGCGCGCGGTTGGCGGGCAGGTTCTCGGCTGCGAAGAGCCGCGTCAAGATCGCACGCTTATCCGCGCCCGCAACCTCGAACAGCATTTCGCGGCAGGAGGCGAGGGTGGGCAGCGTGAGGGTAACCCGCGGCACGAACGGCTCGACATTCGCTTTGGCTATGCCGACGACCCAGCGCGCGGTCTCGTCGAGTGCGCCATCGCCGGGAAACAGCGACGCGGTATGGCCGTCGGGACCGACGCCCATCAGCACGAGATCGAACAGGGGCCTGGCGTGATCAAGCGTGTCTGCGCCATAAAACGATTGCAGCTCCTGTTCGTAAAGCGCGGCGCCCCGATCGGGGTCGGTTGGGTCGGCGGTCGCGGTCGGAATCGGATGGATGTTTGCCGCCGGCGCGCATCGGTCCAGGAAGGCCGTTCGCGCCATGCTCATGTTGTTGAGCGGGTCATCCGCCGGCACGAAGCGTTCGTCGCCGATGAACCAGTGCACGCGCTGCCACGGGATCCGGCTTCGATAGGCGTCGGTCGCAAGCAAATGATAGAGCTGCTTCGGGCTCGATCCGCCAGTCAGGCAGATCGCCACGCGACCGCTGTTGGCGGCTGTTCTGGCCAGCAGATGTTCGGCGGCGGTTGCCGCCAGCGCCGCTGGATCGGTGACCGTGATTACGTGGCGGTTGTCGTTCGCGGCCATCGTTCACCCGAGCTTTCGCCAGCTTCGGCCGTCGCGCCTCAACAGTTCGTTCGCGTCCTCCGGCCCTTCGCTGCCGGCCTTGTAGGTCTGCAAGCCCTCGGCGCCCGCCTTCTTCCAGGCGTCGATGAACGGCTGCACCGCCTTCCAGCCTGCCTCGACGCTGTCGGCGCGCTGGAACAGGATATTGTCGCCGATCATGCAGTCATAGATCAGCGTCTCGTAGCCGGTCGAGGGCTCCGCCTTGAAATAATCCTTGTAGCGAAACTTCATCTCGACACCGTCGATCAGGATCGAGGGTCCGGGCACCTTGGTGTTGAACTGCAGCGCAATTCCCTCGTTCGGCGCGACGCCGATAACGAGGTAGTTCTGCGCCAGTGCTTCCACCGGCGTGCAGTTGAACATCGCGAACGGAGCCTGCTTGAATTTGATCGCGACTTCGGTGCGCTTGACGCCGAGCGCCTTGCCGGTGCGCAGGTAGAAGGGAACGCCGGCCCAGCGCCAGTTGTCGATGATCAGCTTCAGCGCCGCATAGGTTTCGGTGGTGCTGCCGGCTGCGACGTCCTCGATCTTCCGGTAGTCCTCGATCTGGCTATCGCCGATCCGGCCGGCCAGATACTGGCCGCGCACCGAATTCCGCAGCGCCTCTGCCTCGCTCTGGGCCTGGATCGCAGAGAGCACATCGGCCTTTTCCGCGCGCACCGAATGCGCGTCGAACCGTATCGGCGGCTCCATCGCGACCAGCGACAGCAACTGAAACAGGTGGTTCGGCACCATGTCGCGCAGCGCGCCGGTCTGGTCGTAGAAACTACCGCGGTGACCGACGCCGAGCTGTTCATTGACCGTGATCTGAACATGGTCGATGTGGTTGCGGTTCCAGATCGGCTCGAACATGCCGTTGGCGAAACGCAGCACCAAAATGTTCTGCACCGTCTCCTTGCCGAGATAGTGATCGATCCGGTAGATCTCGTGCTCATCGACGAGTTTGAGCAGTTCGCTGTTCAGCGCCCGTGCCGAAACGAGATCGGTGCCGAACGGCTTTTCCACCACCAGCCGCCGCCACGCGCCGTTCTCGGCCAGCATGCCGGTGCGGCCAAGCTCGCGGCTGATCGGCAGGAACGCGTTGGGCGGGGTCGCCAGATAGAACAGCCGGTTGCCGCCGGTGTTTCGCGCGGCTTCCAGTTCGGCGAGCTGCTTGCTCATCGCATCGAACGACGGCGGATCTTTCGGATCGGCCTCGATGCAGGTGAGGCATTGCAGCAGCCGCAGCGAAACCGCGTCGTCCACCGGCTGGGTCGCGAACTCGCGCAGGCCTTTCATCAGGCTGTCGCGCAGTTTGTCGTCCGTCATGCCCTTGCGAGCGACGCCGACCAGGCAGAACCTCTCCGGTAACAGATCGCTGGCGGCGAGGTTATAAAGCGCGGGCACGACCAGCCGGTGCGCGAGATCGCCGGTCACGCCGAAAATGACGAACGAGCAAGGATCGGGTTTTTTCTGTGCTGTCTGACCGACCGCCATGTCCGTTCAGGCCTTCGTGTCAGGTTTTTTCGGCGGCTCCTTGTGGCCACCGAAACCGGCCCGCATTGCCGACAGGATCTTTTCCGCAAAGGTGTGATCCTTGCGGGAACGGAAGCGTGCATAGAGCGCCGCCGTCAGCACTTCCGCCGGCACGGCCTCGTCGATCGCGGCATTCACGGTCCAGCGGCCTTCGCCGGAATCCTCCACGAAGCCGGAGTAATTCTCCAGCGTCTGGTTTTCCGCGAGCGCGGAGGATGTGAGATCGAGCAGCCAGGACGGGATCACGCTGCCGCGCCGCCACACCTCGGCGATGTCGGCGATGTCGAACGCGAAGCGGTGCTCCGGCGGCAGCGCTTCGATATTGGCGTTCTTCAGAATATCAAAGCCCTCGGCATAGGCCTGCATCAGGCCGTATTCGATGCCGTTGTGGATCATCTTGACAAAGTGTCCGGCGCCCGACGGGCCGGCGTGAATGTAGCCCTGCTCAACGCGCGGGTCGCGGCCCTCGCGGCCGGATGTGGGCGGGATGTCGCCAACGCCCGGCGCCAACGTCTTGAAGATCGGGTCGAGCCGGTCAACCACCGCCTTGTCGCCGCCGATCATCATGCAATAGCCGCGCTCGATGCCCCAGACGCCGCCGCTGGTGCCGACATCGAGATAATGCAGGCCCTTGGCCTTCAGCGCCGCGCCGCGGCGAACATCGTCCTGCCAGAACGTGTTGCCGCCATCGATGATGACGTCGCCGGGCTGCATCAGCTTTGCCAATGCCTCGATGGTCGCCTCGGTGATCTTGCCTGCCGGCAGCATCACCCAGGCGGTCCGCGGCTTGTCGAGTTTGGCCACGAAATCTTCCAGCGTATCAGCGCCGGTTGCGCCTTCGCCGGCGAGGCCGGCGACCGCCCTTGCGTCCTTGTCGTAGACCACGGCGGTGTGGCCGTTGTTCATCAGCCGGCGGACGATATTGCCGCCCATCCGGCCGAGCCCGATCATGCCGAGTTGCATATCCTGACTTTCCTAGCTGAGCGCTTCCGCAATCGCGGCATCGAGTGCGGACAGTCCCGATCCGAGATCGCCCTTGAGATGGACGCGCAGCGCGCGCCGCCCTCGTTCGGTGAGCACGTCGAAATCGCCGCGCGCCTGCGCCGCCTTGATGATGCCGAAACTCGCCTTCTGGCCCGGCACCGGTAAATCCTCGGCGTCGTCGGCCGTGATCTGCAGGAACACGCCGCTGTCGGGGCCGCCCTTGTAGGCTTGGCCGGTGGAATGCAGGAAGCGCGGGCCGAACTCGGCGCAAGTCGCGACGTGACGCGTGTCGCGCACCGCAAGCCGCATCTTCTGCAGCGAACCGATCGTGCCGGGGTCTCGCGCGATATAGGCGAGCAGGGCGACATAGTCGCCGTCGTCCGAACGCGACAGATGCGCCTTGATCCACGAGCCGAGCGTGCCGTCGGCACCGGCCTTGCGCAGTTCGGCCGCGTTGTGCGCGTCGGTGTAGAGATCGGCTTCATCGGTCGAGATCACCGGCTTCTCCGCAGGCAGCGCGCCGGTCTTCTCGAACGCGCTAGTCAGATCGCGGGTCTTGATCTTGGCTGCTTCCACATCGGGCTGGTTGAACGGGTTGATGCCGAGGATCGCGCCCGCCACGGCGGTGGCCATCTCAAACCGGAAAAACTCCTGACCGATATGGTCGATCGACTTCATCACGATGCGGGCCACGGGATGTCCGGCCGCCTCCAGCGCCTTGAGCCGGTCGTCATGCGAGGCGTCGTCCTCGCCTTCGGTACGGATATCGATGAAGAAGCGGTCGTTGCCGTAAAGCGAGGGATCGCCGAGCGGCTCGCCGTCGATCGGGATCAGGCCCTTGCCGTCCTTGCCGGTGGATTCGGCAATCAGTTGCTCGGCCCAGGCGCCGAAATCGGCGACCTTCGCTGACGAGGTGATCGTCACCTTGTCGCGGCCTTCGAGGCCGGCGAGACCCATCGCCAGGCCGAGCTGCACGCCGGGGTTTTCATGCGGCGGCACGTCGGCGCCGCAGGAGCGCACCATCGCCAGCGCGTGCGTGATCAGGCTGCGAACGTCGATACCGGCAGCCGCCGCCGGTACCAGCCCGAACGGCGACAGCACGGAATAGCGTCCGCCGATCGCGGGATCGCCATGGAAGATGCGGGCAAAGCCTTGGCTGATCGCGCCCTTCTCCAGCGACGAGCCGGGATCGGTGACGGCGATGAAGCGATGGCCGGCTTTGTCCTTGCCGATGGTTTTGGAGACGCGATCGAAGAAGTAATCCTTCATCACGTTCGGCTCGGTAGTGCCGCCCGATTTGCTGGAGACGATGAACAGCGTGTGGGCCAGATCGACCGTATCCTCCATCGCGCGCACCTGCGCGGGATCGGTGGAATCGAGCACATGCAGCTTCGGGAAACCGGATTTCCTGGCGAACGTTTCCGCCAGCACTTCCGGCCCGAGGCTCGATCCGCCCATGCCGAGCACCACGGCATCGCTGAAATTCTGTCCCTTCACGCGTCGCGCAAAATCCTCGTAATCGGCGACGTCGGCGGCCGCCGGGCTGTCGAGCCAGCCCAGCCATTTGTTCTCGTCGTCATCGGTCCAGACCGATTTGTCCTTCTGCCACAGGCGGCGGATTGTCGCCGACGCGCGCCAATCCTCGGTGCTCTTTGCCACGGCTTTCTTGATGCCGTCGCCGAGCACGAGTTGCTGGCGGTCGATGCCGCCGCCGAGCGAAGCTGCGCGTTTCTGCGCAACCGCGCCATAGAGCTTGTCAGCGGAATCCGCAAACAGCTTGACGCCGTCTTTGACCAGTTCTTCCGTGATGGCGTCGAGCGAGATGCCGGATTTTTCGAGCTCGTCCAGCACGCGCCTTGCGTCCTCGATATTTTCCTCGAGGCTGTCCCTAACTAGGCCATGGTCGCGGAATGCATCGAGCGTTGCCGGCGGCACGGTGTTGACGGTGTTGGGGCCGATCAGCTCCTCGACATACAGCACGTCGCTATAGTCCTTGTTCTTGGTGCCGGTGGATGCCCACAGCAGACGCTGCGGCTTGGCACCCTTGGCCGCGAGCTTCTCCCAACGGGGGCCCGCGAACAGCCGCTTGTAGTCCTGGTAGGCAAGCTTGGCGTTGGCGATGGCGACCTTGCCCTTCAGCGCGCTCAGCCGCTCCTTTTCGCTGGGATCGTTAGCCTTCGCGATCTTGTCGTCGAGCTGCTTGTCGACCGCGGTATCGATGCGGCTGACGAAGAAGGAGGCGACGCTGGCGACAGGCGCGGGATCGCCGCCATTGGCGACGAGTTTTTCAAGGCCGGCGATATAGGCCTCCGCCACCTCGCGATAGACCTCTTGCGCGAACAGCAGCGTGATGTTGATGCTGATGCCTTCGCCGATCAGATGTTCGATCGCAGGCAGCCCTTCCGGCGTGGCCGGGACCTTGACCATCAAATTCTGCCGCTTGACGTCCTTCCAGAGCCGTCCGGCTTCCGCAATGGTCCCCTTGGTATCCATCGCCAGATAGGGCGAGACCTCGAGGCTGACGAAACCGTCGGTGCCGTTCAAGTGGTCGTAAACCGGACGCAGCACGTCGGCGGCGTTCTGGATGTCCTCGACGGCGAGCACCTCGAACAGGTCGGCGACGGGGCGGTCGCCCGCCTTCAGGGCGTGACCGATCGCGCCGTCATATTCGTCCGAACTCCCGATCGCCTTTTCGAAGATCGAGGGGTTCGACGTCACACCCTTGACGCCATCGGTATCGATCAGCGCCTTGAGGCCGCCCTTGGCGACGAAGCCGCGGGCGAGGAAGTCCAACCAGATTGCCTGGCCGTGGTTTTCGAGTGCTTTGACGGGATTCATGGTGCCTGTTCTGTTCAGTCGGTTTTCCGGGCTTCCGGCAGCTTTCGGGGGCAGGGCCGGAAAGTCAATATTTGGTTGGGCATGCAGCCTGATGGAATGGAGCGGTCCGGGACGATAACGCCATTGGCACCGGTTCGATCCCGAAAATGGCCGGTCTTGCCAGCCTGGATCCCAGCGGATCGATCGAACCGGCTTCCCGAAATTGTGACACCAACGGGCACAAGCACGAAGTCGTGAAGGAGGCCGTCATGGACAGTCGTTTCTCGGCCCCCGCCTGCGTCGTGCTTTGGTGCGGCGTGATCGCGCTTGGTGCGACCGCGGCGGAAGCGGCCGGCATCGGCGTGCATCTGAGGGTTCATGCGCAAAACATTCCGCGGGCGGTTGCAGGGGGACACAATCCGCATGTCGGCGCGGGAGCGGGCGCGCAGGCGGCGTCGCGACTGCATCCGAACATTAAGAAGTATTCAGCTCGATACAGCGGGCGAAAGTGCGGCGATCAAATCGCGCAAATGAGCGATCGACGTGAAAGGTTC
Source organism: Bradyrhizobium algeriense (assembly GCF_036924595.1). Taxonomy (NCBI): domain Bacteria; kingdom Pseudomonadati; phylum Pseudomonadota; class Alphaproteobacteria; order Hyphomicrobiales; family Nitrobacteraceae; genus Bradyrhizobium; species Bradyrhizobium algeriense. The sequence continues at coordinate 5,532,727 of NZ_JAZHRV010000001.1, read as the reverse complement.
ACGTCAATCGCAAGATCCAAAGGACTAGGCCTTAAGGTCGGAGGTAAAGATAACCTTGCGATTGCAGCTCGGCGATCCGCACCACGCCGCCCTGCTCGGCGGCGATGAAGCCCGGCAGCAAATCCTTCAGCGCGACATTCTGGGACTTCATGGTGTTGCCGCAGGCGGCGAGTTCGAGACTGGCTTTCGCGAATTGACCGACGCGCTTCGAAAGATCGGGGTTGGCGGAAGCCGAGTGAAACGCGCGCAACGCCTGGCCGTGAACCACCAGCGCGATCGTGACATGGTCGGGACCGCCGACGCCGTCGAGATGGTTCTGGATGTTGCCCAGCACAAAGCTGACCTTGTCGAGGTCGTTGAGGTGGTAGGCCACTTTCAATTTTGCCGAAGGTGCTGGCTCCCCAGCCGCGCTGGCGCGAGAGGCGGCAAGGGCTGCGCCGAAAGCCGAAATCGCGCCCCACAGGATATTGCGTCGATGCATGAAAATCTTTCCGGCCAAAGTGGTGTGGGTCACAGACCAAAGTAGTGAGGCGTACCAACCTATGTAGTATGGCTCATTTGTGCCGGAGTGCCGCAAGCTCCTCGCGATCCGCCACCAACCCGGAGCATTCGTGCAGATCGGCGCGATCAACGCGGAAGATCTTGTCGTCGGCGCCGGCAACCAGATCATTGCTGGCGTCGTCGTCGGGCTTGTTGCGCTCCCAGATCCTGATCCGCTCCAGCCGGATCAGCGCGGATTTGTCGTCCTTCATCGCCACGTTAATGCCGCCGCCTTCGCAATCGACGCCGCAGCCAAGTCAAATTTCACCGCCGGTGTTTTCGGCGACAATGTGATTGCAGTAGCCGCTGGAATCGAAATTGCCGGCGCGGTGGCGATATTTGAAGCCGAGGCGGAACGAATAATTGACGGTCTTGTCTTCCGGCGCGTGTTCGGCCGTCACCAACAGCTTCATTGCGCTGACCTTCTGCTTCGGATGCTCCGCCAGATGGCTGGCGTCATAACGACGCACGAAGCAGGCATAGGTCTTGTGGCTGAGCGGGCCGCCGAACATCTGAGTATGGAAGGCGACGGCTTTGGCTTTGTCGACGCCTTCCTGGGCGTGACAGGCATGGGCTCCGATGACGGAGGCAGCGGCGGCGGCGATGCAGGCGTATTTCATGGCAGACTCGGGCTAAACGCGCGGCATGTTACTTTAGTTGCAGTTGGCGCCGGGTGCGTTCAACACCCCGTCCGCGATGAACGCGTGTTAATCTTGGCCTTATTTGCCGCTAACCGGCCGCCCGAAGGTCACAAAAGGCGCGGTTATCGCGCGTCCGGGCCGTTTCAGAGCCCCGAAGTGCTCTGTTTGGCTGTTCGGGGTTTGCCAGGCGGATGCAGATTCGAGCCGCGTGACCGCTCAGATTCCTTAAAAAATCCCTTACGGCGTGCTCAGTACTTCCCCGGTAAAAAATGTTGCAGCACGGCTACAACGCGAGCGAAATGGCACCGTATCTTTACGAGGAGGAGGCCGTTAGCACGACTATTGCATTGCATTGTGAAGTCGCTCGCGTGTCCAATCGACCCATGTGCTGATTGTGATTCGCGAACGGAAGCTGTGGCGCTCCGACACTGGAACCCGAGTGGTGCGTCCGGCATTTACAGGTGACCATGGAGAGACGGATCATGTACAACGATTCTCTGTTCAATGCTTTCGCCCGGTCCTTCGAAGCTCGAAGCCAGACCGACATGTCGATGGCCGAATATCTGGAGTCGTGTCGAAGCGATCCGATGCGATATGCCAATGCGACCGAACGACTACTAGCTGCGATCGGTGAGCCTCAGATGATTGACACGGCCAAGGACCCTCGCCTTGGCCGTATCTTTTTGAATCGCACGATGCGGCTCTATCCGGCTTTCGCCGGCTTCTACGGGATGGAAGACACGATCGAGCGCATCGTCGGGTTCTTCCGCCACGCGGCGCAGGGCCTCGAAGAGCGCAAGCAGATACTTTATCTGCTCGGGCCTGTCGGTGGTGGAAAGTCGTCACTTGCCGAACGCCTCAAGTCGTTGATGGAAGTCCACCCCATTTACGTGTTGAAGGCCGGCGACGAGCTCAGCCCGGTATTCGAAAGCCCGCTCAGCCTGTTCGATCCGGAATCGCTCGGGCCGATGCTCGAGGAAAAGTACGGCATTCCGCGCCGGCGCCTCAGCGGGCTGATGAGCCCGTGGTGCTACAAACGTCTCGAAGCCTTCGGTGGCGACATCTCGCAATTCCGCGTCGCCAAGATCCAGCCGTCGCGGCTGCGCCAGATCGCGATCGCCAAGACCGAACCCGGCGACGAAAACAACCAGGACATCTCGTCACTGGTTGGCAAGGTCGATATCCGCAAGCTGGAGACCTTCGCCCAGAACGACCCTGACGCCTACAGCTATTCGGGCGGTCTCAATCGCGCCAACCAGGGCATTCTCGAATTCGTCGAGATGTTCAAGGCGCCGATCAAGATGCTGCATCCGCTGCTCACGGCAACGCAGGAGAGTAACTATATCGGGACCGAGAACATCGGCGCGATCCCGTTCACCGGTATCGTTCTCGCCCACTCCAACGAGTCGGAATGGCAAAGCTTCAAGGCCAACAAGAACAACGAGGCCTTCATCGACCGCATTTGCGTCATCAAGGTGCCGTACAGCCTGCGCGTCACCGAAGAGCAGAAGATCTATGAGAAGCTGATCCAGAGCTCCGAACTGGCCACCGCGCCGTGCGCGCCGGCCACGCTGGAAACGCTGGCGCGGTTCTCGGTGATGTCGCGGTTGCACAGGCACGAGAACTCGACCGTGTTCGCCAAGATGCGGATCTACGACGGTGAAAGCCTGAAGGAATCCGATCCGAAGGCCCGCAGCGTTCAGGAGTACAGGGATGCCGCCGGCGTCGATGAAGGCATGGACGGCGTTTCGACCCGCTTCGCCTTCAAGGTTCTCGCTGCGACCTTCAACCACGACACCAATGAGGTCGGTGCCGACGCGGTCCATCTGATGTACACGCTGGAGCAGGCGATCCGGCGCGAGCAACTTCCCGACGAGGTCGAGAAGCGTTATATCGAGTTCATCAAGGCCGAACTGGCGCCGCGCTATGCCGAATTCATTGGGCATGAGATCCAGAAGGCCTATCTGGAGTCCTATGCGGACTACGGCCAGAACCTGTTCGACCGCTATGTCGACTATGCCGATGCCTGGATTGAGGATCAGGATTTCAAGGATCCCGACACCGGACAACTGCTCGATCGCGAACTGCTCAATCAGGAGCTGACCAAGATCGAAAAGCCGGCCGGCATCGCCAACCCCAAGGACTTCCGCAACGAGGTCGTGAAGTTCTCGCTGCGGTCGCGGGCCCAGAACGGCGGCAAGAACCCGGCATGGACCAGCTACGAGAAGATCCGGGAAGTGATCGAAAAACGGATATTCTCCCAGGTCGAGGATCTGCTTCCCGTGATATCCTTCGGTTCGAAGAAGGACGGCGAGACCGAGAAGAAGCATGATGACTTCGTCGCGCGCATGGTCGAGCGAGGCTACACCGAGCGGCAAGTCCGCCGGTTGGTCGAGTGGTACATGCGCGTAAAACAGGCAGGCTGAGGCGGATGAAACGTGGCTATTCATATTGTCGACCGGCGCCTGAATCCGGGTAGCAAGAGTCTTGAGAACCGCCAGCGCTTTCTGCGTCGGGCCAAGGCGCTGGTTCAGGGGGCCGTAAAGAAATCGTCGCAGGACCGGGACATCAAGGATGTCCTGGAAGGCGGCGAGGTCAGCGTCCCGATCGACGGCATGGACGAGCCGCGCTTTCGCCGTGAGGGCGGCACGCGCGACATGGTGCTGCCTGGCAACAAGAAGTTCGTCGAAGGCGATATTCTCCCGCGGCCAAGCCCGAGCGGCGGCAAGGGGAGGGGTGCGGGCGAGGGCGACAGCGAAGATACCTTCCGCTTCGTTCTCAGCCGCGACGAGTTTGTCGACCTGTTCCTGGACGACCTCGAATTGCCCGATCTCGCCAAGCGAAAGCTGGCCGAGGTCGAAAGCCAGGGCATTCGCCGGGCGGGCTACACAACTTCCGGCTCGCCCGCCAATATTTCGGTGAGCCGAACGGTCAGTCGCGCCCTGGCGCGGCGCGTGGCGCTGCGGCGGCCGAGGCCGGAGGTGCTGGCGGCGCTCGAGGCGGAGCTTAAGGACTGCAGCGACGAGGCGCGCCGCGCCGAACTCATGGCCGAGATCGAGGCGCTGAAGGCCAAGATACGCCGCATCCCGTTCATCGATCCGATCGACATCCGCTACCGGCGTTTCGAGACGGTGCCGAAGCCGGTGGCGCAGGCCGTCATGTTCTGCCTGATGGACGTCTCCGGTTCGATGACCGAGCATATGAAGGATCTCGCCAAGCGGTTCTATATGCTGCTCTACGTGTTCCTGAAGCGGCGCTATCGCCACGTCGAGATCGTTTTCATCCGGCATACCGATCGGGCCGAGGAGGTCGACGAGCAGACATTCTTTTACGGACCGGCTTCCGGTGGCACGCTGGTGTCGAGCGCGTTGCAGGCGATGCACGACATCGTTCGGTCGCGGTTCCGCCCGGACGACTGGAATATCTATGCCGCGCAGGCTTCCGACGGCGACAATTCCTACGCGGATGGCGAGGTCACGAGCCGGCTTCTGACCGACAAGATCCTGCCGGTCAGCCAGTTTTTTGCCTATCTGGAAGTCGGCCAGGAAAATGGCCTTAGCTACGAAATGCCCAATTCGTCGCTCTGGACCCTTTACGAAAGCCTGCGCGCGAGCGGCGCGCCGCTGTCGATGCGCAAGGTCAACGAGCGCAGTGAGATCTTCCCGGTGTTCCACGATCTCTTCAAGCGCCGCAGCCAGCAGGAAAGAAACGCGTCATGACCGCGACCGACCAACTGCTGTTTCAGGGCGCCGACTGGGACTTCCGGACGCTGCAGCGGATCTGCGACGCCTGCGAGCAGGTTGCGCGGGACGAGTTGGGGCTCGATGTCTATCCCAACCAGATCGAGGTCATTACCGCCGAGCAGATGCTGGACGCCTATTCGTCGGTCGGCATGCCGCTGTTCTACAAGCATTGGTCGTTCGGCAAGCACTTTGCCTTTCAGGAGGCATCCTATCGCAAGGGGCTGATGGGGCTGGCCTACGAGATCGTCATCAACTCGTCGCCGTGCATTTCCTACCTGATGGAAGAAAATACCGCGACGATGCAGACGCTCGTGATCGCGCATGCCGCCTTCGGCCACAATCATTTCTTCAAGAACAACTATCTGTTCAAGCAATGGACCGACGCCGACGGCATTCTGGATTATCTCGAATTCGCCAAGCGCTATGTGGCGCATTGCGAGGAACGCCACGGCCGGCTGGCGGTCGAGCATACGCTCGATGCCGCGCACGCTCTTATGTCGCACGGGATCGATCGCTATCCCGGCAAGAAGAGTCTCGACCTGCGCGCCGAGGAAAAGCGGGCGGGAAGGCGCCGTGCTCATGAGGAGAGCGCCTTCAACGATTTGTGGCGCACCGTTCCGGCCGGCAAAGTGAAGAGCGACGCAATACTGGACATCGAGCGCCGTCGCCAAATGCTCGGCCTGCCGCAGGAAAACCTGCTGTACTTTCTCGAGAAGACGGCGCCGCGCCTGCGTCCCTGGCAGCGCGAAATACTGCGGATCGTGCGGCACATCGCGCAGTATTTCTATCCGCAAAGCCAGACCAAAGTGATGAACGAGGGCACGGCGACCTACGTTCACTATCAGATCATGAGCCGGCTGCACCAGCAGGGACGACTGACGGACGGCAACTTCCTCGAATTCCTGCAGTCGCACACCAACGTCGTGTTCCAGCCCGAGTTCGACGATCCGCGCTATTCCGGATTCAATCCGTATGCGCTGGGATTTGCGATGATGCAGGACATCGAGCGCATCGTGACCAATCCGGAAGCCGAGGATCACGAGTGGTTTCCGGATATCGCCGGCAAGGGCGATGCCATGGGTGTGTTGCGCGACATCTGGGCCAATTATCGCGATGAAAGCTTCATCAGCCAGTTCATGAGCCCGAGGCTGATGCGGCACTTCCGGCTGTTCCATCTGCATGACGATCCGGAGGAGCGCGGCGGTATCCTGGTCGACGCCATCCACAACGAGCGCGGTTACCGCCGGCTGCGGCGCGAACTGGCGCGGCAATACGACGTCGGCTTCATCGACGCCAACATCGAAGTCGTCGACGTCGACCTCGCCGGCGATCGTCGGCTGATGTTGCGCCACACCGTGGTGAAGGGCGCCCAGCTCAGCGAAGCCGACGCCAAGCGCGTGCTGCAGCACCTTGCCGATCTCTGGAGCTATGACGTGTCGCTCGTCGAGACCGACGGGGCCGGCAAGGTCATGAAGGAGTATGTCGCAAACCCGCGGAACATCGCCGTGGCAGCGTAGCTGGGTTTACTGCGTGATGAATCCCCTCATGGTGAGGAGCCGCGATGGCCCGTAGCCCGGGTGAAGCGAAGCGAAACCCGGGACCGCCGCCGAATGTCGCAAGAATCCCGGATTACGCGGAGCCTGTCATCGGGCGCGCATTCGCGCGACCCGTTGGCTCCATCCGGGCTTGTATGGGGTTGTGGTTGTCAAGGGGAATGATTGATCAGGGCATGTGTTGCTCCCGGTCGTTGTCGTGGAGCGCGCTGCGCTCGCAGTGGCTGTTTCGTTCCGATGGTTGATCGCTGCGCCAGGCGCGGCCGCGGTCAAGGTTGGCCGCAGGCCACCGCCGGAGGCGGCGCGTAGCGACCTTGACGGCGGCAAGGCTGGCGCGAAGCTTTCGGATCGGAACGTTTTGGTGCGCGCGGTGAGCGGGTTGACGCGACATCCTGGACTGGGCCGTGACGTTGTTATGCGGCAGACACCGCATCAACTTGTATCCGGTCGGGTGTGGTGACCCGGACCCTGATCTTTCATGCACGGGTGAAGGTAAGGCCCAGAAGAGACGGGACCCATCTACGAAAGCGGAATCCGAAGACCCAAGCCCGGGTTCGGTCACACGTCTGTCCTGGGTCACGTCGGCCGTCATTGGCGCACCGGCGTTCGTTAGAGGCTTGGGCGCAGCGCCGCGCCGGTTGGCACGAGGCCGGTTTCCAGATAGCGCCACAGGTTGCCAACCCGCGCGCGGAACCAGCGGCTCAGCTCGCTGTCGGGCTGATGGCTCAGCCACAGCCAGGCGAGCTCGATTGCGGTCGTTCGCGCCCGGCGATTGCCCGCCTTGCTGATGCCCTGTTGTCGACGGCGGGCGCCGCTGTCGTAGGGCATGTCGGTCAGTCCGACGCAACTGCCGACCTGACGCCGGTTCTTAAAGTCACGGTAGAAGACCTCGTTGGCCAGGAGCTGGGCGATGTGCGGGCCGATCGCCTTGAGTTGGGCAAGCTGAACCGCCTTCGCCTCGACCGAGTCCTTTGCCGGTGCCCGATGCGCGGCCGCATTCGCCGCCTCGAGCGCCCTGATCTGCGTGTGCACCAATACCAGCCGCTCATGCTCGCGGCGGATCTCATCCTTCAGCCGTGGCGGCAGAACGCGCCCATCGCCGGTACGCATCTCGTCCAGACCCGACAAGAAGCCCGGCTTCAGGGGCATGACATCGCGGATGCCCTGGCCATGCAGCAGCCCCTTGATCCGGTTGCTGTGTCCGGTGCGCTCCTTCAGCAGCCGCTCGCGCTCGCGCGTACGCCGTTTGCGATCCTCATCCTCAGGCGTGGGAACCCGAACCATGCTGCAAACCCGCGGTTCGCCCCGCAGGTACGCCAGAAACGAGCGCATCAACTGCGCCAGGTCGATCCGATCGGTCTTGGCACGCCGGGCCCGCCCGGTTCACCTCGATGCTCGACGCATCGATCTCGTAATTGAGTACCTCGTTGTCGGCCAGCCAGCGGTGCAGCCAATGACCGTCGAGACCCGCTTCATAGCAGGACAGAATACGAACCGGCTTCCCCGCCTGCGCCGCCTTCGCCCGAGCCTTGACCAGCAAACCCGACAGCGCCGCCAGGTCGCCCCCATCAATCCGGTAACGGCTCATCTTCTCGCCGCCAGGCATCATTATGCCCAGCTGCCATTTCGCCTTGCTCAGTTCGAAAGCAATGTAAACCGTGCCATACTCGCAGCCGGCGGGTGTGTCAGTGTGATCAGTGCGCATCGTTGATCCTCCGGGTGGTTGGGTGCTCGCAAACTCAGCTTACCCCTGACCACCTGCCACCCCATAGGATCTACGAACGCCTCACGATGAGGGGCTTGAACAGTCTTGACGCCTACCGCAGGCTGGCATTGATCTTTTCCAGCGCTGATGTGCCGGGGCACAGGTCCTTGGCTTCCAGCGTATTGAGCGGCGTCTCGACGGTGTCGAGATGGGTGTGGAGGTCTTCCGAATCCGGATCGACGTAGAGCAGTCCGGTCACCACCTGGCCCTTGGCCGCGTGCTTCTGCAGGAAGGTCATGGCCGCCAGCCGGTCGTTGGCGTCATAGTCGGCGTCGATCTTGCGCAGCGCCAGCCTCGTACCGTCATGCTGTTCGACTACCTGCACCGTGCCCGGCGCGTAATCGACCGTGATCGGGTCGCGGCCGGTGAGCACATCGAGGCGATTCACCGCGTCGTTATGTTCGCGGACGTAATCAAAACTCTTGGTCGAGCCGGCGTGGTTGTTGAAGGCGATGCAGGGGCTGATGACGTCGATGAACGACGCGCCCTTGTGCCGGATCGCGGCCGCGATCAGCGGCACCAGCTGGTTCTTGTCGCCGGAGAAGCTGCGCGCCACGAAGCTCGCGCCGAGTTGCAGCGCGATCGCCACCAGGTCGATGGCGTTGTCGGTGTTCATCACGCCCTTCTTGGACTTCGAGCCGCGGTCGGCGGTCGCCGAAAATTGCCCCTTGGTCAGCCCGTACACGCCGTTGTTCTCGACGATGTAGGTCATGTTGACGGCGCGCCGGATCGAATGCGCGAACTGGCCGAAGCCGATCGAGGCACTGTCGCCGTCGCCGGAAACGCCGAGATAGATCAGGTCGCGGTTGGCGAGGTTGGCGCCGGTCAGGACCGACGGCATGCGGCCGTGCACGGAGTTGAAGCCGTGCGAATTGCCGAGGAAATAGTCCGGCGTCTTCGACGAGCAGCCGATGCCGGAAATTTTTGCCACCCGGTGCGGCTCGATCGAGAGTTCATAGCAGGCCTCGATGATCGAGGCGGTGATCGAGTCGTGGCCGCAGCCTGCGCACAGCGTCGAGATTTTTCCTTCGTAATCCCGGTGGGTGTAGCCGAGCTCGTTCTTGGGCAGGCCGGGATGATGGAACTTGGGCTTTGCGATGTAGGTCATGACACGGCCTTGCGGAGAGGGGTCACCTTGAGATGGTCCTGGTGGTCGCCGATGGCATTCGCAATGAAGCGCGCGGTGATCGGCGTGCCGTCATAGTGCAGGATCGGCACCAGCCGGACCGGATCGATACCGTTCTCGTTGACGATCAACTGGCGCAACTGGCCGTCGCGGTTCTGCTCGACCACGTACACGAAATCATGGTCGGCGATGAAGCTCGCCACGCTGGAATGGAACGGGAAGGCGCGGATGCGCAGGCGATCGAGCTGATGCCCGCGCGCTTCCAAAAGCCCGATCGCCTCGTCCATCGCCGGCGCCGTCGAGCCGAAATAGATCACGCCGTATTTGGTCGGCTTGGCGGCGTTGGCCTGCAATGGCCGCGGTACCATGTCCTGCGCCGTTTCGAACTTGCGCACCAGCCGCTGCATGTTGTCGGCATAGATCGCGCCTTCTTCCGAATAGCGCGCGTAGCGGTCGCGCGAAGTGCCGCGGGTGAAGAACGAGCCCTTGGTCGGATGCGTGCCGGGATAGGTGCGGTAGGGAATGCCGTCGCCGTCGACGTCGAGATAGCGGCCGAAATCGCGGCCGGGCTCGTCGAGCATTTCCGCCGTCATCACCTTGCCGCGGTCATATTGCCTGGCGTCGTCCCACTTCAGCGGGCGGCACAGCCGGTGATTCATGCCGATGTCGAGGTCGAGCATCAGGAAGATCATGGTCTGCAGCCGGTCGGCGAGGTCGAACGACTGCGCCGCGAACTCGAACGCTTCGGCCGGATCTTCCGGGAACAGCAGGACGTGCTTGGTGTCGCCGTGCGAAGCATAGGCACAGGCGATGATGTCGCATTGCTGGGTGCGCGTCGGCATGCCCGTCGAGGGGCCGGCGCGCTGGATGTTCATGATCACGGCCGGAATCTCGGCGAAATAGGACAGGCCGATGAATTCGGTCATCAGCGAGATGCCGGGACCGGAAGTCGCGGTGAAGGCCCGCGCGCCATTCCAGGAGGCGCCGATCACGATGCCGATGGATGCGAGCTCATCTTCGCCTTGCACGATCGCGTATTTGGCCTTGCCGGTCTCAGGGTCATGCCGCAGCTTCTTGCAGTGGCTCGTGAAGGCCTCCGCCACCGACGACGACGGCGTGATTGGATACCAGGCGCAGACGGTGGCGCCGCCATAGACCGCGCCGAGCGCAGCCGCGCTGTTGCCTTCCATGAAAATGCGGTCGCCGACCTTATCGGACTTCTTCACCCGCAGCCCGACCGGGCATTTCAAGTTCTGCAGCGCCCAGTCGCGGCCGAGATGCAGCGCGTGGACGTTGGAGGACAAGAGCTTCTCCTTGCCCTTGTACTGTTCGGCAATCAATTGCTCGACGATCTTCGGGTCCATGTCGAGCAGGGCGCACATCGCGCCGAGATAGATGATGTTCTTGAACAGTTGGCGCTGGCGCGGATCGGTGTAGGTCGAATTGGTGATTGCCGTCAGCGGCACGCCGATCACGTTGATATCCGCGCGGAATTTCGACGTCGGCATCGGCTTGGTCGAATCGTAGAACAGATAGCCGCCGGGCTCGATCGAGGCGACGTCCTTGTCCCAGGTCTGCGGGTTCATCGCCACCATCATGTCGACGCCGCCGCGGGCGCCGAGATGGCCGGCTTCGGTGACGCGCACCTCGTACCAGGTCGGAAGGCCCTGGATGTTGGAGGGGAAGATGTTGCGCGGAGACACCGGTACGCCGTGGCGCAGGATCGCGCGCGCAAACAGCTCGTTGGCGCTAGCCGAACCCGAGCCGTTGACGTTGGCGAAACGGACGACGAAGTCGTTTACGCTGCTGATCGGGCTTTGGACTGGCATGTTGTTCCCGCGTGAGTCATGTCGATGAGGTATTTCTGCATGTCCCAGGCACCCGTGGGACAACGCTCGGCGCACAGCCCGCAATGCAGGCAGACGTCCTCGTCCTTGACCATGACGCGGCCGGTCTTGAGGCCCTCGGCGACATAGAGCGCCTGGTCCTGGTGCGGCGAGGGCGCCTTCAATCGCTGCCTGAGATCCTCTTCCTCGCCATTCTCTGTGAAGGTGATGCAGTCCATCGGGCAGATGTCGACGCAGGCATCGCATTCGATGCAGGCGGGCGCCGAGAATACGGTCTGCACGTCGCAGTTCAGGCAACGCTGCGCCTCACCGAGCGCGAGCTTGACGTCATAGCCGAGCTCGACCTCGGCCTTGATGTCCTTCAGCGCGATCACCTTGTCGCGATGCGGCACCTTGTAGCGCTTGTCCCCCGAGATATCGTTGTCGTAGCTCCACTCGTGGATGCCCATCTTCTGCGACGAGACATGCACTTCCGGCAACGGGCGCTCGGTGATGTCTTCGCCCGAGATCATCTTGTGGATCGACAGCGCGGCGTCGTGGCCGTGCGCGACCGCCCAGATGATGTTCTTCGGGCCGAACGCGGCGTCGCCGCCGAAGAAAACTTTCGGATTGGTCGATACAAAGGTCTTCGCGTCGACCTGCGGCATGTTCCACTTGTCAAACTCGATGCCGCAATCGCGCTCGATCCAGGGGAACGCATTCTCCTGGCCGACCGCGACCAGCACGTCGTCGCAGGGGATGGTCTGGTTGGGTTCGCCCGAGGGCACCAGGTTGCGGCGGCCCTTGGCGTCGTATTCGGCCTTCACCTTCTGGAAGGTGACGCCGATGAGCTTGCCGCTGACATGCTTGAATGCCACCGGCACCATGTAATTGAGGATCGGAATGTCCTCGTGCAGGGCGTCTTCCTTTTCCCAGGGGCTCGCCTTCATTTCCTCGAAGCCGGAGCGGACGATGACTTTCACGTCTGCGCCGCCGAGCCGGCGCGCGGTGCGGCAGCAATCCATCGCGGTGTTGCCGCCGCCGAGCACGATGACGCGCCTGCCGATCTTCTCGACATGACCGAACGAGACCGACGCCAGCCATTCGATGCCGATGTGGATATTGGCGGCTGCTTCCTTGCGGCCGGGGATATCGAGCTCGCGGCCGCGCGGGGCGCCGGAGCCGATGAAAATCGCGTCGTAGTTTTCGCCGAGCAGCTTCTTCAGGCTGTCGATGCGATGCCCGCCCTTGAACTCGACGCCGAGGTTGAGGATGTAATCGGTCTCCTCGTCGATGACGTTGTCAGGCAGGCGGAACTTCGGAATCTGGCTCCGCATCATGCCGCCCGCCTTGGGATCGGCATCGAACACGGTGCAGTGATAGCCGAGCGGCGCGAGGTCGCGCGCCACTGTAAGCGAGGCGGGGCCGCCGCCGACCAGCGCGATGCGCTTGCCGTTTTTGGCCAGCGGCTTCGGCATGCGGTGCTTGACGTCGTCCTTGAAGTCGGCGGCAACGCGCTTCAGGCGGCAGATCGCAACCGGAGTTTCCTCGACGCGGCCGCGGCGGCACGCGGGTTCGCATGGACGATCGCAGGTGCGTCCCAGAATTCCGGGAAACACATTCGATTGCCAATTGATCATGTAGGCGTCGCTATAACGCCCTTCGGCAATCAAACGGATGTACTCGGGAACCGGTGTGTGTGCGGGGCAGGCCCATTGGCAATCGACCACTTTGTGAAAGTAGTCTGGCGCCGAGATATCAGTCGGTTTCATTCCTACCTTGTCCGCGCAAGCTACGGGAACGCGGCCTTATTTTGGCTCGAACGCTTAACGAGCGTTCTTGTGGTTTTTGAATTGGATCATAGGCTTATCTTATTAGAGCCATTCCAGACGCCGCGCACAAGGCAATTTTGTGCGATCTCCGGCCTTCAACTGCATGGGAGCTAGGGCTTAGCGTCGCACATCGATGCGGCAGTGCAGCATGTGCAGTGCAGCTTCAACTTCGAACACGGCAAGTACGCGCATGTCGGGCAAAATGGACGCAGATGCGATGAGGTGTGCTCAAATCAGTCGCAGGGTGGCTCCTGTCGCCGCCAGCAGGACGACGACAATCCAGGGCGGCCATTTCCACACGGTCAGCAGCAGGAAGCCCGCCAACGCGACGGCGAAATCCCGCGGCGTAAGCACGGCGCTGGTCCAGACCGGATTGTAGAGCGCCGCCCCAAGGATGCCGACCACGGCGGCATTGGTGCCGCGCATGGCGGCTTGGGCGGTGGGACGCAGGCGTAGCGCATCCCAGAACGGCAGCATGCCGTAGACCAGGAGTAGCCCCGGCAGAGACAGCGCGACCAGTGCGATCGCAGCGCCGGCGAGACCGTTGGGAGCGGGACCTATGGCGCCGAGATAGGCCGCGAACGTGAAGAGCGGTCCGGGCACCGCTTGCGCCATGCCGTAGCCAGCGAGGAAATCCTCGTTGCTGACCCAGCCCGGCGTCACCACTTCCGCCTGCAACAGCGGCAGCACGACATGGCCGCCGCCGAACACCAGCGAGCCGGAACGATAGAACGCGTCGAACAGCGCAAGGCCTTGCGAGCCGGTTCGCGCCGTCATCAGTGGCGTGACAAGGAACAGCACTGCGAAAAGCACGAGCGCGATTACGCCGTGTTGACGCGACACCGAAAAGCCGAGTTGACCGGTCAGCGCCGGCCCGTCGCCGCGGCACAGCCAGAGCCCGGCCAACGCCCCAAGCGCGATGGCGCCGATCTGCCCGAACGATCCGCCGACGAAAACCACGATCGCAACAGCCGCAAGCGCGATCGCCGCCCGCGCCCGGTCCGGCGTCAGGCTGTTGGCCATGCCCCAGATCGCTTGCGCGACGACGGCAACCGCGACCAGCTTCAGGCCGTGAAGAATCCCCTCGGCGAAGGGGCCGGTGAGGGCGGTTGCGCCGAGCGCAAAGGCGAACAGAATGATCGCCGACGGCATCGTGAAGGCGAACCAAGCCGCCAATCCGCCAAGCAGGCCGTTGCCGCGCAGGATGCCGAGGGTGAAGCCGACCTGGCTGGAAGCCGGCCCCGGCAAGAACTGGCAGAGCGCAACGATGTCGGCGTAGCTGCTCTCGCTCAGCCATTTCCGCCGCTCGACGAATTCGGTCCTGAAATAGCCGAGATGCGCAATCGGCCCGCCGAACGATGTAAGGCCCAGCTTGAGGAAGGCGGTAAAGACTTCCGCGGTACTGCCCATGGCATTTTGGTCATTCATGGCATCGGGCATCGATCCCAAGCCCTAGCCGAGGTCGCTTTTGGCGATATCCCACATCAGCCGGTAGACGCCGCTGGAAATCACCAGCGGCTTGAGTGCGGCATTGTCGAGAAACCGCGCCGCCGCAGAAGGGACGGCGCCTACGTCAGTTGCATCGATCAGCACGAACCAGTCGCCGGCGCCGGGATTGGGCGTCGAGGGATCGTCGGTGATCGGTTTTGACAGCGCCGGATCGCTCTCGATCAAATGCATGGAGATGATGCCGTCGAGTTGTGCGGGATCGAGTTGCTCGCGGAGCGCGGCGCGCAGTTTGTCTTCGCCGCCGGAAGGGCGCAGCCGGATGATGCCGAGCGCCGCGCCGCGGCCGGTGCCCTGGCTGATCGTGATGCGCGCGACCGCCCGGATCATGTTCTGGAAGCGGGCGATGTTGGCCTTCGACCACGCCGTCTGGTTCGAAAGCGCGGTGCGATAGGCCGGACTGTCCAGCACCTCAAACGTTTCGGTGGAGTAGAGGCTGAGATATTTCGGGTTGCCGTCGTGGGCGACATAGCGGCGCGCTTCGAGGAAGCCATCGATCGCGACGCGTTCTTCGAGATGTTCGCGGTCGTACCAGCGATTGAATTCGGCTTCGTCCTTCGCGTCGATGTTCATGGACGTCAGCAGCATGCCTTTTCCGGCGATCGGCATTTTCTTGATTCCTATTTGCCCGTTCTGGAAGCCATGTCCGCGATCGCCTTCATCACGGCATCGCGGACGCCGGGATCGTACAGCGTGTGGCCGGCGCCCTCGACAAAACGAATCTCGGCCTCGCGCCACACCGCCGCAAGCGCATGCGAGGTCGCGGGCGGGCACAGCAGGTCATATCGGCCCTGCACGATGATGCCGGGGATGCCTTTGAGCCTGCCCGCTTCGCGCAGCAACTGGTTGGGCTCCATGAAACAGTCATTGGCGAAGTAGTGCGCTTCCATGAACGGCGTGGCCGGCAGGCCTCGCGATGAACTAAGCGTCGCCAGATCGAGGCGTATGCGGTTCGGCGTGTGTTCGGAAAGAATGCGCTCGGTTTCGCCCCATGCCCGCGCCGCGGGAATATTCACGTCAGGATTGGGATCGAGGATACGGCGAAAATAGGCCTGCAGCGGTTGCGCGCGTTCGCCTTCCGGCAGCACGCTCATGAAGTCGTCGTAAAGGCCGGGATAGAACCGCGGCATTACCTTGAGAAAACCGTTTTCGATTTCCTCTGATGTGCCGAGAAAGGTGGCGCGCAGCACGATGCCGGTGACGCGGTCGGGATGGGCTTGCGAATAGGCCAGCGCCAGCGTCGCGCCCCAGGAGCCGCCGACGATCATCCAGCGCTCAAGTTCGAATTTCTCGCGGATCGCTTCCATGTCGGCGATCAGATGCGGCAACGTGTTGGCTTCGCGGCGGCCCTTGGGGCGGCTGCGGCCGGCGCCGCGCTGGTCGAACAGCACGGCGTGGAAACGCTCGGGATCGAACAGCCGGCGATGGTCCGGCTGGCAGCCGCTGCCGGGCCCGCCATGCAGGTAGACCGCGGGGATGCCACCGGCGCGACCGACGCTTTCAACGTAAATGTCGTGACCGTCGCTGACTGGGAGCTGCTCCGACGTCAGCGGGGCAAACGGATCGGCGCGTTTGACGGATTTGCCGGCGTCGGCGTCAGGCGCCATGCTTGCCTTCCGTCTCCAGCGTGCCGCCGGCGAAATTGCGATAGAGGAAGCGGTCCTGGTGCGCGGCCGCCTCGCGCTCGGCCTGCTTGAAGATCTGCTCGTGCATCGGCGACAGCGTGCACGCCGGGTCGGTATTGCCGGCATCGCCGGTCAGCGCAAAGGCCTGGCACCGGCAGCCGCCGAAATCGATTTCCCGGAATTCGCAGCTCTTGCATGGCTCGGGCATCCAGCCGGTGCCGCGATAGCGGTTGAAGGCTTCGGAATTCTGCCAGATCCAGGCGATCGAATGATTTGAGCGCACGGACAAGAATTCGAGCCCGGTGATGCTCTCGGCCGCGTGGCAAGGCAGGACCTTGCCCGCCGGAGAAATGTTGAAGAACTGCCGGCCCCAGCCGCCCATGCATTTCTTCGGCCGCAGCGCGTAGTAATCCGGCACCACATAGTCGATGGCGAGAATGCCCTTCAGCCGCACGGTGGCTTCCTCGACGATGCGGCTGGTCTCCTCGATCTGTTCGAGCGTCGGCATCAAGGCGGCGCGGTTCTTCAGCGCCCAGCCGTAATATTGAACGTTCGCCACTTCCAGCCTGTCGGCGTCGAGATCGACCGCCATCTGAATGATGTCTGCGAGCTGGTGCAGGTTCTGCCGGTGCATGACGGCATTGACCGTCAGCGGCATATCGAGCTCGCGCGTCCATTTCGCGGCTTCGACCTTTTTCTCGTGAGAATTCTTCAGCCCGGCGACGCGATCGGCCACCATGGGCTCATTGCCCTGGAAACTGATCTGCACATGGCAGAGGCCGGCATCGGCCAGCGCCGAAAGTCTTTCCTTGGTCAGCAGCACCGCCGATGTAATGAGGTTGCTGTATAGCCCGACGTCGGTCGCATGCTGCACCAGTTCCACCAGGTCCTTGCGTGCGGTCGGCTCTCCCCCGGAGAAATGGATCTGCAGCACGCCGATTTCGGCGAGCTCACTCAAAACCTTCTTCCATTCGTCGGTCGTCAGCTCACTGCCAGCACGGTCGAGCTCGACCGGATTGGAGCAATAGGGGCACTGCAGCGGGCAGCGGTGCGTCAGCTCCGCGAGCACGGCAAGCGGAATGCCGAACGTTTCCGCGGTCGAACGTTGCGATTCCAGAACCGCAAGCCCGTCGCTGGGCGCGGCGCCGGCTGTTTTACCATCGGCGAGAATGTCGCTCATGACGTCTTCTCACGCGCTTCGGTCAGAAAGCCCTTGTCGGCGAGGTCCTGCAGCATCCCGATGACGTCGACTAAGATCGCCTCGCGCGGCGCGGCATATTTGGCGGCGAGCTGGTCGGCCATCTCGCCGACGCTGCGCACGCCGTCGCAGAGCTGCAGCACTTCCACCGCGATCTCATCCGGCGCCAGCACGCGTTCCGGCGCCAGGATCACCCAGACCTGCCGCGTCTCATCGAATTTCAGCCGGGCATGTCGCGGCAATTTCGGCCGGCTCCCCTCGCTGACACTGATGTTGCGGCTCGCAGCCATCGATCGCTAGTCTCCTCTGGGCACGAACGCCCCGGGCGGTATGTGGCCCTCGACATAGGCATGATACAGCGCGTCGAGCTGAACCCATAGCACATTGGTCTTGAAGATCAGCGCATTGCAGACCGCCTCGCGCTCGGCGTGCGTCTTCGCATTGGCCTTGACGTATTCCAGCGCAAAACCCGCGTCGCGCGGGGCCTGCGTCAGGCGCCGGCTGAAATAGCTCATGATGTCAGGGTTGACGAAATCATAGTGCTGCAGCATCCCGGAGATGCGTTCCTCATGCAGGTTCGGCGCGAACAGTTCCGTGAGCGAGGAGGCGATCGCTTCCAGCGGCGTCTTGTCACGGCAGAAATGCACATAGGCCTCCACCGCAAATCGTGTCGCGGGCAGGATGCCTTCGGTCGATTCCACATAGGCGCTGTCGAGCCCGAGCCCCTCGGTCAGCTTCAGCCAGCGCTCGATACCGCCTTCGGAGCCGATATCGCCGTCGTGATCCTCGATCCTGTGCCGCCATTCGATCCGGGTCGCGCGGTCGCGGAACCGGGAGATCACCATCGCGTCCTTGAGCGGGATCGTGCTCTGGTAAAAATAGCGGTTCAGCGCCCAGGCCTGCACCTGCCCCTTGTTGAGCTTGCCGCCATGCAGCAACCGGTGGAACGGATGCAGATTGTGATAGCGCGTCGCGCCGATGTGGCGGAGCATCGCTTCGAGTTCATCGGCGCTGTTGAGCGTGATGCCCTTGCCGATCGACAGGGCGGTCATTTCCGCCTTGGCCATGACATTCACAGCGTGATCTCCGTTCCGTCAGCTGGAATCTGCCAGCCTGCCTGTTCCAATTCCTTTCGCTCGTCCGAGCCGGTGAGCAACGCGGGGTTGGAGTTGTTGATATGCAGGAACATTTTGCGGCCGACATCGAGGCCGGCAAGGCTCTCGATCGCGCCATGTGTGCCCGACATTGAAATATGGCCCATCCCTTGTCCCGTTTTAGTGCCCAGCCCCTGGACGATCAATTCATCGTCGCGCCACACGGTGCCATCGAAGAACACCAGCGCGGCGCCCGCCAGGCGCGATTTGAGATCGTCGGTCACGTCAGCGCAGGCGGCCAGGAAATAGAAGTACTTGCCGCTTGCCTTGTCCAGAATCCGCAAGCCCAGCGTATCGCCCGCGCCGTCGCCGCCGGCCGGATGCGCCTTGCCTTCGAGATACCACGCGCCCTTGCCGGGAACCGCGAAGGGAAGGATTTCCATGCCGGATGGGGAGCCATCGGGCAGGGCTGGCTCGAACGCCTTGTCGACCTCGATTGGCCGCCGCTTCACGTTGTTGTCGCCCAGTACGTTAAAGATGCTGTTGGATCGCAAAATCGCAAGGACCCGCTCATGCGCATAGAGCGTGAACGGCGAACCCTCCCGCATCGACAGCAGCCCTGCGACCGCATCGACCTCGCCATTGGTCAGGATCACGCCTGCGATCGGGCTGTGCCTGAGCTGACCTGCCTTGGGGTGAAGCTGCGGCGTCGCAATCACCTGCTGGCGCAGGTCGGGCGAAGCGTTGATGAGATACCAGTGCGCACCATCGGCGCTGACCGCGATCGAGGCTTGGGTACTACGCAGTTCGGGATTTTCGCTTCGTGCTATCAGGCACACCGGACATCCGCAGTTCCACTGCGGAATCCCGCCGCCTGCGGCGGCGCCCAGGACGACGACGCGAAGCATGATCCGTCTCCTGGAGATTCCAGACTTGAAGAAACAAGCTGAATTACAAACGCCGCAAAGTGGACACCGGCGTCGGACACAGTCCCGCTATCGGAACGTGTCGGGCCCGGAGGTCCACCTGCGTAAGATGTGAAATGCGCTGCCGCTTACTTGCGGGTGGCGCACATATACATGTTGATTTCCATGCCGACCGATACTTCGACGATTTTTGGTGCTTTCCAGGCCATTGGCGCCTCCCTTTTGTTACCGGACGAACTCCGCCCTTGCGGATTAAGGTACTGCGGATCAAAAAGTTCGCCAGTTAAATCTTTTGCCTGGAACCCCATTTGTTTATGCTGCGCCGCAAAGGGGATTTCACGGGGTTGTGTGGAGGTTCTCGGTCAAAACGGCGTGGGATCAAGCCTTTCGCGGTTGTTTGCACCGCCACGAATGGCAATTCTGGGTGTGACGGGGCGCAGCCGGCTCCGGATAAAGACCTTGTGAGATAGTAGCGGCCTCCGGTTGCGGGGCCTCAAACGGAGCCAGGTTTCAGCCGATGCCGCGATATTATTTCAACACCCGTATCGGCGACGAGCTGATCCCCGATCCCGACGGCGAAGTACTTGTCGATCCCGATCGCGCCTGGGAAATGGCGCGTGCGATGATCCGGGAGCTGCTCAAGACTGACGGCGCCGATGGCGCGCTGTTGAGCGCGATCATCGAGGTGACCGACGACGACGGCGAGCTCGTGCTGGAGTTTCCGTTCGCCGAAGCGATCCTCGACGCCCCCGGCGCCTCGGTTACGAAGCATTGACGCGCGATGAAGCCGGTCTGCGTCGGCCGACCACTCGGCCGCCGCCGTTTCCGTGAGGCATGTTTCCGGTTGCGCAACGACGGAAAAATATCGGAGATTGCCGTTCGGAAAGCCACCGGCGTCAGCACCCTTGTGTGCTGCGTGTAGAGAACAGGCTTCCACCAAGGGAGAACGCCCATGATACGCCATTCGTCGGCGCCGCGCAGCCTGTTGCTGGCCGGTGCCTTCCTTAGTGCATTCACGCTAGGCGCCGCTGCGCAGCAGCCCGCCGCTCCGCCGGCCGCCGGCGCACCGCCTGCGGCCGCACCCGAGCTTCCGCCGGGATCTCCCCTGATCGGACGTCCCGCGGGCAACGAAGCCGCCGCCAAGCTCGCGCCGAATGCGCCGCCGCCGATACCCGCGGCGCCGGACAAGCTGCCGACGGCGAAGCTGAAAGTGCCGGCCGGCTTCAACATCGAGGTCTATGCCGCGGGCATGGCGAATGCGCGCTCGCTCGCCGTGGGCGACAAGGGCACGGTGTTTGTCGGCAGCCGCCTGGTCGACAAGGTCTATGCCATCGTCAACAAGGACGGCAAGCGCGAGGTCAAGGTGCTGGCCTCCGGCCTCTACCGTCCGAACGGTCTCGCCTTCAAGGATGGCACGCTCTACATCGCGGAGCTGTCGAAGGTCTCAAAGATCGACAAGGTTGAAGACGTCATCGACAACCCGCCGAAGCCGACTCTGATCTATGACAAGCTGCCAAAGGACGAGGCCCATGGCTGGAAGTTCATCGGCATCGGTCCCGACAACAAACTCTACGTTCCGGTCGGCCAGCCCGGCAACAATTTGCTGCATAGCGACGACCACGGTCAGATCCGCCGGATGAACCTGGACGGCTCAGATGCGGAAGTGATCGCCAGGGGCGTTCGCCAGACCGTCGGCTTCGACTGGCATCCAGCGACCAAGCAGCTCTACTTCACCGACAACGGCCGCGACTGGATGTCGGAAGACGTGCCCGAGGACGAGCTCAACCGTATCACCAAGGTCGGCGAACATTTCGGCGCGCCCTACTGCCTGCAGGGCAACATCGTCGATCCGGAATTCGGCTGGGGTAAATCCTGCAGCGAGTTCACCGCGCCGGTCGGCCTGCTGGGCCCGCATTCGGCCGCGCTCGGCATGCGCTTCTACACCGGCAATATGTTCCCGAAAGCCTACAAGAACGTGGCCATCATCGCGCGCCACGGTTCATGGAACCGCACCAAGAAAGTCGGCGGTGACGTCGTGATCGTCAAACTGAACAAGGACGGCTCGATGAAGTCGATGGAGCCGTTCCTCACCGGCTTCCTGGAAGACAACAAGTATATCGGCCGCCCGGTCGACGTTCTGCCGATGAAGGACGGCTCGCTGCTGGTCTCCGACGACTGGAACGGCGCGGTCTATCGCATCACCTATGGCAAGCAGAAGGTGGCGGAGAAGTAGATCGCCCTTTGCGAATAGCAGTCATTCCGGGTTCGATGCTTCGCATCGCCCCGGAATGACGACGTACCGGGAATGGCTGATGCGTAAAACAATAACGGCACTGGCGTTTGCGTTGATTTCAACATGCGCATCAGCCGAAACCATCGAACAACGCATCGCGCCGTGTCTCGCCTGCCACGGCGAGAAAGGCCAATCGGAAACCGAGAACACCCCTTCGCTCGGCGGTCAGCAAGCGCCTTACACACTGATCCAGCTCTTCATGTTCCGCGAAAAGCTGCGCGTCTTCGAGCTGATGAACGAGATGGCGAAGCCGCTGACCGACGACGACCTTCGCCTGTTCTCCGACTTCATCGCCAAGATACCGAAGCCCGCGCCGCCAGCGGAAAATGGCGATCCAGCGCGGATGCAGCGCGGGCAGGCGCTGGTGCAGCAGCACCGCTGCGACACCTGCCACAACCCCGATTTGTCGGGCAAGGAAAACGTCCCGCGCATCGCCAACCAGCGCGAGGATTATCTCGCCAAGACCCTTGCCGAGTACAAGGACAACAGCCGCCACGGCTATGATGCCAGCATGGCGGACGTGATGGCCCCGATCGCAGCAGAGCAGATCGCCGATCTCGCCCATTACATCGCCCGTATGCGCTAAATCTGGGCGGCGGGCCCGCTGGCATTGCCCTGCGCCCGGCGCTGGATTTTTGGTTTGACGCGTTTTCTTGGCGCGAACCGGTTTCCACTTCGCTGGAAAACGCTCTAAAAGGGCTCCAATCGATATGGAGTTTTGCATGCAGGAGCTATGGCGCTTGTCGGCCGCGGAAATCGCTTCGCTGATCAGGTCGAAGAAAGTCTCGGCCAAGGAGGCGGCGACCGCGGCGCTGGCGCGGCTGGACGCAGTCAACCCCAAAATCAACGCCGTGGTCGACCACAGGCCTAAGGACGTGCAGGCGCAGGCTTCCGCCATCGATGCCGCCATCGGGCGCGGTGAAGACGCCGGACCGCTCGGCGGCGTGCCCGTCACGGTGAAGGTCAATATCGACCAGGAGGGCTTTGCTACCACCAACGGGCTCAAGCTGCAGCGCGACGCCATCGCCAAGAGCAACAACCCGGTGATCGACAACCTGCGCAAATCCGGCGCCGTCATTCTCGGGCGCACCAATTGCCCGGCGTTCTCCTATCGCTGGTTCACCACCAACCTCATTCATGGCGACACCAGGAACCCGCGCGATCCGTCCATCACGCCGGGCGGCTCGTCCGGCGGCGCGGGGGCGGCGGTCGCGGCCGGCATCGGGCATATCGCACACGGCACTGACATCGCGGGATCGATCCGCTATCCGGCTTACGCCTGCGGCGTGCATGGCCTGCGGCCGACCATGGGCCGCATCGCGGCGTTCAATGCGGCGCTGCCCGAACGGCCTATCGGGCCGCAGATCAGCGCCGTCTCGGGCCCGCTGGCGCGCACTATCGGCGATATCAGGATCGCGCTGGCCGCGATGTCGGCGCGGGATTATCGCGATCCCTGGTGGGTGCCGGCGCCGCTCGAAGGGCCGGCGATGCCCAAGCGTGTCGCGATGTGTCTCAACCCCGACGGCCTCGATCCCGTGCCTGAAGTGAAGGCCGCCGTTGCGGACGCGGGCAAGCGGCTCGAGCGTGCCGGTTGGATTGTCGAGGAAATCGCCAACACGCCGCCGCTGCGCGAGGCTGCCGATCTGCAGACAAAACTCTGGCTCGGCGATGGCTACGAGGCGCAGCTGGAGATGGCCGAGCGCGAAGGCGACCCCGGCGCGCTGGCCTGCCTGCGCGGGAACCGCGCAAAAGTCCATCCGTTCGACCTGTCCAAGGCGCTGACGCGGCGCCTGACGCTGACCCGCGAATGGCTGGCGTTCTTCGAAAACTACGCCGTACTGCTGATGCCGGTATCCGGCGAATTGCCGTTCCCCGATCAGCTCGACCGCAAGGACGAGGCGTCGTTTGCGCGCGTCTGGCATGCGCAATTGCCGCAGATCGCCGTTCCCTTCATGGGGCTTCCCGGGCTAACGGTTTCGACAGGGCTGGTCGGACGCGTACCCGTTGGCGTGCAACTGGTTTCCGGCCGTTACCGCGAGGATTTATGCCTTGCTGCCGGCGAGGCGATCGAAGCCGGCGGAACGCCGTCGGCGGCGATTGATCCGGCGGGCTAATTTCGAAAGAACACGATGCCAGGCGTTTATGATTTTACGGCGCAGTCGCTCGCCGGCGAACAGGTGCCGCTGAAGCAGTTTGAGGGTCAGGTGCTCCTGATCGTCAACACCGCGAGCGCCTGCGGGTTCACGCCGCAGTACAGGGGCCTGGAGCAATTGCAACGCGAACTCGCGCCGCGTGGCTTTGCGGTGCTCGGCTTTCCCTGCAACCAGTTCGGCGGGCAGGAGCCGGGCGACGCAAGGCAGATCGAGCAATTCTGTGAGAGCAAATATGACGTGACGTTTCCGATGTTCGCCAAGATCGACGTCAATGGCAGCCATGCGCATCCGTTGTTCAACCACCTGAAGAATGAGAAATCGGGGCTGCTCGGTTCGTCGATCAAATGGAATTTCACCAAATTCCTGATCGACCGGTCGGGCAGGGTGGTCGGGCGCTATGCCCCGACCGTGACCCCCGAGGGGCTACGAAGAGAAATCGAGGCACTGCTGTGAGCGAGACCAACAAAGCGATGAACGACGAATTCCCCGACCGTCTCTCGGTCGATCCGAACAGCCCGTATTACAACGCCGATATCCTCGCGCGCGACGTCGGCATTCGTTTCAAGGGCGTCGAGAAAACCAATGTCGAGGAATACTGCATCAGCGAGGGCTGGGTGCGCGTCACCGCCGGTAATGCCAAGGACCGCTATGGCAACCCGCTGACGATCAAGGTGCACGGCCCGGTCGAGCCGTATTTCCGCGATAAGGCGGGATCCTGACCCGGTCTCTCGTCGTCATTGCGAGGAGCGAAGCGACGAAGCAATCCATTCTTCCTCTTGCGGCGCTATGGATTGCTTCGCTTCGCTCGCAATGACGGTGTAGAAGCAGCGTCACCACGAAAGCCATCCACCATGTCCGTCCGTATCGTCGACGTCTGCGAAATCACAAAACCGATCTCCTCGCCGATCCGCAACGCCTATATCGACTTCACTAAAATGACGACGAGCCTCGTCGCCGTCGTCACTGACGTCGTGCGCGACGGCAAGCGCGTGGTCGGCTACGGCTTCAACTCGAACGGCCGCTACGGGCAGGGCGGCCTGATCCGCGAACGCTTTGCGCCGCGGCTGAAAGAGGCCGATCCCAAGAGTCTGCTGGATGCCGATGGCGGCAATCTCGATCCGGACAAGGTCTGGGCCGCCATGATGTCGAACGAGAAGCCGGGCGGCCACGGCGAGCGCTCGGTCGCCGTCGGCACCATCGATATGGCGGTGTGGGATGCGGTGGCGAAGATCGCCGGCAAGCCGCTGTTTCGTTTGCTCGCCGAGCGTCACGGCCTCAAGGCCGATCCGCGTGTGTTCGTGTATGCCGCCGGTGGTTACTATTATCCCGGCAAGGACCTGTCGGCGCTGCGCGGCGAAATGCGCGGCTATCTCGACCGCGGCTACAACGTCGTGAAGATGAAGATCGGCGGCGCGCCGATCGCGGAAGATCGCGAGCGCATCGAAGCTGTCTTGAAGGAGATCGGCAGTCAGACACAACTCGCCGTCGACGCCAACGGCCGCTTCGATCTCGAGACGGCGATTGCTTATGCAAAAATGCTGCGGGAGTATCCGCTGTTCTGGTACGAGGAGGCCGGCGATCCCCTCGACTTCGCGCTGCAGGCGGCGCTCGCTGAGTTCTATCCCGGACCGATGGCGACCGGCGAGAATCTCTTCAGCCATCAGGACGCAAAAAACCTGATCCGCTATGGAGGCATGCGGCCGGACCGCGACTGGCTTCAATTCGATTGTGCGTTGTCCTATGGCCTGTGCGAATACCAGCGCACGCTGGCGGTCTTGAAGACCCACGGCTGGTCGCCGAGCCGCTGCATCCCCCACGGTGGCCACCAGATGTCGCTCAATATCGCGGCCGGTCTCGGGCTTGGCGGCAATGAGAGCTATCCCGACCTGTTCCAGCCCTATGGCGGCTTCCCGGACGGCGTTCGCGTCGAGAACGGCTACATCACCATGCCGGACCTGCCGGGCATCGGATTTGAGGGAAAATCCGATCTATACAAGGAAATGAAGGCGCTGGCGGCGTGAGGATGGTGGTTTTCCAGGCCGCCAGTCTACCGATCATCGAGCTCTGAAGGATACCGCGATCTTGCCCAGTCAACTTCCCCAACTCTCGCTCTCGAAGGACAAGATCCGGGTCTTGCTTCTCGAAGGGGTCAACGACAGCGCCGTGCAGATGATCGAGGCTGCGGGCTATTCCAGCATGGTTCGCTTGTCTAGGGCACTTGAGGGCGATGCGCTCAAGGAAGCCATCAAAGGCGTGCACCTGCTGGGCATCCGCTCACGCACGCAGATCACAACGGACGTTCTTGAGGCCGCGGACCGGCTCATCGCGATCGGATGCTTCAGCGTCGGCACCAATCAGGTGGATGTTGACGCCGCGCGCCGGAGCGGGATTCCCGTGTTCAACGCGCCGTTTTCCAATACGCGAAGCGTCGCAGAACTGGTGATCGGCGAGATCGTCATCCTGCTGCGCCGGATCGTCGCGCGTTCCAACGCCGCGCATCAGGGGCGCTGGGACAAGTCCGCCAATCACAGCTACGAGGTGAGGGGCAAGACGCTCGGCATCATTGGTTACGGCAATATCGGCTCGCAGCTCTCGAATCTCGCCGAAGCGATGGGGATGAGGGTCATTTTCTACGATCATACGGACAGGCTGCGTCACGGCAACACGGAGCCGACCGCGAGCTTGCATGAACTGCTGGCACAAAGCGACGTGGTGACGTTGCATGTGCCGGAAACGCCTGCCACGCATGGGATGATCGGGCGCGAGGAGATTGCGGCGATCAAATCCGGCGCGTATTTCATCAATAACAGTCGCGGTACGGTCGTTGACCTAGAGGCGCTCGCGGACGCGCTGCGCGAGGGCAGGCTTCGTGGCGCCGCGGTTGACGTCTTTCCGGTCGAGCCGCGTTCGAACGCAGATCGCTTCGTATCGCCGCTTCAGGGTCTGGAAAATGTTATTCTGACGCCACACATCGGCGGTTCGACCGAAGAGGCGCAAGAACGCATCGGTGCCGAAGTGGCGCGCAAGCTCGTCGATTACAGCGATTCCGGCTCGACGATGGGCGCGGTCAATTTCCCCCAGGTCCAGCTACCGCCGCGGCCATCGGGGACGCGGTTCATTCAGGTACAGCGCAATCTGCCGGGCATGCTGGGACGTCTGAATGAAGTGCTCGCGCGCCACGCCGTCAACATTGCCGCTCAATACTATGAGACCGACCACGAGGTAGGCTATGTGGTTCTCGACGCTGATGCCTCCGCCGCCGACGGCCAGCGTGTGCTTGCGGACATCCGATCTCTGGAGGGTACCATTCGCGCCCGATTGCTCTATGAATACAGGATCTGAGCCCGGCGCTACGCCGTCTGCCGCATCGGCTGCGCCGCGCCATACATCAGCGTGCGCCACAGCCATTCGACCGGGCCGTACCGGTAGCGGCGCAGCCACCAGGCACTGAACAGCACCTGCCCGGCATAGACGGCGAGGCCGATGGCCAGCGCGCTGGCGACACCGAGGCGGCCAAACAGGCCAAGACCATAGCCATAAAAGATCCAGCCGAAGATCAGGGATTGCGCGAGGTAGTTGGTGAACGCCATGCGCCCCAGCGGCGCGGCCCAGCCAAGCAGCGCTTTTCCGCTTCTGAGACTGGCGATACCGATGATACCGGCGCCATAACCCAACGCCAGGAGAATGGTGCCGAGGGCCTCAGTGCCGGCAAGGATCAATGCCGCGCCGAGGCCAATACAGGGGGCGGCGATCCAGAGCAGGCGGCCGGGTGCGTTTTGCAGAAGGCCGGCGCGCCAGGCGAACGCTCCGAGAAGAAACAGCCCGATCGTGCGCGGAAAGATAAACGCGTGCAGGGGAGCGATAAGGGGAATCTCGCGGAGCCGGAATGCCAGCACATCGAGGAAGCCGCCCGTCGCATAGATGCGGGTAGCATCCGCGACATGCTGGGTGATCGTTTCCGTGCTCGGAAACAATCCAGCCGGCGGAAACGCCTGCATCGCAAGGTACAGCAAAAGAGACGCCAGCGCGGCGACAGCCAGCAGCCAGCGCGGGCCGAACAGGAACGGCAGGACGATCAGGCCCGCGAGGGCATATTCAGTGAGAATATCGCCATTCCAGATCAGGCACAGGTGAATGAGCCCGAACGCCAGCAACACGGCGAGCCGGCGCACCAGCAACGGCGTGCGGCGTTCGCTGTCCGCAAGCCGATCGAACTGGATGGCAAGGCCAGCGCCGAACAGCAGCGAAAACAGCGCAAGCGCCTTCAGTTCGACGGCCAGCGTCAGGATCGTTTCGATGGCATCATCGAGCGGCGATGCCGGGGGCTTGCTGGCCAGAAATTGCTCAAAGATCGAAACGCGAAATTCCATGACGACATTGATGGCCAGAACGCCGAGCAGGGCGATACCCCGCAGCACGTCGATGGCGTCGATCCGCTCTTGGGCGCCTGTCGGCCGGGGAAATGCGCCGCCATCGCAAGCCATTGCGAACTGATTTCCAATTGAGCCCCGGCCAGTTCCAGCCCGCTCTACGACAGCCGCATATCCAGCAGCCGCCGGCCCTCGGTCTTGATCAGTTTCTTCACCGTGCTGGAAGCGGCGATGTCGCCCTGGTTGGCGTAGGCCTCGTGGTTCTTCTCAATGTCTTCCAGCCGATAGAGATAGTTGACCATGATCCCGGCCGACTCACGCAGGCCCTTCGGCGAGAGGTCGCCGAGCCAGTTGATCTTCTCCAGCCGCGCGCCGTTGCCGATGTGGAAGCGCGCCACCGAATCGATCAGCCGGCCTTTTGGCGTGCGGGCTTTGAGGAAGTAATGCGCGGCCAGCGGCTCCAGCACGGCGCGCAATTGCGCGGTCAGCTCCGCATCCTCGAACCAGTCCGGCCTGTCGAGCGCTTCCAGCAGCGTCCGTTCCTCGTCGCTGACCGGCACGTCGCCGGCCTGTTTCAGCCATTGCATGAAGCCCGGCACCGGCGACAGCGTGATGAACGTATCCAGCTTCGGCAATTCGCGCCGCAATTCCTCGGCCACCTGCTTGATCAGGAAGCTGCCGAAGGAAATGCCGCCTAGACCTTTTTGCGTATTCGAGATCGAATAAAACACGGCGGTGCGCGCGCGTTCGATCGGCACCGGCTGACGCTCGGCGGCGAGCAGCGGCGCGATCGCGGTTGGAATTGCCTCGGTCAGCGCAACCTCGACGAAGATCAGCGGTTCGTCGTTGAGCTGGGGATGGAAGAAGGCGTAGCAGCGCCGGTCTACGGGATCGATACGGCGGCGCAAATCGTTCCAGTCGCGGATCGCATGCACCGCCTCATAACGGATGATCTGTTCCAGAATATTTGCTGGCGTCGACCAGTCTATCCTGCGCAGCACGAGAAATCCCCTGTTGAACCAAGAAGACAGCAAATGCACCACGTCGCGGTCGAGCGCGGCCAGATCCTTGTTGCCCTTCATCAGGGCAAGCAGGTCGGCGCGCATCGCCACCAGGTCGCTGGTGCCGCCGGGCGCGCGGTTGAGCCGGCGGATCAGCTCCTGCCGCTGCGGCTCGGAGGCAAAGTGAAGGTCGCTGGCATCGCTGTCGTTCGGCTGGCTGCGCCAGCTCTCGATCGCCTGCGACAGTTTTTCGCGGTCGGGACCGAAGTCTCGCGCCAGCGTTTCGAAGAAGGTCAGCCGGCCGGCGGCGTCGAGGTTGTGGTAGCGATCGAGCACGTCCCGCGCCATCGCGGTGCCGGATGCTTCGCCGCGGCCGGACAGCAGCGCCTTGCATAGTTCGAGCAGTTCGGAGGCGTCCTGGCGGGCGACGGACGGCTCACCCCGCCGAAGCAGCGTGCGCCCACGTTCTGATATTGTCGCGAGAAGGTCGGAGAAAAAGGCGTTGGCCATGCGGTGGGTCGAATCCAGCTGATATTGCGGAATCTTATATGAGATTTAGGACGGTGCCGATCACAATCAAGCGTATGGATCGTACGTAAATATGTCATGCCTCTAAGTCGAGCGTTTACTCCTTCCCCGCAAATTCCGTCGGCGTTTTTCCGGTAACCTGCCGGAAGGCATGGGAAAACGCAGGCACACTCGCATAGCCCAGATCCGAGGCAAGCTGCTTGACCGAGACGCTCGCCTCCGTCGACAGCTTCTCGATCGCGGCAGCGATGCGGGCGCGCTGGCACCAGCTCTTGAAGCTCAATTGCGTCTCCGACGAGAACAGCCGCGACAGCGTCCGCACCGAGGTGCCGACCTCCTGCGCCAGCGTTTCTATCTCGTGGTCGCCGGTCGGGTCCGCCAGCACGATGTCGGCAGCGCGCCGGCAGCGCGGCTCGCGCGGCAGCGGGATGAAGGTCGCGGAATCCTCCGCCTGGTCCAGCTCCATCATTGCGAGCCGCAATAGAAGCTCCGTTCGCTCGCGGTCGCCGCGATCGTCGAACAGTGCGAGTATGGTCTGATGCAGCAGCGGCGACACCCGCACCACGAATTCCGCATCCAGGCTGTGGCTGCGCGCTTCGCGCTGCAGCCAGTCCAGTTCGAAATAGAGCGTCCGCATCTCGATATCGGCGAGCACGTCGATCGCATGCTCCGACAGCGCAGGCACCCACACCGCGCGGTCCGGCGGCACCAGCCAGCGGCCTTTCGGCGTCGTCACCTGCATCGTCCCCTTCGCCGCATACACCAGTTGCGCCTCGCGGTGCATGTGGGTGTGGATCCGGAAGCCCTTCTTGTAGCTGTTGGCGATCATGTGGATGCCGTCGCCGGTCGAGGTGAGGCGGCCGATAATGGCGGCAATTGGCTTTTCGGCGATATTCATTGGCGACATCCCGTCAGGACAACCCCGTATAACCTATTTCAGAAAATTGCGGGATTCGGGAATCGACCATGAACAGCCCCAGCCGGGTGATCACTTTCGTCAACGCCGCCCATTTCATCGACCATTATGCGATGCTGATCTTTGCCGCAGCCGTCATCATCATGGGGCCGGCGCTCGGCATGGCCTATTCGGAACTATTGCCTTACGCCACCCCGGGCTTCGTCGCCTTTGGCGCGGGCTCGCTGATCACCGGCTGGCTCGGCGACCGCTGGAGCCGCCGCCACATGATGGTGATCTTCTTTTTGGGTATCGGCGCGTCGATGGTCGCGGTCGGCTTTGTGCAAACGCCGCTGCAGCTCGGCGCGGCGCTGCTGGCGATCGGCCTGTTCGCCTCGATCTATCATCCCGTCGGCACCGCGATGATCGTTTCCTATGCCGACAAGCTCGGCCGGGAGATGGGCCTGAACGGCGTCTGGGGCAATCTCGGCGTGGCGTCTTCGGCGCTGGTCACCGGGGTGATCGGGCAATATCTCGGCTGGCGCTGGGCCTTTATCGTCCCGGGCATCGTCACCATGCTGATCGGCGTGGCCTTTGCGCTGATAGTGGTGCACGAGGACCGAACCGGCAGCAGGCAGGCGGCGGCGCAGGCCAAGGTGGCGAAAGAGGACATGTGGCGGGTGTTGCTGGCTTTGCTGATCGTGGTGATCGCGATATCCACCACGTTTAACGCCATTACCGTGGCGATGCCGAAACTGTTCGCTGAGCGGCTGGCCGGCGTGACCGACAGCCCGGCGTTGCTCGGGGTCATCGCGGCCGGCGTCTATGTCTTCGGCGCGATGACGCAGTATACCATCGGCAAGTTGATCGATCATTATTCGCTGAAGACCGTGATGCTGCCGCTGTCGTTTTTGCTGGCGCCGTTCATGTATTTCGCGGCGACGCTGTCGAACCTGCCGCTGATCATCGCCTCCATCGGCATCGTGATGGGCGCGTTTGGGCAGGTCACCGTCAACGACGCCATGGTCGGCAAATACACCAGCGAGGAATGGCGTTCGCGCGCCTATTCGGTGCGCTACTTCATCGGCTTTACCGCGGCGGGCGCATCCGTCGGCCTGGTGGCGTGGCTCTATGAAAGAGGCGGCTTCGCCACCATGCTGCAGGCGTTCGGCGCGCTGTGCCTGCTGGTGATCGTGGCGGCGCTCATCCTGCCGCAGGAGATCAAGGTGCCGGCGGCGCAGACCGCGCCGTAGAGCATGATCCGGAAAGTGGGAACTGGTTTTCCCTCGCGACAAACGCGGAACGCGTTTGCGCGGAGATCATGCTCAAAACAGAAGGTGATTCGATCGACGGCAGCCGGCTGTCGAACTCATGGCGTCATCATTCCGTCATGGTGCCGGCGGCTGGGCATGGCGTTACTGGATATCGGGGCCTGATGCCCCCGGGCTACCCGCGACGATTTGCTGCGGCGCAATAGCTCAGGGGTAATGCAGCCATATCAAACAGAACACTTGACCATCGCCACCCTCCTTGTGTGAGGTGCGGGCATGACCCGAATCCGGCTTTTCCTGTTCATCATTGCGATATTGGTGCCCTCGCTGGCGGCGGCGCAGCAGTCCATGAAATTCGAGGAGGCCGCGGCCATGCTGGCCGCGAGCTGCGGCAAGGACATCGATGACAATTGCCGCGGCGTCAATCTCGACGCGACGCGCCTGAAGGAGTGCCTGGGCCGCAACCAGGACGTGGTGTCGGCGAAGTGCAAGGCCGATTATCCCCAGGCGCTCGGGGCGATCCAGCAGCGCATTACCGCGCGCACCTCGCTTGTAAAGCTGTGCAATTGGGAATTGAAACACCTGTGCGGCGAGGTTCGGCAGGACCCCGTCAAGGGTCTGCAATGCCTGTTGGAGTCGACCAAGAAGGCGACCCCGAACTGCAACAAGGCGATTAGCGCAGCGGGGTATCGCTGATGCTTTGGGGAAAGAAGCCGCGCGGTATCGCTCTCGTGCTGGGCGCCGTGGCCCTGTTTGTCTTGCCGACGGCCGCACGCGCGCAAACGGCGACGTCGACTGGCGATATCATTGAGAAGCTTGCCGTTGAGGCCGAGTCGGATATCGATCTGACGGCCCTGCGCCAGCAGGCTGCCGACCGCATCAAGGCGAGGGCCGATGCCCAGCCGCAAAAGCGGCCGCCGATCGCGCCCCAACTGACCAAACTGCCGCAAATCCGTTTCGACGTCGTGTTCGACCAGGACTCGTCCCTGATCCGGCCGGCCTCCTACCAGACGATCGGCAGCATCGCCGACGCGCTCACAGATCCGAAGACGCGACCCTATCGCTATCTGATCGTCGATCATGTCGAGTCTGCCGGAAGACGCGACCACAATCTGATCCTGAGCCAGCGGCGCGCCGAATCGGTCCGGGATGTGCTGGTGAACACCTTCAAGGTTGCACCGAAGCGATTGCAGGCCCTTGGACTCGGCGAAGAACAGTTGCAGGATGTCAATCGTCCGGCGTCGCCTGCCAATGCGCGCGTCCAGATCATTGCGATCGGCAAGTTTGAAACGGCCGATCCGGCAACGCCGGCTGCAGCGGCACCAAAAGGCCCCGCTGCGGCAAAGAAAAAGAAGCGCTGATCGCCCCGTGAGGGGGTGAGAGCGACGCCAGCCGCCGGCTGGGGAAGGAGCGCCCGATGTTCAATCAACCATTGCCGGGAATGGCCGGTCTCTTGCTGGGATTGACAGTGATGATGATGACGCCCGCCGCCGCCGATGCCTTGAAGGACGAGATCGCGCCGACCGGCAAGCTGCGGGTGGCGATTGCGATCAGTCCGGCCGGTGGCGCGTTCTGGTCGACCAAAACCGAAACCGGCTATGCCGGCGTGCCGGTCGATCTCGGCAAGGCGATGGCAGAGCAACTTGGCGTGCCCGTCGAATATGTCGCACACAACAATTCCGGACAGATCGTCGATGCGGCGTCGAAGGGCACCTGGGACGTCACCTTCCTGCCGAAAGATCCGGAACGTGAGGGCAGGATGTCGTTCGGGCCGATCTATGAGGTCGCGGACGCGACCTACATCGTCAAGCCAGGCTCGCCGATCACGAATTTCGCAGCGCTCGACCAGCCCGGGATCAAGGTCGCCGCGGTCAACAACACGACCACGATGCGCGGCGCGATCGCGCATCTGAAGAACGCTGAGGTCACGGGCTACCAGACCTACGACGAGATCTTCGGCCTGCTCAAAGCGGGCGAGATCGACGCGTTCGCGCTGTCGCGCGACCAGCTCAACGCCATGGCAAAACAGATCCCGGGCACCCGCGTGCTCGACGAAACCTTCAAGCAGACCGTCACGGCGGTCGCGGTGCCGCCCAATCATCCGCTCTCGCTGGCGTTTGCGGTGAAGTTTCTGAACGAAGCGATCGCCGACGGCACGCTACGCAACGCCTATGACAATAACGGCCTGAAGGATCGGCCGGTGCGGACGCAGACGAAGTAGGCCATGCATCCATAAACTCGGTGGCGTGACGCCGCGAAGATTATTTCCGCTTTGCCCCGTGAGCGCCCAAGCTGGCGTGGCGGCGCAGTATGTCGCGAAGGGCCACTTGCGGAATTGTCGAGGGAGTGCACTTGCCGCGTTTGCACGGCGGGATAGCGAATAAACGTGGAGGCAAGGCGGCGGACTTCAAGCCTGATCTTGGCTAAGGCGCTTCCCCCGGCTCCAATTTGGTTCGCTTCGGAAAGTCGGCAAAGCCGATCACCTTTCGAAGCACGAGCCCTCCGTCCTTGGGATTCACCTTATTCTCGGGATCATATACACAGCCCACCCAGCTTTTTACCGTCACTAAACTTGTAGGGGGATCGATTCTTGCAGGGGCCGCGATGATAACGATTCCTAATTGCCCGGCCCAGCCACCGAAGATATTGGCAAACCGCGCAGGAGCAAAGGGTCCGACGATTTTGGTCCTTGGGTCTTCCTTTGCAAGATGGGCCTTACAGTCCTTGATCAGGCTAGGGGGAATCGGTTTTTGTTGCGGACTTCCCGTTTGGGCGTTTGCGATAGTGGCCACACTTCCGGTCAGCATAGCCGACAGGACAAAGCAAAAACTTTTGCGCACAATTTTCCCTTTACGTTCCGGCGTACCGGTACGGGATTCCACCTGAAATTGCAACACCGCTACCGCTCTAATGACGTTCGATTTTAGTTAAGGGATCGACTGCCACGGAAATGGTCGCGCCGCGCGGCATTCGCGTTGCACCCGTCCAAGAAGACCCACACGGCCACCAGTCACGGGTCGCATCGAAAACGCCGCCGGCGATCATGACGTTGCGAACGCATCTACTAGGAATGCGCTGGCTGGTGTGACGAGAGGGTAAGGACCGCTCAGGGTCATTTTCGGCTGATTCAGCCAGGACTATCGGCCGGTTAATGTCCGCGTTGCCCCGTGAGCGGCCAAGCTTGCGCGGCGGCGCAATATGTCGCGAAGTCACACACGGAGACCTGATGCGCTATGCAGTCTTGCGTGGCGCCGCCGTTTTGGCATCGCCGGTATTTGGCGTTCCGGTGGGTTCGATGAGCAACAGGTGTACTTCCTCGCGGGCGACTGGGCGATGCTCGACGCCCTTTGGCACGATGTACATTTCGCCGGGGCCGATCGTGATTGTTCGGTCGCGCAACTGGATGTCGAGAACTCCCTTCAGGACGAGAAAAAAATCATCTGTGTCATCGTGTTTGTGCCAGACGAACTCGTCCTTCACCTTCACGACCATGACGTCATAGTCATTGAGTTGCGCAACGGTTCTTGGCGACCAATACTCATTGAACGTGGCCAGCTTGTCGGTCAGGCTGATCTTGTCTCTCATCGTTGCACCTTCCAATCTTTGAGGCCGGCTGACCGTCGAGGTCTCAGGATAGTCCTTACGTCATTCCGGGGCGAAGCAAAGCAGCGAAGCCCAAATCCATTGAGCCTCGAACGTACCGAAATCGATTCCGGCCCACGCCGTGCGTGCCCCGGAATGACTGATAGGGCGGGCTGCGCGGCAGGCGCAACATCTGTGCAACTGCACAAATACAAGGCATCAGCCCTAATCGAGATATCCTGCGATAGGGCCATAACCACGTAAAAATACGCTCTTTTTTGAGCCCGCGGCCAGATTTCGGGTTGGCACATCGATTGCTTAATCCTGTCTCAGTCAATGACGACTGCCGTCCGTTCGGAGTGCCAAGGCCAGCGTTGGCCGAAGGCCGTTGGGATCAAGCGGCCTCGCGTGAGGCGCTTCGAGCAGTCTTCGGGACCACCTCACGATAGCTCGCGCATCTCCAGTTCCTGATCGGGCGTGACCTGCGTCGTTCTGTGCCGTTCAAAGGCGGCGCGGGATTTGTCGCGCACGAGGACGGCAAGATTTTTCACTTAATCGGTGCACGGCTGCGCAGCATCCGGCGCGCTTCAACGTTGTCTCGAAAGGGGAACTGGAATGGCCTATCTCGCGCCTTCGGAATTCGTGACCAAGATGGTCGACGCCGGAGAATCCAAAATCTTCATGTCGACGCGCGATACGGTCATCCGCGCCTACATGGCCGGTGCGATCCTCGCGCTCGCCGCGGCGTTTGCGATCACCATCAACGTGCAGACCGGCGTGCCGATCGTCGGCGCCGCGCTGTTCCCGGTCGGCTTCTGCATGTTGTATCTGCTTGGCTTCGACTTGCTCACCGGCGTGTTCGTGCTGGCGCCGTTGGCGCTGATCGACAAGCGCCCTGGCGTGACGCTTGGCGGCGTGCTGCGCAACTGGGGCCTCGTCTTCATCGGCAATTTCGCCGGCGCCTTCACGGTCGCCGTCATGATGGCGATCGTTTTCACCTTCGGCTGGTCGCAGCCACCGGACAAGGTCGGTCAGGTGATCGGCACGATCGGCGAGAGCCGCACCGTCGGCTATGCCAATCATGGCGCGGCCGGCATGCTGACGCTGTTCGTCCGCGGCATGCTCTGCAACTGGATGGTTTCCGCCGGCGTCGTCGGCGCGATGATTTCCACGCACGTCAGCGGCAAGGTGATCGCGATGTGGATGCCGATCATGCTGTTCTTCTTCATGACCTTCGAGCATTCCATCGTGAACATGTTCCTGTTCCCGTCCGGCCTGTTGCTCGGCGGCAAGTTCACCTGGTGGGATTATATTTTCTGGAACGAGATCCCGACCGTCATCGGTAACCTCGTCGGCGGTCTCGCCTTCACCGGGCTGACGCTGTACGCGACCCACATCAAGACCGGCCCGTCGCGCAGCGCGTCGGCTGCGGCATCTTCGCGGCCGTCCTCGCGCATTGCCGCTTGATCTTAAGATGAGGATGGGCCTCTCCTCGCAAGGGGAGGGGCCCATTGTCGTGAAAGCCGGGAATGCCGCGTGAGCTGAAAATATCGGTCGGACAGTTTTCCGATAAGGGCTTCAAGGAAACCAACCAGGATTTCCATGGCGTCCTGATACCGGACGAGCCGCTGCTCAGCCTCAAGGGCATTTCCATCGTGCTGGCCGACGGCATCAGCACAAGCAAGGTCAGCCGGGTCGCCGCGGAATCGGCGGTCAAGGGGTTTTTGACCGACTATTACTGCACCTCGGAGTCCTGGTCGGTGCGCACCTCGGCGCAGCGCGTGCTGGAGGCGACCAATTCCTGGCTGCATTCGCAGACGCGCAGCCAGTATGCCTATGACAAGGACCGCGGTTACGTCTGTACGCTTTCCGCCATGGTCATCAAATCGACCACAGCACATCTCTTTCACATCGGCGATTCCCGCATCTATCGTCTCTCCGGCAACACGCTGGAGCAACTGACCAACGACCACCGCATCGTCATCTCCTCGCAGCAGAGCTATCTCGGCCGGGCGCTCGGCGTAAATCCGCAAATCGAGATCGACTACCAGATGCTGCGGCTCGAGCCGGGCGACGTCTTTGTGCTCGCGACCGACGGCATCTACGAGCATCTCAGCGCACGCCGCATGGCAAAGGCGGTGAACGAAGGCGGCGCCGATCTCGACGCCGCCGCCAAGGCGGTTGTCGACCAGGCCCTTGAAGCCGGCAGCAAGGACAATCTCACCGTCCAGATCGTCCGCATCGATCAAGTGCCGGACGGCGCCGCGGCCGAAGTGTTCGCGCAGCCGCATGAGTTGCCGCTGCCGCCGCTGCTCGAGGCACGGGCGGTATTCGACGGCTACCGGATCGTCCGCGAGCTGCACGGCTCCAGCCGCAGCCACATCTATCTTGCCGTCGATATCGAAACCGACGCCGTGGTTACCATAAAAATTCCGTCGATCGATCTGCGCGACGATCCCGCCTATTTGAAGCGGTTCATGATGGAGGAGTGGGTGGCGCGGCGGATCGACAGCCCGCATGTCCTGAAACCCTGCCTGCTGCAGCGCAAGCGCAATTTCCTCTATGTCACGACCGAATACATCGACGGCCAAACGCTGACGCAATGGATGATCGACAATCCAAAACCAGGGCTGGAAACCGTGCGTGGCATCGTCGAGCAAATTGCAAAAGGGCTGCGCGCCTTCCACCGCAAGGAGATGCTGCACCAGGACATCAGGCCCGACAACATCATGATCGACACCACGGGCACGGTGAAGATCATCGACTTCGGTTCGACGAAAATCACCGGCGTCGTCGAGGCCGAACCATCCGGCATGCACGACGACATTCTCGGCACGCAGCAATACACCGCACCCGAATATTTTCTCGGCGAGCCGGCGACGTCCCGCTCCGACCTGTTCTCGCTCGGTGTCATCACCTATCAGATGTTGACGGGAAAGCTGCCTTACGGTTCGCAGATCGCGAATGCGCGAACGCGATCGCAGTTCAACAGGCTGGTCTACCGTCCGGCGTCGCATGGCGACCGCGAGGTGCCGCAATGGATCGACGGCACGCTCGAGAAGGCCGTGCATCCCAATCCATATAAGCGCTATGACAGTTTTTCGGAGTTCCTGTTCGACCTGCGTCATCCCAATGCGAACTATCTCGCCACATCATCGACGCCGCTGATCGAGCGCAACCCGCTGCTGTTCTGGAAGTGCACGACCGTCGTGCTGGCGCTCGCCGTGATCGTGCTGCTTGCCATGCAGCACGGGATGCATCGGTAGAGCGCCCCGGTCCGCGTCTAGCTTTTCGTGGGGCGCAAGCCCTACTTTGCATGGGGTTGTTTTCGCGATTTTGTGTCCAGGCTCTGCGGTGCCTTAGTTCGTCGCGCCCGCCGGTATCGGGTCCATGCCGCTCTTGACGATCTCAGGGCGGGCGGCGGGCGAGGCGAGGAACTTGATCAGCGCCTTGCCGGCGTCAGGCTCCTTGGAGACGGTGGCGATGCTTGCGGAAAACACCGTGATCTTCTGCAACTCGTCCGGCAAGGGACCGACGATGTCGATGCCTTCCACCGGCTTCAATTCGCTCATCTGCTGGAAGCCGATCTCGGCGTCGCCGCGCGCGACGATCTCGCCGACGGGAGTGGCCGGAATCTTCCTGGCCTTGTCCTTCATTTCGTCGGCGATGCCGAGCTTGCCGAACATCTCGGTCGAGACATAGACGCCGCTGGCGCTGTCGGAATAGGCGACGGTCTTCACCGCCAGCAGCGCGCGCTTGAGCGCATCGGGTGTGCTGATATCCGGCTTCGGCGTCCCCGATTTCACCGCGACCCCGATCGGCGATTTGACGAGATCGACCTTGCTGTCGGCGATCGCCTTTCCCTTCCTGGCGAGATCGTCGAGCGCATAACCGACCATGATCAGGACGTCCGCAGGCTCGCCGCGCTCCAGCCGCACCGGAATGGCGTTGGTCGTCGTGCCCATCGACGGCCCGTAGGCGGTCAGCACCTTGTGGCCCGTCGCACGCTCAAATTCAGGAACCAGCGCCTTGTAGGCCGCCGACAGTCCGCCCGAGATCATCACGTGCACCTCGGCAGCGCCGGCCGTGACGGTCAGCAGGAGTACGCTGAGAACGGCGAGCGTGAAGGCGCGAAGGTTGATTGAAAGACGCATGGTGGTTTCTCCCCGGGACGACTCTTGAAGGTCGGCCTTGAGAGGATGTTAGCGTGCGAAGGAGGAGGCGGCTAGAGCCTCCACGTCATTGCCTGCGACAAACGCGAAGCGTTTGCGCAAGGGAGCGCAGCGACGAAGCAATCCGTCCCTCCGAGCATGCGGAGCGATGGATTGCTTCGCTTCGCTCGCAATGACGGGGATAGAGCAGTCCGCCGCCTTACGAATTCACGTGCACGAAATCCCGCAGCAGCGGATAGATTTCGTTGTTCCAGCGCCTGCCGGAAAACACGCCGTAATGGCCGACGCCGGCCTGCATGTGGTGCACCTTGCGATAGGCGCGCACGCCGGTGCAGAGGTCCTGCGCCGCCAGCGTCTGGCCGATCGAGCAGATGTCGTCCTTTTCGCCCTCGACCGTCATCAGGCCCATGCGCCTGATCGAGGCCGGGTTCACCGGCCGGCCGCGATGCATCAGCTTTCCCTGCGGCAACAGGTGCTCCTGAAATACATCGCGCACGGTCTCGATGTAGAATTCCGCGGGCAGGTCCATTACGGCGAAATACTCGTCGTAGAAGCTCTTGATGATTTCCGCCTTCTCTTTCTCGCCCTTCGCCAGGTGATTGGCGAGGTCGATGTGCTGCTTGATGTGGCGCTCCAGATTCATCGATACGAAGGCCGTGAGCTGCACGAAGCCGGGATAGACCCTGCGGAACGCGCCCTTGCATTGCACCGGCACGTAGTTGATCAGGTTTTTTTCGAACCAGTTGATCGGCTTGCTCTTGGCGAATCCGTTGACCTTGGTCGGCTGGATCCGCGTGTCGATCGGCCCGGCCATCAGGGTCAGCGTCGCCGGGCGGGCCGGGTGGTTGTCTTCCGACATGACCGCGGCGGCGGCCAGCGCCGATACCGACGGCTGGCAGATCGCCACCATGTGCGCGCGCGGACCGATCTTGTCGAGGAAGGTGATCAGGTGGTCGGTGTAGTCCTCCAGCCCGAAGCGGCCGTGGCCAAGTGGAATGTCGCGCGGATTGTGCCAGTCGGTGATGTAGACGTCGTGGTCCTGCAGCAGCGTCTTGACGGTGCCGCGCAACAGGGTGGCGAAATGGCCGGACATCGGCGCTACCAGCAACAGCCGCGGCTGCTCCGGCGCGCTCTCCTTCTTGAAATGCAGCAGCGACCCGAACGGGGTGGCGAAGGTGACTTCCTCGGTTACCTCCAGCTCCTGATTGCCGACCAGTATCTTGTCGATGCCATAGGCCGGCCGCGCATAGGTCAGCGAG
This sequence comes from Bradyrhizobium algeriense, assembly GCF_036924595.1. NCBI lineage: Bacteria > Pseudomonadati > Pseudomonadota > Alphaproteobacteria > Hyphomicrobiales > Nitrobacteraceae > Bradyrhizobium > Bradyrhizobium algeriense. The sequence continues at coordinate 5,491,828 of NZ_JAZHRV010000001.1, read as the reverse complement.
GAGCGCGAAATCAATTCGAGCGAAGCGGCGAGCCGGCGAAATAACCTGTCGGAGACGCCCTGCGGCACCAGATTGAGATATTTCAGCCCCGCCGCGGCCCCGGTCCGCCACGGCGACGTCAGGTCCATGTGGTTCTGATAGGCCTGGTACATCATTGACATCATTCACGTCCGCCCCCGTCCGGTGATACCATGCAATATCGACGCCAGAGCCGGCCCGGCCGCCTCTAAAACTGGCACGTGGCTTGCTCCGCAAATGCCTGACGCACAGGCATTGGGCGGCGGCGCGGCTGGCTGCCCATGCCTGCGCGGGGGCGTTTTGGGGTTCGAGGGAAGGCCATATGGCGAAGACCACACTGACCATTTCCAGCAAGAATTACTCGTCCTGGTCGCTGCGCGGCTGGCTGTTGGCGAAATTCTCAGGGCTGGAATTCGAGGAGGTCGTCACTGCCCCCGACGATGCGTCGGCGCGGGCCGAAATCCTGCTGCTGTCGTCGTCGATCCTGGTGCCGTGCCTGCGCCATGACGGCGCCACCGTCTGGGATACGCTGGCGATTGCGGAATACCTCAACGAGGTCATGCCGGACGCCGGCCTGTTGCCGGCGGACCGCATCCAGCGTGCGCATTGCCGCTCGATCTGTGGCGAAATCCATTCCGGCTTCACCACGCTGCGCGCCTCGCTGCCGGTCAACCTGAAGGGCCATTTCCCGGGCTTCAAGATCTGGTCGCGCGCACAGGCCGATATCGACCGGGTCTGCACCATCTGGCGCGAGTGCCTCGCGGAGTCAGGCGGGCCGTTCCTGTTCGGCGAACGCACCATGGCGGATGCGATGTATGCGCCCGTCGTCACCCGCTTCATGACCTATGACGTGAAGCTCGAACCACGGCTTGCGGCCTACGCCAGCACCATCATGGCGATGCCCGAAATGCAAGAATGGATCGAGGCCGCCAAGGTGGAGCCCGCCGACATCGAAGAGCTCGAGGTCGAATATTAGGCAGGCTTGGCGCGGCCTTGCCCGCTTGAAGGGCTCAGGCAACGGGCAGCCCTTGCTCAAGCCGGTGCCAGCCGTGAGCGCGGCGCGACCGGCCACCTGGCCGTCATTCGCAGGCGGCTGAAACCGGATTGCTGCTTGCGGCCAAGCGGTTCGGTGCGCCGATGCCGGTGCGATCGCCGCACTGCAGCGCGCGTGGCGCGGATTTCGCATAGCAACATGCAGCCGTGAATGCGACGATGCGACGCTGCCGAAAATTTGGACGCCTTCGCCGGTCGCGATCTCGCGAACAAGAACCGTGGAGGCTTCCATGAACAAGCAGGCTGTTGTCAGCAAATTCTCTCACGTCAAACCCGGCGATACCGAATTCAAGGGCGGGGGTCTGCGCGACTTCTTCCTGTATCGCGATCTCGGCATCGCCGACGCCACCGGCGGGCAGGTGATTTGCCATCTGGTCAAAGCCAACCCTGACTTGCCTCCGGAAGAGGGTACCGGCTGGCACAAGCACGAATGCGAATTCCAGATCGTGATCATGACCAAGGGCTGGGCGCGCTTCATGTATGAGGACAAGTCGACCCTGGTGCAGGCCGGCGACGTCGTCCACCAGCGGCCCGGCATCACGCACTACCTGTACGACTACTCGGAGGACATGGAGTATCTCGAGATCGTCAGCCCGGCCGATTTCAGGACTGTCGACGTGCCGCCGGCCGTCGACAAGGTGCCGCCGCCGACCCCCTGGAAGTGACCGCTATGTCGTCGCCCGAGGAATTAACCTTTGTCGTCGGCCGCTGGCTGCGGCCGATTGTTGTGGTGCTGGATGTGGTGCGCCGCTTCGGATTGCGGACGACATCTAGCCGTGAACAACGGAGTACGGCGCTAAATCAGTGATTCGGGCGCGATTCGTTCCATCGCCGTTCCGAACGTAAAGATCACGCGCGGTTCCGTCGCATTCTGGCACAATGCGAGGGGCCATTTTCGGTTGCGCCAAAGCTCAGATCGCGCTGGAGCGTGGCAGCCGCCATCCGACCACCGTGGCCTCGACCATGCCGCCGGTCCTGTCATTGCGCCATTGACCATCGATCCAGCGGCAGGCGAAGGGCAGTTGATAGGTTCCGCTGTGATCCTCGCAAAGAACTTCCACCGGCTGGTCGGGCGGCGGAGCCCCGTTCCCGTCGAACTGCGCCAGCCGCTTTTCACGCGTTGCCATATAATCAATCTCCATTGCTGCGGCCGTTTGAGGCGCGCGGCAAAATCCATCCACCGTTAACAGGATGAAGCACAACGCCTGAATGAGGTATCAGTATGGTATCACTGGGGTGGGCGGTTTGCTTCGTGCAAATTGCCGTGATGGACGTTCCCCGCGCTAGATGCGGTTGAATGAGGATTTGATGATTGCTTCGATGGCCAGGATCACCTTTGCCGCTTTCGCGCTGCTGATGGTTTCATGGCCGGCGACCGTTCACGCGCAGGACGTTCCCGGCATCGAGATCTGCACTGTGGAAAAAACCATGGAGCGGCGCACCTCCTGCCTGCAAAGCAATGTCGACTTCCTGCAGAAGACGATTAACAAGCTCACGATGGACCATCAGCAGAAGATCGACGTCGGTAACCGGCAGATCGAGGCGCTGAAGAACGCGGTCATTGGCTTGCAGAAGGTCGTTAGCGAGTTGCAGTCGGCGCAGAAGGCGGCGGAAGACGCGAAGAAGGCCGCACCGCCCGCGGCGAAGGATGCGGCGCCAGCTGCGAAGGATGCGGCCCCGACGAAGGACGGCACGAAGTAGCGTCCCGTCCCCGCGGTCAGGACACCCGGTATTGCTCCATGACGGCCTTGTCCGGTTCATAACCGAGCCCGGGCCCCGGGGGAACCTCGACATCGCCGTTGGCATCGACGTCGATGCGACCGCGCCACAGGCATGCAGCGCGCTTCATGTAAAACACCTCGACGAAGCTTGCGTCGTCGCGCAGCGACATCAGCTGCAGCGTCGCCAGCAAGCCCGGCCCGAAATACGGCGAATGCGGCGCCAGCCAGACGCCGAGTTCGTCGGCCAGAGCTACGACTTTCAGATATTCGGTGATGCCGCCAACCTTGATGACGGAGGGTTGCGCATGGCTTACCGCGCCTGCCTGCATCATCTGCCTGAACTGATGCACCGTGCAGGCATTCTCGCCGGCTGCAACGTTGAGCCCGCCTTTGGTTCGCACTTCGGCAAGCGTTGCAAAATCCTCCGGCGGCCAGACCGGCTCTTCGATGAACATCGGCGCGGCGTCGCGGCAGGAATGCGCGAATGCGATCGCAGCCTCGCCATTCAGCGGGCAGTTCAGGTCGACCATCAACGGAATACCGGGACCGATCGCTTGCCGCGCGGCAAATACCGCAGGCGTTGTGGTCTCATGCAATTTGATTGCCTTGTAACCCCGCCGCAGCGCGGTCTCGCATTCGCTTGCGATCAATTCGGGTTTGCCGATCCGCAGCAGGCTTGCATAGGCAGGAATCCGGGTGCGTTTCGCCGCGCCGATCATCCGATGCAACGGCACGCCCTTCGCTTTGGCGGCAAGGTCCCACAGCGCGATGTCGAGCGCCGATATCGCGAACATGGTGATGCCATAGCGGCCGAACAGATGCAGGTTGCGCTGGATCTGTTCCATGAAGGCGGGAATATCAGCCGCGTCGGGAACCTCGAGGCCTTGCGCCTGCGGCGCGATCATTTCCTCGATGGCAGTGTATGTTGTCCGTGGACAGACATACGCAAAGGCATCGCCCCAACCGGTGATGCCGGCATCGGTGGAAACCTCGACCATGACGATTTCCAGCGCGGATATGGCGGACGCGCCTTGCCTGAAGCTCGCCACCCCGGCGTCATAGGGGATGCGGATATGGTGCGCCCTGACATTGGTGATCAGCATGGTTCCCTCCCATCGCGCTCCGATACATTGTCAGCGGCAGGAACGCAGAGCAAGGACTGTCAAATGAAGCGCGCAGCATCAGATCATAATGCGGACGCTTCGCATGAAGGCTGTCAGTCATGAATCCGGCCCAGAAAGCGCTCTGGTACATCGAAAGCCATCTCGCCAAGCCGCTGACGCTTGATGAGATCGCCGGCGTTGCCGGCGTTTCGCGCTTCCATCTGGTGCGGGCGTTTGCCGCCGCCACCGGGTTTTCGGTCATGCGCTATGTGCGTGCCCGCAGGCTGACCAAGGCCGCGCAGGCACTCGCGGCCGGCGCGCCCGACATCCTCAGCCTCGCGCTGGATGCGGACTACAGCTCTCACGAAGCTTTCACCCGCGCGTTCCGCGACCATTTCGGCATCACGCCCGAAGCGGTCCGCGCCGCAACGTGCCTCGATCGTCTCAAGCTTCAGGAGCCCATCATCATGGATTCAACCCTGCTCGACAATCTCAAGCCCCCGCGCTTCGAAACCTCCAGGCCGTTGCTGATCGCCGGTATCAGCGAACGTTGCACGCATGAAAACGGCGGCGCCGGTATTCCCAATCAATGGCAGCGCTTCCACCAGAAGGTCGACGAAATTCCGGACCGCGTCGGCAAGGTCGCCTACGGCGTCTGCTGCAATGGCGACGATTCCGGCAATTTCGATTACATCGCCGGCGTCGAGGTGTCCGACTTCTCCGACCTGCCGCGCGAGTTCGCCCGCGTGCGGATTCCCGAACAGAAGTACGCTGTCTTCACCCACGCCGAGCACATCTCGACCATCCGCCGCACCGTCAACACGATCTGGAATCACTGGCTGCCGATATCAGGCATGAAGGCGGCCGACGCGCCGTTCTTCGAGCGATACGACGAGAAGTTCGATCCGGCTACCGGCAATGGCGGGCTGGAGATCTGGGTGCCGGTGCGGGAATAGCACCACCGCAATGCTGCCCTGCGCCGCGGGATTGCCCGCGGTTGCTTGGCAAGCGATATCGACTTTGCCATAACATGACGCAACGAATTGTTGCGCGTGCGGGATCGAGCCTGAAGTCCGCCTGCAGCCAAGCCAGCTGGGAGGATTCATGGCCGATATCCGCGTTCTCGCCACCGATCTGGAGTTTCCGGAAGGCCCGGTCGTCATGCCCGACGGCTCCGTCGTGCTGGTCGAAATCCGCGGCAAGCGGCTGACGCGGGTTTATCCCGACGGACGGAAAGAGGTGGTTGCGCAGATTCCCGGCGGCCCGAATGGCGCAGCGCTCGGGCCCGACGGCAAGATGTACATCTGCAACAATGGCGGCTTCAGCTGGATTCCCACCGGCAAGATGATCATGCCGGGGCCGCAGCCCGAGGACTATCTCGGCGGCTCGATCCAGCGGGTCGATCTGCAGAGCGGCAAGGTCGAGACTGTCGTCGACAAATGCGGCGAGCACGCGCTGCGCGGCCCCAACGACCTCGTGTTCGACAAGCACGGCGGGCTGTGGTTCTCCGATCTCGGCAAGCGCCGCGCCCGCGAGATGGATGTCGGCGCGTTCTACTATCTCAAGCCGGGCATGAAGGAGATCGTCGAGGCCGTGCACGGCGTACTGCCCGCCAACGGCATCGGCCTGTCGCCGGACGAGAAGACGGTCTACATCGCGGAGACCCCGACCGCGCGGTTGTGGGCCTATGAAATTGCCGAGCCCGGCACCATCAAGCCGCGCGACGTGATCTATCGCGGCGAGCGCGGCAAGCCGATCGCGGGGCTCGGCGGCTACCAGATGTTCGATTCGATGGCGGTGGAGGCGAACGGAAATGTCTGCGTGGCAACGCTGGTGTCGGGCTGCATCTCGGTGATCGCGCCTGACGGCACCCTGGTGGAGCAGGTGCCGACCGGCGACCGTGTCACCACCAATATCGCCTTCGGCGGGCCTGATCTGAAGACGGCCTACATCACGCTCTCGGGCAAGGGCGAACTGATCGAGATGGACTGGGCGCGGCCTGGACTGCCGCTGAATTTTTTGAATAAGTGAACCATCCACGTCATTGCGAGCGCAGCGAAGCAATCCATAGCGCCACAAGGGGATAGATGGATTGCTTCGTCGCTGCGCTCCTCGCAATGACGCGGTTGCTAGCGGAGAATTAAATGGCTTTTCTTGAACCTGTTACCCTGCAAGGCGCGCACGCCCGGCTCGAGCCGTTGTCCCACGATCATGCCGACGGGCTCGTGGAAGCGGTGAGCGACGGCGAACTGTGGAAGCTCTGGTACACCGCCATCCCGACCGCCGAAAACATGAAAAAGGAAATCGACCGCCGCCTCGGCCTCTTCGCGGCGGGCTCGATGCTGCCGTTCACGGTCTACGACGCCGAAGGCAAGGTCGCGGGCATGACGACCTATATGAACGTCGATGCCGCCAACCGCCGCGTCGAGATCGGCTCGACCTGGTACGCCAAGCGTGTGCAGCGCAGCGCGCTCAATACGCAGTGCAAATTGCTGCTGCTGACGCATGCCTTCGAGCAGCTCAACTGCATTGCGGTAGAGTTCCGCACGCATTTCTTCAATCACCAGAGCCGCCGGGGCATCGAGCGTCTGGGCGCCAAGCAGGACGGTATCCTGAGAAGCCACCAGATCGCGCCGAACGGCACGTTGCGTGACACCGTGGTTTACAGCATCATCGCCAGCGAATGGCCGACGGTGAAGGCGCATCTCACCTATCAACTCAACGAAAAGACGCGGTGAACAGGCCGCGCTAGAAACGATACGATGGAAACGTTCGATTACGTGATTATCGGCGCGGGCTCAGCAGGCAGCGTGCTCGCCAACCGGCTTAGCGAAGATTCTACGGCCCGCGTCTGCGTACTGGAGGCGGGGCCGAGCGACTGGCATCCCTACATCCACCTGCCGGCCGGCTTCATCAAGACGTTCCACATGAAGAGCGTCAACTGGGGCTACAGCCAAGAGCCGGGGCCGTGGACCGGCGGCCGCAGCATCTATGCGCCGCGCGGCAAGACGCTGGGAGGATCGTCCTCGATCAACGGCCACATCTACAACCGCGGCCAGCGCCAGGATTTCGACACCTGGGCGCAGCTCGGCAACCGCGGCTGGGGCTATCCGGACATACTGCCCTATTTCAAGCGGCTGGAGCGGCGCGTCGGCGAATGCGACGAAACCTATCGCGGGCGCGACGGCAGTCTTACCGTCACCACCATGGACTGGCAGGATCCGCTGTGCGAGGCCTTCATGGAAGGCGCTATGAGCCTCGGGATTCCGCGCAACCCCGATTACAACGGCGCGATCCAGGAGGGCGTGTCCTACTGCCAGCGCACCATCGAGAAGGGCCTGCGCATGAGCGCGGCCAAGGCGTTCCTGCATCCGGCGCGGAAGCGCGGCAATGTCGATGTGCGCACCCATGCGCATGTCACCAACCTCATCTTCGAGGGCAAGCGCGCGGTCGGCGTGCGCTATCTCAAGGGCGGCAAGGGCGGCGTGCCCGTCGAAGTGCGCGCCAGCAAGGAAGTCATTCTTTCCGGCGGCACCTACAACTCGCCGCAGGTGCTGCAATTGTCCGGCGTCGGTTCGCCGGAATTGCTGCAATCGCATGGCATCGAGGTCCGTCACGCGCTGCCGGGCGTCGGCGAAGGCCTGCAGGATCACTACGCGCCGCGTTCGGTCGCGCGGGTCAAGAACATTAGGACCATCAATGAACTCAGGCGCGGCGTGAGCCTGTGGGTCGAGGCGCTGAAATGGGCGACGACACGGCGCGGCCTGCTCTCGCTGTCGCCGACCATGGTCTATTGCTTCTGGCACTCCGGCGAGACCACCGAAAGCTCCGACCTGCAGCTCACCTTTACACCGGCGAGCTACAAGGAAGGCGTGCAAGGCCAGCTCGAGGATGAGCCCGGCATGACGGTGGCCTCATGGCAGCAGCGCCCCGAGAGCCGCGGCTATGTCCGCATCCGCTCCGCCGATCCATTCGCGCCGCCGATCATCCAGACCAATTACCTGGTCGAGGAGATCGATCGCCGCGTCGTCGTCGCCGGCATGAAGCTGGCGCGCCGTCTGCTCGCGTCCAAGCCGCTCGCGCCCTATTACGCCTATGAAGATTTTCCGGGACCGAAGGTGCAGAGCGACGACGAATTCCTCGCCGCCGCTACCGAGCGCGGCACTACCACATTCCATCCCGGCTGCACCTGCCGCATGGGACCGGCGGACGCCAAATGGGCCGTAGTCGACGACCAGTTGCGCGTCCACGGGCTGCAGGGACTGCGCGTCGTCGACGCCTCGATCATGCCGCGCATGATCTCGGCCAATCTCAACGCCTCGACGCTGATGATTGCCGACAAGGCCTCCGACATGATCCGCGGCAAGGCCGCGCTGGAGGCCGTAAGGTTTCCGGTGCAGGCCTAGGCCGTGATGAGATTAGGTACTGGATACGAGAGTTGAGACGCCTAAGCAGAAGTTAGTCCGGCCAGCCGGCGCAAGGATCAAAAAGAGTCTTACGTTGCGTCCGTATTGGGGCAATCGCGTTCTGTCGGAACGGACGCTTCTGGCGCAAAGCGGACAGGCCTCGCGTATGGTTCCTCGCTAAAAATCCGGTAATGTCATTCGGCGCGCTGATCTCGCTTTTATTGCGCTATGCCCGCCACTGCTTCGATCTCGACACGAAAGCCGTAGTGCAACGTCGGGACGGGAACGACCGCGCGGGCCGGTCGGACGGCGCCGATCCATTCGGAATAGATGCTGTCGAAGACCGGCCAGTCATTGATGTCCGTGACGTAGACGCGAACATGAATGAGCTTGTCGACAGCGCTGTTTGCCGCCTCCAAGGCCGTCGCGAGATTGGCCAATGCTTGACGCACTTGGGTCTGAAAGTCCTTGTCAGCAAGCCTCGCACCATTGGCGGAGATCGGCAATTGTCCAGACACAAAAACAAAAGCACCAGCTCTCACAGCATGACTGTAGTGCCCACCGGGAGCCGCCATTCCGTGAGGTTCCAGGTAGTCAATGTCACCAGCCATTAAACCTCCGCCATGTTTCAATGCCGTTGTCCGTGGCGACGTGATATTCGGAGAATTGCGCTCCGGTTGCACAGGCGTGATTCGGGAGTATTCGAAGTCGTGTGCCAATCGGGAAGCGATTTTCAAGAGAGATGAGACGTCCGTTCGTCGCGGCGAGGATCCCATGTTCCTGATTTGCCGCGATCATGACCAAGTCTCCCTTGAGCGGGTGCCCCGCCAAGTCGCATGCGATCCCGTATCCGTAATCATGGCGCTGACGAGCAGTGCCGCGGTCTCGGCTCATCGCCATCCATCCGGCATCGACGATGATCCAGCCTTTTTCCGACTGATGGCCGACCACGGTCGTCAGCACAGAAAGTGCAATATCGTCGATCGCGCAGACGCCGACATTCGTCATGAACAGGTCGAAGAACACATACACGCCGCATCGCACTTCCGTAACGCCGTCCAGGGCACGGGCGGACAGTGCTGTCGGGGTCGATCCGACGCTCACTATCGGGCAGGGAAGGCCGGCAGCGCGAAGCCGTTCGGCCGCGCGTACGCTCAAGGCACGCTCCTGCTCCGCCAAGTGCTCCAAGGCCTCGGGATCGTCGAGTTCATAGGAATTTCCGGCATGAGTCAGCACGCCGCAAAGTGTGGCGCCACCGGTGTGAAGAATGCGACCGATCTCGATGAGACGCTCATCCTCGGGGCCCACACCTGAGCGGTGCCCGTCAGTGTCGACTTCGATCAGGACTTCGAAAGGATCGCGACGCGACTGCGCCTCGACGACGGCTTGCGCGGCCTCGACCGAGTCGACCAGAATTCTGAGACGGCAACCCTGATCACGCAGTCCCTGGGCCCGGCTGAGCCTGTGCGGAGCGATGCAGACCGCGTAGAGAATATCGTCGTAGCCCGCGGCAAAAAACTCCTCAGCCTCGCGGAGAGTCGAGACTGTGATGCCGTTCGCGCCTGCGGCGCGCTGCCTGTCGGCAACTGCGACGCATTTGGTCGTCTTGACGTGGGGACGGAAACTGACGCCCAAGGCGTTCATCCGGTCCTGCATGCGGCCGATGTTACGCTGCGTGCGCGCGACGTCGATGACGGCAGCGGGCGTTTCGATATCCGAGAGAGATGTGGTCATGCTTAGTCCAGATATTCGCCCTTGGCGCGCAGCACTGGTACGTCGTGCTCCAGCCCTTGAGCGATCAGCGCGCTGACGGCACCGGGCTCGAGATCCGCTCCCCGTGGCAGTTCGACACCAACCGCCGTCATTTGCCGCGTCACATCCGGGTCGGCGAGTGCTGCGCGCAAGGCGTCATTTAATTTCTGACGCACCGGCGCGGGCGTTCCTTTCCGCACGAAGATCGCGTTCCAGGAGCGGAGGTTCACGCCCGGATAGCCGGCCGCTGCCGCAGTGGATACTTGAGGCGCCTGCGGCGGGGGCTGATCACTCAGCGCTGCGATTGCCTTGATCGTTCCGCCGAGCACTTGGGGTAGCGCGGTGGTGGTCTGGTCGCACATGAAGTCGACGTGACCACCCATGAGATCGTTCATCGCTGGGGCAACGCCCCGATATGGAACATGGGTGATGTTCAGTTTCAGGTTCGACAGCAGCAGAACGCAGGCATAATGCGAAATCGATCCGACGCCGGCGCTGCCATAGGTGAGTTTCTCGCGGTTGGCACGGGCATAGGTGACGAAGTCCTGTAGATTGGACGCCGGAAAGCCCAACTTCGCGACAAGAAGCGTTGAGGCCATCCCAGCGAGGCCCACAGGCTCGAAGTCGGCGACTGGGTCGTAAGGGAGGCGCTTGAAGAGCGCGACATTCGCGACATGTGTGCCGATGGTGCCAAAGCCGAGCGAGTATCCATCCGCAGGCGCCTTTAGCAACTTGGTCAGGCCGATGGTGCCGCTGGCGCCGCCGATATTTTCCACGACGATGGATTGCTTCAAGTGGGCCGCCATGGCCTGAGCCACCGCCCGGCCAAGCGCATCGCTCGGGCCACCGGCGGGAAACGGAACGATCAGCGTCAATTGCTTCTCGGGAAACCCCTGAGCCGTTGCCGCAGAGATGTTCAATCCGACCGCGAGCAAGGTCGCCAACATGCGAGATATCACGAAAAGTCCTCCAGCCATGGAATGAGGTCATCGAGGTTCGCAGACTCTTTCTCGGCTACCGGTGCGCCATCGGGACGCGCCAGGCCCACGCGATTGTGCCAGTAGGTGCGCAGTCCGACGGCTGAGGTGCCGATGAGGTCGTAGCCGGAGCCCGCGACAAACGCAGCGTCCGCGGCCGACACGCCCAGCATGTCCAGGGCCAGACGATAGGGGCGGGGATCGGGCTTATAGAAGCCGGCCTCCTCCGCGGTGATCACGACATCCCATTGCGTGCGCAGGCGGGCGGCGGCCATTCGTCCAAGGCGCGTCGAGCAATTGGTGACGACTGCCAGGCGCGTTCGTCCAGCCAACCGGTCGAGCGCAGCCTGCGCGCCGCTCCAGACCGGGAGGGACTGCCAATTTGCTTCGAGGGCGTCTGCCACCGACGGAGCGAGACCGGTGGTGCGCGCAGCCTGGCGGACCAGATCCTCATACGGGACATAACTCCCGCAACCATATGTCAGGCGGAGATACTCGGCCCTCCAGGTTCGGCCCGATGCTTCGGATCCGGCGGAGGCATTCCAGACGCTCCAGGAATCGAGGAGCGCGGTGAGAAGGTCGAAAAGAACGGCGCGTGGCATGGTCATGCCAAACCTCTATCATCCCGGTGATCAGTTGTGTTTAAGTAGGATTATCTCTTCCCTTCAGGAAAATTGAATGATCGCGCTTGAGGATTTGCGGTTTGTGGTGGCCCTGAGCCGAACCGGCTCGCTAAGCGCGGCGGCTAGGGCGCTCGATGTCACGCCGCCGGCTCTTTCCATGCGATTGAAGAAGCTGGAGGCTGTTCTCGGGGTCAACCTTGTCGTTCGCAACTCCCGAGGGCTGTGCTTCACGCCGGAAGGCGAACAACTTGTCCATGAAGCCCAGTCGCTGTTGGCGCGTGTCGATGGGCTGGCGGACAGTCTCAGCGGTGGCGTATTTGCCGGCCCCCTGCGGGTTGTCGCGCCGTTTGGTTTCGGCAGGATCCATGTCGCGCCCGTCATGGCGGCATTCATTCGCGACCACCCGCAAGTGCGTGCGACGTTGGATCTTTCCGAAGCGCCCTGGAACAGCAATGTCGACGCTGACGTCGTCATCCATATTGGAACTGTCCGGGATTCCTCGTGGGTTGCTCATCTTCTTGCCCGCAACGCGCGCTGGGTATGCGCCAGTCCCAGCTATCTTCGACGATGCGGAACGCCGTCACACCCTCGAGAGCTGGCGCAGCATGCCTGTCTCTCCGTTCGCGAAAACGAAGAGGACGTGACGCTGTGGCGCTACAAAAACGGCCACACATCATCCCGGCGATCAGAGGCGCTTCGAATAAGTCCGGCACTCACGAGCAACAATGGCGAGGTTGTTCGCGAGTGGGCCGTCGCGGGGTTGGGCGTCGCACTCAGGTCCGAATGGGACGTAGCACCATCCGTCAAACGTGGCGAACTGCGTCGGCTGTTTGTTGAATATGAGTTCGAAGGCGCCGACATTCTGGCTTTGGTGCCAACGCGTCGCGGGGTCTCAGCTCGTGTTTCGCATTTTGTTGAAAGCCTGAAAACCCGCTTTCAACCGAAGCCGCCTTGGCGAAGTGTTTGACAGCGTGACCATCCGCTACTCGGACTGCGCTCGAAGCCGCCTTGTTAACGGCAGCTCGGTCCGTTTTAAGCAGAGTGCCCCCGGTAGCTCATGCGCTTTAGCCTGTTCTGAGCCTCCACAAAGGAATCCATTGTGGCCAAGATGACCAAGAATCAGTTGATTGATGCAATTGCAGAGGGAACGCAGGTTTCCAAAGGAGACGTAAAGGCCGTCATCGAGCAGATGGCGACTGTGGGCTATAAGGAACTGAATGAATCCGGCGAGTTCGTCATTCCTGGCTTCGTCAAAATGTCGGTCGTGAACAAGCCTGCTACTGAAGCCCGCAGCGGTGTGAATCCTTTCACGAAAGAGCCTATGGAGTTCGCGGCCAAGCCAGCCAGCAAGTCGGTCAAGGCGTCACCGTTGCTAAAGACGCGGTTTGAACCGGGCGGATCGGTTGGGGCATATCCGTTCGCCGGAACTGTGGTAACTTCGATCACACCCTGGACAGGCACCTCCACCCGCACACTATGCGCCCCGAGACGGAATCTCTAGAGGGCCTAGGGGCGCGCAGTCTCGCAAAGGCCATGCGGTGTAATGCCCGCGTGGCTTTTTGTCTTTATGTGGCTTTTTGTCTTTATTGTCTGACCGCAAAGATAGAAATCCCCGGGGTGAACGGTCGCTTCCGGCGCAGAGCGCTCGTATCGCAAGCGGACCGGAAGCAGCTGTGCTGCAATGTGCACTCAGATTTGAATCGCCTCTCAACAGTCGGCCGTCTATGGTGCGCTGATGTCGCGCCTCGTGTTTCCATTGATTGCTATCACCCTATCGCTGCTGCCGGTCGTCGCGCCGGCTGCGCCGGCTCACAAGCGGCCAGCGCCACGCTGGCATGGATACGGCTTCCTGCCGGGCTATCAGCAGCCACCGAATAACAGCCTTCCAGCTTACGCCCGGAAGGCTTCGGCTTCGCGCATGGCGCGCCGCAACCAGCGCCCCTGGTATATCGATCCAACCCCAAGTTATTACGGGTACGATGGCGACTGGCACTATTTCGGCCGGCCTGGCTTTTACGGCGGTCGCTACAATGGCGGCAGCTTCGGCCCTTGCTGGACGCGGACGCCGATCGGGCCGATCTGGAATTGCGGCTAAGCTGTTGAAGACCGCGTGCGCCATCCGATTGCAGAGCGGACATTCGCCGAAACTCTCATGTCTTGCTCTGCTTCTTTCACGTGCGATGTTCAGCCAACCGGTCCGGGAACCCAATAGTCGCCGGAAAGCGGCCTGACTATTACGCTATAAATTACCCCGAGCTGCAGGCTCGGATCGAAATAGCGCATCGCTCGCTCATTGAGGTCAATGATGCGGCCAGGCGTTAGTGGGCCCACGTCATTTATCTTGACGATGACCTTCTTGCCTACAGCCTCAACGAGGGCATACTTCGGCCTCGTGCCATATCGGACCCCGCCAAATTTCTGGCGCAAGCTCGTCTTGATGGCAGCCGTCCAAACAGAGGGATCATAGCGCTCGCCGGAGGCTGTGTTCGGACCACCCTCCCGCCATCCGGGCCGGAACGGATTGTACGTGGATGCAGCGCCAACGATCGCATCCCCAGAAGCGGCATCGACGACGGCGCTTGAATGAACTGCAACGATTTCACTTCGAGCAACGGTAACAGAAAAGGCAAGCGCAAGTACGGCGCCGCAAATTGCGGCGCGCGAGCGAAGCAACATCATAACTCCTTGATTGATTTTCTAGAACGCTGGGTTCCCGATGCCGCAAAAAAATGGTCAAGCGAACGCGGATGCGTTGACTAACTCGCGCCAGTTATTTGCGGATTCGTTCCAATATTGGCAGTGGAACCGTTGTGGGAACCAGTGTGGTCCTCGCACAGGTATTCTTAGTTCTCATCGACTAAGACAGAGATTGCGTCAGCAACATGACAACAGAATCTATTGACCAGGGCTGAGTAGGAGTAAGCGTCTGACCGATGACCGCGCGGATCGTCGATGCATCGGTCGAATTTCACGCCTTCTCCTGGAGATAAGCGAGCTGACGCAACCACGCGGCTTGGATAGGGATTCGACTTCGGCTCAGTGACCGCTTCTGGAGCACGGCGCGCGTTCGCTTAACGATGCGCCGCTTCCGGCCGGTACAGCGTGTCGATGGTGACGACGCCGATCGCGCGCGACACGCAGGGGCAGATCTTGCGATTGTCGTGCTTCTGCTGATCGCTGAAGAACACGTCGCGGTGATCGATCTCGCCGTCGACGGAAACGACGTCGACGGCGCAGACGCCGCATTCGCCGCGCTGGCAGTCTGAGATCACCTCAAAACCGGCGCCGTTCAGTGCGTCCAGCATCGAGCTGTTCTGTGGCACCACGAGTTCGGTGTCGGTGCCCTTCAGCCGCACGCGGAATTCGGCCGTCGGCTTCAGGCCGCTGGAGCCGAAGGTTTCATAGCGCAGATCGGCCGGCGCGCGTCCCGCGTCATTCCAGGCGCGCCGCGCCGCTTCCAGCATCCGCATCGGCCCGCACATGATGGCGATGGCATCATCCGGCAAGGCGCGGAAGGTGGCATCGAGGTCGAGCCGGGCGCCTTCATCGGAGGCGTGCACGATCAAGCGATCGCCGAGCAGCGCCGTCAGTTCGTCGAGGAAGGCGGCATCGCCGCGCGATTTGACGGCGTAGTGCAGGGGAGCGTCGATATTCCTGCGGCGCAGCGCGGCGGCGATACCTGTTATCGGGGTGATGCCGATGCCGCCGGCGATCAGGCAATAGTTCTTCCTCGTCCAGTCGATTTCGAGCAGGGATGCTGGATTTGAAGTCTCGATCCGCGCGCCCGGCGTCAGGCTCCACATGCCGCGCGAGCCGCCGTGGCTGTCCGGCGCCCGGCGCACCGCAATGCGATAGGTGTTGGGATCGCTGTTCTCCACCAGCGAATAAGATCGCCGCGCGGGCTGTCCGTCGATCAGCACGCTGACGCCGATATGGCTGCCGGCCGGGTAGGGCGGCACGCGGCCGTTCTCGGGGCGCAGTCTGAATTCGCGGATCGTGGGCGTCACGTCGCGCACAGCTTCGACCGTGCACCAGCTCCATTGCTCGGCAAAACGCATCGGCGATCCCTATTCGGCTGACGATTTGAGCAAGGCGAGCGCCGGCATCAGTTCGAGATGCGTGCGGTTTCGGATCGCGAGCCGCAAATTGCGCGCGGCGAGGCGCGAATGCTCGCGCATCACGGCCTCGGCCCGCGCGCCCTCGCGGTTCTCGATCGCGTCCACCACGATGCGGTGGTGATCCTGCCCGAGCAGCAGGATCTGATGCGCTTCCGGCAACGCCGACTGCGCCATCACAAAAGCGCTTGGGGAGGCGAACGGCAGCGCGGAGACGCGGTCGATCTCGCGGATCAGCGGCGCGCTTGCGGATAGTTCGTTGAGCAGCGCGTGAAAGCGCGCGTTCATGGTGACATAGGCGGAAAACGCTTCGACCGAAATCGGGTCCTGACGAACCAGTTGGTCGAGATCGCCTAGGCATTCCTTCAACGGCTCGAGGCTGCGCGCGCTGACGCCGCGCTCGGCCGCAAAGCGGGCCGCGAGGCCCTCCAGCGTGCCGCGCAGCTCGATCGAGTCCAAAATGTCGCGCTCGGTGAACGCCTTCACCATGAATCCGCCGGACGGGATCGCCTGCAGCAGGCCTTCGTCCTCCAGCCGCACCAGCGCCAGCCGCACCGGCGTCCGCGAGACGCCCGTGATATCGACCGCCTGCAGCTCGGAGATGCGCTCGCCCGAGCGCAGCCGCCCGGACAGGATCATATCGCGCAGCGCGAGTTGCGCGCGCACGGTCTGCGAGACGGAGCGCTCGGCGTCGCGTTCGCTCATGACCTCACTCCGCGGCTTGCACGCTTTGCGGTCCGGTTTCGCGCGCGACCATGCGGTCGATCACGCGCCGCGCCCACATCGCGCCGGCATCGATATTGAGGTTGTAAAAGGTGCGGTCCGGATTTTCGTCCATCGCGCGCTGCTGCGCTTCGAGGATGATTTCATCCTCGTGGAAGATGCCGGCAACGCCCTCGCGGATTTCGGTGGTCAGCTTCTGCTCGGTGGTCCGGTAATTGCGGACGAAGGCCCAGAAATAGTGACAGGTAGTCTCGGTCTCCGGCGTCATGGTGTTGAGCACAAAGCCATTGACGCCCTGCGAGCGGTCGCCCTCCGGCGCGCCGGTGCCCGCGGGTGCCACGCCGACGTCGATATTGACGGTGCCGGGTGCCTGGAAGTTGATGATCTGCCAGCGGTCGACCGCGCCCGGCTTCTGCAACTGCGCGGCCCAGAAGGGCGGCGCATCGATGCCCTTCATCCAGCGCGTCACGGTTACGGTCTTGTCGCCATGGGTGACGTCGAAGGGGGCTTCGGCGACGTGATCGTTGCCGATACTGGAGCCGTGCACGAAAGCCTCGTGGGTCAGGTCCATCAAATTGTCGACCACGAGGCGGTAGTCGCACTTCACATGAATGGTCTTGCCGTCGCCGGCCCAGGCCGGATCGTCATTCCAGTGCATGTCGGGCACCAGCGCGGGGTCGGCCAGCGCCGGATCGCCCATCCACAGCCAGATGAAACGATGTCGTTCCACGACGGGATAGGCGCGCACGCAGGCGGAAGGATTGATGGTTTCCTGCGAGGGCATGTAGGTGCAGCGGCCCTGCGCATTGTATTTCAGCCCGTGATAGCCGCAGACGACCGTGTCGCCGTCGAGCCGCCCCTTCGACAGCGGCACCAGCCGGTGCCAGCAGGCATCCTCCAGCGCGCAGGCCCGCCCGTCGGACTGGCGGTACATCACGACATGCTTGCCGCAGATCGTGCGCGGAAACAGCGCGTGCTTGAGATCAACATCCCAGGCGGCGGCGTACCAGGCATTGAGCGGGAACGAGGATGGCATGGCTTGGCTCCGTGCTTGAATTCCATATGTATACACAATCTGGCAGTGCTCCGCAAATTTCCTGCATATAAGGTATTTAGGAACCTTAAAGGTATACATCTATTGAGATTGACTACCCATGTGATTTGTATTCTTATTATTAGAATTCTTATTATTTGGGGCTCTGAGCTTGTCATGTCGAAGCTTCACCTCAATTCCGGTGGTGTCCTCCCTTCCCACCGCGTGCCGGCGCATCTGGCGCGCCGCTTCAATCAAATTTGCCTCGGCGTGACCGCCGAAATTCTCAGCGCCGAAGGTTTGACACCGCTGCTCTGGGGCGTTCTCGCGGCGATCCTGGAGGAGCCCGGGAGAGGCCAGAAACAGGTGGCGCAACGCATGGGGGTAGACGCGGTCAATTTCGGGCAGATGGTCGAGGAGCTGGAAGACAAGGGCCTGATCGAGCGAAAGGTCGATCCCGACGACCGGCGCGCGCGCCAGCTCTATGTCACGGAACGAGGGGCCTCGCTGCGCCGCCGCTTGCGCCCGGCTGCGCTTGCCGCTCAGGAACGTCTGCTCGCTCCGCTCGATCCGGACGAGCGGATCGCACTGCTCGACATGCTTGTGCGCATCATTGAAGCAAACGACTCCTATGCCCGTCCCGGAAACGGTCGACGCAAGCCGCAGCGCAAATCCAGCCAGTGAACGATGGGAGGTAGCCGTGACGTTCTTGCAGATATCTGGTTCATGGGCTGCTCGTAGCCCGACCCTTGAAAAATTCGCCCGGCTGCGCGCGCTCGCGGGTCTTGCGGCTTTCGTCATGGCTCTTGCTGCGCCGATCTCCGCGCGCGCGGATTGGCCCGAGCGGCAGGTCAAGATGGTCGTGACGTTTCCGCCCGGAAGTGCCAACGATGCGGCGGCCCGGATTTTCGCCGATGCGCTTGGCAAGAAATGGGGTAAGCCGGTCGTCGTCGAGGATCGGCCCGGCGCCGAGGGCACGATCGGCGTCGGTTCGTTCGTGGCAAGCCAGGATGATCATACGCTGTTGTATACCGTGGCCGGCTCGATCACAGTTGCGCCGATGCTGGTCGAGAAGCTGCCATACGACGTCAACCGTGATCTGGTGCCGATCTCCGCAACCACGGCGATCGCCTTGACGCTCACTGTCAGCAACCAGCTATCCGTCAACAGCATCCCGGAGCTGATCGAGGCGTTGCGGGCGAGCCCCGAAAAATATGCCTGGAATTCGGGCCCGACCCTGCCGCGATTTGTATTTTCGGCATTCCTGAAGCAACACGATCTGAAGATGAGCTTTGTCAGTTATCGCGACGCCTCCCAGCCCCAGGCTGATCTGGGGGAAGGTCGCATCCAGGCACTTCTGACCTCATTGACCGCGTCATCCTCGCCCGTTCAAGCCGGAAAGGCGCGCTTTCTCGCGTCGTCAACCCGACCCGCGCCGCCACGCTGCCCGATGTCAAGACCGCGCGCGAACTCGGATATCCTGAGCTTGAAATCGAGGGGCTGGCGGGCATCTTCGGTAGCAAGATCATGCCGGAGGCCGTGCGAAGCCGAATTGCCGCCGACGTTGCCGCCGTCTGTCGCGATACAGATGTTCGCGGTAAACTGGAGGCAGGTGGGCACATTGTGTTGAGCGGCACGACCGAGGAACTGAAATCGGGGATCGAAAAGCAGCGATCAGCGATGAACGAACTGGCCAAGGTAATCGATATCCGGAATCCGCAATAATTCAGCGACGGGAGGCACGATGTCATCGCAAGTATCGGCCCTCAGGCTTTTCGATTTGATCCAATCGCACCGTGTCACGGCGGTGATCTATGTCGCGGCCAGGCTCGGGCTCGCCGAGTTGCTGCGGGACGGGCCGCAGACGCTTGGCAAGCTCGCCAAGGCAACCGGCGCGGATCAACGGGCGCTTGGCCGCCTGCTCACCGCGCTCTCCACCATCGGCATATTCTCGCGTAGCGGCGAAGATCGCTACGCATTGACGGAAGTGGGCGCCTGCCTCGACAGCGCCGCCGAGCAATCGTTCAAAGGCTGGGCAATCTTAGAAGGCGAGATGATTTCAAAAGCCTGGAGCGGAATGCTTGAATCCGTGATGACCGGCAAGACTGCAGCGGAATTGCAGGGCCTTGCCAACACTTTCGAGCTGATGGGTCGAACACCTGAAATCGTCGACAAGTTCAATGCTGCGATGACAGAGCTCACGCGGCTGGTAACGCCGGATGTCCTTCGCGCCTACGATTTCAGCGGGATACGCCATCTGATGGACGTCGGCGGCGGATCCGGCGAATTGCTCGGCGCCATCGCACAGCAAAACCGGGAACTGCGCGGAACTGTTTTCGATCTTCCG
The DNA here is from genome assembly GCF_036924595.1 of Bradyrhizobium algeriense. Taxonomy (NCBI): domain Bacteria; kingdom Pseudomonadati; phylum Pseudomonadota; class Alphaproteobacteria; order Hyphomicrobiales; family Nitrobacteraceae; genus Bradyrhizobium; species Bradyrhizobium algeriense. Next base: position 5,471,957 of record NZ_JAZHRV010000001.1, on the reverse strand, counting down.
AGGTGCGCCGAGGCCGCAAGCAAGCATCTCAGGCAGACCGGCGTCGGTGACCGCGTGGACTTCGCCGCCGGCGATTTCTTCAAGTCCGTGCCGGCGCTCGCGGATGCGATCATCCTCAAGAGCATTATTCACGACTGGGATGATGCGCGCAGCGTCACGATCCTGCAAAACTGTCGCAAGGCGCTCCCGGGCGGCGGCAAATTGCTTCTGGTGGAACGGCTGATGCCGGAGACGCCAACCATGGCAGTTGAGGACAGGGAGCAGGCGTTGAGCGATCTGAATATGCTTCGCGGGCCCGGAGGGCTCGAGCGCACGAGAGAGCAATTTCGCGAATTGCTCGACCGAAGCGGCTTCGATCTGGTCACGACGTATTCAGCCGGCCGCTTCAATCTGATTGAGGCGCGTCCCGCTTGAGGTCGGTCGAGTGACGGGATGTCTCCGTCACTCGACGCCCATCATCAGGACTCAGCCGTAAACGAACGCCTTGTCCTTCAGATCAATGGCCGGGAATTCGTCCTTCTCGGCCCAGTAATCCTGGTTGTGCTGCCATTCCGGCTTTTCGCCGCGCTTGGGCAGCAAATGCATGCCGCGCATCATGTAGCCGGGATTGAAGTTTTCGGGATCGATCCACGGCAACAGCGGCATGTTGTGGTCTTCGGGACGCAACGCCGGCGTCACCTTTTTCGCGCCGGTCTCCTTCATGTGCGTGAGCAGCCGGCAGACGAAGTCGGCGACGAGATCGACGCGCAGCGTCCAGCTCGCGCGGAAATAGCCGAACACCCAGACGAGGTTCGGCACGCCGGTGAACATCATGCCGCGATAGGTCACGGTGTCGGCGAAGTCGAGCGGCTTGCCGTCGATGGCGAATTCGATGTCGCCATTGGCACAGAGGTTGAAGCCGGTCGCTGTCACGATGATGTCGGCTTCAAGCTCCTTGCCGGATTTCAGCAAAATGCCCTTTTCGGTGAAGCGGTCGATCTCGTCGGTGACGACGGAGGCCTTGCCGGACTTGATGCCCTGGAACAGGTCGCCGTCCGGGATGAACGCGATGCGCTGTCGCCACGGCCGATACTTTGGCGTGAAGTGAGTGGCGATGTCGTAGTCCTTGCCGAGATAGGCTTCGACCGCCGACAGCAAATCCTTCTTGGCCGCCTCCGGCTCCGCGAACGTCTTGCGCGTGAAGGCGTCCTGATCGAACAGGATTTTTCGCCGCGTGATTTCGTGGATCCAGGTCTCGTCGACCTGCAGTTTCCGCAGCTCCTCGGCGATTTCGATCGCATTGCGCCCGGTGCGGAAATAGGTCGGCGAACGCTGCAGCATCGTGACATGCGCGCAATCGCCCGCCAGCGCCGGGATCAGCGTCGCCGCCGTGGCACCCGAGCCGATCACGATCATGCGCTTGTTCTTGTAGTCGAGGTCTTCAGGCCATTTCTGCGGATGGACGATGCGGCCCTTGAACCTGGCCATGTCCTTCCATTCCGGCGTGTAGCCCTCGGTGTGGCGGTAATAGCCCTGGCACATCCAGAAGAAATTGGTGGTGAAGCGAAGGTTTTCGCCGGTGTCGGTGCGGGTGGCTTCGATGGTCCAGAGGTTTTCCTCACTCGACCATTTCGCGGAGGTGATGGTGTGCTGATAGCGGATGTGCGGCGCGAGATCGTTCTCCTCGATCACCTCGCCCATGTATTTCAGGATTTCGGCGGCGCTTGCGATCGGCGCTGATGTCCATGGCTTGAAGCGGTAGCCGAACGTATGCAGGTCGCTGTCGGAGCGAATGCCCGGATAGCGATGCGTGGTCCAGGTGCCGCCAAAAGTCTTTTGCGCTTCCAGCGCGACGAAGCTCGTTCCCGGGCATTGCGTGGTGAGGTGATAGGCAGCCCCAACGCCCGAAATCCCGGCGCCGGCGATCAGGACGTCGAAATGCGCTGAGGCGCGGGGTGAAGCCCTGTCGATCTGGGTTTGAACGTTCATCTTCCCTGTTCTTTTTGGTTTGTTGTGTTTTGAAAGCAAAACGCCAGAACCTTGGGGTTCTGGCGCCGTAGGTCGTCAGCGAATTACACTTCGCGGCGGCTGAGGAACGCCAGCCGCTCGAACAGGTGCACGTCCTGTTCGTTCTTGAGCAGCGCGCCATGCAGCGGCGGGATCAGCTTGCGCGGGTCGCGCTCCCTGAGCATTTCCGGGGTGATGTCCTCGTTCAAGAGCAGCTTGAGCCAGTCGAGCAGCTCGGAGGTCGAGGGCTTCTTCTTCAGGCCCGGCACTTCGCGCACCTCGAAGAATATCCGCAGCGCTTCTTCCACCAGCCGCTTCTTGATGCCGGGGAAGTGCACGTCGACGACCCGGCCCATGGTGTCGGCGTCGGGGAACTTGATGTAATGGAAGAAGCAGCGGCGCAGGAAGGCGTCCGGCAGTTCCTTCTCGTTGTTCGAGGTGATCATCACGATCGGGCGCAGGCTCGCCTTGATGTTCTCGCCGGTCTCGTAGACGAAGAACTCCATGCGATCGAGTTCGAGCAGCAGGTCGTTGGGAAATTCGATGTCGGCCTTGTCGATTTCGTCGATCAGAAGCACCGGGCGCTTCTCGTGAGTGAAGGCGTCCCACAATTTGCCGCGCTTGATGTAGTTCGAGATGTCGGAAACCCGGGGATCGCCGAGCTGGCTGTCGCGCAGGCGCGACACCGCGTCGTATTCGTACAGGCCCTGCTGCGCCTTGGTGGTGGACTTGATGTGCCAGGTCAGCAGTGGTGCGCCGAGCGCTTTGGCGACTTCCTCCGCCAGCACGGTCTTGCCGGTGCCGGGCTCGCCCTTGATCAGCAGCGGGCGCTCGAGCACGATCGAGGCGTTGACGGCGATCTTGAGGTCGTCGGTGGCGACATAGTCCTTGGTGCCGGTAAATTTCATCTATCCGTTTGCCTTCTCGTGCCTTGTTGTTTCGTTCTTGGGCCGCTTGCGGCCTGAACAGTAAACGACCGCCGGTCCGGCGGTCGCGATTGAAATTGATGTGCCTGTCCTCAGCGTCTGATCAGCGACAGGATGACCAGAATGATCACCGCGCCGATGGTGGCGTTGATGATGTCGCGGACCCAGCCGGCGCCGAGGCTGACGCCCAGTTGCGGCAACAACCAACTCGCCAGCAGCGCGCCGATGATGCCGACCACGATATTGCCGATCAGCCCGAAGCCCGCGCCGCGCACGATCAGCCCAGCAAGCCAGCCCGCGATACCGCCAATGATCAGCGCCGCAATGATGCCCATTGAATTTCCCCTGCCGGAATAAGCCGTTTATGGCTCAATTGTAATTGAAAAAGCCTCCCGGTCTAGGTCTGACAGCTATGCGCCGGCCCTTGACGTGCGCCGGCTCTTGACGTGTGCGGTCCGGCGCGCAATCTGTATCCCATGTTCCTGCAATTCTTCACATCGCTGCGCGACGCGCAGGTCCCGGTGACCCTGCGTGAATATCTGACGCTGATGGAGGCGCTCGACGCCGACCTCGCCGATCAGACGGTCGAGAATTTCTACTATCTCTCCCGCGCCGCCCTGGTGAAGGACGAGCGCAACCTCGACAAGTTCGACCGCGTCTTCGGCACCGTGTTCAAGGGGCTGGAAAGCCTGCTGGATGCGATGGAGAAGGCGGACATTCCCGCCGAGTGGCTGAAGAAGCTTGCGGAAAAATACCTCACCGAGGAAGAGAAGAAGCAGATCGAGGCGATGGGCTGGGACAAGCTCATGGAGACGCTTCGCCAGCGCCTGAAGGAACAGCAGGGCCGCCATCAGGGCGGCAACAAGTGGATCGGCACGGCAGGAACCTCGCCGTTCGGTGCCCATGGCTACAATCCCGAGGGCGTGCGGATCGGGCAGGAAAAGAACCGCAACAACCGCGCCGTGAAGGTGTGGGACAAGCGCGAGTTCAAAGATCTCGACGGCAATGTCGAGCTCGGCATTCGCAACATCAAGATCGCGCTGCGCCGCCTGCGAAAATTCGCCCGCACCGGCGCGCCCGACGAACTCGATCTGGACACCACGATCAGGGAGACCGCCAACCACGGCTATCTCGATGTGCACATGCGGCCCGAGCGTCGCAATGCGGTGAAGGTTTTGGTGTTCTTCGATATCGGCGGCTCGATGGATTCGCATATCGAGCAGGTCGAGGAGCTGTTCTCGGCGGCGAAGTCCGAGTTCAAGCACATGGAGTATTTCTACTTCCACAACTGCCTCTATGAAGGCGTCTGGAAGCAGAACAAGCGCCGCTTCACCGACCGCACGCCGACCTGGGATGTGCTGCACAAGTATCCGCACGACTACAAGGTGGTGTTCGTCGGCGACGCCTCGATGAGCCCTTACGAGATCATGGTGCCGGGCGGCTCGGTCGAGCATGTCAACGAGGAGGCCGGCTCGGTCTGGCTGGAGCGCATCACGCGTACCTATCCGCACACCGTGTGGCTCAATCCGGTGGCGCAGAAGCACTGGGACTATTCGGAATCCACCACCATCATCCGCCGGCTGCTTTCGGAGCGCATGTACCCGATTACGATCGAAGGCCTCGAAGGCGCGATGAAGGAGTTGGTGCGGTAGGCCATCGGCGTCATTCCGGGGCGCGAAGCGAACCCGGAATCTAGAGGTTACTTCACTCGATCGAGATTCTCCGATGTGCTATTGCACATCGTAGTTCGATGCTCCGCATCGCCCCGGAATGACGGCAAGAAAAACGAAAGGCGCAATCAATGCCCCAGACCATCCACCGCGGGATCAAATCCCTGATCGACGAAGCGAACGCTGCGATCGAGACCGTCAGCGCCGCTGACGCCATCAAGGCCGCGCAAGATCCCAATGTCGTGATCGTCGATATCAGAGACCCCCGCGAGATCGAGCGCGAGGGCAAGATCCCCGGCGCGTTCTCCTGCACGCGCGGCATGCTGGAATTCTGGATCGATCCGCAAAGCCCCTACGCCAAGCCGATCTTCCAGGAGGACAAGAAGTTCATCTTTCACTGCGCCGGCGGACTTCGCTCGGCGCTCGCGGCCAAGACCGCGCAGGACATGGGCCTGAAGCCGGTCGCCCATATGGGCGGCGGTTTCGCCGCCTGGCGCGACGCCGGCGGCCCGGTCGAGAAGTGGGAGCCGAAGAAGAAGGGGTGAATACCCCAACCACAGTCATTCCGGGGCGATGCGCAGCATCGAACTATGATGTACAATTGTACATCAAAGAATCTCGAGATTCCCCGATGCGCAATTGCGCATCTGAGGTCTGGTCCTTCGGACCATCCCGGAATGACAAGGAATTTGCACTGATGCCCACCACCACCGACCCGCTCGTCTCCACCGAATGGCTCGCCGCGCACCTGAACGATCCCGGCGTCAAGGTGATCGACGCCTCGTTCAAGATGCCGGGCGTGCGGCCGCTGCCGAAGGACGATTATCTCGCCGCGCATATCCCGGGCGCGGTGTTCTTCGACGTCGACGCGGTGTCCGATCATTCTAACCCGCTGCCGCACATGTTTCCTTCCGCTGAACAGTTCGGCCGCGACGTCGGCGGACTCGGGATCGGCAATGACGACACGGTTGTGCTCTACGATTCCGGCGGCTGGGTCGCCGCACCCCGGGTGTGGTGGATGTTCCTGTCGTTCGGCAAGGACGTGCGCGTGCTCAATGGCGGCCTGAAGAAGTGGGTCGCCGAAGGCCGCAAGGTCGAGAAGGGTGAGGTGACGCCGAAGCCTGCGACCTTCAAGGCGACGTTCGACGCGCGGCGCACGCGCAGCATGCAGCAGCTCATCGCCAATCTCGCCAGCCGGGCCGAGCAGGTGATCGATGCGCGCGCCAACGAGCGCTATCAGGGAAAGGTGGCCGAGCCGCGGGCGGGCCTTCGCTCCGGGCATATCCCGGGCAGCCTCAGCCTGCCCTACAACCACCTGTTCGATGCCGCGACCGGCACGATGAAATCGCTGGACGAATTGCGCGCGGCGTTCTCGGGCGCCGGCGTGAAGCTCGACGCACCGATCGTGACCAGTTGCGGCTCCGGTGTCAGCGCCGCCGTGCTGACGCTGGCGCTCTATCGCCTCGGCGTCGAGAACCCGGCGCTCTATGACGGCTCATGGACGGAGTGGGGCGCGGCGGATGGTCCGCCGGTCGCGACCGGTCCGGCCTGACCAACCCAGAAGCTACCTTGTCGCGCGCGTCACCGGGAGCGGCGGGAAGAACGGATTGGGTTGTTGCTGCTGCAGAGTCAGCGTTGCCTCACGCGCGATGCGCGCGCGGCGTGCTGCAGCAATCCGCCGCCGTTCCCGGGCCCGCTCTGCGGCTCTCTTCTGGACGGCGCTGCGGTCCGGCTTCGCTTCCGTGGTCGATGTCTTTTCATCGATGAGGACGGCGGGACCGCCGAGCGTCGCGATCAGGGTCGTGGCGATACTGCCTTCGAACGACGGGATATCCGCTGCTGGCTCCGGCGAAGTTGCAGGCGGAGTGGCCGCGGCAGGTTCCGGTGTTGCGGCGATGGCGGCGATCTTCACTTCCGCATTGGCCACGGGCGCCTCGGTTCCGGCCGCCGCAGGGGCCGGAGCTGCCGATGTCTCCGCGCTTGCCTCCTGCGCCGGGTCTTCCGGCTTTGCCGCTTCAACCTGCATCGGCTCAGCCGGACTCACGGCTGCCAGTTTCTCGGGCTCCGCCGGACTGGCGTCGAGGGCCTGTCCGGCCGACGCCGGGACGTCCGGGGCTGCTGCCGGAACTGCGGAAGGGACATTCTCCGCCGGCTTCTCCGCGGCCGGCGGATCGACCCGCAACAGCGCCAGCGTCGGCGGCGGGCCGTCATTCAGTCGGGCAAACATCGGCTCGGGCGTCGCCCGCCGCGAGGGAAGGTTGGCAAATTCCTCATGCGCGGAGCGCAACAGGGCGGCGGCGCCAAGCCCAAAAACCAGGACCGACATCGACAGGACGATGGCGGTGAACAGGAAACGAAAGCCGGGAAGCATGGACTCGAGTTCCACCCTCCTTGATCGCTGGAGGGTTATTGATTGCCAGGGGAACGCGGTGACCACTATGTGGCCTGATTCGTGAGGCGCGCGTGCGTGCGCGCGAATCAGGCCGATTTGAGAGTATCTCAGTGCGCGGTGGCTTTTTGTTGCAAAATCTTCGGTCTGAAGTCGCTGACCATCCACAATGGCGATTTCCGGCGCGCTGAGGCATCTGTGCCGCAGCCGGGCGGCGATCACAAATGACTGGAACGGGCCGAATTTCGCGGACTTGTCTTGAATGTGCCGCTATCTTCCGTCATCTGCCGTTAACCGTCCGGTGGGGCTTGGGGTCTATAAAAAGGCGATGATGAATAACCGCATTCTGACGATTTGTGCCGCCATGGCCGCTGGCTTGGCGGGTACTTCGCTCGCCCATGCGCAGCAGGGCTATCCCGCCCAAGGTCAGCTCTATTCGACGGCTCCGGGACCGTATGTTCCCGGTGGCTATGCGACTGATGAACGCCGCCGCCCCGGCGAACCCGATTTCGACGCACTTGATGATGACGACGCGCCGGACGGTCAGAACGCGGCCGCGTTGCCGCCGCCCGGCCCGGTGCTGTCACCCAGCGATCCGCGCTATGGCCGTCCGGCCGCCGCCCCGGCCTATTCGGACCGCGGCACGCCTGTTTATTCTGACCGCGGCGCCCCGACGCCGACTGGCCCGATCCTTTCGCCCGACGATCCGCGTTACGGCCGCCCGGCCGGTCCGCCGCCGGTGATCTATGCGGACCGCCCGCCCGGTCAGCAGCAGCAGCCGGCCTATTCGGATCGCGGCGACAGCCGCATTCCCGGCGCCGGCATCGTTTATCCGAACGACGACCGCGCTGGCCTGCGCCCGCCGGGAGCAATCGGCGCCGCACCGGCGCCCGGCGCTACCGGCGCGCTCCCGCAACCGCAGCAGCCTTCGGTTGGCGCCGACGGCAGGCCGGTGCAGCTCGCTGCGCTGCCGCCGGAAGAGCAGCCGGAAGTGGGCCCTGCGCAGCTTCCGGCGCACCTGCGCCGTCAGGAAGTGTCCTTTGCGACCAAGGAGCCCGCGGGCACCATCGTCGTCGATACCTCGAACACCCACCTCTATTACGTGCTTGGTGGCGGCCGCGCGATCCGCTACGGCGTCCGCGTCGGCCGCGACGGTTTTACCTGGAACGGCGTGCAGAAGATCAGCCGCAAGGCCGAGTGGCCGGATTGGCATCCGCCGACCGAGATGATCGAGCGTCAGCCCTATCTGCCGCGCTTCATGGCCGGCGGCCCCGGCAATCCGCTCGGCGCGCGGGCGATGTATCTCGGTTCGACCATTTACCGCATCCACGGCACCAACCAGCCCTCGACGATCGGCAAGTTCGTCTCCTCGGGCTGCATCGGCATGCTGAACGAGGACGTCTCGGATCTGTTCGAGCGCGCCAAGGTCGGCACCCGCGTGGTGGTGATGCCCGGTGGGGCGCCGCCCGCCAACACCGCAAGCGCGTCGGCCGCCCCGTCGCCGTCCGCTGGCCCGGCTGCCGCAGCAGCCCCGGGACCGGCTTCTCAGGCCCAACTGGCGCCTGTTCCCGGCGCGCAGCAGCCGACGACGGTGGTGCCGCCGCTGCCCGCGCCGGTCACGATTCGCTGATCGGGCGGTCGTCGAACAAGCATCTGAGGCGCGCCGAGAGCGCGCCTTTTTTGTTGGGGTACGAGGTGCAATCGGCCCCCGGCTGATCTGAGTTCCGCAACTCGCACAGATTTTCACCGCCGCCACATTCGCACGCTTGATTTCACATTCGCTCCGACTACCTGCCGCTCGGTCGCAACGAATATGAGGATCACGCCATGCGAATTCTTGTTGCGGGCGCCACCGGCGCTGTCGGCCTTCAGCTCGTTCCGCAGCTCATTGCAGCCGGTCATTCCGTCGTCGGCACAACGCGAACGCCGGCGAAGGCCGCGATCATCAAACGAATGGGCGCGGAACCTGCGATCGCCAATGGGCTCGACGCGCCGGCCATTCTCGACACCGTGATCGCGGCGAGGCCCGACATCATCATCGACCAGATGACCGATCTGGCTAATGTCACGGATATCAGGCATTTCGATCGTGCCTTCGCCACCACCAACCGGTTGCGCACGGAAGGCACCGATTTCCTGTTGGCGGCCGCCCGCGAAGCCGGGGTGAAACGTTTCATCGCCCAGAGCTTCTGCGGCTGGACCTACGGCCGCGGCGGCGAACAGGTCAAGACGGAGGCCGATGCGCTGGATCCCGATCCGCCGGAGGAGCTGCACCGCACCCTGCAAGCGATCCGGCATCTGGAGGACGCCGTCACCGGCTCGGCGAACCCTGAGGGGATTGTCCTGCGATATGGATCATTCTACGGCCCGGACACCGGGATGCTCTCGCGCGCCATGATCGACCAGTTGCGCCGCCGGCGCGTGCCGCTGATCGGCGGCGGTGGCGGCCAGTGGTCGTTCATCCACGTCGATGATGCGGCCGCCGCTACCGTGGCTGCGGTCGAGCGCGGCAAGTCCGGCGCCATCTACAACATCGTCGATGATGAGCCGGCGCAGGTCAGCGAATGGCTGCCCGCCCTTGCCGCCTTGCTCGGCGCCAGGCCGCCGATTCGCGTGCCGGCCTGGCTTGGCCGGCTGTTCGCCGGGGAGCACCTGGTTTCGATGATGACCGAGGTAGGGGCAGGCTCCAACGCCAAGGCCCGGCAGGAACTGGGCTGGCGGCCGGCGCATCCGTCGTGGCGCCAGGGATTTGCGGAGGTCGCGAGCCGGGCCACCACGCAACATGCGGCCTGAGCGCGGCAATAGCGTTTTCGAGCGAAGTGGACGCCGGTTCGCGTCAAGAAAACGCGTCAAAACAAGAAGCTAGAGCTCAGTTCTGATTCAATCAGAACCGATAGCGCTCTACGCCAGCCGCTGCTTCGGCTCGCCCTTGAACCAGGTGTCGATGCCCTCGACCATCTGCTGATAGTGACTTCGAAAGCTGTCCTCGGTGACGTAGCCGAGATGCGGCGTCAGCACCATGTTGTCGAGCTTGCGGAACGGATGGTCGACCGGCAGCGGCTCGACCGAGAACACGTCGGCGCCGGCGCCCGCGATCTTCTTTTGCGTCAGCGCCTCCAGCAGCGCGCCTTCGTCGACGATCGGTCCGCGCGCGGTGTTGACGAGGTAGGCGGTCGGCTTCATCCGCGCGAGGTCGTCACGCCCGACCAGCCCGCGCGAGCGCTGGCTCAGCACCACATGGATGGTGACGATGTCGGCGGTCGAGAACAGCTCTTCCTTGCTGGCGTAGGTAACGCCGGCTTCCTGGCACTTCTCCGGTGTCAGGTTCGGACTCCAGGCGATCACGTTCATGCCGAAGGCCTGCGCCAGTTTCGACACCTTGGTGCCGAGCTTGCCGAGGCCGATCACCCCGAGCGTCCGGCCCTCGATCTCCATGCCGACGAATTTTTGCAACGGCTCGCCGGCATGCATGCGGGCGTTTTCGCGGCCGATATTGCGGGTCAGTTCCAGGATCAGGCCCATGGTCAGAGGCGCGGTCGGGTCACGGCCCCATTGCGTGCCGCATAGCATCACCTTGTGCTCCTTGGCGGCTTCCATATCGATGGCGGCATTGCGCATGCCCGAGGTGATCAGGAGTTTCAGGTTGGGCAGCGCCGCAAACATCGTGCGCGGGAACGGGGTGCGTTCGCGCATCGCGCAGACGATCTCGAAATCCCTAAGTGCACTGGCCGCGGCTTCGGCGGTCGCAAACGGCTGGTTGAACACCGTGACGTCGACGCGGTCGGATACTTTGGACCAGTCGGCGACCGAGAGCGCCACATTGAGATAGTCGTCGAGGATTGCACAGCGCAGCCGCGTCATGGGAGGTCCGTTGGTGGCGAGGATGACGGCCGGAAGCGGCCGTCGGGGAAGTCGCCATCGTTGCGCGCAATCAGAGATGGCGCAAGCGGACTTAAATGCGGGGCTGCCTCAAATAACCGGATAGCTCAGTTCGAACGGCCGGGATGCTTGGCGCGCCAGGCCGGGCCCGGGCCGCGCATATAGTGCAGTTCCGGCCGGTAGGGATCGAACGCTTTGGCGATGAACTGGCGCAGGAAGGCGCGGAGTTCTGCGAAGGGTTTTTCCAGTCCGTCGCGGCTGTTCGCCGGGGCGTGCAGGGATGCCGAGCTGATCGTAGCCATGACGCGGGCCCTTTTTCAGTCGCGGCGGCTGGCCGCGTAAACGCCTTATTCGGCGCCTGAAAACGAGTTTTCGCCTGATTTATTAAAAGATAGTTTCAATTGTCGGGATCTCGGCCCACATGGTGTCCAACCCGTATTCATCCGTGGTGAACGGATGGAAAACGGGTTCCCGCGGTTGCCCTTTCGGGGCCACGCCGCTACATCAGCGGCAGCAAATTTCCGCAAAATCCAACGATTCTAAGGGCTCTCGATGGCGCGCCAGTTCGTCTATTTCATGCAAGGTCTGACCAAGAGCTACCCGACCCGGAAGGTGCTCGATAACGTCCATCTGTCGTTCTACCCCGACGCCAAGATCGGCGTGCTCGGCGTCAACGGCTCCGGCAAGTCGACGCTGCTCAAGATCATGGCCGGCCTCGACAAGGAGTATAACGGCGAGGCCTGGGTCGCCGAGGGCGCCCGCGTCGGCTATCTCGAGCAGGAGCCGCATCTCGATCCTTCCAAGTCGGTTCGGGAGAACGTCATGGAGGGCGTCGCCAAGAAGAAGGCGATCCTCGATCGCTACAACGAACTGGCGATGAACTATTCGGACGAGACCGCCGACGAGATGACCAAGCTGCAGGACGAGATCGAGGCCGCGGGCCTCTGGGATCTCGACAGCAAGGTCGACCAGGCGATGGACGCGCTGCGCTGCCCGCCCGACGATGCCGATGTGACGAAGCTTTCCGGCGGCGAGCGCCGCCGCGTCGCGCTCTGCAAGCTGCTGCTCGACCAGCCGGAGCTCTTGCTGCTGGACGAGCCGACCAACCATCTCGACGCCGAATCCGTGTCATGGCTGGAAGGCCATTTGCGCAACTATCCCGGCGCGATCCTGATCGTGACCCACGACCGCTACTTCCTCGACAATGTCACGGGGTGGATCCTCGAACTCGATCGCGGCAAGGGCATTCCCTACGAGGGCAATTACTCGTCCTGGCTGGTGCAGAAGCAGAAGCGCCTCGAGCAGGAAGGCCGCGAGGATGCCGCGCACCAGAAGACGCTCGCCCGCGAGCAGGAGTGGATCGCGTCCTCTCCGAAAGCGCGCCAGGCCAAGTCCAAGGCGCGCTATCAGCGCTATGAAGATCTGCTGAAGCAGGCGAGCGAGAAGCAGACCACGACCGCGCAGATCACGATTCCCGTCGCCGAGCGCCTGGGCCAGAACGTCGTCGACTTCGAAGGGCTCTACAAGAGCTTCGGCGACCGCATGCTGATCGAGAATCTCACCTTCAAGCTGCCGCCGGGCGGCATCGTCGGCGTGATCGGCGCCAACGGCGCCGGCAAGACCACGCTGTTCCGGATGATCACCGGGCAGGAGAAGCCGGACCAAGGCACCATCACGGTCGGCGAGAGCGTGCATCTCGGTTACGTCGATCAGTCGCGCGACGATCTCGACGGCAAGAAAAACGTTTGGGAGGAGATTTCCGGCGGCAACGAACTGATTCTGCTCGGCAAGCGCGAGGTGAACTCGCGCGGCTATTGCTCCTCGTTCAACTTCAAGGGCGCCGACCAGCAAAAGAAGGTCGGCGCGTTGTCAGGCGGCGAGCGTAACCGCGTGCATCTGGCCAAGATGCTCAAATCCGGCGCCAACGTGCTGCTGCTCGACGAACCGACCAACGACCTCGACGTCGATACGCTGCGCGCGCTGGAAGAGGCGCTGGAGGATTTCGCCGGCTGCGCCGTCATCATCAGCCATGACCGCTGGTTCCTCGACCGCATCGCGACGCACATCCTGTCCTTTGAAGGCGACAGCCATGTCGAATGGTTCGAGGGCAACTTCCAGGACTATGAGAAAGACAAGATGCGCCGGCTCGGCCAGGACAGCATCATTCCGCACCGCGTGAAGTACAAGAAGCTGACGCGGTGAGCAGGCGGTTTCGCAAGTTACCAAACTTGTCGAGGAATGCTTGCGCGCGGGGCATTCCATCGTGAAGGAATTGCTTTGGCCCCCGGAGCCACAGCCCTTCAATCTGTCGCGAGCGCAACGGGACGGGGCGTGGAGCCCCCAGTTTGCTCAATGTACAAAACTGCACGCTAAGGGCGGCGTACTTCGAAGTAGGTTTTGCCCCCACGATGAAAGCCCGCTCCCTCATAGAAGCGTAGGGTGGTCTCCCGTTTCGAACCCGTCGCCAATAGGACTTTGTAGCAGTCGGCCTGCCAAGCAACATCGAGCGCATGAGCAAGAACCCGTCGGCCGAGCCCCAGCCGGCGGTAGTCGGCGTGAGTGACCACATTCTCAATCACCCCATATGATCTACCGCCTCGAGACAGGTTAGGCACGATCGCGAGTGTGCACGAAGATACAAGCAGTTCCGCTGCTTGCGCCACGATCACGGTCATGAAGCTGGATGTAAGCAACGTCGACCAGACGCGCTCAGCAGTAGCTGTCTCCAGCTGAGGATCGTGCGGATGAAGGTGTCGGTAAAGGTTCAACACCTCGGGCAGATCGTGTTCTGCCGCAGAGCGGACAATGGCTTCGGTCATGTACACCCGTTATTTTGCCTTGAAGCTGGGCATAAAGTGACCATCCTGTAACATGCGCTGCGGCCAGTTGTCGCTTCACAGCGCGGTCAGATTGCGTAGATATAGACCTCCTTCCGCAATTCGAATCCTCCGCAAGCGAGCCCTCCTGAATGTCCCTTACTCCCGAAACACCCTTGCCGCCCAAAGCTCAGAGGAAGGCATTGCGTCCGGTCCCGCTGCTGATCTTCAGCTCCCGCTGGCTGCAACTGCCGCTCTATCTTGGCCTGATCGTCGCGCAGGGCGTCTATGTGGTGCTGTTTCTGAAGGAGTTGTGGCACTTGTTCGCCCACGCCTTCGATTTCAGCGAGCAGCAGATCATGCTGGCGGTGCTGGGCCTGATCGATGTGGTGATGATTTCCAACCTGCTGGTGATGGTGATCGTCGGCGGCTACGAGACGTTCGTCTCCCGTCTCAATCTGGAAGGACATCCCGACCAGCCGGAATGGCTCAGCCACGTCAACGCCAGCGTGCTCAAGATCAAGCTGGCGATGGCCATCATCGGCATCTCGTCGATCCATCTGTTGCGCACCTTCATCGAGGCCGGAGGATTGGCCTCGGGCAAGTCCGGCTACACCGAAACCGGCGTGATGTGGCAGACCATCATCCACACGGTTTTCATTCTGTCGGCGATCGGCATTGCCTATGTCGACAGATTGTCGAATGTTTCCGCCGAACATGCCAAACAGGCCGTCTCGCATTGATGGGCGACGTGTCGATCGACAGGATTCCGGTTTGCGACAGAGGTTGATAGCCGCGGTTCTGATACTGGCAGCGATGACGCCGGGCGCGATGCGTCCGGCTCGCGCCGCCGACGCCGATTTTACCCAGTTCATTGCTTCCCTGTGGCCGGAGGCCCAGGCCGCCGGCGTGTCGCGCGCGACCTTCGATGCCGAAACGCGCGGGCTCGAGCCCGATTACAAATTGCCCGATCTTTTGCTGCCCGGCCGGCCCGCCACCGGCGCACCGTCGCAGGCCGAGTTCGTGCAGGTGCCGGCCGATTACGTGAAGGAAGCTTCCATCGCGCGGCTCGCAGCCGAAGGGCAGAAGCTGATGCAGAAGCATCGCGCGGCGCTCACCGAGATCGAAAAGCGTTTCGGCGTTCCTTCAAGCATCGTGCTCGCGATCTGGGGCCGCGAGACGGACTATGGCCGCTATCGGCTGCCTTACGACACGCTGCGCGTCGTTGCCACGCAGGCCTATGTCGGGCGACGCAAGGATCAGTACCGGAGTGAATTCATCCTGGCGCTGAAGCTTCTCGGCGAGGGCGCAGTGGCGCGCAAAGACTTCCGCTCGTCCTGGGCCGGCGCCACCGGGTACACCCAGTTCCTGCCGTCGGAATACTACAAGCACGGCGTCGATCTCGACGGTGACGGCCGGGTCGACATCTGGCATTCGGTGCCGGACGCGCTGGCCGCAGCCGCGCAGCAGCTCGTCAACAAGGGCTGGCAGCCGGGCGTTCGCTGGGCCTATGAGGTGAAGGCGCCCGCCAATGTCGATTGCACCATGGGCGTGCCCGAGGTGACCAAGCCGATCGCCGAATGGCTGCGTGCGGGTTTTGTGCCGGTGCGCGGACAAAAGCTGAGCGCGGCGGAGCAGGCGCAGCCGGCCTCGCTGTTGCAGGTGGAGGGCATCTACGGCCCGGCATTCCTGACCACGAAGAACTACTTCGTCATCAAGGAATATAATTTCTCCGACTTGTATGTGCTGTTCGTCGGCCATCTCGCCGACCGCATGACGAGCCCGCAGCCGTTCGCCACACCATGGTCCGCCTCGACGCAGTTGCGCTCCGCCGATGTCGAGGCGATGCAGCGTCATCTGACGCGCATCGGCCTCTACAAGGACAAGCTCGACGGCAAGGCGGGCATGCAGACCCGCGCGGCGCTCGGCGCGTATCAGAAGTCCGCCGGCCTCAAGGTCGATTGCTGGCCGAGCGAAGCGGTGCTGCGCTCTATGAGTGCGGGGCGCTAGCGCGTATCATTCACGAACAAGGGCGACCGAATTCGAGGTGCCGATGACCGCAGGCAGTGCGCTTCTCGTCGATTTCTATCAGCAACTCCGGCGGTCGTGGTCGATCGAGACCAGCAGCCGCTGGCAGCCGGACAATCCGGCATGCGGACAGTGCGGCGTGACAGCGCTCGTCGTGCATGACAAGCTCGGTGGCGAAATCCTGAAAACCGATGTCAACGGCGCCTGGCATTTCTACAACCGGATTGACGGAAGGCGCGTAGACCTCACGATGAGTCAATTCAACAGCCCCATTGGTTACGACGATATCCCGAGCAACCGGGACGAGGCGCTTGGCGATTGTTCGCAGCAGCAATACGAGTTGCTGAAGAGCAGGGTGACGGGCGTCGTTTGACGCCACCGCAAAGAAAAAGCCCGGCCGAGATATCGGCCGGGCTTCGATCAGGACGCGCGGCTTGCGCGCCAAGCGATCAGATCAGTTGCAGACCTCGACGCGGCGATAGCGCCAGTCATAGCCGTCCCAGAAGCGCTCGCGAACCATCCGGCACGCCGGGTAGGGCGCTTCTTCCACGTATACCGGACCACCGTAAGCCGGGCGGCTGGAGGCGATTGCGCCACCGATGATCGCGCCGCCGAGCAAGCCGGCCGCCACGCCAGCGGCAACGCCGCGCTGTGCGCTTGCGGGTGTCGAGGCTAGCGAACCGGCAATCGTTGCGACCGCGACCAAGGCAGCAAATGTCTTCTTCATGTCCTGGGCTCTCCTGGGGTGGCGCCTTCGAGCGCCGGGTTTAGGGATGACTCACACGCCGTTTTCGAACTGCCGCTTCGCTAAAAAAGCGCACATGGGTCAATCGAAAGTAAACGTGCCTGAAGCGTGACCGGAAAAAGCGGTCTTTTTCGGGCCGGAAACGGCGTGCATCCCGGAAACCGGCGCCGTTCCGGGATGTGGCGCGCTAATTTAATGAAGATGAACGGGTGCTAATCGCAAACCCTGACGTTGCGGACCCGCCAGCCGTAACCATCCCAGAACCGCTGCCGCTGCCAGATGCAGGATTCGCCGTAGCCGGGATCGACGACATAGGCCGGGCCGCCGTAGCCGGGCCCGTAATAGCCCGGGCCGTAATAGTAGCCGTTCTGCGAAGCAATCGCGCCGCCGACGATGGCGCCACCGATCAATCCGGCGGCGACGCCCGCTGCAACGCCGCGCTGCGCCTGGGCGGGAGCGGGGATCGCTACGGCCGAAACGGTCAATGCGGCGGCGGCGCCGAGCGCCATCAATGTCTTCTTCATGGCCTCACCTTTCTCGTGGGGAGCAAGGACGTTTTGTCTCGGCAAAAGTTCCACATTTCGCTTGAATGATCAATGAACGGCCTGCGCGTCCGGGGCGACGAAAATGGGACGAACCGGCAAATCGCGGTGCGGAGATACCAAAGCGGTCGGCGGGGACGTCGCTGATCTGCTACTTGCTTATGAGTCGGATGCAAAACCGCAAGACCAGGCGCGAGAGCACAGGTGGCGACGCTTCCGGAAGGCTCGGGCGACAGTTCCGACGGTGGCGGCTGGAACCTGCTTTCATGGTTCGGCAGCGACAATTCTTCGTCGGATAGTTCCACCTCGTCCAGCGATTCCAGCGGCGACAGTGGAGGAGGCGGTGGCGACGGCGGCGGCAGTGGCAGTGGTGGCGACTGACGCCGAAAACCTGCCGGTAAATCAGTGCCAGTGTGACCTACCGCAACGACGCCTGTTTAGATTCATTCCAGTGTTTCCCCGGCATCAGTTTGGAATTGCTTGAAAATGCGGCTTTTCCTTTTGCATCTCGTCGCGCTCTTAAATATCGATGAGGTCGCATCACACTAGGGTTCTTTCCGTTTCATGATCGTCTGTTCCTGCAATGTTTTGAGCGACCACGATGTCCGTAATGCCGTAAGTGCATCCTCGGACCTGCCGCGCAATCCGAAACAGATTTACGGTTGCCTCGGCTGCAGCGCCGAATGCGGCCGGTGCGCGCGCACGATCAAGGCCATCATCGACGAAGCCCTCGGCGCCTGCGCCAAGGAGTGCTGCTCCGGTTGCCCGCACAGCCGCCACGCGGCCAATGACGAGCCCGCGCAGGATACTGCCCCGGCCTTCGCGCTCGCGGCCTGCTGAAAACCCCTCCGAATCCACTGATTTTCCGCCGTTCCCACCGCTTTTTTGGCGGAACGGTTGCTCTCGGCACTAAACTCATTTAGAAGCGTTCTAAATGCAGTGTCAGGCCGGGTTTGGCCTGGGAAAACCGGAGTGGACCATGCAGGGCGATCCCAAAGTCATCGATTATCTCAACAAGGGCCTGCGCAGCGAGCTCACCGCGATTAACCAATACTGGCTGCATTACCGGCTCCTGAACAATTGGGGCCTTTTGGAAATGGCCAAGGTCTGGCGCAAGGAATCCATCGAGGAGATGGAGCACGCCGACAAGTTCACCGACCGGATCCTGTTCCTCGACGGCTTCCCCAACATGCAGGTGCTCGATCCCTTGCGCATCGGCCAGAACGTTCAGGAAATCATCGAATGCGATCTTGCAACCGAGATGACCGCGCGCACGCTCTATCAGGAAGCCGCGACCTATTGCCATGGCGTCAAGGATTACGTCTCGCGCGATCTGTTCGAGAGCGTGATGAAGGATGAGGAACATCACATCGATTTCCTCGAAACCCAACTCGATTTGATCAAGCGCATCGGGCTTGATCTCTACACACAGAAGCATGTCGGCGGCTTGGAGAACGGGGACTGAGTTCCTCCTTACCCCTCCCCTGGAGGGGGAGGGTCGGCTCGTATGGAGCGAAGCGAAATGCGAGACGGGGTGGGGTGATCTCTCCACTCGGGCACTGTTGGATGTGGAGAGACCGTCACCCCACCCCGCCGCTCATTTCATGAGCGTCGACCCTCCCCCTCCAGGGGAGGGTGAATCCCGCATAGACACCTTGTCCTACAACTGCGTCTTGTAGTGCTCGTAAATCACGTCCTGGCTTTCGCGCTCGCCGAGGCCGGTCTGGTCGTGGATCACTTCGCCGATGCTCGGCATCACCGATCGCTCGACCCGCTCACCTCCCCACAATTTCGAGCGCATCAGCGCCTTGCCGCAGTGGAAGTAAGCTTCCCTGACCGCGATGCGCAGCACCGCGCGCGGCGGTTTGCCGAACTCCACCATCGAGGCGATCAGCTCCGCCTCCGCGGTCACTTTGCCCTTGCCGCCGACGCGCAGCGTCTCGTCGATCCCCGGCACGAAGAAGATCAGCTGCACGAAGCCACTTCCCTCGACGATGTTGCGAAAACTGTCGATGCGGTTGTTGCCCGAGCGATCCGGCATCAAGAGCAGGTTCGGTCCCGCGACATGGATGAAGCCGGGATTGCCGCCGCGCGGCGATGCATCGACGCTGCCGTCCGCGCCTGACGTGGCCAGCACGCAGAACGGCGACATGCCGATGAATTTTTTCGCATGGATGTCGATCTCCGGCCGCGCCTTTGCGATGACGCGCGGTGAGGGCGCGGGGTAGATCGTGGCGAGGTCGCTGGCGGAAAAATCAGTCACGGGCGGCTCCTCAGGTTTTCGGCGAGATTATCATCCCGCGTCGCGGGCGTCATCTTGAGAGAATCTAGACCGCGTCCGCCGGCACGAAGCAGCTGATGATGATGCTGCCGCGGTGATGCACGTACCACACCACGGCTTCGCCGATCGGGTTACCCTGGTCGCGAATGACCGCGCGCTCGGGCACCTGCATCCATTGGCCCTCGATCGGAACCCAATAGGCGCCACCGCGAACGTCGTAGCTGGTGCGATGTCCGTCCGACTCGTCGCAGCAGGGCACGCCGTTCGGCGCGATCACGCTCTTGAACCAGGCGCGGATATCAGGCGGCACATGGCCGAACTGGCCCCGGTCGACGGCGAGCGCTGTGCTGGCCAGCATCGGCAGAAAGGCGATCAAAACGAACTGCGCGAGTCTCCGCATCCGGTCCTCCGCTGTGTTGCCGTTGTCCTCGCGAGCATGCGACCCACGAATCGTATCGCGGACAATTCAACCGGACTCTGCTTGCGGATGCGCGCTCAAATAATATGCGATGGGGGCTGTTCCCAAAATGATGCGGTGCGAAATCAGGACTTCTGGCTGGCCGTCCCGTACACAGGCTTGATGCGAGCCATGGCTGGCTCAACAGTCGTATCGAACTGAGCTGCCCTTGAAATAAGGGCAGCATGAACGTGCTATCGATCTTGCGTGTGGATTCGTGGTGAGTACCAGGCGCAGCAAGCTGCCAAACTACGGTCTCGCCGCCTGTGGTTGGTGGAAGGAGCCGCTCCACGGTCATCACCACGATTGGAAAACGTCACGATTGGAAACGTCTTGGGCACGAACCCGAAGATTGCGATAGGCCTGCTTTCACCCGTGGGAGTGCTGTTTGCGCTCCCTGTCCTGCTCTGGGCTTTCAGCTTTACCGAACGCTTCGGGCTGGAGAAATGCAGCATCGGTTCGATTAGCGGTGATGAATACCAGAACATATTGACGCGAGCCGGCGCGCAACGCTGGACGGTATGGCCTGGTCTGTCCAATGGAGTATTTTGGCCGTCGGACGCGGGATTTCGGGGCCCGACGGCATCTTTCAACAGCAATGTAAATGATCAGCTTCTCTCACATGTCAGAGAGCTTGCTGGACCCGATGCGTCCATTAATCGCCAACTGGCTTCGGGCCATGCCGTTATGCGCAGCATGGGCGCTGAATACGTCCATACTCTAGAAGTGCCGGACATGGGTAGCGCCGCTTCGCACGTTTACTTCAAATACTTCTTGCCCCAGGTTCGGTTCGCACCTGCGTGTGTTCTTTGCCTGATATGGTGGTACACGACCATTGACGTGATCTTTTCGCATGATCTCGCCACCGACCGATACGAGTTGCAGGCAGTAAACGTTCTGCACGCCGGGCTGAAAGGTAGCCCCGACAAAAATAGAGCCCGCAACGTCCCATGGGGTAGCTGCCCCCAGTTTCGGAGATGACGGACGATTGGATCGCGTGCTCGCTTCAATGCGCGTGCCGGTTCACATCGCACGCTGCGGCGCGGTCTGCAGCAGCTCCTCCACCTGCTTCTTGTAGAATTTCGCATTGCCCGTCGTGAGATGGCCGCGCGTTTCGCTCGAGGCAGGGATCAGGAACAAGCGGCCGTTCTTGATGCGCTTCAGCGCGGCATCCGTCACGCCGGTTTCCGGCGGGTTGCGCTCGTCGTCGGCGGCATTGATCAACAACAGCGTGGCCTCGATCTTCTCCAGCGACGGCGCAGGATTGTAATCATGCGAGGCTTCCCACTGGTAGATGAAGTCGTTGGCATCGGCGGTGATGGCGGTGGCCAGCCGTTCGTCGACCATCTTGTCGGCCTTTGCCGCCGTCGGCGCCAGCGCCTGATAGGCCAGCGTGCCGCCGCCGGTCGCGATGCCATAGGCGTTGATGGCGTATTTCATCATGCGCGGCTGGGTGATGTAGTTGCCGCTGACGTAGTCGGGATCGTTCTTGATCGTCTCCAGCATCATCCGCCGCAGCATCCAGTTGCGCGCCGCCATCTCGGTCGGCTGCGACGCCATCGGCACCAGCGCGTCCATGAATTGCGGATATTTGCCGCCCCAGATCCAGGTGTGCATGCCGCCCATCGAATTTCCGATCACGAGCCGCAGATGTTTGACGCCGAGACCTTCCTGGACCAGGCGATACTGCGCGTCGACCATGTCCTCGTAATTGTATTTCGGAAATGCGGTCTTCATGCCGTCGGAGGGCTTTGACGATTTGCCGTGGCCGAGACCATCAGGAATGATGATGTAATATTTCGCGGCATCGAGCGGCTGGCCGGGACCGAACAATTCGCCGCCAAAACCCGGCGTCAGCATGCTGGCGGCCGAGCCGCCCGAGCCGTGCAGCACCAGCACCGGCTGTCCGGTCGGCTCGCCGATCGTGGTGTAGTGCAGCCGCAGCTCCGGCATCGTCTCGCCGGAGTGGAATTTGAAATCCTTGGCGATCCATTCGCCCTGTTTCGGCGCGGGATAGTCTGCGGCGAAAGCGGTGATGGAGGTCAGCGCCAGTGCGGCGGCCGACAAGGCGGCGTGCGAAAAATTCATGATGGTCTCCCCCAAGGCTTCCTGGTCCAAGGCTTACTGTGCCAAGGCTTGCTGTGCCAAGGCTTGCTGTTCCAAGGCTGCGGCTGGTTTTGCGGGCCGCTTGGCAGGGAGACTAGCACACCGGCTATTTCACCGTCACCAGATCGCCGAACTAACCCTCCACTTCGGTCTCCGGCCGGTCATTGCCGGCGGCGGTCTCCGAGTGCCAACGCCCGTCCGGGGTTTCGTATTCGATCATTTCCGTGCGGCCCGGCACCCGCTGCTCGGCCGCCACGCGCCGGGCGGCGGCCAGTGCCGTGGCGCGGTTCGGAAACGGTTCGGAAAACACGCCGTTGACGGTGTAGGCCCAGCCGCCGTCATGTTCGACGATCTTGTAGGTCACATGGGTCATCGGGAACTCGCTGTTTTGCAGGTGCCGACAGGGGTGAACGCGCCGCGTGATCCATGACAGAATAGGCCATGCTGTCGGATTTTGCACCGGCCGTTCGTCCTTGACCGACGACGGGTGCAGAGGAGAAAACCATGTGCCGCAACATCAAGACCCTGTTCAATTTCGATCCCCCGGCCACCCACGCCGAAATCCATGCTTCCGCACTGCAATTCGTGCGAAAACTCTCCGGCTTCAATTCGCCGTCGCAGGCCAACGCCGAGGCGTTCAATCGCGCGGTTTCCGAAGTGTCCGACAGTGCGCGGCGCTTGCTGGCATCGCTGCAGACCAACGCCGCGCCGCGCGACCGCGAGGTCGAGGCCGAGAAGACGAGGGAGCGCTCGCGGGCGAGGTTCGGCTAGGGGGCTCACAGCGGATGTGTCGATCGTCTGCTATCGTGCGACGACCTCACAAACGCCCCAGGGCTGCTGCGCCTCTGCCTCCCTTCCGTCAAACCGGGATCGCCTCTTCCCCTCAAGAGTTTGGAAGAACCGTCGGTGGAGGTACCCATGTTATACTCGCAAAGCCCGCCACTGACGGCCGAAGAAACTTTGTTCGGCGGGCATGCGCGTGATCCGGACGTCCGATCCGACCAGCACACGGGTAGGCGGCGCGTGAAGCCGTCGATCGATTCTCCCTATCCTTACCGCTTCGGGGAAGGGCAGCCGGCGAGCGGCCGGCCGTCGATTGGCAAGCGGATGTTCCGCACCCTTGTCCGGTTCTCGATTGCGGTTCTCATCGGTGTCGGCGGCACGCTAGGCTGGCAGTCCTACGGTGATGAAGCAAAGGAGGTGCTGGTAGCCCAGGCTCCGGTGCTGGGCTTGCTGTTTCCCGTCTCGACGACGAAGTCGCCGGTCATGGCTGCGACGTCCACTGATACGACGCGGCAGCTTGGGCCTCTGGCATCCACGCTCGATGCCGTGCGGCGCAGCGTTGAACAACTCGCTGCCAGGCAAGAACAGATGGCCCAGAACATTGCGGCACTACGGACGGCTGAGGAGAACGTCAGACAGAAGATGTCATCCACGCCTCCGGCCCCAGCCCCAGCCCAGCAGGCCGCCTCGATCCCGCAGCCCAAACCTCCGCAGCCCAAGATCGACTCTCGCCTGCCGCCTCCCGCCGGATCACAGCTCTCCCGCTGACGGTCCGGATTGCCGGAGACGGAATTGATCAACGCCTTTTCTTTTGTGATCCGGTCAATTTATGGGGCGACCCACCCCTCCACCTCAGTTCACTTCGAACTTCATTTTGAAGGGCTATCACCGCACTCACGCAAATCGGTGGCGCTCTCCTCTGCGACCGTCGCTTCCAACTCGGGATGCGCGCCATGATTGCTGTTGGGGCACGTTGAGACATGCCGACCGGTTCTGAAGATGTCCGGTGATCGGGGCCGACCGGAAGTGATCAGTACACCGTCAATGCGACGCGAATGACCCGAAGCAAACACAGACGCGACGCGTCCTAGATAACTCTGCTGGGCCAGATGGTGAGCCAAATCAAGCGCAAGACCCATCCTAGACCGAAGCCAACACCACCCCCAAAAACGGTAATAAGTATTACAAGGTTTAGCTGTGACGGTCCGGCTAGAGCGACATAAAGAAAAGCTAAATGAGCAGAGTTGGCAATCAACGCCAGAAGCCAGTCTACGGGCGTGGGGCGGCGCCATGGGGAAGCAACCAAGGAGCAGGCCAGTGCTCCAGCGCAAACACCCAGCAAACCAAACGGATTGAAGATTGCATATTGAAAATACGTCACAATAAAATTGAAAATCGGCCCCTCCTCGCGCAGGCCGTATATCCGTAGAGCGGGCGTGAAACAGCGCAACAGTTACTTCCGTCAAAATCTCGCAAAGCGTGGGGCGGTTTTGTGCGCGCCTGTCCGCGTCCGCACGATTTGTATCAAAATGCTTCTTTCCGTCATTGGCACTTTTCGGACCTGACAAGCCCGGCTGACAGCGTCTGTTCTTGAGGGAGGCGGACTGCCCCGTTGCGCGTCTGGACTTCTGAATCTGACCCGATGCGGACAACGGGACCGCTTGCGTAGCCCCAAAGCTAGAGGTTAATTTGTGAGCCTTACCAGCTTCAGCTCCGGTAGGCGGTATGCCAATGGAAGTTTGCGATCCCATCACCACTGTAATTGTAGCTTTGAACTCATTTGAACCGTCGCCCGACGACACAGATATTCGCCTCTACCAGCTCTTCGAAGGTTTTCGTTCATTGCCCGGTCGGGATCGTGTTGCGCCGGCAATGTTCAGCTTGCTCGAACGTTTTCCCGACGCTGAGTTTGGTTCACCCGGACCGCTCGTTCACGAGCTAGAGGCAATCCCCGGCTATTTGCCCCTGTTGCGCGATTCCGTTCATCGCCAGCCGACTCACCTCACCGTCTGGATGATCAACCGTGTGCTCAATGCTAATCTGTCCAGCGACCAAAGAGGGGCGTGGCTATCAGAGCTACGCGCAGTACTTGAACACCCCCTTGCTTCAGAACAGACACGCAGATCGGCAGAGGATTTTTTGGAGCATCAAGGCGCCAAGTCGTGATGTCGGCTTTCTGAGCTTCTGGACATGGCACAAGGCAGGTGACTTACTTTGAGTCTCGTCCGTGGGCTCCACACGATATGATTGCCGTCAGCTCCGAGGTCCGCTTCAGGCACTTTTCGGACCTGACAGGCCGGACTGACGATGTCCGTTGGCGGGGGTAGAGCGGAGGTCGTCGGTACACGGTCAAACCGACGCGTTTGACCCAAACCGGACTTTGATTAGACGATGCCTGACCGGCACGACATCATTTTACTGCAAGCGTGGCACTCAGAAATTCGCCGATGAACGCCCGCGCCTGCGCACTGGCCGCTTCGTCGTAGGCGAGTGTGAAGCCCTTTCTGACACAGGCATCGCCGAAACGGAATGGCTGCTCGGTAGCGCGATTGAGGATCTGCCCTTCGTCGCCCTCGACCAATTGGCAATATCCCACAGTGGGTGCCGATAGCACCCGCTGTTCACGATACACCGGCGCATCGAAGACATGATGCGCGCCCGGGTACTCGATCAGGCGAATGTCGCGGCCGGCCTTGGCGAGACGCTCGGCGTACTCCCTGCATGGTCCGATTGGAAAAGAGTCGTCAGCCGTGCCGTGAAGAATACGAATCGGCTTGTCACCGACATCATCGCCGGCGCGGAACGTCGTATCGCAACCGGGATAGAAGGCGACGTGGGCCGCGAATTGCAGGCTCTGGGGGCCGTGCATCTTTTGGAAGCGCGTTACGCTCGCGCGGAGCGCCGCAATCCCCCCTAACGAGAAGCCCATCACGGCAACTCGGCCCGAGTCGATCTGCGGGTGCCTGGCGAGGAGCTCGAGGGCGCGGTAGCTATCGAAAACCATCGCTAATCGACCAAGTTTGCCGCCAAACGCACTGACGAGGCCGCGTCCGGAAAAACTATCAATGGCAAAGGTCGCTATTCCAATCTTGGTTAGCTCCCGCGACCATTCATCGATCATGCCTCCGGCCCCGCCCATGCCGCCACCTCCAGGCAGGAGAATTACGGCAGCGAGCTTCTCTTGCCCAGCCCGCGGAATGCGAAGTTCTCCGGCGAGTGTTACGGGGCGGCCCTCCTTGCCCGTTAGGAACTCCGCGTCGCTCAGTGTGATCGAGTTGAACGGGTGGTATTCGACGCGCGCCACCTGCGCGTTGGCCTGTCCCTGCGCCAAGGCCATCACCATAAATGCCACCGCGACCAAGGTCCTCGACATGGCATCCTCCCGCGCGTTCGGGAAGCATCAAATTTACTTCCATTTTCCGCGGCGAGGTCGCGCGAGTCAAGCGAGCAATCGGTCACACATGACGGCCTTCGCTGGGCCACGCCGCAGCCACCCAGAGTTCTGTTGTTGACCCGGGCACGCTCTCGTTTACCCATCCAATCGGGTGTAGAGTGCACACCAGCAAGATTGCACATCAGTAGGAGGGCGTGATGAAAACTGCCTTTCTTTCGACCCTGATCCTTGCACTTTCGACAAGCGCCGGCTTCGCACAACAGCCCGCGCAGTGCCGAAACTTCGAGGCTACAATTGCGCTTCAGATGACCAAAGAAGGTTGCTTAAGCCAGATCGACCTTTGCACTGTCGGAACAGTCGTGAGCAACGAGCCCGCTCTAAGCGGCGCAACGTGGCTTTTCACGGCGCACGGAATGGCCGAAACAGCAGGACTGCCTTCGTTGCCCAAAACACTGCAATCTTACGCGGGAACGGTGCTAGTCACGGCAAAAGGGGGAACATTCACGACCAGCACTGCTGGCGTGTACGAAACCGAGTCGCCGGCCTTCAGCCAACTGGATAAGATCGTCAAGGGAACCGATCGATTCAGCAACTCCACCGGTCGGCTCATTTTTCTCACCGGCATTGGTCGGCAAGGCGGCGGATTTGATACGCACGCTCGCGGCGAGTTGTGCGTGAACGAGTAACCAGCCCGGTCCGGTAAACTGAGGTGGAGCTGGAGACGCGGGGCAACAACCGCGCGGCGGTGAGATGGACGCGCCTCTGTTGGCGATCTCCGAGCCAAGCCTTCAATGTCGCCTGTTGGCACCTTTGAGACATCCCCGCCTATCCTGAAGATGTCCGTTCACCGGGGCAGACCGGAAGTCGCCGTGGTCCGGCCAAACCGACGCGAATGACCCATTTGCGACATAGCGACGTTACGCCTGACGGTTGTTATGGATATGGTTGCTGCTGCGGATCCTTGCCGCGATGACCTGCCTCCTCCGGTTGCACCATGTTCGATGCTGACCCTAAAGCCAGAGCCGATCTAAGGGCGGGAACCCTTTATGCGATAGCGGGCGAAGCCGGCTGGATTTACTACGGCCAGGTGACACCGGACAAAGCCATCGGCTTCTTCCGGCATCGAGAGCACAATTTGGCGGGGCCGGAAGGTGTCTTGTCGTCGAACGTGATGACGACAGTCGTCGTTGCCCATCCATCCATAGGCCGAGCATTGAGGTCCGGTCGATGGAAGAATCTGGGCCGTTTCCCGCTGCACAAAGGGTTGCAGAAGATGCGCTATTCAGTTCAGTGGCCGGTAGGAACGTTGAACGTAACGGTATGGGCAGGCGGCAAGCCGAGCCATGACACGCGTGTCGAAGATCCCGCGATCCAGAACATGGAGATTATCGCTGTCTGGGACGCGGAGTATCACATTCCACAGCGCCTCACTGCCGACTTCGGAGAAGAAGAAGCTGAATGGCACATCGGCGGACCAATCTGGCGCGAGCGGAAGGTCAAGGAGGAAACAGCGCGACGTTTTCCTGATCAGCCATGGCATAGGCTTCCCCAGGATTGGGTGCCGACTGGTGTCGACCAAGAGTAGAAAGCGCCGATCCGCCAGTTCGATACCGAATGGCTGAACCTGGGCACTGCGGACCTCACGCGATGTCCGACTTGGGTCCGGAATGCGTGTCAAAGCGGAAGTCCCCCAACCACTCATGCGGGCTCCACGCAGCGGATGTTGAGCGCCTACAATGAGAAACTGCGCAAGTATCTCATCGACAATCATTACATGGAGACGCTGGCGTTTCACACCATTCCGGGCAGCACGATCATCGATCGCTTCGGCTACCGGGAATGTCCGCGCCAGTAGAAGCTCACCACGATCAGCCCGCGTCCCACTTCACCGGCAGATTGAGCAATCCGCGAAACGCCCAGCCGCCGATCCTAACCGGTTCGCGCTCGTCCAGCCGCAGGCCTTTGAGCCGCGCAAATGCACTCGGCAGCGCGACGTCGGCCACCATGGCGCGCGATGCGAACGCGCCGGCGCAGTAATGCGGACCGGCGCCGAAGGCGATGCTCTTTTGGGTGTCGCGGGTGATGTCGAACCGATCCGGCTCGGCAAAGCAGGCCTCGTCGCGATTGGCCGAGCCGAACATGAAGAATACGCGGTCTTCCGGCTCGAAGTCGATGCCGCCATATGACCATGGCTTTACCACCCGGCGCGGCGACATCTGGATCGGCGCGATCCAGCGCGCATATTCCTCGAACGCGTCGAGCCACTTTGCCTTGCCGTTCTGAACCAGCGCAAGTTGTTCGGGATGCGTCAGCAGCGCCCACGTCGCGCCGGCAATCGCATCGCGCGGCTCGTTCTGCCCGCCCGAAATCGCAAGCTTGATGTTGGCACGGATGCTTTCCATGTTCTGGCCTGATGCCAGCAACACGCTCAGGATCGAGGTGTTCGGGTGTTGCTTCACCACCGGAATCATGTCGTCGATCGCGGCATCGATGCCCGCGGTCGCCGCATGGCAGCGCGCCTCGACCTCCTTGTTGCCGGTGTAATTGGCAATGCCGTCGATCATCGCCTGCGACCACGCGTCCATGTCCTGGTAGCGCATGTTGGTCAGCCCGGTGACGTCCTTCAGGCATTCGGCCGACAGCGGCAGCGCCAGCTCTTTACAGAGATCGGCAGAGCCTTTCGGCGCCAGCTCGTCGAGGATGCGGTCGGCATGGGCCTGAAACTGGCGGACCCAGGTGTCGCGCACCGTGCGCGGCGACACGGCGGGAAACATCGCCTGCCGCTCGCTCATGTGCGCATCGCCATCCTTGCGCATCATGTTGTGGCCCATCAGCACATTCATCAGCCCGTTCGGCTGGTGCGAGGAGAACACGTCGATGCGCTTCTCCTGGGTGAAGATGTCGCCGCGGCGGGTGAACACGGTCGAGCCGAGCTGCGGCACGAACGCGATCGGCGCCTCCTTGCGCATCTGCGCCAGTGCGGGATAGGGATCGGCCCAGAAGCTCGGTACGTCGATGTCGAAATGCGGGGCGTTGGACATGAAGCGCTCACACAGCCCGGTAGCCGCCGTCGACCATCACGATCGATCCGGAGACGTAGGCAGAAAGATCAGAGGCAAGGAAGATCGCGGGGCCGACGATGTCTTCCGCGGTGCCGGCGCGTCCCAACGGGGTGTGGTCCATGAATGTCTTCACCAGGTCGGGATTGTTGGCGCGGGCATTGGCGTTCAGCGGCGTCGCGATGAAGCCCGGGCCGATCGCGTTGACGCGGACGCCTTCCTTGCCGAGTTCGGCGGCGAGCGCCTTGGTGAAGCCGAGCACGCCGTGCTTGGAAGCTGTATAGGCCGGCGAACTAGGCGTGCGCACATGCACAAAGGACTGGATCGAGCCGATATTGACGATGCGTCCCTTGCTGGCGCGCAGGGCTGCCAGGAACGCATGCGTCACGTTGAAAACACCCGTGAGGTTGATCGCGATGATGTCTTCCCAGTCGTTGATCACGGCCTCGGCCGCGCCCAGCATGCCGTTGCGGCGGACGATGCCGGCATTGTTGACTAGGATCGAGACCTGCCCGACCTTGTCGGCGATCTGCTTTGCCATTGCGACGCAGTCCTCGCGTCTGGCGACGTCGAGCGCAAAGCTGACGGCCTTGTCGCCGATTTCCCTTGCCGCTTCGGCTGCCGCCTTCTCGTCCCTGTCGAGCAGCACGACCCGCGCACCCTCGCGGGCATAGCCGATCGCGATGGCGCGCCCGATGCCGGAGCCTGCACCGGTGATGACGGCGATGTGATTCTGGAGAAGGGGCATGTGGCGTTTCCTCTGCTTTTGGTTTTGGCGGAGGATAGCAAGCGTGCCCGTTAGTACAAGGTGGTGGCGATTGTCGTAGGGCAGGTCAGGCGAAGCCGTAACCCGCCGAACGTCGTGCCTGGAAGGCGGATTACGCTTTCGCTAAGCCGCCCTGCGCAGCCGTTAATGTAGCCCGGATTACGCTGCGCTCCATCCGGCCTACGAAAGAAATCAAAACGCACAGGTTCAGCGTGGTGGAATGGCTTAGCGAAATCCCCGCGCGCTGTTATGATTCAGGCCCGGCGGTAGCGGGATGACGCCGCCGTCGCAGGTGAAGGAGACGAAGCATGATGCAAACGGCAACCCGATGGCGCGCGCCAGGCCTGCGCAGCGGCGCAAGAGCCGTGCTGATGCTGTGCGCGGTGGCGGCGCTGTCATTTCCATCGGGCGGATCGCCGGCCGCCACGCCGATTGCGGTGGCGGTGGCGGATTTCGATTATTTCGACACCTCCGGCGAGGTCGCGGACCAGAGCGCGGAGCATCTCGCGCGCGTGGCATCGTTTGCAAAATTGCTGCGCGATAATCTGGCGGCCCAGAGCGATTATCGCGTGGTGACGATCGAATGCCGCGATCAACCCTGCACCGCCACCAGCATGTCGCAGGATGTTTTCATCGCCGCCGCGCGCCGGGCCGGCGCCCGGCTGGTCGTCTATGGCGGCATCCGCAAGATGAGCACGCTGGTGCAATGGGGCGAAATCCAGCTGCTCGATCTCGAAGCCGAGAAATTGTTGATGCAGCGAACGGTGACGTTCCGCGGCGACAACGATGCCGCCTATCGCCATGCGGCGAATTTCGTCGGCGATCAGCTGAAGGAAACCATGCCGAAGCCGTAAGGGGTTCGTAGGACCTCCTAGCTTTCGTCAAGGAGCTGGGCGTCCTTGAATGACGAGCGTAGCGCCGTGCTCGCCGCCGTCCAGGACGCTCCGCGCCGGCTACGCCGGTGCCGATGGCATCCTGGACAGCGTCTGCGCGCGTCGCTGTCGGGTTCGGCAGGTCGGGACGAAGGAATGGTCGCAAGCGGCCGAACCAAGGAATGAGGCTTACTGTTTGACGGAGATCTGCGAA
The DNA here is from genome assembly GCF_036924595.1 of Bradyrhizobium algeriense. Lineage (NCBI taxonomy): Bacteria > Pseudomonadati > Pseudomonadota > Alphaproteobacteria > Hyphomicrobiales > Nitrobacteraceae > Bradyrhizobium > Bradyrhizobium algeriense. Next base: position 5,441,044 of record NZ_JAZHRV010000001.1, on the reverse strand, counting down.
CTCCCGCGGTTGGCATCATACAGGGTCCGGCTCTTGAGGGTCGAGCATAGAGCCGAGAGCAGGCGATCGCCCACGCTACGCAACGCACGTGCATGGCCGTGGCCGCGCTGCCGCAAGGCATCATAGCGGCGCCGCGCGGCAGCATCGTGCTGGATGGCAACGCGCGACCAATGATGAACGGCGGTCTGCAGCCTCCTGTTGCAGGCGTGGCGGCGGATCACGAAGCGTTGTTTGCCGCTTTGCCGCGTCACCGGAGCAACCCCTGCCAGCGCACGCAAGGCGTGATAATCTCGGGCCTGCAGCGGCTGCGCTGCCTCGGTGAGCAGTGTGGCGAGAACAATCCTGCCGATTCCCGGCCAGGAGCGAAGGATTGCCACGTCACACTGCTCACGGCTCTGCCCCGACGGGCTCTCCTCGTCCGGTGCCGCGAGCCCGGCGCAGAGGCCGTCCAGGGCGTTGTGGGCTTCCTTGATCTGCTGATTGACCAGGTGCATGCGCGCCGCGAGACTGCGGATATGCACGCAAGCGGCCTCCGTCGTGCCTGGGGCGACGAACAAGGCCGTCTTGCGCAAGGTCTGCAGCACGGTGGCGGCATCGAGACGCCGGATGCGGTGGTCCTTGAGGATGCGCGCAACCGTCTTCTCCGTTACCTTCGCGGCGGCGGCGGGGGTCGGCACCTTTTGCCACAGCGCCAGGAACCAGTCGTCCCCGACATCATCGGCTAGTTCGGTCGCCTGCGGATAGTAGCGCCACAGCTGCTGACGCAGACGATTGGCCAGACGCGTCCGTTCCTGCTGCAACTCGTCCACGAGGCGCGACCACTCGCGCAGCTCGATCACCACCGGATTGTCGATCGCAAGCTGCCGGAAGGCTTTCCGATCGGTACGCAGTGAGTCTCCAAGGACAAGGGCGTCTCGGCTGTCATCCTTGGTGCCTGCGACTGTGAAGCGATCGCGGAAACGATCGAGCTGCTTGGGATTGATGGCAAAGACCACAAACCCGTGCTCGAGCAGCATCTCCACCACGGGACCATGCGGCATCTCGATCGCGACGGCGATCTGCCCCGGCGCAGCCCCGGTCTTCTGCAGCAACCAATCTCGCAGTTCCGTCAGTCCGGCTCCGCCATGGGCGAACTCCCGCTCGCCCATGCGTCCTCCTTCGCTATCAAGCAGGCAAACGCGGTGGCTCTGTGTTGCCCAATCGATCCCGACAAACCAACGCACATCCTCAACCATTACTGGACCTCCTCGCTTCTCAAAGCGGGCCCACTGCGATCCCGATCGATCCCTGTACTGGCGCTCTTGGCGCAAACCTCCTAGTGGATATTGATCGCAGCCGCTCCACCGGGGCGCAGGTCCTACGAAGGTGGCTCATAGCACGGGTGGGTCAGGCAGCTCCCGGCAGATCGGCCCGTGCAGCCAGTCTACATCAACGACTGGTGCCGAACGCCACAAGGGTACAGGGTGGGTAGAGCCAACGGGTCGCGCGAACGCGCGCCCGATGACAGGCTCCGCGAAACCCATCAATCGGCTCGCGAGGAAGCGATGGGTATCGCTTCGCTCCACCCGTCCTACGGCTTCGCCAGCGACGCAACAGCTTCGATCTCGATCAGCATTTTCGGATCGGGCAGCGCCTGCACCACGCAGGTGGTACGGGCGGGGTAGGGCGCGGGCCCGAAGGCGGAGGCATACAGCACGTTCATCGTGGCGACGTCGGAGGCGCGCGTCAGCAGCACGTTGACCTTGACCAGATCGCGAAACGTCGCGCCGGCCTCGTCGAGCACGCGCTTGATGTTGGCGACGACGAAGCCGAACTGCGCCTCGAAACCATCAGCGAGCGCGCCCTTGTCGTCAAAGCCCGGAATGCCCGAGACGAACAGCAGGTCGCCGGTGCGCGTGGCGAAGGAGAGCGGCGGGGACTTGATGCCGGCGGGCGGCGCGAAGTGCTGGATCGGGGCCATGGGACACCTTCATGAATGGTTCGGGTGCGTTGAGCCTAACGCGCCGCTGCCTCGCTGGAAAGGCAGCGGCGCTGGGCTTACGACCCGCCGATAGCTTTGAAGGTCCCGCTTGTCAGTCCAATTCGCTGGACACGAAATAGCGCGACGCGCGCCCCGTTGAAGTAATGCAGTTCACAGTCCGGCTTTTTTTGTTCGTGCAATCGTGATGAAATTGTGTCGGGCGCGCGGCGCGGGATGCCGTGCGCCGTGTATCGCGCAAACGCCCGAATACACTTTGCCCCTTGCGCCGATCGGTTACAATCCGTTAGTTGCTAATCAATCTGCACTGCAGAGCCCGCCCGACACGTTCCGATTTGCGATACCTCCGGAGATACGATCCATGAAAATGCCATCCGCCATTCGCGCCACCGTGCTTGCGTTTGCGGCCCTGACCGGCGTCACGCTGTCCTCCGCCGCGCGCGCCGACGAGGGTTTTGTGCAGCTCACGATCTACAAGGCGGGATGGATCATCGGCGGATCCGGTGGCGGCGGCGTCTTGAATTTCCACGGGCGCCGTTATCCGCTGTCGACCGGCGGCCTCGACTACGGCCTGGTGTTCGGCGGCTCGAAGACGGTGCTGCGCGGCCGCGTCAGCAACATCTATCGCCCCTCCGACGTCGCCGGCGTCTACGGCGCGGCCGGCGCGGGGCTTGCGGTGGGCCGCGGCGCGCGCGCGATCGTGCTGACCAACCAGAAGGGCGCGGTGCTGGAATTGACCGGCCACCAGGTGGGATTGATGGCCAACGCGGATCTCAGCGGCCTCGCGATCACGATGCGGTAAGACTTCGTAGGGTAGGCAAAGGCGCGAAGCGCCGTGCCCACCATCCAGCACTTCGCGCGGAATGGTGGGCACGCTTCCGCCTTCGCTCTTCGAGCTACGGCGGACAAGTCGCTTTGCCCACCCTACGGCGCCACTGCTTCGGGGAGGACGGATGAACCGCGAACAATTGGCCGCCGCCTACACGTCACCTGGCCGCCACTATCACAACCTCACGCATATCGAAGACTGTCTCGGTGCGCTCGCGCGCGTGGAAAATCTTTCGCCGCTCGATCGCGAAATTCTGTCCGCCGCGATCTGGTGGCACGATGTCGTCTACGACGCGACCCGCGCGGACAATGAAGCGCTGAGGGCGCAGCTAGCCGAACGGCATCTTCGCGAGGACCTTCGTCAGGAGGTCGGCCGCCTGATCCGTCTGACAAAGACGCACGACGTGCAGCCTGACGATCGCCTTGGCGCCATCCTGATCTCGATCGACCTCAGCATCCTCGGCGCAGAGCCCGCGCGATACGACACGTATGCCGCCGCGATCCGGCGGGAGTTCATCCATGTGCCGGAGCGCGACTATCGCGCCGGCCGCGCCAAAGTGCTCAGCCAGTTCGCCGCGCGGCCGGTCATCTTTCCCGATGCGGTCTTTGCCGCGAGATATGACCGGCAGGCCCGCGAAAACCTCGCGCGCGAACTGGCTTCGTTGCGCGGATAGCGCCGACTACCTCACCCCGAGGAAATCCCGCTTGCCGATCTCCACACCGTTGTGCCGCAAGATGCCGTGCGCTGTGGCGGCATGGAAGTAGAAATTCGGAAACGCAAAATTGACGAGATATTGCTGGCCCTTCATCGTCATCGTGTTGTTCGGGCCGATGGGAAACGTCACCTCGCGCGTGTCGCCGCCGTCGAACTGCGCCGGCTTGAACGATTTTACATAGTCGACTGTCTTCGCAATCCGCTGCTGCAGCTCCTCAAAACTCTTTTCCGTGTCCGGTGTCGACGGCACCTCGCTGCCGGTGAGGCGCGCGCAGGTCTTTGCGGCGAAATCGCAGACCGTCTGCACCTGCCGCGTCAGCGGATACATGTCCGGATAAAGCCGCGCATTGAGCAGCACCTCGGGTTGGATGTTCTTCGCCTTGCAATGCGCTTCCGCCTTGGTGAGCAAGCCGGAAAGGCTGCCGAGAATCTGCAGAAAGGCGGGCACAGTGGCGTCGTGGAAAGACATGTGATGCTCTTTTCGTGATGTGGAATAATACCTCAGGACGATGAGGTGTTTTGCGAGATGGGGAGGCGAGCGAGGAAATACAACCGTCCAGCGCCGGATCCATAGCCCGGATGGAGCGAAGCGCAATCCGGGAAAGTTTACCCGCGTGGCAAGGACCCCGGATTTCGCTGCGCTGCATCCGGGCTACGGTGCTACGACGGGGCCTACCGCGCCGCCGGCATCACCAAGCCGGCGGGCTGCGCCTGCACGCCGGGCCCGCGCATCCGCAGCAGCAATTCCGCCGTCGGCCAGGAATCCGCCGGCAAGCCGTATTTCACCTGCATCGCCTTCACCGCCGTGCGGCTCAACTGCCCCATCACGCCGTCGACCTTGCCGACATTGAAGCCCGCGCGCACCAAGAGCTGCTGCAGCTCCTTCAGCTCATTGAACGGCAGTTGTGCGACCGGCACGGATGGCTGCCGCATCGGCGCGGCGCCGGCGATGCGGCTCGCGAGATAGCCCGCGGTGGTCGAATAGATCAGCGAGTTGTTCCACTCGGTGTAGGCGGCGAAATTCGCGTACGCCAGGAACGCAGGCCCGGTGCGGCCCATCGGCAGCAGCAGCGAGGCCGGCATGTCGTCGTTCGGCAACGGTCGTCCATCAGGATAGGTGACGCCGAGCTGCGCGAATTTTGCGCGCGATAGTTTGATGGTCAGGTCGGCCTGTTCCCACGGAAAGTTCGCCGGCGCGCGCACTTCCTGCAGCCACGGCTCGCCGCGCCGCCACTTCAGTCCGTTGGCGATGTAGTTCGCGGTCGAGCCGATCACGTCGGGCACGCTGCGCAGCATGTTGCGGTGGCCGTCGCCGTCATAATCCACCGCATAGTTGAAGTAGTGCGTTGGCAGAAATTGCGTCTGGCCGAGTTCGCCGGCCCATGAGCCGATCATCTCAGATGCTGAGAGATCGCCGCGGTCGATGATCTTCAAGGCGGCGATGGTTTCCTTCTGGAACATCTCCGAGCGGCGGCAGTCATAGGCCAGCGACACCAGCGACGGCAGCGTGTGCAGCTTGCCCAGCTCGGCGCCAAAACTGCTCTCCAGCCCCCAGAACGCGGCGATCACCGCTGATGGTACGCCATATTCCTTCTCGGCGCGGTTGAACGCCGCCGCATGCATCCGGATTCTCGCCTGCGCATTTTTTGCCGCGCCATCGGACGCCCTGTTTCGTGCGAATTCGGTGAACACCTGGCCGAATACGCGCTGGCCGCGGTCGCGGTTGACGATGCTTTGGTCGTAGGTGAGGTAGGGTGCGGCCTCGGCAAGCGCGCGCTGCGAGACGCCCTCGGCCACGGCCTGCTGCTTGAGATCGGCGAGGAAGCGGTCGAACGGCATGCCGTTGTGACAGGCCGCCGCACGGGGCGAGCGCGCAGCGGCGGCCGGCGGCTGCTGCCCTGGTACGACAGACGGCCGGGCGGGTGCGGGCCTGACAGGAGCGGGGGCCGGTTGGGCGATGGCGAGGGATGAAAGGGACAGGGATGCCGCCGCAGCAAGCAGGAGTCTGAGATGCAGCATCAATGTCACCAGCTCGAAAGGGACCGTAGGGTGGGCAAAGCGAAGCGTGCCCACCATTTCAAAGCAACCCAGTTCAATCAACAAGCCAGTTCAATCAATATGGTGGGCACGGCGCAAGTGCGCCTTTGCCCACCCTCCCACCTCGGAGCAATCCGGCCCGCAAGCCCCGCCACGCGCATAGGAGCCTGCCGTATCAACCTGATCTCGCAGGCTGTTCCAACCGTTCATCCCCGTGTAGGCTTGGACCGCACTGCCGGGCCAACAAACATAAGGCGATCGTCCATATGGGGCGGGCAGACAAGAGGGAGATTGCGGGATCCATGACGGAACTCCGATATCTGGCGCCTGATACGCTTGACGAAGCGATTGGCGCATTTGCGAAAGCCGGCAGCGCTGCGCGCATCCTGGCCGGCGGTACCGACCTGCTGGTGCAGATGCGATCCGGCGTGCTGAGACCCGGCGTGATTGTCGACATCAAGAAAATCCCGGAGATGACCGCGATCGAGCAGACGGCCGATGGCGGCTTCCGCATCGGCGCCGCCGTCTCCGGCATGGCGCTCGCGGAACACAAGACATTCGGCAAGGCCTGGCCCGGCGTGCTCGAGGCCGTCAACCTGATCGGTTCCAAGCAGGTGCAGGGCCGCGCGTCCGCCGGCGGCAATCTCTGCAACGGTTCGCCCGCCGGCGACAGCGTGCCCGCGATGGTCGCGGCCGGCGCCGTCGTCACCGTGCAGGGCCCGGACGGCCGTCGCGAGATGAAGGTCGAGGACGTGCCCGCCGGTCCCGGGCGCACCAACTTAAAGCCCGGCGAGATTCTAGTGAGCTTCACACTACCGCCGCGTCCACCCGGCTCCAGCGATGCCTACTTGCGAATGATCCCGCGCACCGAGATGGACATCGCCGTGGTCGGCGTCGGCGTCAGCCTGACGATCAAGGACGGCACCGTCACTGCCGCGCGTGTCGGCTTGGGCGCCGTGGCACCGACCGTGCTGTTGGTCGAAGACGCCGCCGAGGCGCTGATCGGCTCAAAGCTCGACGACGCCGCGCTGGCGAAAGCCGCCGCTGCTTGTTCGGCCGCCTGCCGTCCGATCGACGACAAGCGCGGCACCATCGCCTACCGCACCAGGGTGGCCGGCGTGCTGCTCAAGCGCACCGCCGCGATTGCCGCCAAACGCGCTACAGGGAAATAAGCTTCATGGCCAAAGTTCACGTCACGACCACCATCAACGGCGAGCCGATGGAATTCCTCTGCGAGCCCGGCGACACCATGCTCGACGCCTTGCGCGGAACCTTGAATCTCACCGGCTCCAAGGAAGGCTGCGCATCCGGCGATTGCGGCGCCTGCTCGATCACGCTCGACGATCGGCTGATCTGCTCCTGCCTGATGCTCGCGGTCGAATCGCAAGATCACGAAATCCGCACCATCGAGGGCATGGCGCAGGGCGAGAAGTTGCATCCGCTGCAGCAGAAATTCCTGGAGATGGCCGCGCTCCAGTGCGGCATCTGCACATCGGGCATGCTGGTCGCCTCCGACGCGCTGCTTCGAAAGAACCCGAAGCCGAGCGAGGAAGAGGTCCGCTTCTGGCTCGCCGGCAACCTCTGCCGGTGCACCGGCTATGACAAGATCGTCCGCGCGGTGATGGAAACCGCTGCCGAAATGCGCGCGCAATAAATTGCGGGAGACAGCCCAATGAACCTCGTCACCAACAACAAGTGGATCGGCCAGCGCACCATCCGTCCCGACGGCATGGACAAGGTGACCGGCCGCGCCCAGTTCGCCGCCGACACCACCATGCCCGGCATGATCTGGGGCAAGGTTTTGCGCAGCCCGCATCCGCATGCGCGCATCAAATCGATCGACACCTCGAAAGCCGAAAAACTGCCGGGCGTAAAAGCCGTCGTCACCGCGCGCGACATCGTCGATTTCCCGATCGAGAAGGGCGCTGTCATGCTGGGCATCCAGGACATGCGCTGGATGTGCCGCAACGTGATGGCGCGCGACAAGGCGCTGTTTCCCGGGCACCCGATCGCCGCCGTCGCCGCGACCACGGAAGCGATCGCAGCCGAAGCCTGCGAGCTGATCGAGGTCGATTACGAGGTGCTGCCGTGGTCGATCGAGATCGACGACGCGATTCTGCCCGGCGCGCCGATCCTGCACGAGTTCAACAAGTTCGACGGCAAGCCGTCCAACATCGTCGGCCGCCTCGAGCACAAGAAGGGCGACATCGCGGAAGGTTTCAAGAAGGCTGACGTCGTCATCGAGCGCACCTTCACCACGCGTCCCGTTCATCAGGGCTATATCGAGCCGCATGCCTGCCTGATCTCGGTGGCGCCTGACGGCAAGACCACGATCTGGAGCTCCAGCCAGGGCCAGTTCATGGTGCGCGCGATGACGGCCTATCTCACCGGCATCCCGCAGAGCGACATCCGCGCCATTCCCGCCGAGATCGGCGGCGGTTTTGGCGGCAAGACCATCGTCTATCTCGAACCGCTCGCGACTTTGCTCGCCAAAAAATCCGGCCGCCCGGTGAAGATGGTGATGACGCGCGAGGAAGTGATGCGCGCGACCGGCCCGACATCCGGCTCGAAGAGCACCGTGAAGATCGGCGCGACCAAAGATGGAAAAATCGTCGCTGCGCACGGCACCTTCTATCTGCAGGCCGGCGCGTTCCCGGGTTCGCCGATCCGCGGCGCTGCCGGGTGCAGCTTCACGCCCTACGACATCCCGAACCTGCTCTCCGAGGGTTTTGACGTCTGCTCCAACCGCTCGAAGGTCGCGGCCTATCGCGCGCCGGGCGCGCCGATCGGCGCCTATGCGGTCGAATGCGTGATGGATGAAGTCGCCGAAGCGCTGAAGATGGACCCGCTGGACTTCCGCCTGAAGAACGCCGCGAAAGAAGGCACCAAGGCCGCGCACGGTCCGGTGTTTCCGCGCATCGGCTATATCGAGACAGTGGAAGCAGCCAAAGCCTCGCCGCACTACGCCGCGCCGCTCGGCGACGGACACGGCAAGCCGAGGGGCAGGGGCGTGGCTAGCGGCTTCTGGTTCAATGCCGGCGGCGAATCCTCCGCGCAGGTCAACATCACCGAAGATGGCAACGTCGTCGTCACCACGGGCCATCCTGACATTGGCGGGTCGCGCGCGGGCATCGCCAACATCTGCGCCGAGCTGCTCGGCATCGACTATCGCCGCGTCTCCGTCATCATCGGCGACACCCAGACGGTCGGTTTCTCCAACCTCACCGGCGGCAGCCGCGTGCTGTTCGCCTCTTCGATGGTGGTGACGCAGTCGACCGAAAAGATCATCCAGACGCTGCGCGAGCGCGCCGCAAAAATCTGGGAGATCGATCCCGAGGCGGTGAAGTGGGAGAACGGCGCCGCGCATCCGGTGAGCCCGAACGCCGGCCAGTTCGAGCCGCTGACGCTGGAGGAACTCGCCGAGAAGGCGCCCGCGATGGGCGGACCTATCGGGGCCGGCGTGCAGCTCAACACCACGGGCGCCGACGGCGGTTTCGGCACGCATGTCTGCGACGTCGAGGTCGATGTCGATCTCGGCATCGCGCGTGTCATCCGCTACACCGCCGTGCAGGATGTCGGCCGCGCCATTCACCCCGGCTATGTCGAGGGCCAGCTCCAGGGCGGCGTCGCGCAAGGCATCGGCTGGGCGCTGAACGAGGAATACATCTACACGCGGGAAGGCAAGGTCGATAATCCCGGCTTCCTCGACTATCGCATGCCGGTCTGCTCGGACCTGCCGATGATCGACTGCATCATGGTCGAGATCCCGAACCCAAAGCATCCGCAAGGCGTCAAGGGCGTCGGCGAAGTGCCGCTGGTGCCCGTGATGGCCGCGGTCGCCAACGCGATCTACAACGCGCTCGGCAAGCGCTTCTACGCCCTGCCGATGTCGCCGCCGAAGGTGCTGGAGGTGCTGGAAGCGCCGACGCGAGAGGCGGCGGAGTAGGATGAGCTTCGTAGGGTGGGTTAGCCGAAGGCGTAACCCACCTTTCTCGCCACAACGGCGGCGGATTACGCTTACGCTATTCCGCCCTACTTGCGGTCTGCAGGAGAACCGCAATCGACCAGCCGAGTAACCAGCCAATACTGAATGGCACACCTAGGAACATTGTAAGCAACGCGGCTACGAGCACAATGTTGCTGGGTGCAATCGAAGGGATGCCGAACGCGATGCCGAGTATCAACAGGTAAAGCAAGGGGCCGAACGAGAGGATCAGGTAGAGATTCTTGAGCAGGTTGCTGCGCAAAAAGACCCGGCTGAGGCACGAGATCAAAAATGCGAAAAACAACACCGCGATGCCGGGCGGAGTGGTCGCCGACATCAAAATGAGTTCGATACCTTGCAACGACTCCACGGCAAGCTCCTTGAACTATAAGAACTACGTTTAGTTGTGCTCGTTTAAGATACTGTTATGTTGCGTGAACAAATATCCCGAAGGCCTCGGTCTGGAGGTCAAGCAGCCCGGAGGAGCGGAGCGATATCCGGGACCTTCATCATCGTTTCCCGCATATCGCTGCGCTCATGCGGGCTACTGGCTGACAACGCCAATGAATGACCTGCTTCCCTACCGCACCATGGCGTACAACAACGCCTGGGCAAACCACCGGCTGCTCACCGCCTGTCTCGGGCTGTCGTCGGATGAATTCACCGCGAAGCGCACCGGCTTCTTCCCAAGCCTGCGCGCCACGCTCAACCACATCCTGATCATCGACCACTTTTACGTCGACGCGATGGAAGGCGGCACGCTCGGCCCGGCCGCCTGGGCGGACCAGGAGCCTTGCGCAACCGTTGCCGCGCTAAAGCAAGCGCAGGCCACAGTCGACGGGCGCTTGCTCAAAGTCGTCGAAGCGCTCGACAGCGCCGGATTGCAGCGCATCGTCTCCGTGCATCGCGGCACCTCCATCCAGCGCGAGCGGATGGACCGCTTGCTTCTGCATCTGTTTCAGCACCAGGTGCACCACCGCGGTCAGGCCCACGCGATGCTCAGCGGCACGTCGGTGAGCCCGCCGCAGCTCGACGAGTTTTTCTCGGCGGGTGAGGCGCCGTTGCGGGCTGCGGAGTTCGCGGAGCTGGGATGGACCGAGGAGCAGGTTTGGAGTGGTTCGTAGGCAGGCTGCCATTCTGTTCACTTGAAGATCCGCCAACCCAGCGGGATCAAGACGCAGAGCGTCAAGGTGACCCCGAGCATAAGCCGCCCAAATTTCTCCAGCGATGAAGTCTGCGAAGGGTCGCGATCCGGCTGGCGATCGATCCAGCGGCGGAAGACGGCTAGCGGCCAACCGAACAGCCAGCCAAAGATCAGGCCGAAGAGACGTACCTTCAGGCAAATCCACGGCGCAACACTCTGTTTTCAGGGGCAGCCTTTTTTGTGTACGATTAGCGTTGTGATAAGCGCGTCGTTGATAGCGGGCCAAGTGGAGGAGCAACCGTGAATAACCAAAATCCTCCGTCCACCTCACCCTTCCAATCAATCCGCGCCGTCGACTACACCGTCATCTTCGTGCGCGACATGGCGGCGATGCGCCGCTTCTATGAGGGCGTCCTGCGCTTTCCGCTGACGCGCGAGCTGTCGGCGGGATGGATCGAATATCAGATCGGCGGCAATACGCTCGCGCTGTCGCGGCCGGGCCGGACGGCGGAGGATGCGCCGACGCCCGCCGGCAGCGCTTCGCTGCAGCTCGCGTTCAAGGTCGAGGCGCCCGACGTCGACCGCTGCGCCGACGAGCTGGTGCGGCACGGTGTCGATCTGCTCGAACCGCCGACGAACCAGTCCTTCGGCCATCGCACGCTGTTCTTCAGGGATCCCGATGGAAACCTGCTGGAAGTGTATGCGGAGATCTGATGTGGACGAACCGTAGCCCGGATGGAGCCAACGGGTCGCGCGAATGCGCGCCCGATGACAGGCTCCGCGCAAATCCGGGGCAGGTCGCTCCGCGGAGATAGTCCCCGGATTTCGCTTCGTTCCATGCGGGCTACTCCAGGCGCTACCCCGCCGGCGTTGCCGAGTTCAGTTCAGCGTCAGCCACACCAGGTTGCCGTCGTGCTGACAGGTATTGCAGTGCGCCGGCTGGTTGAAGGTATTGGCGAGCTGCCATTCCTGCGCCTCGTTGCTCCACTGCGCCGTGGCGTGGCAGATGATGTCGTCGGAACCGCAGGCGGCGCAGACCGGCGTGGAACGGGCAGCCCGGTTCATGGCCTTCCGCTCGATCGGCTGCGGCCGGTCCTGAGGGACCCGGTCCTGGACGATTTCGAACGGGTTCATCAGCTTAACGCGTCGCAACATCGGGCCTGCATCCATCCGCGAGTTCTGGGAATCGCTTGCTTTCAAACTAGCGAATCGGCTTGGCCGTTCCATCGCAAAATTGCGGAATACCCACGTTTTAAATGTGATCGTCACCAGCGGGACACAGCGGCTTTCCGGTGAGAGAGGTATCTTGATGCATCGCACTGCGCCAATGACGCTGGAGACCTGTCGAAAGATCGAACCTGCGGACACGTGCACGCGAAACGGCCCGGTATCGATGCCGGGCCGTGCTGTTGGAGAATTAGTACTTCTTCGCACCCGATCCGGTGGTCGTGCCGGGTGCGCTTTCCGGTGCCCCCTTCGCGGTCGAAGCCTTGCTCTTCTTCATCTTCTGTTCCGACGTCTTCTGCATCTTCTTCTGTGCTGACGAGTACTCAGAGGAATCCGAGGATTTCATCTTGTCGCTCTGCGCAAACGCCGAGGTTGCGACCAGCAGGGCGGCGGTCGCCGCAATCAGTGGTTTCAGCATTGTCCTCTCCTTCGTGTCGTTGGACGAAATGCAACGCCCTGGATGCAGCGATGTTCCGGTTTTTCCCGATGGACCGACCCGCGATGTAATGCTGATGAACAGTCCTTCATCTTCGCGCCGAAAATTTCGTGCAGAGGTGGCGCAGGTCGCATGCCGGACTGGCGACAGCATCATCCGCCGCGTGCTTTCTAGTTTGGTGGCTTACGCTGCCGCTAACCCACCCAGCGGCCCGTTGGGCCGGGCTGCGGTGGATGCGAAAGCGCCGGACGCGCGATGCGGATCGCAGGGCGGGTTTCCCGTGAGCGATCGGCGCGCGCCAGACGAACGGCGCAGTTGCGTACGGCAAAACCGTGTGGTCCTGGCACCCGTGGCTGGTGTCAAGTCGGCGGAGGTTTGCAAAGCCCAACCGGGCGATGCGAGCCGTCAATTCGCCGGCGACGGAGGCAAGACGAATTCGTCTCCGAGGAGAGCGCGGCGGGAGCAGAATTTTGCTCGCTCATCGTTCGGTCGTTTTTCAACAATAATGGCCGCGGCGTATGGGTCCCTGCGTTCGCACTAGCGTTTCTACACATTTTCGATGGCTCTGGCAGCGACGATGATTTGGAAGCGAGCCATTCCGTTGTGAAATGTGATTGGTCCGGGTGGCCGATGCGAGGCGTAGCCGGTCCATCCGCCGAGCTTGGCGATGATCCATGCCGCCCACTGAAGCGTGTGGGGGCGATGCGGGTTCTTCTGAAGCTCGGTCCTGCCTTTCATGGTTTTGTTGATGGCGGCAAGTGCTTCGATTTCTTCGGGGGTGAAGGCGCATTTGACCGACAATTGTTCGCCACCATTGCGGGCCTGAACGAGTTGAATGACGATACATGCCGCTTTAGTAGCGATCGTCACGAGCTTGATCAGGGCCTCGGCGCTTTCGAGCTGACTGTCCTCGATTCGCAAGCCCTGGTTCTTCAACGAGCGAAAGAGCTGTTCGATGATCCAGCGCTGCTTGTACCAGGAGACGATCCGCCAAGCATCGGCCGCATTGGCGATCGAATGAGTGGTCAAGAGCAGCCAATGAACGGGCTCAGCCCCCTTCGGGGGGTGCAACTCGACGACTTCCACGAAGCTGACTTTGACGCCTTCAGGCAGTTCCTTCACGCCGGGTCGCGCCGGCCGCTTAAGCACGACGGTTCCAAAGCGCAGCGAGAGATGGGCTTGGCGACCGTGGCGATCCATCCGCTGCGGCAGATCGATCACCGCCTTGTCGCAGAAGCGAACTCGCTCCACCGCTTGATAAAGGGTTCCGCCGTCGGCCAGCGCATGATCATGCATAGCCCGCGTCAGCAGGTGGACGTTGTCGCCGGGCGTCAGCGCCCAGTGCGCAAAGAACTCCCCTTCACGGTCATTGATGACGGTGATCATGCGCGCCGCAGCCAGAACCTCGCAGCCCTGCTCAGCCGTCGTAACCCAGCGCGCCGACTCCTTGTTGGCCAACTCCCGCTCGTCGTGAGGGGTCTTAACTTTGCCCCTGCGCGTCCACACCTTGCCGCCGGTGAGACCGAGACAGGCCCCGCTGTCGGCATCGACCGCTATCATGGCATGCAGCAACACGCCGCGGGCATTGCCTTTGCCGACTTTGCCCAGTCCACGCCGACATCCCTGCCGCGTCTGAAACTTGACCTCGCTGGTGTCCTGGATCGCCAGCACATGACGCCCGCCGACCACGGTCGCCGTCTGCCTGCTCCAGCCTTCAATCAGTCGATCGGTCGTGACTTGCGGATTGTTCACGAACCGCCAGTACGCCATGTACGCGGCCCAGTCACCCTGCGCCATCCGGCGCAAGCAGACACTGCGCGTGCAAAGCATAGCCTGCACAAACGCCGCCCCCTTTTATCGAGGCGAACGTCGCCAAACTCACCCAGTGACAAATCCGGCTCGTGCTCCATCTCCGACGCTCCTTCGAATCAAAGCGTCAGAAACAGAATCATACAAACCGCAAACGCGGGATAACATCATGACCCACCGAGTCAATCTGTCGCGCCAGACGTGTAGAAACCCTAGTGCGTTCGCAGGGACGACGTGGGGAAAGAGACAGGCCCTCACAACTCCCGCGCATTCGAGAACGCGAACGACGACACCCGCCGCGTATTCTCGTCCAAAATCAGCGTCCGCGTGATCGGCGGCTCGGCGCGCTGGCTGCAGTTTTCGCGTTCGCAGAGCCGGCAGTTGACGCCGATCGGCGTGCCCTCGGCCTTCTCCAGATCCATCCCGGCGGCATAGACGAGTTTGGCCGCATGGCGGATTTCGCAACCGAGACCAATCGCAAAGCGCGGCTGCGGTTGCGGGTGCGGCGCCACGGGACGGCGCACCATTTGCGCGATCGAAAAATAGCGCGTGCCGTCGGGCAGTTCGATCACCTGCTTGAGCAGGCGGTCCGGCGTGTCGAAGGTCGAATGCACGTTCCACAGCGGGCAGGTGCCGCCGAATTTCGAGAACGGAAACGTGCCGGAAGAAAACCGTTTCGAGACATTGCCGGCATTGTCGACGCGCAACAGGAAGAACGGCACGCCGCGCGCGTTCGGCCGCTGCAGCGTGGTCAGGCGATGGCACACTTGCTCGAAGCCGGCATTGAAACGCTGCGCCAGCACATGGACGTCGTAGTTCAGGTTTTCCGCCGCGGCGTGGAACGGCTGGTAGGGCATCATCACGGCGGCGGCGAAGTAATTCGCCAGCGTAATGCGATAGAGCCTGCGCGGTGTGTCGTCGAGCGGGCCGGCGCGGTTGACGATGGCGTCGATGGCCGCGCCGCATTCGGCCAGGCCAATCTGCAGCGCAAGCTGGAACGCACGGCCCGAGCCATCGACCAGTTCGGAGATCAGCAATTGCCGGCGATGGCGGTCGAACCGCCGCAGCGTCTCGCGCATCACGTCAACCGGCATGATGCGGGTAACGATCGAGTGCTTTTCGCGCAGCCGCGCCGAAAGCGCGGCGAACAGTTCCTCGGCGGAAGCGTTGAGTTCGTCGCGCAGGTTTTCCGCGGCCTGTTCGAGTTCCGGAAAATAATTGCGGTTGGCCTCGATCAGGTCGCGGACGCGCTCGATCGGGTTGGCCTCGAAGCGGGTGCCCTCGTCGCGGTCGGCCATCTGCGCTGCGACCAGCGTCTCGCCGCGGCGGGCCTCGGTATAGGCGGCATACAGGCGCTGCAGGGAATGCGTCACACCGGGGCACAATTCGGCCAGGTCGCGCAGTTCCTGCTTCGGCAGGTCGATCTGGCGGAACAGCGGATCGGAGAAGATCTCGTTCAGTTCGGCAAAGAACCGGTCCTCGTCGGCGGTGGCGAGATCGCGCAGATCGAGGTCATAGGTCTCCGCCAGCCGGAGCAGGATCTGCGCCGTCACCGGCCGCTGGTTGCGCTCTATCAGGTTGATATAGCTCGGAGAAATGCCCAGCCCCTCGGCGATCTGGGTCTGCGACAGCCCAAGCTGCTGGCGTATGCGCCGGAAACGGGGGCCGACGAAAAGCTTCTTTCCGGAGTCGGTGGCCATGGCAGATTCCCTGACCTATTTGTGACAAAATTTACAAAGTGACATCTATGACAAGTTCATATGTTACATGACATCACCATTCAAAAGCAAGCTATCTATACGAATTGGGAAGTTTAGCGTTTAGCTCTCGGAACGTTTCGCAATGCACTGTCAAGAATGTCGATTAGAGAAGCGGCGAAGACAAGCGCTGCAGATCTGTCGTCACCGAAAGGATTACGCACATGAACTACCAGCCACGTGGGATCAGTGATCCGGCTATCCAGGGACCGGCTTCCTATCTGAGCGAGATTGGCGCTGCTGAGGCGCTCCTCAAGACCAAGCCGACCTGGGATGGCGTCACCGCCGAAGCCGTGGCGCGCATGCGTCTGCAGAACCGCTTCAAGACCGGCCTGGACGTCGCCCGGTACACCGCGGCGCTGATGCGCAGCGATATGGCCGCCTATGATGCGGACACCACAAAATACACCCAGTCGCTCGGCTGCTGGCACGGCTTCATCGCCCAGCAGAAGCTGATTTCGGTGAAGAAGCATTTCGGCACGACCGATCGCTGCTATCTGTACCTCTCCGGCTGGATGATCGCAGCACTGCGCTCCGAGTTCGGACCGCTTCCCGATCAGTCGATGCACGAGAAAACGTCTGTGCCGGCGCTGATTGAAGAGCTCTACACCTTCCTGCGTCAGGCGGACTCCCGTGAGCTCAACGACATTTTCCGTGGCCTCGACGCGGCCCGCAAGGCAGGCGACAAGGCGAAGGAAAAGGCGCTGATCGAAAAAATCGACACCTTCCAGACCCATGTCGTGCCCGTGATCGCCGATATCGATGCCGGCTTCGGCAATGCGGAGGCAACCTATCTGCTCGCAAAGAAGATGATCGAAGCAGGTGCGTGCGCCCTGCAGATCGAAAATCAGGTCTCCGACGAAAAGCAGTGCGGCCATCAGGACGGCAAGGTGACTGTGCCGCACGAAGTGTTCCTGGCGAAAATTCGTGCCTGCCGCCACGCCTTCCTCGAACTCGGCGTCGAAGACGGCATCATCGTGACCCGCACCGACTCGCTCGGCGCCGGTCTCACGCAGCAGATCGCCGTGAGCCACAAGCCGGGCGACATCGGTGACCAGTACAACAGCTTCCTGGATTGCGAAGAGGTGACGGCCGCCAACGCCAGGAATGGTGACGTCATCATCAACCGGAACGGCAAGATGATGCGTCCGAAGCGGCTTGCCAGCAACCTCTATCAATTCCGCGCCGGCACCGGCGAGGACCGCTGCGTGCTTGACTGCATCACCTCGCTGCAGAACGGCGCCGACCTGCTGTGGATCGAGACCGAGAAGCCGCATATCGAGCAGATCGCCAAGATGGTCGACCGTGTTCGCGAGGTGATCCCGAACGCGAAGCTGGCTTACAACAACTCGCCGTCGTTCAACTGGACGCTCAACTTCCGTTGGCAGGTCTACGATGCGATGAAGGAGGCCGGCAAGGATGTCAGCAAGTACAATCGCGCCGAGCTGATGAAGGCGGAATACGACGGCACGCCGCTGGCGATCGAAGCCGACGAGCGCATCCGCACCTTCCAGGCCGATTCAGCCAAGCGCGCGGGCATCTTCCACCACCTGATCACGCTGCCGACCTATCACACGGCGGCTCTGTCGACCGACAATCTCGCGAAGGAATACTTCGGCGAACAGGGTATGCTCGGGTACGTGAAGAACGTTCAACGCCAGGAAATCCGGCAGAGCATCGCCTGTGCAAAGCATCAGAACATGGCCGGCTCCGACATTGGCGATGATCACAAGGGATATTTCGCCGGCGAGGCGGCCCTGAAGGCGGGCGGCGCCCACAACACGATGAACCAGTTCGACTAACGCTGGAAGGAGACTGACAATGACCAAAGGCAGCAATTTCTGGGTGATCGGCGGTGAGTTCGGCTCGATGAACTTCCACAAGCTCGTGGAAGGCTCGGCCCAGGTTCAGGGTCCGTTCAAGACCCGCAAGGAAGCCGAGGACGCCTGGCGCGTCGTTTCGGAGGAGAACCGCCACAAGGCCGGCGTACGCTTCTCCATCGTGGAAGAGCCGTCGCGCGTCTCGGCCTAAAGCGCCTGCTGCCAACAAGATCTAGGGAAACGGCCCAAGGACAAGCGGCCCCATCCGGAAAACCGGGTGGGGCCGTTTGCGTATTCCAGGGCACCGCGGAGAGGTTCCCGCCGCACACTCAGAACCCGGTGGACCGCTAAGCTATTGCAAACAAACAGCCATTGCGCGCAACATAGTTACTGATAGGTTAACCGGGCTTACTTCCTCAGGATAAAGGCGGCAACCGATGTCAAACGCGCAAAACACCGGCAACGAAGCCCGCGACATGAGACCGACGCGGCTGCGCGATGCGCTCCGCATGGCCCGCATCGAGGCTGCCGATCGCACCGGCGTCGTGGTCGAACTGCGCGATGCCGAAGTCGCCCGGCTCGAGATCCTGAACGAGGCGCTCGATCCGCTGTTTGCCGAGGTGCCCGAGCAGATCGACCTGTTCGATCGCGGCGTCAGCCAGGGCGAGACGCCGCGGCTGTGGATCGATGTGGTGGCGCATGTGGTGATGGGGCGCGACAAGCGCATCTACCGCTTCGTGCAGGACACGCGCTTCGGCCGCATCGTGATCGCCGAGTCGCATGACGTTCCCGTCATCGTCGATGCCGTCACCGGCTATGTCGCGCGCCGCATGATCGAGCGCGAACATGCGATGATGGTAACGAAGGCGGCTGAGCCGGCCGTGGAAAAAAAGCCGCGCCGCCGCGGCTTCGGCATGTTCGTGCTCGGCTTCCTGTTGGGCGCGGTGGCGCTGTTTGGACTGGCGCTGTATGCGAGCTTGAAGAATATCTAGCCAGAGTTGGCGGCTCAGGCATTCGGGGGCATCGTGGCAGCCGCTTCATCCATACCGTTGTTCGCCCTGCTTGTCGGCGCGCTGTTCGGAACCTCCTGGCTGTACGGCAAGTGGCGCACGCTGCGCCGCGCCGAATTCATCCGCACCTTTCACTGGCCGCGCGGGCTGCTCGAGCGGCTGGAGAAGCATCATCCCGGCTTTGCGCGCAAGGACAGCGCGCTGGTCTCGCGCGGCCTCCGGCAGTTTTTCCTTGCCTATCTGATGAGCGGCAAGCGCCACGTCTCGATGCCCTCGCAAGTCGCCGACGACCTCTGGCACGAATTCATCCTGTACACGCGCGACTACGACGCGTTCTGCCGCCGCGCCTTCGGCGGCTTCCTCCACCACACCCCCGCCGTCGTCCTCAGCGAGCATCGCAAGAGCAACGAAGGCCTGCGCCGTGTCTGGTGGTATTGCTGCAAGTACGAGAACATCGATCCGGTCCGTCCGACGCGCCTGCCGCTGTTGTTTGCGCTCGACAGCAAACTCAATATTGCAAACGGGTTCGTCTATCACCCCGACTGCGAAGAGCTGCGCAAGAACGGCAGCGGTGCGGCGTATTGTGGTGGCGATTTCGCAGATACGTCGTTCGACGGTAGCTCGGACGGGTTTGGCGATACCGGCAGCGACGCAAGCGGTGATAGCGGCGGAGACGGCGGTGGTGGAGGCGACGGGGGCGGCGGCTGCGGCGGCGGGGATTGAAGATTTCGCTAGAGCAGCGTCGCCTGCTTGATCTGCTTGACGCGGAAGTCGGCGTCGATGGCGCGCACGGTCTGCACGCAGCGCCATTGGTTGCCGTCGCGCGTGATCGAAAACAGATTATACGCCGCGGCCGGATAATGCCGGTGTGCCAGCGCCGACGCCGACGGCACACCGACCGCGGGAATCTGGCGATCGGCGCCTTCGAGCCACATCGTCGAATGGATGTGATCGTGCCCGTGCAGGACCAACTCCACGCCGTGCCGCTTCAATACCGCACGGAGAGCCTTCGAATCGGTCAGCCGCTTCATCCGCGAACTCGACTGCAGGGGATGATGCACCAGCAGCACCCGGAACGCGTCATCGGCGGACATCTGCGCCAGATGGCGATCGAGCGCATCGAGCTGCGCGCGGCCGAGCCGGCCGGTTGCCATCAATGGCAGCGTCGGCACCGCCGAGGACACCCCGATCAGCGCCAGCGGGCCGCGTCGCCGCACGAATGGAAACCGCGTGTCGTCCGCCTCGGCATCACCGCGCACATATTTGTCGAACGTGCCGGCGAAATGATGCCGCGTTGCCCACACATAGGCGTCGTGATTGCCGGGCACGATGGTGACATCCTCCGGCGTGCCGACGCTTTCGAGCCAGGCCTGGGCCGGGGTGAATTCGGCCTCTAGCGCCAGGTTGACGAGATCGCCGGTCACCGCGACGTGGTCCGGCCGCTGCGCCTGCATGTCGGCGACCAGCGCGTCCAGCACCTCGCGGCGGTGATATTTATGGCGGTTGCGGGTCCAGTTGAGATAGCCCAGCGCACGCTTTCCCGCGAGATCGCGAAGCTGCGCCTTGGGCAGGGGCGGCAGATGCGGATCGGACAGATGCGCCAGCGTGAAGGTATCGGTCATCCGCGCTCCGCCGCACCCGCTGTGATATAGAGCCGTCGCACGATCATACCGGCGATATAAGGATCAAACGTGATAGCTGTCCATCCGAGGTTTGCGTGACGGCGCTGCAGCACTTGCGAAAACGTCTCGAACCGCAATTGCGGCGGGCCTTCCACCTCTATTGGCGGATGGCCCGCGGCATGACGCTCGGGGTCCGCGGCGTCGTGCTCGACGGCGACAAGGTGTTCCTGGTCAGGCACAGCTATGTCGCCGGCTGGCACCTGCCGGGCGGCGGGGTTGAGGTCGGCGAAACCTTTCTCGAAGCCCTGCGGCGGGAATTAGCGGAAGAGGGGCGGATCGAACTGACCGGGGAGCCGGTTTTACACGGCCTGTTCCTCAACGCCCACGTGTCGCGCCGCGACCATGTTGCGGTCTATATAGTCAGGCAATTCCGGCAAGACCGCTTGCCGGAGCCCAACTACGAGATCGTCGAGTGCGGGTTCTATGCGGCGGGTGCGCTGCCGGCCGAGACGACCAGGGGCACGCGCCTGCGAATCGCGGAGGTACTTGACGGCGTGGCGCCGATCGCGACGTGGCGGTGACGTCAGCCTGGTTGCTTGCCGCGCCTGCAACGAATGGAAGCGGAGAAACGGGGCGGGGTTCGACATGGGCAGGATGGGGATCCTGAAGTTGCTTTGCGCCATCGGCTTCCTGGTGGTGCTGGCCAGCAACGTCTGGAACATTTCGCGCTGGAGCGAGAGCCGCGGCGTCTATGACGACATCTGCTACTTGCGGCAGGCGCATCTGTTCGAGAGGTTCGGGCTCCGCGGCATCGATACCGACGTCACCTTCGATGACGATCATTACCTCAAGAACGGCCTGAAGGCGATCGGCTACGCGGAATGGCATGACGTGAAGCGTGCTCCCTGCCACCCCTTCATTCCGGCGGTGGACAAGCATGTGCTGCAGTATCCGCCGGGGACCGGCTTTGTCCTCTCGCTGTTTCCTGCTGGATTTCGGGTGGCCCCGCTCTACGTATTAACGTCGATCGTCGCAGTTGGTTTTTCGCTTCTCGCCATGACCTATGCGTCTACGCTTTACCGGCTGATACTGGTTGCCGCGTTCGGCGACTGCGCGATCTATCTGATGATCAATCCGACCAAGGCCAGCTATTCGATGGCGCCGACCATGATTGTATGCGCGCTGGCCGGTTTTCTAACGGCGAAGATCTTCATCGACGGGCCGCGGCGCCGGCTGGTCTTGCTGGCGCTGGTCGGGCTGCTGATCGGGCTCTCCGTCAATTTCCGCTTGCCCAACGTGTTTCTAGCGGCGGGGTACTGCCTCTACCTTGCTGGCGCCTTCGCGCTGGCGCGGAGCAGGGACACATTCCTGCAAGGACTCTTATTCGGCGTCGCGTTCGTGCTCGGAATGGCTCCGACGCTGATTGCGAATGCGATCAATGCGGGAAGTCCGTTTGCGACGACCTATGGCAGCGTCGACGCCGTGCCGCCGGAGCTGAGTACAAGTGTCCTGTTAAGCTATCTCGTTGACGTGCAGTTTACCTTGCTGGCGATATCCGCCGCATGGACTGCCTGGCTGTGGCGCTTCGATCAGGGGCGCGCCAAACGCGTTGCAATTCTGGTCGCGGCAAACATCGCCGTGAACGCGATTTTCTTCATGACCCATCCGATATTTACGCCATATTATATCATTCCGATCGACATGGTCTCGCTCTGGACTTTGCTGTTCGCAACGCTCGATCTGCGCGGCGAACGGGCCGCCGAAGGTGCGGCCTTCCCTCAACCGGCCAACGCCTGATTGCGGTATGACGCGCCATGGACGGATTTAATTCGGTGAGCGTGCGATGACGGGACCTGCGCTGCGGATTGCGGTTCTGGTGCCGTGCTTCAATGAGGAAGCCGCGGTCGCCACCGTGGTCTCCGACTTCCGCAAGGCGCTGCCGACGGCTGAGATTTTCGTCTACGACAATAATTCCAGGGACCGCACCGTCGAGGTGGCGCGCGGAGCCGGCGCTATCGTGCGCAGCGAGCGCCGCCAGGGCAAGGGGCATGTGGTGCGCCGCATGTTCGCCGATGTCGATGCCGACGTCTATGTGCTGGTCGATGGCGACGCGACCTATGACGCGCAGAGCGCACCGCGCATGATCGATGCGCTGGTCAACGACCACCTCGACATGGTGGTGGGCTTTCGCATCGATCAGTCGGTCGCCGCCTACCGGCCCGGCCACCGCACCGGCAACTGGATGCTGACGAGCTTCCTTTCCACGGTGTTCGGCCAGGCGTTCAAGGATATCCTTTCGGGCTACCGCGTGTTCTCGCGCCGCTTCGTCAAATCCTTTCCGGTGCTGTCAGACGGTTTCGAGATCGAAACCGAGCTCAGTGTGCACGCGCTCGAACTGGCGCTGCCGGTGGTGGAGATCGAGACGCCTTATTATGCCCGCCCCGAGGGCTCGTTCAGCAAGCTGAACACCTGGCGCGACGGTTTCCGGATTCTCGGCACCATCCTGAAGCTGTACCGGTCGGAAAAGCCGCTGCGATTTTTCACGGTCATCGGCATCTTCCTGATGCTGATCTCGATCGGCCTCGCGATCCCCGTGGTCGTCACCTTTCTCGAGGAAGGTGTCGTGCCGCGGCTGCCGACAGCCGTGCTGTCGATGGGTCTGATGATCGTGGCGGTGCTGTCGGTATCTTCGGGGCTGGTGCTGGACACGGTGACGCGCGGCCGCCGGGAGATGAAGCTGCTGGCCTACCTGTCCCAGCCGGCCATCAAAAGGGATTAAGGCAATACGGGGATTGCCGCCGCCGGCAATGGACCGCGCCGCCGCCAGATGCTATCCCGCGCCCCATCATGAGCGAACTTGACGTCACCATACTGGCTGAAACTCCAAAGGACGCGCAAGCGATCGAACGCCTGCACGAGCGCACATTCGGTCCTGGCCGTTTCGTGCTGAGCGCCTACCGCCTGCGCGAGCATGTCGATCACCTGCTTGAGTTGTCGTTCACGGCGCGGATCGGCACATTGCTGGTCGGCTCGGTACGGCAATTGCCGATCTGCATCGGCGACACGCCGGCGCTGATGCTCGGGCCGTTGACGGTCGAGCCGCCGTTCCGAAAGCGCGGCGTCGGCCGCATGCTGCTCGATCGCTCGCTGCGGGACGCCAAGGCCAAGGGCCATCGCCTGGTCATCCTGGTCGGCGACGAGCCCTATTACAGTCGCGTCGGCTTCAAGGTGGTGCCGAAGGGACGCGTGATCATGCCGGGCCCCGTCGATTACAGCCGCCTCCTGGTGGCGGAACTGGTCGAGGGCGCCTTCGACGGTGTCTCCGGCGATATCCGGCCGGACTGGAACAAGGCGCGGTAGCGTAGCGCATCGGCGGGGGCGTTCTCAGGTCAGCGCGGCGGCTTTCGTTTGACGCCGGCCGTCTCTCCGGCAGGCCGGGTACCTCCCGCGGCCTGCTGCAATTCGTGCCGGAATTCCTCGCGCTTTTCGTGGATGGACGCGACGACCAGCCCCATTGCCATGCCGAGGCCGATCAGGGCTGCTTCTGACAACAACAAGCTTGCTTCGATGGTCTCCGGCACGGCGTCGGTGACGCCGATCTGATAGAGATGCCGCGCATGCTCCGCGTCGCGGGCGCGCGACACCACCAGCATATCTGCCCTGAGCGCGCGGACCTGGGCTACGATTTCGTCGATGCCCTTGGCTTCGCCGATGGTGACGATGACCGCAGCGGCCTCCATGAGGCCGCAGCTCTTCAAAAACTCCGGATTGGTCGCATCACCGTAATAAACGGTGCGTCCCTGCCGACGCTGCTCCGGTACGGCTGCGGCGTCATTATCGACGGCAATGTACTGGAATTTGTGCCGATCGAGCATGGAGCAGACGACCTGTCCCACCCGGCCATGTCCGATCACGATGGCATGGTTGGCGCCTCCGCTTGGTGCAACGGTCAGTTCGGGATCGAGCGGCTTGTCTTCGCGTATCATTGGCGCCAGCCGCCGCGCCACATGGGCAAGCGCAGGAATGAGCAGCATGGTCAGCGACGTCAGCGCGACCGTGAAGCTCGACACCTTGGCATCGATTAGGCCAAGCGTCGTCGCCATGCCGATCGCGACGAAGGCGAACTCGCCGCCCGGGCCGAGCAGGAGGCCGGTTTCGATGGACGCTCGCCAGGAAAGGCGAAACAGCCGGGCAAGGGCGATGAGGATAATGGATTTCACGGCAACGAGCGCGGCGGCGCTTCCAAGCAGCCAAACGGGATCGCGGGCAAGCTCGCGGAAGTCGATGTTCATGCCGACCGTAAAAAAGAACAGGCCCAGCAGGAGTCCCTTGAAAGGATCGATGGCCGTCTCGATCGCCTTGCGGAATTCGGTCTCGGCGAGCAGCAGGCCGGCGATGAAGGCGCCAAGCGCCATCGAGAAGCCGGCCGCGGCGGCGGCCACCCCGGCTGCGACGATCACGAACAGCGTGGTGGCCACGAACAGGTCGCTCATGCCCACGGATGCGACCAGACGGAACAGCGGCCGCATCACCACGCGGCCGGCGACGACGATCACGCCGAGCGCGATGGCGGCGTTGGCGAGCGCCAGCGCGAGTGTGCCGGCAACCGAACCGGATTCGCCGGTGCCGAAAATCGAGATGAACAGCAGGAGCGGCGCCACCGCCAGGTCCTGCGCCAGCAGGATCGCGAAGCTGGCGCGGCCAGCGGTCGTGGTCAGCCGTCCCTGCCTGGAAAGCACCTCGACGACGATGGCGGTCGACGACAGCGCCAGGCAGGCACCGATGATGAGCGGCACCGGCGGTTTGCCGCCCGCAAGGATCACGGCTGCGCCGATGGCGGCTGCGGAGAACACGATCTGCAGGCTGCCCAGTCCGAAAACCAGGCGGCGCATCGTCTTCAACCGCTCATAGGACAGTTCCAGGCCGATCAGGAACAGCAGGAACACGACGCCGAGCTCGGCGATACCGGCGACGTTCTTGGCGTCAACCACGGTGAACCAGTACAGGAACGGGAATTGGCCGATAAACGTACCAAGCCCCAGGGGACCGAGGATCGCGCCCGCTACGAGATAGCCGAGGACGGGATTGAAGCCGAACCGGCGCACCAATGGAATGACGATGCCCGCAGTGCCGAGCAGGACGAGGGCATCGCTGTAGACGGGAATGTTGATCGGCGAGGGCATCTATCCGTGTTCGTCAACTCGCATCGGGCAAGGCATATCCTTCAACGGTGCGATAATCCGGTATCCACCGCCATCCATGCCGACGTTAGCTGGTACCACCAGCCAACGCCACCCGTCAGCGCCTGACCTAGAACTTCAGATTGGCAAACGCGCGCACGCCGATGCCCGGCAGCAAGACCTGGTCCTTGTTGAAGGAAGTCGAATTGCGGATGTTCTCGTTCAACAGGTTGTTGCCGACGAGGCCGACCATCATCTCGCGTGCGCCGAACCAGGAAGGATCGAGCTTGGTCTTGTAGCTGACCTCCGCCTTCAACAGGTTGTAGCCTGCGGTTGGCGTCTCGCCGATCGGGGCGGTGTCGTTCTGAGCGAAGGCGTGCAGCAGGTTGATCCGCGTCAGCCAATTGGCATCGCGCCAGAACAGGCCGCCGCCGACTCGCACCGGCGGAATTCGCGGAACATTGGTGCCATCGTTGAAGGTCGCGCGCACCACATCGAACTGGTTCTCGACGCCCCAGATGCCGCCGTAGAGCGGCCCGACGTCCAACTGGCTCTGGAATTCGCCGCCACGGAAGGTGGCGTCGCGCTGCGAATAGATCGCCTGGTTCAGCTCGAGCGGAAAAGCCGGGTCCGCGGGACCGACGCAAGCGACATCTTCGCAGGTATTGCCTGTGAGACGGCGGTAAATGAAACCATTGAACTTGGTGTAGTAAGCGGTTGCTTCGAACCTCAATGGTCCGGTCGCGCGTCGTAATCCGATCTCGATCGATTTGGCGGTTTCGATGCCGAGATTGGGATTGCCGATATCGAACGTGGCGGTCGCATCGTGCGCGCCGCGTGAAAACAGTTCGGCCGGCTTGGGCGCGCGCTCGACGTATTGGGCGGTAATACTTGCGACAAGACCCCATGGCAAATCCTGGAGCAGACCGACGCTCACACTTTTCGGCGTGAAGTTCAGGTTGCGCGGTGTGGCAGGACCAATGGCCGCAGGGTCGACGTTGAGGTCGAACAGCTCCGGAATGAATGCCGGCGTTGTTCCGCTGAGACTGACATGCTCGATACGGCCGGCGATCTGCGCCTTGGTTGAGTCAGAGAACTTGAACTCGTTGA
This sequence comes from Bradyrhizobium algeriense, assembly GCF_036924595.1. Lineage (NCBI taxonomy): Bacteria > Pseudomonadati > Pseudomonadota > Alphaproteobacteria > Hyphomicrobiales > Nitrobacteraceae > Bradyrhizobium > Bradyrhizobium algeriense. Next base: position 5,414,386 of record NZ_JAZHRV010000001.1, on the reverse strand, counting down.
AGACGTAGCCGGCGACCCTGTTATTCTTGTTAGGATCAAACAACCCGTTGAGCGGGCTGGTTGGATCGTCCGGACTCGGCGCCGTCAGTTCCTGATGGCCGGCCTGAAGGCCGAATGCTGTCGTGACGGCGGCAAACCGCGCGTTGAACGGGGCCATCTGCACCTCGACGCGCCCTTCCTGCTCCTTGTTCGTGAAGCTCTGCCGCACGCCGAGGGACGAGAGGTCGGCGGGATCGGCCAGTCCGATCTCGTCGTGCTTGTAGTTGGTCGCGCCCGCCCAGAATCTGACGGCATCGATCGCCGCTGCATCGGGCCGGTATTCGCCCTTGGCCGTGAATTTGGTTTGGCGCGCGTCGATGCGGGTCTGGTGATCGGCGCCGTCGATGCCGGGAATCCGATAGAGCGTGTCGTTCTGCGTGATCGCCGCGCCGATAAATCCGCCATCGAAGATGTAGGAGCCGCCAATCGATGCACCAGCCGCCTGCATCGCCGAATTCGGCTGCCGGCCGTTGACCGGGCGGGTCTGGTCGAACAAATACGGATAGCCCGGAATGCTGTAATCGCTGGCCTTGCGGCCATAGGCGTCGGCATGAACAGCGAAATTGCCACCGCCGGCATCGATCAGGATGCCGCCATCGACACCGCGAGCGACCGAATTGACGGCCGTTCGGGTTTCGACCGTGACGCAGGAAGGCGGTCCCACGCTTGCGAGCGGCGCTTTCGCCGGCAGTCCGTAGGTCTGGAACGGTGCGGCCGCGCATGTTGGCAGGGCGTCCGGGATGCGATTGTTGGTTGCGCTGACGACGCCGCCGATCGATGTCGATCCGTAGCGCATCGCCGCCGGACCGCGGATAACTTCGACCTGGTTTGTCGCCAGTGGATCGACCGGCACGAAATGGTCTTCGCCGAGATCCGAGGCGCCGCCAGCGTTGGTGCCGTTCTCGAGGATGCCGACGCGATTGACGTCGAGGCCCCGGATGATCGGCCGGCTCGCGGCACCGGGCGCGAAGGTGGAGCCGGTAATGCCGGGCTTCGAGAACAGGAGATCGCCAAGCTGGGCGGTGCCTTGGCGGCGGATCTCCTCGTTCGGCACCACTGTGACCGTCGCAAATTGATCGGTGACGATGGGGAGCACGCCCTGCTGGGGTGCGGCCGCGACAGGTGCGGCTTGCGGTTCTGCCGCGCGTTGCCGGTTTTGGCCGGGCGCGGTGCGGGCGACGCGCACCGGCGTGCGCGAAGGCACAACGGCTCGCCGCCGCACAATCGGGCTCGGCGCCGTCACGGTGATTTCAGGTAGTTGTGTCGATGAGGATGGCGCTGCGTCCTGTGCCAGCGCGCCGTCGGCCATCGCGCATAGCAATAGCCAGCTTGCTCCACCGAAATGGAACGCTCGTTTCTTCTTGAATGTCATTGTCCCGATCCTGATTCCGTCGATGTGCGACGGATCGATTCCGATTTTCCCTCGGTGGATCAGCCGCGTGGCGCGGCGATCCCTTTGGGGAGTGTATCAATCAATCGAGGTCAGGAGACGGGAGGCGCGCGGGACCGGAATGCGGGATGAAGCGAGCCGAGATGCGCGAACTCGGCGCCGGTGGTCAGGTGCAGAAGCTTGACTGCCTGCGGCAGCTCCAGCAGCGGTGGCGTGGCGAACAGGAAATTGTTGGCAAGCGAAACGACGGCGCAGATTGCGCAGGCGTCGGCCGGGTGTCGGTCGTTATCGTGATTGGAGGGCTGCTGCTGAACCGTGTCGCTGGCCGCATCAAGCGCGGTGTGGTCCGCGGCGTAGGTAAGACCGGCATCCGAGAGACCGATCTGGACGTTCTGCGCGGCGGCGGCCCCGTGGCAATGCCCGAACGACAGCGCAAACTGGGTCGCGAGCGCGAACAGCGCCAGCCGCGCGCCAGTTCTGACGTTGGTTCGAAACCATTTCACAATGACGCACGCCTTGCCCCGGGGCGACCGAGTCTCTCGGCCGTCCCAATGTAATATTATAACACGGGAGGGGCATCGCGATGTCAACGCGGTGCACGTGCGTTCGGACGAATCCCCAAACGCTGTGTGATTACTGCAACGGATGCAGGCCCCCGAGCCTTCAGCATGACAAGAGTATTCTCGCGAGAGATTTTTCCCGATTGACAAGGTTGGCCATCCAAGATGTAATGTTATAACATAACATCAGTCGGAGCCCCGCGATGCTTCCCCGCTCTCGTTCGGGATTCCGCGCACTGCACAGGTTGTTTGATCTCCATGCGAAAACTCCCCGTCACCGTCTTGTCCGGCTTCCTAGGGGCTGGAAAGACAACTTTGCTGAATCACGTGCTCAACAATCGCCAGGGCCTGAAGGTGGCGGTGATTGTGAACGACATGAGCGAGGTGAATATCGATGCCGACCTGGTGCGCGATGGCGGTGCGAATCTTTCCCGGACGGATGAAAAACTGGTCGAGATGACGAATGGGTGCATTTGCTGCACGCTGCGTGACGATCTGTTGAAGGAAGTCCGAATGCTCGCTGAGGGCGGCAAATACGACTATCTTCTGATTGAATCGACGGGCATTTCGGAGCCGCTGCCGGTTGCCGCGACGTTCGATTTCCGAACCGAAGAGGGCGACAGTCTTTCCGACGTGGCAGTGCTCGACACCATGGTGACGGTGGTCGATGCCGTCAACTTGTTGCGGGACTATGCCTCGACCGATTTCATCAGAGATCGCGGCGAATCGCTCGGTGTCGATGACAAGCGAACGATGGTGGACCTGCTGGTGGAGCAGATCGAATTCGCCGACGTCATTGTGCTAAACAAGATCAACGATGCGTCCGCCGGCCAATTGGACGCGGCGCGCAAAATCATCCGCGCGCTCAACCCGGCCGCCGATATCGTGGAGACTGATTTCGCCAAGGCTCCCTTCGAGCGCATCCTCGATACGGGTCGCTTCGATTTCGCGCGGGCGCAACAACATCCGCTCTGGTTCAAGGAATTGTATGGCTTCGGCGATCACACACCGGAGACCGAGCAGTACGGCGTCAGCAGCTTCGTCTACCGCGCGCGCCGACCATTCGAGCCCACGAAATTCCATCAATTCCTGCGCGAAAGCTGGACCGGAGTCATCCGGGCGAAGGGACATTTCTGGATCGCGACGCGTCCACAATGGCTCGGTGAGTTAAGTCAGGCAGGTGCGATCGTCCGCACCGAAGGCCTCGGGTTTTGGTGGGCCAATGTGCCCGCTGACCGATGGCCCGACGATCCATTCTGGCGGAAATCGCTCAAAAAGAACTGGAACGAAGTCTATGGCGATCGCCGACAGGAGATCGTCTTCATCGGCACCGGCATGGACGAGCACGCGATCAAGGCACGCCTCGATGGGTGTCTTGTCCCGGGTAAACCGGGAATGCACATCGGGGAATGGGCTGGGTTGGCCGATCCGTTCCCCAAATGGCTGCGCGCCGACGAGGCAGCATAAGGTTCCCCGCAATAAGACTGAATTATCGGCGTTGAGCTCAACGCCCCTCACGCACCCAGGTCGCCGCGAAGGCGCCGAGCAGCAGCAACAGCCCGACCAGGCCGGCGAACATCGGCAGCACGCCAACGCCCTTGACGACGCTGGCGTCGCGCATCTTCACGCCCATCCAGCCGTCGCCGTGGAAGATGCCGGAGGCGCGCACCGGCACGACGCGGGGCAGGTCGACGCTGGTGCCGTCGGCCACGCGGCGGGCGTCGCCGCCGGTCGCCTGCGCCAGCGGTTTCAGCATCTCGGTGGTCGAGGTGACCTCTGAAAATTCCTTCGGGTTGGTCGGTCCGACATTGATCAGGGCTTTCAGCGCGCCATCGGTTGCCTGCCACAGCCCGAGTTCGTTGGCGGGGAGGGTGGAGCGCCAGGTGCCGGGCTCGCTTGCGGTCAGCGTGAGTTCCTTGGTGGCGCCGCTCGGTGACGTCACGGTCACCGGCGGCACGTTGTCGGCCATGGTCTGGCGCAGCACCACGAGGTCCTTGCCCTGGATCTGCAGGCGCAGCGCCTCTTCGTCCAGATCAGGCTGCTTCATCAGCCAGTGCGACGTTCGTCGCAGCAGATCCAGATGCGGCCCGCCGCCTTCATAGCCGCGCGCCCACAACCAGATGTGGTCTGACAAGAGAAGCGCGACGCGGCCTTCGCCGAAGCGCGACAGCAACAGCAGCGGCTTGCCGTCGGCGCCGGTCATCACGGGCGCGCCGATCGCGTTGCGGGTATCCACGGTGCGGAAGAATCGGCTCCAGCGCGGCGGCTCGCTGGCGGAGCCTTCGAGGCCGCGCGTCACCGGATGGCGCTTACCGGCGTCGCTCAGATGCGCATAGAACGGTTTTTCAGTGACGCCGACCGGCTCTGCCGGCAACACCGTATCCAGGGGCGTGCGCCAGATGCTGGTGGTGGAGGCATAGTCGGGGCCGGCCGACACCAGCACCGCGCCGCCGGCGCGGACATAGCGCGCGATATTGTCGAAATAGGCGATCGGCAGCACGCCCTGGCGGGCGTAGCGGTCGAAGATGATCAACTGGAATTCGTTGATCTTCTGCTGGAACAATTCGCGCGTCGGAAACGCGATCAGCGACAATTCGTTGATCGGCGTGCCGTCCTGCTTCTCCGGCGGGCGCAGAATCGTGAAATGCACGAGGTCGATGCTGGCGTCCGACTTCAGCAGATTGCGCCAGGTGCGTTCGCCGGAATGCGGCTCGCCTGATACCAGCAGCACGCGGAGCTTGTCGCGCACGCCTTCGATCGCGACCACGGCGCGGTTATTGACCAGCGTCAGCTCGTTCTCGAGCGGCGAGGCTTCGATCTCGACGATGTTCGACCCGGCATGCTTGATGTCGACCTCGACATTGGAGGTCTGGCCGCTCAGGAGCGTGCGCTCGCTGATTACTTCGCCGTCGCGGCGCACCACGACCCTGGCGCGCTGGCCGGTGACGCCCTGGTCGTCGAGCCGGTAGGTGATGGTCTGGGGCTGTCCGACGATGCCGAACCGCGGCGCGGCCGAAATCGCGACACGGCGATCGCGCTCGTCCTTGCGTCCGGTGACGAGCGCGTGCACCGGCGCCTGGAAGCCGAGGGCCGCGGCGTTGGCCGGAATGTCGTGCACCCGGCCATCCGTGATCAAAAACGCGCCGGCGACGCGGTCGACGGGAACGTCCGACAGCGCCGATGACAGCGCGCCGAACAGTTTGGTTCCGTCGGTTTCGCCGTCGGCCTGTCCGGCCTCGACGACGCGCACTTCCAGCCCCTTGATCTTCTTCAGCGTATCGACCAGCGCCTCCTGCGCCTTGGCGGTCTCCTGGTTGCGGGTGCCAAAGTTCTGACTCGGGCTCTTGTCGATCACGACGGCAGCGACAGACGACAGAGGCTCGCGGTCTTCGCGGGTGAAGGAGGGATTGGCGAGCGCCAGCAGGATCAGCGCCAGCGCCGCGACGCGCACGGCGGCACCGCGCGAGCGCCCGAGCAGCAATAGCACCGAGATCGCGACGATCGCGGCCAGCGCGATCCACAGCACGATGGACGGAACGAGGGGGGTGAACGCGATGCCGTAACTCATGGCCTATTGCCCCAACCGCTCGATCAGAGCCGGCGCGTGGACCTGATCGGCCTTGTAGTTGCCGGTCAGGGTGTACATCACGATGTTGACGCCGGAGCGGAACGCGAATTCGCGCTGGCGCGGCTCGCCCGGCGTCAGCGGCAGCATCGGCTGCCCATCCGGGCGGTGCGCCCAGGCGCCGGCAAGATCGTTCGAGGTGATGATGATGGGCGAGACGCCGTCGCCGCCGCGCGCCGGGCGCGAGGCTGCATCGTCGTCTTCCTCGCGCGGCAGGGTCTCGACCCAGGTCTGGCCCGTGTTGAAGCGGCCGGGGAAGTCGCGCAGCAGGTAGAACGTCTTGGTCAGCACGTGCTCGCGCGGCACCGGCTCCAGTTCGGGCACGTCGAGGGAGGAGAGAATTTCGCGCAAGGTACGCATGCCCGGCGTCTGCGCCGCGCCGTTTTCGCCGGGCGGCGCCTCGACGGCGTCGCGGGTGTCGAACAGCACCGTGCCGCCCTGTTTCATGTAGGCGTCGATGCGGTTGATGGCATCCTGCGGCGGCTTCGGCGCACCCGGCACGATCGGCCAGTAGATCAGCGGAAAGAACGCCAGTTCGTCGCGCGCGGGATCGACGCCGACGGGATCGCCGGCCTCCAGCGCGGTGCGCTGCGCCAGGAACAGCGTCAGTCCCGCCATGCCGGCCTTGACGATGGAATCGACGTCGGCATTTCCGGTGACGACATAGGCGAGGCGCGTCTGCGACACCGCCTTGATGGCGAATTCGTCGTTGTTTTGGGCGCGCGTCGGCGAAGGTGCGATCGAGGTTGCGGACAGGGTCAGGGCCAGCAGAACGGCGGCCGCCGCCGTGCGCCGCCGCCACAAGGCGGCCAGGCCCGCACCCAGCATCGCGACCACGATCGCGTCGATCAGGAACAGCACCAGCGACGACGACAGCAGAATGCCGCGCAGATCGCGCGGTTCGGCGTTGGTGTAGCTGGCGCGTTGCGCGCGCAGGGAAGATGTATCGAGCAGCGCGATGCGATCGGCCGGGGCCAGCGTGTTGACCGCGATCGGGCCATCGGCCGGGCCGTAGAAGCCCGGCGGATGATCTGACGTAGCGCGGTCGCGATAATCCGCCGGCATCGGTTTGGCGGTCGAGGGCGGCGGCCCGAATGCGCCGAAGCCGTCGAGGGTGCGCAGCGGCGCCACGGTCTCGACATTAGTCGCCTCGCTCGCAACGCCCGCGCCGGGCTTCGAAGTGTAGCCGGACATGTCGACCATCCGCCGCAGCATCTCGACGAAGCTGCCGGACATCGGCAGGTCCGACCAGCGCGAGTCGGCGCCGACATGGAACAGGCTGATAACGCCCTTGCCGCGATGCTCGCCGGTCACCAGCGGCGTGCCGTCTTCCAGCGACGCCCAGGTCTTGGTGGCGAGCACCGCGTCCGGCTCGGCCAGCACCTGCCGGTTCACGGTGATGTCCTTGGGCACGGCGAGGCCCGCGAACGGACCGTCGGCGGCGAAGGAAGCCAGATGCTGCGGCTTTTCCCAGGTCAGGCTGCCGCCGAGAATGCGGCCGCCGCGACGCAGTTTCACCGGCACCAGATCGTCATCGGCCTGCGCCAGGCGAGGGCCTGCGAAACGCACCAGCACGCCGCCCTGATCGATCCATGCGTTCAGCCGCTCGCGGATTTCCGGCGACAGCGTGCCGACATCGGCGAGCACGATCATCGGTAGGCGCTGATCGAGGAACTGCGCGATTACCTGTTGCGCCGCGCCGCGATCACCCAGCCGTATGTCGGCGAATGGCGACAATGCGCGGGTCAGATAGAAGGTCGACGCCAATAGCGGCTGGGCGGTGTCGCTGGTCGCGCCGGTAACGACGCCGACGGCGCGCCGGCGCCAACGCTTGTCGAGCAGTTGCACCGCGCCGGCCGATCGTTCGCCCGATATTTCCAGCCGCGAAATGTCGTTGCGCAGTTCGACCGGCAGATCGAACGCCGCTTCGCTCTCGCGATCCTGCATGCCAAACGCGTAGCGCGCCTCGCCGATCGGCGAGCCCTTGGCGTCGATCGCGCGAACCACACCGGCTGCGACGCCGCCGGTGGTGCGCAGCACCTTGACCGTCATCTTCGCCGCGGCGTTTTCGGCGGCGACCAATGCCTGCGCCGGGGCCGCGCCGCCTTCGAACACCGTCAGCTTGCGATCGCCGATGGTCTTGCCGAGATTTTCGACGAATTCGGCGCCGCGCCCGGTGTCGACGCCGTCGGACAGCCACGCGATCTCGGCATCACCGGTCGCCTTCAGGAAGCGGTCGAGCGCGCCAAGCGTGTCGACGCGGTCGACCGAATAAGGTTTTGGCGCAATCTGACGCAGCGCGACCCGCGCGGTGCCGGCCGGCATCAGCGTGATGTCGCGCGCGGTCTCGGAAAGCGGAACCAGTGCAACGCCGCGGCGGTCGTTGTCGGCGTTGGCGATCAGTTCGTCAGCGGCCTTGACCCGGGTGTCCCAGCTCGCCGCCGCGCTCCAGCCGTCGTCGAGCAGGATCACCAAGGGCGCATTGCTGCCGCCGACGCCGGTTTGCGGATTCCAGATCGGGCCTGCGGCGGCAAGGATGACCAGTGCGGCGGCGGCAAGCCGCAGCAAGGTCAGCCACCACGGCGTCCGCGACGGGGTTTCTTCCCTGGGCCTGATGTCGAACAACAGCCGCGTCGGCGGAAACTCGATCCGCCGCGGCCGTGGCGGCATGACGCGCAGCAGCCACCACAACACCGGCAGGCTCAACAAGCCCAGCAGCAGCAGCGGTTGCGCAAAGGTTAGGGGGAGGGCCGCGATCATGCGCTACGCCCCGCCTTGACCGTTGAGCTGTGCACGCTTCCCTTGGCTGCCATCATGCCCGCATGCAGGAACAGCAGGAGTTCGGCGGCGGAACGGCTGGTGGTGTGGGTCGAGAACAACCAGTCGAGCCGGTTGGTTTCGCTGCGGATCTCGTCGCGATGCAGTGCGACACGCGCGACATAGTCGCTGGCCCAGCTCTCGGCGCGGCCGGCGGTGATGACGCCAAATCCTTCCGGCTCGACGAATTCGACCCGGCCGGCATAGGGAAAGGTTTCTTCGGCGGGATCGACGACCTGGATCAGCGAGCCATGGGCGCCGGAGGCCGAAAGCCCTGCGAGCATCACCCTGATCTCGCTCATCGGCGACCACAAATCGGACAGCACGACAATTTCGGCCAGCGCCGACGGGACAAAGGACGGCGGCAGGCTCGCGCGCACCGCATCGTCGTGCAGCATCGCCTGCGCCATCTTGTCGATCACGTTGCGGCTTGCGGTCGGGTTCATCAGGCCGGGAATGCCGACGCGCTCTCCGCCCGAAACCAGGAGTTCAGCAAGCGCGAATGTAACGATCAGCCCGCGTTCCAGCTTGCTGTCGCGCGCACCCTTGGAAGCAAACGCCATCGACGGCGAACGGTCGGGCCACAGCCACACCGTATGCGCAGCCTCCCACTCCTGCTCGCGGACATAGAGGTGATCGTCACGCGCCGAGCGCCGCCAGTCGACATTCTGCGACGGCTCGCCGGAGACGAAGCGGCGGTATTGCCAAAAGCTCTCGCCGGCGCCGGCGCGGCGCCTGCCGTGCAGGCCATGGATGACGTTGGCGGCGATACGCCGGGCTTCGAGCACGAGTCGGGGGAGCGAAGCGGCGAGCGTTCGGCTTTCGCCATCGGCACGTCGGATTGCTAAAAGCTCCCTGGTCTCGTGGCTGGTCTCTGCGGCCATCAACCGATCCGCGTCTTCAATTGTCTGATTACGTCGGGAATGGTGCGGCCTTCCGCGCGCGCCGAGAACGTCAGCGCCATGCGGTGCTTGAGAATGGGTTCGGCGAGATCCAGCACGTCGTCGATCGAGGGCGCGAGGCGGCCGTCGAGCAGCGCGCGGGCGCGGACCGCCAGCATCAGCGACTGGCTGGCGCGCGGACCCGGTCCCCAGGCAATCAGCTTGTCGCCGCCGTCTTCGGAACTCGGGCGCGCGGAGCGCACCAGCGACAGAATCGCCTCGACGACGCTGTCGCCGACCGGCAGGCGGCGCACCAGCCGCTGTGCCGCGATCAGGATTTCCGCGTCCATCGAGGCCTTGGCGAGCGTCGCATCCGCGCCCGTCGTTTCGAACAGGATACGGCGTTCGGCATCGCGGTCGGGATAATCGACGTCGATCTCCATCAGGAAGCGGTCGAGCTGCGCTTCGGGCAGCGGATAGGTGCCTTCCTGCTCCAGCGGGTTTTGCGTGGCGAGCACGTGGAACGGTTTTGGGAGGTCATGCCGCGCGCCTGCAACAGTGATGTGCTGTTCCTGCATGGCTTGCAGCAGCGCCGATTGCGTACGCGGGCTGGCGCGGTTGATTTCGTCGGCCATCAGGAGCTGCCCGAACACCGGTCCGGAGATGAAGCGGAACGACCGCTTGCCGGAGTTGCTCTCGTCCAGCACTTCGGCGCCCAGAATATCCGAGGGCATCAGGTCCGGTGTGAACTGGATGCGCTTGGCGTCCAGCCCGAGCGTGATGCCCAGCGTTTCGACCAGCTTGGTCTTGGCGAGGCCGGGAACGCCGATCAGGAGCGCATGGCCGCCGGACAGGATTGTCACCAGGGTGTTTTCAATCACCCGGTCCTGGCCGAAGATGACGGTGGAGATCGCTTCCTTCGCGGCGCGAATCTGGCCGGCGACCTGCTCCGCCGACCGGACGATCGCGTCCTCGAGTTTCTCGACACCGTCTGCATTCGCCATGTCTGTCTCCTTCGACCGTATAACCGCTTCATGACACCGCTGGTTGCGTCGTCATGCCACGAACCTCATGCTAAACCTGTGCAAAGGCCATGTATTCGCTGAATTAAAGTATCCCCACATTATCGGTATTTCGGGGTATGAACGGCATCACGATATGGCGACCCATCCGCATTAGTACGGACACCAATCGTCGGGAACACATATCTCGGTATACGTGCACCAATCGTGCCAGATGAGGCGCCGAGACTCAGGGCAAACAATGGCAAAGCAAGGGCAAACCGGCACTCAGGGCCTCGAAGGACTTACTGTCGCTGCGAGGGAAGCCGCCAACGCCACCCCGGCCAGCAAGGGGCTTCCTCCGGTGCATCTGTGGAATCCGCCGTTCTGTGGCGATCTCGACATGCGAATCGCCGGTGACGGTACGTGGTTCTACATGGGGACGCCGATCGGGCGGCCGGCGCTGGTGCGGCTGTTTTCGACCATACTCAAGCGCGAGGACGGCAAGCACTTTCTCGTGACCCCGGTCGAGAAGGTCGGCATTCGAGTCGACGACGCGCCTTTCCTCGCGGTGGAGATGCAAAAGGAGGCTGATGATCGCGGCCGTCTATTGCGCTTTCGCACCAATGTCGACGACTGGGTGCCATGCGATTCCGGACACCGCCTGCGATTCGAGATGGCCGCCGACGGTGGGCTGACGCCCTACCTTCACGTCCGCGCCGATCTGTGGGCGAAGGTGACCCGCGCGCTCTATTACGATCTGGTTGACATGGGGGAAGAGCGGGTGGTCGATGGTCAGCCGATGTTCGGCATCGAGTCCGGCGGCGAGTTCTTTACGATGGCGGACGCGAAGCAGGTGAGGGACGCGGTTTGAACGAGCCGATACTGAAAAAGATGGAAGCGGCTCCGATCAGCTCGGCGGAGTTTTTCACGCGGAGCCAGGCTCGGTTGAGCTTCGACGTGCCGCCCGGCCTGGTCGATCCCGATATCGTTCCGAAAACCGGCGACGCGGGCAACGACCGCATGCTCGAGATCGTGGCGCGCGAGCAGCCGGTACGGCCGGCGGCGGTGCTGATCCCGGTGGTCGATCACCGCGAGCCGACCGTGTTGCTGACGCAGCGCTCGCCGCATCTGTCCAGCCACGCCGGCCAGATTTCCTTTCCCGGCGGCAAGATCGACGCCACCGATGCTTCCCCGCTCGACGCCGCACTTCGCGAGGCGGAGGAGGAAGTCGGCCTCAAGCGCGACTTCATCGAGCCGATCGGCTATCTCGACCTCTATGGAACCGCGTTCGGGTTTCGCATCCTGCCGACAGTAGCGCGGGTGAAGCCCGGCTTCAAGCTGACGATCAACGAAGGCGAGGTGATTGACGCCTTCGAGGTGCCGCTGGCGTTCCTGATGAATCCCGAGAACCATCAGATCCATTCCAAGGAATTCCGCGGCATGGAGCGCTCCTATTACGCCATGCCGTTCGCCGAGCGTTACATCTGGGGCGCGACCGCAGGAATTCTGCGCGTGCTATATGAGCGGATTTATCTCGCATGATCCGTCCGGTTCTGACCGAGGTCGCGATTTTCCTGATCCCGTTTGCGGCCTATGCGCTGTTTCTGATTGCCACCCGTTCCGGACTGTTGGTGTCGTCCTCGTGGCCGGCGCATCTTGTCGCCAAACTGGTGCTGGGATCGCTGCTGCTGGTCGTGATCAGTTTCGTCTTTCTCGCGCAATTCTCCGGCGCGCCGCCGGACTCGACCTACGTTCCTGCGCATCTCGAAGACGGCAAGCTGGTTCCCGGAGTCGAGAAATGATCGAGGCCCGCGTGCTGTCGGACGCGCCCTGGCTCAGATCCGGTCCGGCCGCGCGCGTGCTTGCATTACTCAACGGCGATGGCGAGGAAGCCCGCGTGATCGGCGGCGCCGTGCGCAATGCGCTGTTGAAAATTCCTCTGGGCGACATCGACATTGCGACCACCGCTCTGCCCGACGAGGTCGCCCGGCGCGCCAAGGCGGCCGGCATCAAATGCGTGCCGACGGGCATCGACCACGGCACGGTTACGCTGGTCGTCGAATCGCATCCGTTCGAGGTTACGACCTTGCGCGAGGACACGGAGACTTTTGGCCGCAAGGCCAGGGTTGCGTTCGGGCGCGACTGGGTTCGCGATGCGGAACGGCGCGACTTCACCATCAACGGGCTTTCCGTCGATGCCGGCGGCATCGTGCATGACCATGTCGGCGGGCTGGCCGACATCGAAGCCAAACGCGTGCGCTTCATCGGCGATGCCAGCCAGCGTATCGCCGAGGATTATCTGCGCATCCTGCGCTTCTTCCGCATGCATGCCGCCTATGGAGAGGGTGAGCCCGACCGTGCCGGATATCTCGCCTGTATCGATGGGCGCGCGGGGCTTGCAAGCCTTTCCGCCGAGCGCGTCCGCATGGAGATGTTGAAGCTGTTGATCGCGGAAGGCGCCGTGGTCGCGGTGCAGGCGATGGCGGATGCCGGCCTGCTGCTGCCGATATTCGGCGGCATTACCTACACCGGGACGTTCGCCGCGATGATCGCGGCCGAACGCGCGCTGGGGCTGCCGCCGAACGCCGTGCGCCGGCTCGCCGCGCTCACGGTGGCCGTCACCGAGGACGCCAGGCGCGTCTCGGCGCGGCTTCGGCTTTCCAACGCGGAACACAAGGCGCTGGACTCGATGGGCCATCGCTGGTGGCGGTTCGCCGCCAAGAACGGCGCGCGGGCGCGGCAGCTTCTTTATCGGCTGGGCGAGGATCCCTATCGCGACCGGGTGATGCTGGCATGGGCGCGCGCAGGCGGCATCGGCAATGGTGCTGCGCGCTGGCACGAGCTCGCAACCTTGCCGCAGCGCTGGAGCGCGCCGAAATTTCCGCTGAAGGCGGCCGATTTCATCGCGCGCGGCATTGCCGAGGGCCCCGCGCTTGGTCACGTGTTGACGCTTGCGGAAGACGCCTGGCTGGCCGCGGATTTTCCGCTTGAATCATCCGCGCTGGCCGCGATCGCCGACCAGACCGCCGCCCGCTTCACCCGCGATCACCGGCTGTGAGTATTCTCGCCGGCTTCGCCGACATTTCGCTCGGCCAACTCGTGCTGGTTGGCGGCATGGCGTTGTTTGCGTCCATCATCGGCGGTCTTGCCGGTTATGGCACTGGCGCATTGATGCCGCTGGTGCTGGTGCCGATGGTCGGCGCCGAGCCGGTGGTGCCGATCATCGCGATATCGGCGATCATCACCAATATAAGCCGCTTCGTGGCCTATTTCCGTTACGCCGACCGGCGGCGCGCGCTGATCGTGATCGGGGCTGCCGCGCCGACTACCGCGCTCGGCGCCTACGGCTATACGCGGCTCACCAGCACCGGCGCGGCGCTGGTGATCGGCAGCATGCTGATGCTGAGCGTGCCGCTGCGCCGGTTGGCCAAGAAGCGCGATATCAGGATTGGCGATACCGGCCTCGGTGCGAGCGCGGTGGGGTATGGCGTGCTGGTCGGGGGCACGTCAGGCTCCGGCGTGATCCTGCTGTCGCTGTTGATGGCGTCGGGGCTCGAGGGCGCGGCAGTGATTGCCACCGACGCCGTGATCTCGGTCGTGACCGGCCTCATCAAGATTTCGGTATTCGGCCTGGCCGGCGTCGTCACCGCGCAGGTGCTGGCCTTTGCGCTGCTGATCGGCGCCATCGCTATTCCGGGGGCGTTCCTCGCTAAAGCCTTCGTCGAGCGCATGCCGGTGCATATCCACACCGCGATCCTCGACGCCGCCGTGATGGTCGGCGGCATCATCATGATCACAGCGGCGCTGCGGCACTGATCTCTATCAGCGCTCACGCGGCAGCAGTTCCGTCAGTGAGCGGATGATGCGATCGGGCTTCACGGTGGAGTCCGTGGGCAGGCCGTCGCCATGCACGTCGATCCAGATCGCGTAGATGCCGAGCCGCTGCGGCGCTACGACTTCCCATTCCAGATTGTCGCCGATCATCCAGGTCTCGGATGCGGTGACGCCGAGCGTCTGCATGGCGTGCAGATAGGCGCGCTCGTCCGGCTTGCCGAAACCGTGCTCGCCCTCGATCTGGATGTGATCGAAACGGTGCGACAGCGCAAAGCGTTCGACCTTGGCGCGCTGGGTGCCGGCGGCACCGTTGGTCACCAGCGCCAGCTTGACGCCGCGCACCTTCAATTCGTCGATGGCGTCGTGCGCGCCGGGGAACACGAACATTTCCTCTTCGCGGTAGGCGGTGAAGCGGTCGGCGAGCCGTACCGCAAGATCCTCGGGCAGCGTATGGCCGCCGGCGGCAAGGGCGGCAAATCCGCGTGTGACGGTTATACGCCGCGCCTCATCCAGCTTCAGCCGCCATTCGGCGCCGGCGACCGCCCAGAATTTGCGCGCGGAATCCAGGACGGCGGTGGCAACCTGTTGCGAGGTCAACGGCCCGAACTCGGCGGCGAATTCCGCGGCGACATTGTGCCAGGCGATTTCCGGGCGGCCATAGGCCGACAGGATGGTGTCGTCCATGTCGATCAGCATGGCACGGGGCAGGTGGGTCATCGTTTCACGGCCATTTCGCTTCCAGCGCTGTCGACCGCGGGAAGCGGCGGTCGACTTGCCGCGAATATCAGATGCTCCGCACGGGGTCCAATTCCAGGAAACGACGTCGCCGGGCTGTGGATGCCGGGCGACGTCGAAATTCCCTTAGGCGACTTTGCTGGCGTGCTTGTCGTCTTCGTCTTCGTCCTCATCGTCTTCTTCGTCGTCTTCCTCTTCTTCATCGTCGTCATCCGAGGTGTCGTGCTCGGCGAGTTCAAGGACGGCTAGTGGCAGCGTCTCGCGAAAGAGATCGCCTTCATTACCCATCCACATACACACAACATTACCCTCGTTGACTTCCACCACGCTAAGCGGATGGCCGCCGGACTTCAGAATGACGACGTCGCCTGGTTTCAAATCCATGATCTGCTCCTTGAAATGCATGACGCGATTCGCATTCTAGCGATCGGTCATGACAAGCCGATCATGACAGTCAAATCATGGCCACTTTACCTCCGGCGGCATCGACGAGAGAATGGAATCCACATTGCCGCCGGTCTTCAGCCCAAAAATTGTGCCGCGGTCGTAGAGCAGGTTGAACTCGACATAGCGTCCGCGCCGGATCAACTGCTCCTCGCGGTCGGCGGCGTTCCAGGGGAGGGCGAAATTGCGGCGGACGAGCTCTGGATAAATTTTCAGGAAGGCGCGGCCGACGTCCTGGGTAAAGGCGAGGTCGGCGTCCCAATCGCCTGAGTCGTGCCAGTCGTAGAAAATGCCGCCGATGCCGCGCGCTTCCTTGCGATGCGGCAGATAGAAATATTCGTCGCACCATTTTTTGTATTTGTCGTAGTCGGCGACGCCGTTCGGTCCGCTGCAGGCTTCCTTCATTGCCTGGTGGAAGGCCAGCGTGTCCGGGTCCTCCTGGGTGCGCCGCCGGTCCAGCACCGGCGTCAAGTCAGCGCCGCCGCCGAACCACGCCTTGGTGGTGACGACGAAGCGGGTGTTCATGTGCACCGCCGGCACGTTCGGATTGCGCAGATGCGCAATCAGCGAAATGCCCGAGGCCCAGAACCTGGGATCGTCGGCCGCGCCCGGAATCTGCGCCCGGAATTCGGGCGCGAACTCGCCGTGCACGGTGGAACAGTGCACGCCGACCTTCTCGAACAGCCGCCCGCGCATGATCGACATCACGCCGCCGCCGCCCGGCGTGCCGGTGTGGTCGGTGCGGTTCCAGGGCGTGCGCTCGAAGCGTCCGGCGTCGCCGGGATAGAGCGAGGCCGGGGCGTCGTCTTCCAGCCGCTCAAAGGCCGCGCAGATGTCGTTGCGCAAGGCTTCGAACCAGGCTCTCGCGCGCGTCTTGCGATGCTCGATCAGCGACATGTCCATGCGGTCGATCCATATATTGCCGTCATTGCGAGCGTAGCGAAGCAATCCATCGTGCCACAGAAAGAATGGATTGCTTCGTCGCTTCGCTCCCTTGCGCAAACGCTTCGCGTTTGTCGCAGGCAATGACGGTAAGATGCATTTCTAGCCCTGTGGTCCAAAGTACGTGCAGCTCTCGTTGCAACTGTCGCGATGAACGCTGACGCGGGTGATCTTGCCGGCGTGCTGGAGGCGTTCGAAGATGTAGCGCGAAATGTTTTCCAGCGTTGGCGTCCCAAGCGCCTCGACCTTGTTCAGAAGCTTGTGGTCGAGGGTCTTGCGGACCTCTTCCATGCTGCGTTCGAGCAGGCCGAGATCCAGCACCATGCCGGTTTGCGGATCGGGCGTGCCGCGCACGCTCACCTCGGCGCGAAACGAGTGGCCGTGAATTTCCTCGCTGGCCGCGCCGAAGGTCGTCCCCTTCAGCGAATGCGCGGCTTCGAAGCGAAATGATTTGGTCAGTTCCCACATCTTGAAAATCTGGTTCCTATCTGATGCCAAGTGCTTATCTGATACCAAGGGTCTTGTGCGTCTGCAGGCTGAGCCGCCATTGCGGATGGCGCAGGCAGTAGTCGACCGTGCGCGCGGTGTTTTCGATCACGTCGGGTCCGTCCATCGGCTGCAGCGAAAAACGTTCGAAATCGAGCCCTGCAAAATCTTCCGGCGCGGCGCCGGTCTGCGGATAGACCAGCTTCAATTCGTGGCCGCGGCGCACCACGAGCCCTGCGCCGGCCTTCGGGCTGACGCAGACCCAGTCCATCCCGTCGGGCGGTTCGATCGTCCCGTTGGTCTCGATGCCGATGGCGAAGCCGCGCGCATGCAGCGCATCGATGAAGGGGGTATCTACCTGCAGCAGCGGCTCGCCGCCGGTCAGGACCACATAGCGGTTGGTATTCTCGCCGGTCCATTGCCCGGCGATGATGTCGGCGAGTTCGTCCGCGGTGGCGTAGCGGCCGCCCAGCGTGCCGTCGGTGCCGACAAAATCAGTATCGCAGAACTTGCAGGTGGCGCCGGCGCGGTCCTGTTCGCGGCCGCTCCAGAGGTTGCAGCCGGAAAAACGGCAAAACACCGCCGCGCGGCCGGCATGCGCGCCTTCGCCCTGCAAGGTCAGGAATATCTCTTTGACCGCGTAACTCACTATCTCTCCTCGGACTGCATCTCGCCCGTCATCGCGGAACCCGTCTGCCGCAGCGCCTCGCCCAATGCCATGGCCGCCGCCATGGCCACATTGAGCGAGCGCAAGTCCGGCCTGATCGGGATCACCAGCCGCGCATCGGCAGCGGAGGCGACTTCATCGGGTACCCCTGCCGATTCCCGCCCGAACAGCAGAACATCGTCCTGCCGGTAGCTGAAATCCAGATAGGAACCGGCCCCCTTGGTTGTAAACAGCACCAGCCGGAAACCCGCTTCGTTACGCCATTGCTCGAATTTTTGCCATGAGTCATGGCGGGTGAGGGCGACGTGATCGAGGTAGTCCATTCCCGCCCGGCGGAAATGCCGGTCCGAGATCGGAAATCCGGCCGGCTCGATGATGTGGGCAGCCGCGCCCAGGCACGCACACAGGCGCAGAATCGTTCCCGTGTTCTGAGGGATGTCAGGCTGGAAAAGCGCGATGTGCATGGTGTCGAGGCTTCGGAAGCGTGGGTGAAATGTATTGAATAAATCACGGCCGGGCGCGGATTTAGTGCATTGCACGCTTGCGAGCCGATAGCGGGCTTGCGCTCTCACGGCAAGGGTGCCAATAGAACGATTCTGGACTGCTTGTTCCGCCAGGATTGGGGGAGGAAAGGCGGTTTTTCTGCCGCCGCGGGGGCCGCGGGCGCCGGCAGCCTCTTTCGGGTCGCGCCTTTGGCGCCCCCGGGGCGGTTCCGCTGGCTGCAGATAAGAAAGGGCTTGGAATCGTGACGACAGCGTCTTCGGCGGACCATCCGACACGCCGTGATTTCCTTTTTGTTGCAACGGGAGCCGTCGCCGCCGTAGGCGCGGCTGCCACGGTCTGGCCGCTGGTTTCCCAGATGAACCCGGACGCCTCGACGATCGCGGCCGGTGCGCCGATTGAGGTCGATCTGACCCCGATCGCCGAGGGACAGGACATCAAGGTGTTCTGGCGCGGCAAGCCGATCTACATCAGCCACCGGACCAAGAAGCAGATCGATGAGGCCCGCAAGGTGCCGGTTGCGAGCCTGCCCGATCCGCAGAGCGATGAGGCTAGAGTCAAGCCGGGGCATGACCAGTGGCTGGTCGTGGTCGGCATCTGCACTCATCTCGGCTGCATCCCGATTGCCCATGAGGGCGCTTACGACGGCTTCTTCTGCCCCTGCCATGGTTCGGTGTACGACACCTCGGGCCGCATCCGGCAGGGACCTGCGCCGAGCAACCTGGCCGTGCCGCCCTACACCTTTGTTTCCGACACCAAAATCCAGATCGGCTAAGGGCTCGGGCGCGCCAGTCCGAGACCCTTAATCCGTCGCGTCGTTTTACTTCCTCAGGATCGCATCAATGAGCGGACCATCCGATTTCCAGCCGACCAATCCCGCCTTGAAGTGGATCGAACGGCGCCTCCCGATCATGGGACTCATGCACTCCTCGTTCGTGGCGTATCCGACGCCGCGTAACCTGAACTACTGGTGGACCTTCGGCGCCATCCTATCGATGATGCTGGGCGTGCAGATCCTGACCGGCGTGATCCTGGCGATGCACTACACGCCGCATGCCGACCTCGCGTTCAAATCGGTCGAGCTGATCGTCCGCGACGTCAACTACGGCTGGCTGCTGCGCAACATCCACGCCAGCGGCGCCTCGATGTTCTTCTTCGCGGTCTACATCCACATGTTCCGCGGCCTCTATTACGGGTCGTACAAGGAGCCGCGCGAGGTGCTGTGGATCCTCGGCGTCATCATCTATCTGCTGATGATGGCGACCGGCTTCATGGGCTACGTGCTGCCGTGGGGCCAGATGAGCTTCTGGGGCGCCACCGTCATCACCAATTTGTTCTCGGCCGTGCCCTATTTCGGCGAGAGCATCGTGACGCTGCTGTGGGGCGGCTATGCCGTCGGCAATCCGACGCTGAACCGCTTCTTCTCGCTGCATTACCTGCTGCCGTTCGTGATCGCCGGCGTCGTCGTCCTGCACATCTGGGCGCTGCATGTTGCGGGCCAGAACAATCCGGCCGGCGTCGAGGCGAAGACTGAAAAGGACACGGTGCCTTTCACGCCTTACGCGACGATCAAGGATGCGTTCGGCGTCTCCTGCTTCATGCTGTTCTTCGCTTGGTTCATCTTCTACATGCCGAACTATCTCGGCGACGCCGAGAACTACATTCCGGCCAATCCCGCTGTAACGCCTGCGCATATCGTGCCGGAATGGTACTATCTGCCGTTCTACGCCATCTTGCGCTCGATTCCGAACAAGCTCGCCGGCGTCATTGCAATGTTCGGTGCGATCATCATCCTGGCGTTCCTGCCCTGGCTCGACAGCGCGAAAACGCGTTCGTCGAAGTACCGCCCGCTGGCCAAGCAGTTCTTCTGGATGTTCGTCGTGGTCTGCATCGGGCTTGGCTATCTCGGCGCCCAGCCGCCGGAAGGCATCTACGTCATCGTGGGCCGCATCCTGACCATCGCTTACTTCGCCTACTTCCTGATCCTGTTGCCACTGCTCTCCCGGATCGAGAAGCCGCGTCCGGTGCCTAACTCGATCGCCGACGACGTGCTCGCGAAGTCGGGCGGCAAGGCTGCGTCGATGGTGTCGAGCGTGATTGCCCTGATGGTCGCCGGCGGCTTGCTGTTGGGCGGTGCCGAGAGCGCCCGCGCTGCCGAAGGTAGTACCAAGCCGCCAGCGCAGAACTGGTCGTTCGCCGGCCCCGTCGGCAAGTTCGATCGCGGCGCATTGCAGCGCGGCCTGAAGGTCTACAAGGAAGTCTGTTCGTCCTGCCACGGCCTGTCCTTTGTCGCATTCCGAAACCTCGCCGAATCCGGCGGTCCCGGTTATTCGGTGGCCCAGGCCCAGGCGTTCGCCTCCGAATACAAGGTCAAGGACGGCCCCAACGATCAGGGCGATATGTTCGAACGGCCGGGCCGGCCTGCCGATTATTTCCCGTCGCCGTTCCCGAACGAGCAGGCGGCGCGTGCAGCCAACGGCGGCGCCTTTCCGCCCGACCTGTCGCTGATCACCAAGGCGCGTTCCTACGGCCGTGGCTTCCCGATGTTCCTGATCGACTTCTTCACCCAGTATCAGGAGCAGGGCCCGGACTATGTGGCTGCGCTGCTGCAGGGCTATGAGGACAAGCCGCCGGCCGGCGTCACGCTGCCCGAAGGCTCCTACTACAACAAATATTTCCCCGGCCACGCCATC
Organism: Bradyrhizobium algeriense; assembly: GCF_036924595.1. Lineage (NCBI taxonomy): Bacteria > Pseudomonadati > Pseudomonadota > Alphaproteobacteria > Hyphomicrobiales > Nitrobacteraceae > Bradyrhizobium > Bradyrhizobium algeriense. Next base: position 5,393,768 of record NZ_JAZHRV010000001.1, on the reverse strand, counting down.
AAGATGCCGAAGCCGCTGAACGACGGCCAGGTCACCTTTGACGATGGCTCGCCGGCAACGGTTGCCCAATACTCGAAGGATGTCACCACGTTCCTGATGTGGGCCGCGGAGCCGCACATGGAGGCGCGCAAGGCGCTCGGCCTGCAGGTGTTCGTGTTCCTGATCCTGCTCACCGTGCTGCTGTACTTCACCAAGAAGAAGGTCTGGGCCAACGCCCACTGATCAAGGTGCACGCGATTTCGGAAAAGCCCCCGCGGGGGCTTTTTTGTTGCCCTGACCTGACCCATAGCGTTTTCGAGAGAAGCGGGTACCAGTTCGCGTGAAGAAAACGCGTCAAAACAAGAATCTAGAGCTTCGGTTCTGATTCAATCAGAACCGATAATGCTCTAGACGCACGGATCGGGCGATTGCTTCCGGAACGCACTGCGGACAAAATGCCGGTCAATCATCCAGAAATCAGCGCGGAGGAACCCATGGGTACCAGCATCACTTTCAAGCGGCCGGACGGCAAGGATGCCAGTGGCTATCTCGCCAATGCCGCGCGCGGCAATGCGCCGGGCGTGGTCGTGATCCAGGAATGGTGGGGCCTGCAGGACCAGATCAAGGGCCTGTGCGACCGCTTCGCGGTAGCGGGCTTCGATGCGCTGGCGCCCGATCTCTACAAGGGCACGGTGGTTCCGTATCACGACACGGATGCGGCCGGCAAAGAGATGAACTCGCTGGATTTCATGGACGCCACCACGCAGACCGTGCGGGGCGCCGCGCAATATCTGTCGCGCAACGGCGCCAAGGTCGGGTTGACCGGCTTCTGCCTCGGCGGCGCGGTGACCATCATCGGCGCCACCAAAATTCCGGAGCTGGCGGCCGGCGTGGTGTTCTACGGCATTCCGCCGGAGCAGGCCGCAAAGCCCGCGGACGTGAAGATCCCGCTGCAGGCCCATTTCGCCAACAAGGACGACTGGTGCACGCCGCAGGTGATCGATGCCTTCGAGCAGGGCATGAAGGCCGCCGGCAAGTCGCTCGAGCTGTTCCGCTATGACGCCGAGCACGCCTTCGTCAACGAGCAGCGGCAAACCGTGCATGACCGGCAGGCCGCGGAACTGGCCTGGGGCAGGGCGACGGAGTTTTTCAGGAAGCATCTCGGGTGAGGTGCGCGTCGCAATCGGTCTTATGTCCTAGATGCACCGGCCATCGCCGGCTTCATCGCGACGGTCGGGTTCTGGGTGTGCTGACAAATCGCCGCGCGGCATGACCGCTGAGGAATGGAAATGAAAATCTTCTGCACGGGCGCATCGGGCTATATCGGCGGATCGGTTGCGGCGCATCTCATTGCTGCCGGACATCACGTGACCGGATTGGTTCGCTCGCCTGAAAAGGCGGAAGCGGTTCGCGCGCGGGGTATCCAGCCAGTGCTAGGAGCGCTCGATGACGGAGAAACTCTGGCGCAAGCGGCGCAGGCTGCCGACATCGTCGTCAATGCGGCGAGCGCCGATCACAGGGGCGCGGTCGAAAGCCTGCTCGGCGCGCTTGCTGGTAGCGGCAAGCCATTCATACATACATCGGGATCGAGCATCGTCGGCACGCGCGCCAGGGGCGAGCGGTCGGATGCGATCTTCGACGAAGACGCGCCGATCGCACCATCGCCTGCGCGCGTGGCGCGGGTCGCGCTGAACGAGTTCATCCTCTCGCACCGCGACAAAGACTGCCGCCCGGTCATCATCTGCCCGAGCCTGATCTACGGCGTTGGCCTTGGCGCCGGACCTGACAGCGTGCAGGTGCCGCTGCTGATCAGGCTGGCCAAAAAGCGCGGCAACGCGGCGCACGCCGGACCTGGCGAGAACATCTGGTCGAACGTGCATATCGACGATCTCGTAACGCTCTACGCGCTTGCGATCGATAAGGCGCCGGCGGGCGCGTTCTATTTCGCCGAGAACGGCGAGAATTCGATGCGCGAAGCCTGCGAGGCGATCAACCGCATGCTGGGTTTTGCAGGCCCGCCAACGGCGATGTCGATGGCCGAAGCAGCCGCCGAATGGGGCGAAGGCACGACAGAGGATACGATGGCGTCCAACAGCCGCGTGCGGGCCAAGCACGCGCGCCAGCTCGGCTGGCAGCCGAAGGCGCGCGGATTGATCGAAGAGATCGAGCAGGGGTGTTACCGGGAGTAGGTGCGTATAGGCTGCTTCGGCGCGATCAGGCCGTGAGGTGAGGGGCCACATCTCGCATTTTATTTGGAGTTGCGTTAGACTGCTTCAATGACCAAGGTCCTCGAAGACGCCATCGAAAAGGTGCGAAAGCTTCCCGAAGATCGGCAAGCCTATGCGGCGGAATTGCTCGAACAAATTGTTGCCGCCGGCAGCGATCCGTTTGTCGTGCCGGAAGCGCATCGCGCGGCGGTGCTCGAAGGTCTGAGGCAGGCCCAGCGCGGCGAGTTTGTCAGTGAAGACGAAATGTCCGCACTTTGGGAGAAGTGTGGCCTGTGAGACTACGGTACGCGCCGCGTGCCCGCGCTGACATCGCCGAAATCCACGAATACATTTCGCAGCACAGTCCACGCGCGGCCTCTTCCGTCGTCAATCAAATACGCACCACAAGTCGGCTGCTTGCGGAGCATCCCGGACTTGGACGGGAGACGGATATTTCCGGCGTGCGTGTGTTTCCAACGGCTCGCTATTCGTTCCTTGTCGACCACCACATTCGCGGTGATGAATTGGTGATCGTCCATGTCCGGCATGGTCGCCGTGATGCGCCGCGGGCGAATGAATTCTAAAGTTTGCCTTTCATTGTCCGTCCTCGCGTACCCCGTCCCACCACGCACACGTTCCCGACATCAGCTTGTAGTTGCCTTCCATCACCTGCACCGGCGCGCGCAGGCCTGAAGCCGCCGCGCGCAGGCGCATCGCGCGTGCGACCTCGCGGTCTTCGGGCGGCAGCCAGACGCGCTCGTGGCCCCACAGGCTCGGGCCGTCATGCATCTCGACCGGCTGCCATGTCGCAGGATCGATCTCGCGGCCGCCCCAGCCGCATTCGATCATGAAGGCCGACGGCGTCCTGGCGTAGAACGAGGTCATGAAATCGTTGGTGTGCCGGCCGAGCGTGACGCCGACGCGGTCTTCTTGCGTCAGTGCGATGTCGTAGCACTGTCCGACATCGTCGAGCGAGAACAGCTCCACCATCAGATGGTGCATGCCGTTCCTGCCAGTCTCGATCAGCGCGAGGCTGTGATGCCGCGCGTTGACATGGAAGAAGTAAGCGCGGAACGGTTTTTCGATGTAGTCGGAAAGCCCGAAGCCGAGCACGTCGACATAGAACGCCCTCACCGGGGCGATATTTTCGACCGTCAACACGGCGTGTCCAAGCCCGAGCGGGCCGGTGCGGAATCCCGAAATCGAGCGCCCCGGCAAGAAGGGCGTATCGTCGATCTCGGCGCCGTAAAAGGCCTCCAGCCGGTTGCCGGCCGGATCGCGAAACGAAATCAGGCTGCGGACGCGCCTGGCATCGGCCAGCGTCTGCGGTTCGGTGGTGACTGACACGCCGGCTTTTTCCAGCCGTGCCGCCAGCGCGTCCAGCGCGGCGCTGTCGGCGACCTCCCAGCCGAAGAAGCGCGTCCCTTCGCCCATCGCGCGGTCGATCACGATGCGTTGCTTGCGGTCGTCCATCCGGAACGCCAGCAGGGAATTGCCGCGCTCGACCGCCTGCAGCCCCACCAATCCGGTCCCGAACTGGCGCCAGTCGTCCAGCGCATCCGAGCCGAACCCGGCATATCCCAGACCCAGCAATGCCATCGCCAGGCTCCCTTGTTTGCAATCTTTGCGCGTTGAAAGCGCGGCTGCTTGCTCAAATCCTACGCAAGTTTTCGCCTTTCCGACACCCAAAGATCGGGCCGGGATGAGGGCATCCCGGCCGGCCCCTCCCTTGACATCATCACCGGCGGATGGTGTTTAGGGCCCATGAACACCGTTATCAGCCCATCCCGTCTTTGGTGGCGCACCTCTTAAAGAGGTGGCCGGTGCGATTTCATTTTTCAATCGTCGAAGGTCGCCATCGCAGTGCGACGGTCCCTTCGTTTGTCCTGTGTGGCGCTCCCTCCCGAAGTTTCGTAAGAGGATCACATGAACAGGACAGCCTTCTCTCTGCCCGAGCACAGCGAGTACCGGACCAGCGGCGGCCTCGCGATTTCGCGCGCCGTCGAGCAGTTCACCGGCAACGCCAAGCGCCTCGACGACCTGATCGAATTGCTCGACCGCCGCCGCGGTGTGGTGCTGTCCTCCGGCACCACGGTGCCCGGCCGCTATGAGAGTTTCGACCTCGGCTTTGCCGATCCGCCGCTGGTGCTGGAAACCGCTGGCTCCAATTTCTCGCTCTCTGCGCTGAATGCGCGGGGCGAAGTGCTGATCGCGTTTCTGGGCGACGTGCTGCGCGAGCCCTGCGTGGTCATCTCTGAAAAAAGCCCGACGCGGCTGGCCGGCCATATCATTCGCGGCGCCGCACCGGTCGAGGAAGACCAGCGCACCCGCCGCGCCAGCGTGATGTCGCTGGTGCGCGATCTCGTCGCCGCCTTGTCAGCCAATGACGACCCGCTGCTCGGCCTGTTCGGCGCCTTCGCCTACGATCTCGTATTCCAGATCGAAGACCTCGTGCAAAAGCGTGCGCGCGAGAGCGACCAGCGCGACATCGTGCTGTATGTGCCGGATCGCCTGCTGGCCTATGACCGCGCCACCGGCCGCGGCGTGGTGCTGAGCTACGATTTTTCCTGGAAAGGAAAATCCACCAAGGGTCTGCCGCGCGACACCGCCGAGAGCGTTTACGCCAGGACGCCGCGGCAGGGCTTTGCCGATCACGCGCCTGGCGAATATCAGGCCACCGTCGAGGTCGCGCGCGCGGCGTTCGCACGTGGCGACCTGTTCGAGGCGGTGCCGGGGCAGCTCTTCGCCGAGTCCTGCGAGCGCTCGCCGGCCGAAGTGTTCCAGCGGCTTTGTCGTATCAACCCGTCGCCCTACGGCGCGCTGATGAATCTCGGCGATGGCGAATTTCTGGTGTCGGCCTCGCCGGAAATGTTCGTCCGCTCCGACGGCAGGCGAGTCGAGACCTGCCCGATCTCGGGCACGATTGCGCGCGGCGTCGATGCGATCGGTGATGCCGAGCAGATCAGGCAATTGTTGAACTCCGAGAAGGACGAGTTCGAACTCAATATGTGCACCGACGTCGACCGCAACGACAAGGCGCGGGTGTGCGTGCCCGGCACGATCAAGGTGCTGGCGCGGCGGCAGATCGAGACCTATTCAAAGCTGTTCCATACCGTCGATCATGTCGAAGGCATGATGCGCCCGGGCTTCGATGCGCTGGATGCGTTCCTGACCCATGCCTGGGCGGTCACCGTGACCGGCGCACCGAAATTGTGGGCCATGCAGTTCGTCGAGGACAATGAGCGGTCGTCGCGGCGCTGGTATGCCGGCGCGATCGGTGCGGTGAATTTCGACGGCAGCATCAATACCGGGCTCACCATCCGCACCATCCGCATGAAGGATGGTCTCGCTGAAGTGCGCGTCGGCGCCACCTGCCTCTTTGATTCAGACCCCGCGGCGGAAGACCGCGAGTGCCAGGTCAAGGCGGCGGCGCTGTTCCAGGCGCTGCGCGGCGATGCGCCAAAACCGCTGTCGGCATTTGCGCCTGATGCCACCGGCTCGGGCCGCAAGGTGCTGTTGATCGACCACGACGACAGTTTCGTGCATATGCTGGCAGATTATTTCCGCCAGGTCGGCGCCAGCGTTACCGTGGTCCGGCATGTGCATGCCCAGGAGATGCTGAAGAAGAACTGGGATTTGCTGGTGCTGTCGCCCGGGCCGGGACGTCCTGAGGACTTTGGGATTTCGAAAACCATTGGCACGGCGCTCGACCGAAAACTGCCGATCTTCGGCGTCTGCCTCGGCGTGCAGGCGATCGGCGAATATTTCGGCGGCCAGCTCGGCCAGCTCACCCATCCCGCGCACGGGCGGCCGTCGCGGGTTCAGGTGCGTGGCGGACGGCTGATGCATAACCTGCCCAATGAAATCGTGATCGGCCGCTATCATTCGCTCTATGTCGAGCGCGACAGCGTGCCCGAGGTTCTCGAGGTCACCGCGACCACCGAGGACGGCGTCGCGATGGCGATCGAACACAAGACCCTGCCGGTCGGCGGCGTGCAGTTTCATCCGGAATCGCTGATGTCGCTCGGCGGCGAAGTGGGATTGCGTATCGTTGAGAACGCGTTTCGTCTGAGCGTACCCGTCAATTGAGGCTTGCGAGATACCGATGACATTCGATCATGATCTGAAAGCTACCGTCCGCACCATTCCGGATTACCCGAAAAAGGGCATCCTGTTTCGCGATATCACGACGCTGTTGGCGGATGCGCGCGCCTTCCGCCGCGCGGTCGACGAACTGGTGCAGCCCTGGGCCGGTTTGAAGATCGACAAGGTCGCCGGCATCGAGGCGAGGGGATTCATTCTCGGCGGCGCGGTGGCGCATCAGGTCTCCGCCGGCTTCGTGCCGATCCGCAAGAAAGGCAAGCTGCCGCACACCACGGTGCGAATTGCCTACTCACTGGAATACGGCCTCGATGAAATGGAAATGCATGCCGATGCGATCCTGCCCGGCGAGCGCGTGATCCTGGTCGACGATCTCATCGCTACCGGCGGCACCGCGGAAGGTGCGGTGAAGCTGCTGCGCCAGATCGGCGCCAACGTGGTCGCGGCCTGCTTCATCATCGATCTGCCCGATCTCGGCGGCGCCGCCAAATTGCGCGCGATGGAAGTGCCGGTGCGTACGCTGATGGCGTTCGAGGGGCATTGAGCGGTTACGCGTTTTATCCTCCCCTGGAGGGGGAGGATCGACGCGCGCAAGGCGCGCGGCGAGGTGGGGTGACGGTCTCTCTACGTCCGACAGTGTGCGAGTGGAGAGACCGTCACCCCACCTCGTCTCACATTGCGCTGCGCTCAATGCGAGCCGACCCGCCCCCTCAAGGGGCGGGTAAGCAAGGTCACACCGCCTCGGCGCCGAGCTGCGACCGCCAGTGCAGCGCGCGCTCCTTCAGCAGCGCATCGCGGATGTAGGACGTCTCTTCCTCTTCCAGCCGTTCGCATTCCCAAAACGTCAGGCTGTCAGGCCCATGCGCGGTCCAGGCCGCCTGCAGGGTGCGGCAGGTGTGGCTGCCCTGGCGCAGCGTGAACCAGATCCGGTTCTGGATCTTCTCCAGATTGGGCGTCTGGCCGACCCATGCCTGGTGCGAGGCCTCGCAGCGGATGACGAAAACCCCTGCGAAGGTTTTCCGCTCCTTGTAGGCGGCGATCACCGCCTTTCTGTCTGATGTCACGGGATGGCCTCGCCAGTTGCGGTCAGGCGGAGGCGATACCAGACGAGGCGGACTACGTCAATATTATCCGGGTAATATTATCAACCTTGTGGATGCTTCACGACCGTTCTGAAAGCAGGCTGAACTCAAGCTCGCGAAAGCTGGTGTAGTTCCTGCGGATCCACTGGTGCAGCTCGGTCGATGAATCCCGTTCGTTGCGCAAATAGTCGGTGAAGGAAAAGGTCAGCCGGTCGACATAGGTCTTCAGGAACGAGGGCAGGGCCGTTATTCGCAGCACCCGCCCCAAGCCCATCATCTCGGGCAGTTCGCCGCGAACCACATACTCGTTGTCGATCGTAATCAACGCTTTCAGCGGGATCTGCTCCCGTAACGCCGAATAGGCGCGCGCGGAAACACGGTCGGTATCGGCCACGAACAGGATGATCGGCGCGACGCTGCGCCGCGCGGCCTCTTTCAGGAAACCGATCTCGTTGGTCATCTTGAAGAACTCGTCGAACGCATGAAAGCCGAGGTCGACCACCTTGGCGATGCCGTCATGGACGATCAGGCGGTCCATGAGCTGCATCTTGCCAAAGGTGTCCATGACGTCGGCCGTCTCGGTCAGGCGCGGCAGATATTCGAGCAGCGACGGTTCCTTCAGGTTGATGTCGAAGGAGGACACCGCGCCGTCTTTCAGCAGCAGGAACTCGCTCAGGAGCCGCGCGAGCAGCGTCTTGCCGACCAGCGGCCGGGGCGAGCAGATGATGTAAACAGGCGTGGAGCTCATCACCCGCTATATCAAAGGAATCCTTCGCCTATTCCAGCCCCCATCGCGGCGGGTGCGCGACTATTTTTCACCGCCGCGCACGCCAGGCTTGGCGCCGACCAGATCGGTCAACTTGATGCGGTCGAACTCGCTCCAAACGTTGGCGAGCCAGTGCCGGACATAGCCGCGCAGCACGAACGAATAGTTCGCGGCTTCGTCTTCCTTGCCCTTGTTGGCGACGAATTTGAGGAACGGCACTGAGGAGACCTCGACCTGCTCATAGGCCATTTCATTGAGCTTGGGGATGACGAGATCGGTGGCGTCCTTGATGCGGTGAAAGTAGGAGTTGTAGGTGGACTGGTCCCACTGGAAGAACTGGGTGTCATTGATGAAGTTCTTCACCAGGAAGTATTTGGCGCCCTGCATGAAACCCGCGGTCTCGGCGATTTCGTCCAGCGAGGCGATCGAGGGACCCAGGATGTGGAACACGGCGAAGGTGATCTGACCCGCCTTTGCCGCATCGAGAAAGCCGATGTCGCGCAGCGAGGCCAGCGCCGGCGACAGCAGTCCGGCGCGGACGTCGATCACGGTGACGGACGGGCTGGCCGCGTTCAGCGTATCGAAAATCTTCATCTGATCCGACGTCGTCGTCATGTCGACGATCTCGGTGATCTCGGGGTGGAAGCGCTTCAGAGTGCCGCGCGGCGATTCGGTGTCGAATGCCCGAGTCGGCACGTTGTTGGCGCTGAAGTAATCCAGGAGCGTACGCGACACGGTCGTCTTGCCGACCCCGCCCTTGTCCGCGCCCACCACAATCACGACTGGCTTTGCCATGGAATTCCCTTGAACAACGTCCCCGATCGCGGGAGCGATCGGTAGGCCCCATTCCCTGCTTTGGGCGCGAACATGGCAGAAACAAGGGAGAATTCAATTCCTTAGACGGCCATTGCCATTATTCATACGGGAATTTCGTTAATCCGGGGGCGGCGACAGGGCGGCTGCTTAGCGGTGCGGGCCCCAAGGGCCCTCTGATGGGCCGGGACGCGTGCCCGGAACACCGGCGGGCTCGCTGGGATCGCTCCACGGGCCGCGGGGAACCGGCGGTTGGAGTTGCCCGGTGGCCGATTCCTCCGGCTCGTCCGATTCGTCCGCCGTATCGGACGGCAAGGCGAGCGGGCCGGGATCATGACCGCCGGCAAACTGCACCAGCGCCTTGACGCGGTTGTCGACCGACGGATGGGTCGCGAACAGGTCGGCAAATCCCTCGCGCGGATTGTCGACGCAGAGCTCCATGACCGCAGACGTTGCGCCGGGCAGCTCGCCGCGGTTCTCGATCTTGCGCAGCGCCGTGATCATGGCGTCGGGATTCTTGGTCAGTTCGACCGAGCCGGCGTCGGCCAGCAATTCGCGCGACCGCGACAGCGCCAGCTTGACGACTTGCGACAACAGCCAGGCCAGCAGGATCAGCGCCACAGCAATGATGATCGCGATGATCGCGCCGCCGCCGCCCTTGCTGTCGCGGTCGGATGATGACGACGAGGAGGAAGAAGAAGAGGACGATGAAGACCAGCCGCTACCGGAGGAGTTCCACGACAGGTTGGTGAACATGCGAAAGAACAATTCGCCGAAAAAGCCCACCACGCCGGCGATAATCACGGCGACCACCATCAATTGCACGTCGCCGTTGCGGATATGCGTGAGCTCGTGGCCGAGCACGGCCTCGATCTCCTGATCGTTGAGCGCCTGCAGAAGGCCCGACGTCACCGTGATCGAATATTGCCGCCGGTTGAGGCCGCTGGCGAACGCGTTCAGCGCCGGGCTGTCCATCACCTTCAGCTTCGGCATCGGGATGCCGCGCGAGATGCAGAGATTTTCCAGGAGATTATAGAGCCGTGGCTGCTGCTGCCGCGTCACGCTCTCGCCGCCGGTCACGGCGTCGATCATGTTCTGGTGGAAGAAATAGGCGATGACGATCCAGAGCGCGGCGGCAAGGGTGGCGTAGGGGAAGGCCGCGATCAGGTCGCGCCGGGCTTGTATCAGGTAGAAGTCGACCGATTTGTTGCTGTACAGCAGCACCTCGGCGACCAGCGCGCCGGCAAAGACGATGACATAAATCAGGAGAAACAGCCCGGCGAGCAGCAGTATCGAACGAATCTTGTTCGACGAGATATGCGTGTAGAGACCGTACGCGGCCATGATGGGCTGCTCTGCCGGATGTTTGAAGCGTCAGAACTTCACGGTCGGCACGGCCTCGACTTCGGTGCGGCTGGCGCCGAGATCGAAGAATTCCTTGCGGGTAAAGCCGAACATGCCGGCGAACAGCGCCGCGGGAAGCTGCTGGATGCCAGTGTTGTATTCCTGGACCGCGTTGTTGAAGAAACGCCGGCTGGCCGCGATCTTGTTTTCGAGGTCGGACAGTTCGCTCGCAAGCTGCTGGAAATTGGCGTTGGCCTTGAGGTCCGGATAGGCCTCCGACAGCGCGATCAGGCGCCCGAGCGCGCCGCTGAGCTGGTTTTCGGCGGCGGACACCTGCGCCGGCCCCTGCGCCGACATCGCCGAATTGCGCGCCTTGATGACGTCGTCGAGCGTGCCGCGCTCGTGGCTGGCGTAGCCCTTCACGGTCTCCACGAGGTTCGGGATCAGATCGTGGCGCTGCTTGAGCTGCACGTCGATGTCGGCAAAGGCCTGGCTGACGCGCTGGCTGAGCGCGACCAGGCGGTTATACGCAGCGAAGGCAAACAGCACGATGATGACGATGACGCCGAGAACGATCCAGCCGGTCGACATGACGGACAACTCCTGTGGGACGAAAAGACAGGGAAACTAGACGAAAAACCGGGCAGGCGGCAGCCCACCCACGATTTGGGGCATGGCTTTAGTCGGAAGTGGGGCGGGATAAGTTCAAGGCCAACGCTCCGCGGTCATTCCGGGGCGATGCAAAGCATCGAACTCTGGTGCGCAATTGCGCACCTGAGAATCTCGAGATTCCCCGATGCGCAATTGCGCATCTGAGGTCTGGTCCTTCGGACCATCCCGGAATGACCGGATCAATTGACAGCATCGCCCCACCGCCAACGGCGGGCGGCGGCGTAATCCGCTTTGGCGCGGCGAGGCACTTTTGTGAGGACGAGACCTTCTGGAGTGCAGAGCTTCGCTGCTATTTCGACCTTGGTGACCGCGGGTTGCGCCAGCACGCGGGAAGGCCGTGTTTCAACCAGTTCACGCGTCAGCGCGACATAGGCGAATTTTTCGTCCTCGAACGGCAGCTCCGCGCCCTTGACCTGCTTGTGCGCGCGCGAGCGCTGCAGGCGCTGGGTGAAATGGCACCAGTCGGGCGTTTGAAGCGGGCATCTGCCGTCATGCGGGCAAGGCGCGGCGACATGCGCGCCCAACGCGATCAAGTGCTCACGCAGCGCGATGATCCGGGCATAGCCGGCAGGCGTGCCGGGTTCGACGACGAGCAGCGTGTCGTGGGTCTTTGCCCACATCAGTTCGGCGAGCGCGCGCTGTTCGGTATCACTGATTTCGCCGATCATGTAGCTCGCCATGACAAGGTCGGCGGCATCCGCTTTGGCGAGCGCGGCCCGGGCTTCGCCGCGCTCGTAGCTGAGGTCACGCAGGCGAAAGCTGTCGCTGACGAGGTCGAGCGCCAGCGCACGCAACGCGTCGTTCGCATCCAGCAGCGTGAAGTCCCTCAGCGACGGAAAGGCTTCGGTCGCCGCCCAGGTGGCCGTTCCCGGCCCGGCGCCGATATCGAGCAGGCTATTCGGGGCAAAATCCGGCCTGATCTCGACCAGCGCGTTCAGGCTCGCGATGACCGCGGCATAGGTCGCGGGCATTCGCGCCAGTGCGTAGGCAAGCGCATCGGCCTCGGAGCGGATGGCGCCGGAGTTGCCGCCGCCGCGGTAGGTTTTCGAGATTGATGCTGCGCGGCCGGCGGCGTCGCTGCGCGAAAAACCGCGCAGCTTGCCGTCGAGCGCGGCCTTCAGTTCGGCGGGGAGGTCGGGTGAGGTCATCTCGTGTTCTTTCCCTCTCCCCTTGTGGGAGAGGGTGGCACGGACGCGCGGAAGCGCGTTCGTGTCGGGTGAGGGGTATCTCTCCGCGAGTTGTGTCTTCGTGGAGAGATACCCCTCATCCGGCGCTTCGCGCCACCTTCTCCCACAAGGGGAGAAGGGAAGAAAGATCACGCCACGTTCTGGTCGAGGATCTTCACGGCGTCGTCGAGGCCGACCGAGACCAGTTGCGACACGCCGCGCTCGGCCATGGTGACGCCGAACAGCCGGTTCATCCGCGCCATCGTGATCGGGTTGTGCGTGATGATGATGAAGCGGGTTTCGGTCGACGACGTCATTTCGTGCAGCAGGTTGCAGAACCGCTCCACGTTATGGTCGTCGAGCGGCGCGTCGACTTCGTCCAGCACGCAGATCGGCGACGGGTTGGTGAGGAACACCGCGAAGATCAGCGCCAGCGCGGTCAGCGCCTGCTCGCCGCCTGACAGCAGCGACAGCGTCTGCGGCTTCTTGCCGGGCGGTTTTGCAATGATTTCGAGGCCAGCTTCCAGGGGATCGTCGCTTTCGATCAGATGAAGCGCGGCTTCGCCGCCGCCGAACAGTTCGGTGAACAGCCGCTTGAAGTGCTCGTTGACGGTCTCGAACGAGGTCAGCAACCGCTCGCGGGCTTCCTTGTTGAGGCTCTGGATGCCCTGGCGCAGCCGCTTGATGGCCTCGACCAGGTCGTCGCGTTCCGTGGTTAGCGCGGTGTGCTGGGTCTCGACCTCGCGCAGTTCTTCCTCGGCGCGCAGATTGACGGCGCCGAGACGTTCGCGGTCGCGGCGCAGTTTTTCGAGGCTTTCCTCGATCTCGTTGAGCGGCGGCAGTTCCGCGCCCGGTTCGATCTCGGCGAGCGCTGCGACCGCATGCGGCTCGACTTCGAGCATGTCGTGGATTTCGCGCTCGATGTCGGAAAGCCGGCGCTTGGTGCCTTCCATGCGTTCCTCGGCGCGGGCGCCGGCCTCGCGGGCAGAGGAGAGCGCTTCGAGCGAGGCCTTGGCTTCGCGGTCGGTCTGCGCCATCACGCTCTCGGCGGCGGCGAGCGCGTCGGCGGCGACGCGGCGGGCGCTTTCGGCGGATTCGATTTCGTTGATCAGCGCGCGGCGCTTTTCGGCAAACAGCGCCGGGGCATCGTCAAGCTCGGCGCGCTCGGCCGTTACTTCGGTGATACGCGCCTCGACGGTGGCGACCTGGGAGGCCGAGCTTTGCCTGCGGTTCTGCCATTCGGTGCGTTCGGCCGTGATCGCCTGTACACGTTTGTCGGCCAGTTCGGCCTCGCGCGCCAGCGCCTGGGCTTCGGCCCGCACCTGCGCGGCAAAGCGGCGGTGCCCGTCAATCTCGCCGCGAACGGCGGCGAGCCGCGTCTCGGTGTCGAGGGTCGGCGGCAACTCGGCCAACGCGGCGTTGGCGCTCTCATGCGCGGCTTCGGCCTCGCTGCGGTCGGCGGCGAGACGGGTATGGGCTTCGGTCAGCGCCGATTTGCGCGCGGCGTGGCGATTGATCTCGCGCTCGGTCGCGGCATGGCGTTCGCGCGCGGCATCGGCCTCGCGCTGCGCAGCACGCCAGGCCTCGCGGGCGGCGGACTCGGCGGCGGAGGCCGCCTTCAGTTCCGCCTCGGCTTCTTCCAGCGCCTGCCGCTTGTTGGCGGCATCGGTGCGGGCCTGCTCCAGCTCATGCTCAATATCGACCAGACGCGCGCGTTCGGCGAGACGCCGTGCGGCGCCGGTCGGCGCATGGGCGGCTGTGACAAAACCGTCCCAGCGCCAGACGTCGCCCTCCAGCGACACCAGCCGCTGGCCGGTCTTCAATTGCGACACCAGCTCCGCGCCGCGCTCCTTCGGCACGACGCCGATCTGCGCGAGGCGGCGCGCCAGTTCGGACGGCGCCTCGACGTGAGCGGCGAGGGCCTCGACGCCATCCGGCAGGGCCGGATCGTCGAAGCTCGCACCGGCATTGGTCCAGCGCATCGGCGCCGAGGGATCGACGGGCGCGTCAAGATCGTCGCCGAGCACGGCGCCAAGCGCCTTCTCATAGCCTTTGGTGACGGTGACGCCGTCGATAATCGGCGGCCACAGATTCTTGGTCTCGCCATTGACGAGTTTTGAAATGGTGCGCGCCTCGGTCTCAAGCCGCTGCACGCGCTTTTCGGCCTCAGTGAGCGGGGCGCGGGAGGCTTCGAGCTTCTGTCGCGCGGCGACGTGGCCGGTCTCGCTGGCCTGTGCGGCGGCCTCAGATACCGCCAGCGTTTCCTGCGCGGTCTCCATGGCCGCGGCGAGCGCGTCGAGGTCACCGAGATTGCCGGTTTCCTGTGCGAGTTTTTCCTCGTCGGCCTGAACGCTGGCGATTTCCTGATCGAGCCGGGCCAGCCGGTCGCGGTGGGTGCGCACGCCGGCTTCGAGCTGGTTGCGCTTGGCGGAGAGGTCGGCGAGCGCGGTGGTGAGCTCGCCGAACATGCGCTCGGCGGCGGAAAGCGTCGTTTCCGCTTCAGAAACACGTTCATCAACGCCGGAGCGCTTTTCGACGCGCGACTTGATCTCTTCCTTTAACTCAGCGTCTTCGGTGTCGAGCCGCTGCAGCGCCACCTCGGCATCCGAGGTCTGCTGCTGTTCGCGCGCGATGTCGGCGGCGAACTGCGTCAGCCGCCGGTCGAGCTCGGCGACGCGCTCCTTGGCGCGCACTTCCTCGCGGTCGAGCAGTTCGCGCGCATTGGTGAGCCGCTGCAGTCCCGCCGCGGCGCGGGCTTCGCCCTCGCGCAAGGCGGGGAGTTCGGAGGCGCGGATCGCCTGGATGCGTGCGGCCTCGGCCTGCTCGCGGGTGCGCTCGGCCATTTCGCGAACGTTGATGTCGTGGGTATGCCCGGCTTCCGCGACGTCGGCATTGGCCTCTAACCAGCGCAGATGGAACAGCGTGGCCTCGGCCTTGCGCACCTTGGCCGCAACTTCGCGAAAGCGAATGGCCTGGCGCGCCTGCTTCTTCAAGCCGTCGATCTGGCCGGACAATTGCCCGATCACGTCCTCGACGCGGGTGAGGTTGGTTTCGGCCGCCTTCAGCCGCAGTTCGGCCTCGTGGCGGCGGGCATGAAGCCCGGCGACGCCGGCGGCGTCTTCCAGCACGCGACGGCGCTGTTCGGGTTTCGCCTGAATGATCTCGCCGATCTTGCCCTGGTGAACCAGCGCCGGCGAACGCGCGCCGGTGGCGGCATCGGCAAACAGAATCTGCACGTCGCGCGCGCGCACGTCGCGGCCGTTGATGCGATAGGCCGAGCCGGCCTCGCGCTCGATGCGGCGAGAGATCTCAAGAAGCTGGCTATCATTGACGGCGGCCGGCGCCGTGCGATCGGAATTGTCGATCGTCATGACGACTTCGGCGTGGTTCCGCGCCGGGCGGTTGCCGGAACCGGCGAAGATCACCGCATCCATGTCGGCGGCGCGCAGCGATTTGTGCGAGGTTTCGCCCATCGCCCAGCGCAGCGCCTCGACCAGATTGGATTTGCCGCAGCCGTTCGGCCCGACCACGCCGGTGAGGCCGGGTTCGATCATGAAATCAGTGGGTTCAACGAACGACTTGAAGCCGTGGAGGCGGAGGCGCGTGAGTTTCATGAACACAAATCTCGGTTGGCCGGGCGCGAATCTCCCTGCCGTGACAATACCATAGAAGGCAATGTCGGTGTGGATGGATAGCCCATTGCGGCTCTTATGAGCCGCGACAATGGCGAGGCCGGGGCCGAAGGGCAACGGCCCTACGCGGCTTTTCCCAAGGGTTTTGAGAGGGTTTTGAGTCGTTTTTGTCCAGCCTTTTGCTGGACTTATGGCCGGATGTGAATCCGGCGGCGCGAATCAGCTCTTCAACAGCGAATTGATGCGCTTCGAGAATTCCTCGAAGCTCTGCTCGCCCTTGAGCATCTCGCCGTTGATGAAGAAGGTCGGCGTCGACTGCACCTTCAGCACCTCGGCGGCAAACTTCTGGTCGGCCGCGATCTTGTCGAGCAGCGCCTGATCCTTCAGGCAGTCCTCGACCTGCGTCTGGGTGAGGCCGGCCTGCTTGCCGATCCGGCTCAGCGTCTCCGTGGTGTTCTTCACCATCCAGTCGTTCTGCTGCCTGAACAGCAGATCGATCACGGCAAAAAATTTCGGCGCATCGTCCTTGGCGATGCAGCGTGCCAGCATCGATCCCGCGGCGGCCTTGATGTCGAGCGGGAATTCGCGGAACACGAAGCGGATCTTGCCGCTATCGATGAATTCCGACTTGATCTTCGGAAACACCTTTTCGGTGAACGCCGCGCAATGCGGGCAGGTCATCGAGGCGTATTCGGTGATGGTGACGGTAGCGTTGGCCGGTCCAAGCGCCATGTCCGGCAGGGATTGCGGTTTGGCGACGTCGGCGCCCTGCGCCATCGCGCCCGTGATCAGCCGCAGCGGCGAGAAGCCGGCGAGAGCGGTCAGCCCGGTCAGCGACAGGGCGGCGGTGAAGGCGCGGCGCGTGATCATCAAAGTCTGCTCCCGAATGGCGCGTTCACGCCCGAAAGAAGTACGAAAAGAAGCCTTCGCTAGCTTGAAACGCCAGTTGTGGCAATGGCGTGTTGCGGCGGCGGCGCTGCGCCCAGGGCTCAATTTCGCTTGATCGCAGCGCCGAGCCGCGCCAGTGCGGCGCGCAGTTCCTCGTCCTCCACCGCGGACAGGGTTTCTGCAACTTTTGCCACCGCTTTCGGGTCCGGCGCGCGGGAGGGCGCGGGGCGATTGCGGCGCGACAGCGGCGCCTGCCGCAGCGCCAGCCGCCCGACCGCGCTCCAGCCGAAGAAGCGGTTGACCCGTTGCAGGATGACGTCGGACGAATGCTGGATCTCCAGCGCCATCGGGCCTTCGACCCGCAATATCAGCGTGGCCGGTTCCTGCGGCTGCCCCTCCACCGGCCGCGGCCATTGCATTTTCAGCGGCTCGGAATGGGCGGCGATCTGAGGTCCCGCGATCTCGGCCCAGCGCGTCACCAGTTCCCGCGCGGCAAATCCCTGCTTGGCGTAGGCATCAGAAAACACGTCGCTGAGCAGGACGGAAAGCGGTTTTGCCGAGATCGGGCCGGGTTTGGACATGGGGCTTTATATCACCTCGCTCGTCGCAGGCGCCATCTCCACCGTCATGGCCGGGTTTATCCCAGCCATCCACGTCTTGGACAGCCGCGAAGAAGAAAGACGTGGATGCCCGGGACAAGCCCGGGCATGACGTGGAGAGATTGGAATCCCCACACTAGAGTGTGCCCATGAGTCCTGCGGCCGCCAAAATCAAACGACGAGAACCGCCTGTTGTGGCGGCCGATCGCCCCGCGCTGCTGCTCGACTGGTATGACCGCCATCGCCGCCGCTTGCCGTGGCGGCCGCCGGCGGGGGAGCGGGCTGATCCGTACCGGGTCTGGCTGTCTGAAATCATGCTGCAGCAGACCGGCGTCAAAACGGTCGGGCCGTATTTCGAGAGGTTTCTGGCGCGCTGGCCGGATGTCGCCTCGCTCGGCCGCGCCTCGCAGGACGACGTGCTGCGGATGTGGGCCGGGCTCGGCTATTATTCGCGTGCGCGCAATTTGCATGCCTGCGCCGTTGCGGTGCTGCGCGACCATGGCGGGGTGTTTCCGAATACCGAGGAAGGCCTGCGCAAATTGCCGGGGATTGGGCCATATACGGCAGCGGCGATCGGCGCGATTGCCTTCGACATCCGAACCATGCCGGTGGATGGCAATATCGAGCGGGTGGTGTCGCGGCTTTACGCGGTCGAAGAGCCGTTGCCACAGGCCAAGCCGCTCATTCAGGAATTGGCGGCGACGTTGCTCGGCCTCTCTCGCGCCGGCGACAGCGCGCAAGCACTGATGGACCTCGGCTCCTCGATCTGCACGCCGAAGAAGCCGGCCTGCGCGCTGTGCCCGTTGAACGAGGACTGCATGGCCCGCACGCGCGGCGATCAGGAAACGTTCCCGCGCAAGGCGCCGAAGAAGACGGGAACGCTGCGCCGCGGCGCCGCCTTCATCGTCACGCGCGGCGACGAACTTCTGGTTCGCACACGGGCCGAAAAGGGCCTGCTCGGCGGCATGACCGAAGTACCGGGCTCGGAATGGCTGGCTGGACATGACGACAAGGCGGCGCTGAAGCAGGCACCTGCGCTGAAGGGGGTTGAACGCTGGCATCGCAAGGCCGGCGTCGTCACCCACGTGTTCACGCATTTCCCGCTCGAGCTTGTGATCTACACCGCCGACGTCGCCGCGCGCACGCGGGCGCCCGAGGACATGCGCTGGGTGCCGATCGCAACGCTCGCTGGCGAGGCGCTTCCTAATGTGATGCGCAAGGCGATCGCACACGGGCTGGGGGAATGAGGCGCGCCCACCTCGCGGCGGCGCGCGCCTGTATCGGGTTAGTTCGACCGCGGAGTCTCGACGGCGAACGCTACGATCCGCCGCACCAGCGGCAGCACCGCGAGCAAGGTCGGAAACGCCACCAGCCACGATATCGCCCATGCGGCGGGCCATGTCGCAATGAAAGCAGGCGTTGGACCTAGGCTCCGCAAGGTCGAGATCGCGGATACGACGAACGTCATCAGCACCGACAGCACCAGCGGCATGACGATCGCCGCGTAGCGCGCAGGCAATTTTCCGCGCGGGCGCGGAGCAGGAGAAGTAGTCATGAAATTGCTCTTTGGAATTCGGTCGGTCGATCACGAGCGGCGCATGATGCATTCCTCCGGGGTCGAGCCGACCGGTTGAATGCGTTGCCTGACGTGAGACGCTTACGGTGCGCCTGAGCGCAGCAGCCGTTTCCTAACGGAGGCGTACGGCCAGCGCCAGCCCTTAAAATCTGGAAGCTGTCAAAATCGGCAACCGGGGCCCGGCGGGTACCGTGTAGCGGCTTGCTGACACCACGCTGGCAGCAGGCCTGCGCTAGATGGATGCCTCACGGAGGTACCCATGATCAGCACCGCTCTCGACAATATCCCTACGCCGCCGTCTTCCAGACTGCTCGGCTGGCACGTGCTCGACGCGCGGCCGAAGGAGGGTTGGATCCGGATCGGCTTCGACGGCAAGCGGGATTTCTGCAACCCGGCCGGCTTCGTGCAGGGCGGCATTCTCTCGGCGATGCTCGACGATACCATGGGGCCGGCGGTGTTCACCATGACCGAAGGCAAGCTCTACACGGCGACCATCACCATGACCGTGAATTATCTCGCACCGGCCAAGCCGGGGCCGATCACGGGCGAGGCCAGAGTCACCCAGCTCGGCAAGACCGTTGCCTTTGTGGAGGGGCGGTTGACGGCCGTGGATGGCACGCTGCTGGCGACCGCCACGACGAGCGCGCGGCTGGTCGAGACCGCGAAGGCCATCGCTTCTTTTGTCAGCTCGCAGCCCGCGGCGTTGCCTGCGTGATCTGGACGATCGGCGGCTTGGCGTTGAGGCCTTCGACCTGGAAGCCGGCGACCCGCTTGTAGTTGGCGGCGATGTCTTCCAGCTCCTGCAGCGAGAGCACGTCGGTGACGACGTCGTAGCCGTTGGGCGCGCGCTCTTCGACCATCTGCATGACCTGCTCGGGACCGTTGCGGCGGTTGAGCATCACGAGATCTGATGTCGCCGGGCGGCGCTCGGCTTCATAGGCGACCAACGCGGCGTTGGTCGCGCCATGCGCCAGGATCTCGCGGGTGATGACGCGCGCGTCCAAAATCGCCTGCGACGCGCCGTTGGAGCCGATCGGGTACATCGGATGCGCGGCATCGCCCATCAGCGTGACGCGGCCGAACGTCCATTGCGCAACGGGATCGCGGTCAACCAGGGGATATTCGTAGGCGTGCGGGCACCTCTCGATCAGGCCGGGCACATCGAGCCAGTCGAATTTCCAGTCCTTGAACCACGGCAAAAACTCTTCGAGCCGGGCGGTCCGGTTATAGTCCTCGCGCCGCCACTGATAGGTCGGCGGCATATGCCGCTCGGCCACCCAGTTGATTTTGAACTTGTCCGCGCTGTCTGCCTGTTTCGAAATCGGATAGCAGACGAATTTCAGGATTTCGTGGCCGGCCATGATCATGGTGCGGCCGGACAGGAAGGCGTCGCTGTCGGTGATGCCGCGCCACAGGATGCGCCCGTTCCAGATCGGCGGGCCCTCATCGGGATAGAGTTTTTCGCGAACCGCCGAATGGATGCCGTCGGCTGCGATCAGCAGCGCGCCCTCGTGAGCGCCGTTCGATTTGCCGGTCGCCTTGTCGATGAATTCGGCGCGGACGCCATTCTCCGTCTCGCTCCAGCCAGTGAGGTGATGGCTGGTCAGGATGTTCTCCGGCCCCAGCCGCTCGATCGCGGCATCGAGCAGGATCTGCTGCAGCGTGCCGCGATGGATCGAAAATTGCGGCCATTTGTAACCGGCCTCGATGCCGCGCGGCTCGCTCCAGATCGGCTTGCCGTGCTTGGAGAAATACGCGAGCTCCTTGGTGCGGACAGCGTGCGCATCGAGCCTGTCGTGCAGGCCGAGCTCGATCAATTCGCGTACCGCATGGGGCAGCACGTTGATGCCGACGCCGAGGGGTCTCAGCTCGGACACGCTTTCAAAGATCCTGGCGGGAACGCCGATCTGGTGCAGGCTGAGCGCCAGCGTCAGCCCGCCGATGCCGCCGCCCGCGATGAGAACAGTCATGTTACGCCCCTCTTGCTGCCTGGGCGTCATGGCATGAGAGGCGGCAAGGGGGCAACTGCGAAGGTAGCCGGCGGACAGGCTCACGGCGGCAGACGATTCAACCGAGCGGTGGCGGAGCACCGAAGAAGCCGAAGATTTTGACCAGCCGGCCGTCGGGACCGACCTCGCCAAAATCGATCGACGTGTCGCCGCTGGTTCCATCCGCGCGCACCAGGCGCCAGAGGAAGCGGACCACATGGTGGTGCACATCGATGCCGCTCATGAACTCGAGCCGTGCGCCGGGCCGGCTGGCCAGCGCCTCGCCGATCTTCGTCGCCAGCGCGTCACGCCCTGCCAGCGAGACGTTCGGATCGAGATAGACGCCGTTGTCGCTCCAGCATTGCTCGAGCAAGGCGTGTCGGGCCGCATCGTCCGGCTCGTTCCATGCCGCCATATATTGTGTCACGATCTTCGTGATCGCATCGCTTTCCATGAGCGCTCCTGTCCTTCCCTGTATTCCCTGCACGATCGAGGCGGGCAACTCATCGCGCGTTTCGCAGGTGAACTCTTGCAAGGAATCGTCGGACAGTCACTTACATCCGAGGTAATTGCCCTTCCGACGTGATGGTCTAGATTGCCGCACATGAGCGCGCCAAACCAGAGTTCGCAGGACGTCGCGAACGGGCATTTCAGCAGCCTGCTGAAGCACTGGAGAAACGTGCGCCGCCTTACCCAGATCGAACTGGCGGTTGATGCAAATGTCTCCGCCAAACATCTGTGTTTTCTGGAAACCGGCCGCTCTCAACCGAGCCGCGAGATGGTGCAGTTGCTCGGCAGTGCGCTCGATCTGCCGCTCGAGGAGAGGAACGCGCTGCATGTCGCGGCCGGCTTCGTGCCGCCCTACAGCGACAAGGGACTGGCCGCCGATAATCTGCAGCCGGTGCAGCAAGCGCTGGATTTCATCCTGCGTCAGCAGGAGCCGTACCCGGCGATTGTCATCGACGGCCGCTGGGACATCCGCATGCGCAACCAGGGATCGGCGCGCCTGCTGAAACCCTTTCGCGATTCATACGAGATGGCGGCCGGGCTTGCCGACAACGCCATGCACGTCGTCTTCCATCCGAAGGGGCTGCGGCAGTTCATCGTGAACTGGGATGAGTTCGCCGGCCAGCTGATCCAGATCCTTCATCGCGACGTCGCGCAAGGCAGCCGGGCTGCGGCGCAGCTACTCGGCGAAATCATGGCCTATCCCGGATTATCCGCCGAATGGAGGCTTCCGCGACAAGCGTCGGCGTCCGCTCCGGTCATGACGATGCACCTTGCCAAGGGTGACTTTCATCTCGCCTTCTTCTCCACCTTCACGATACTGGCGATGCCGATGGATGCAGCGCTGCAACAGATCAAGATCGAGTGTTTTTTCCCGGCGGACGACGCGACCGCCGAGAAGGCGCGACAACTGGCACTTTAACAAAACTCAGGAAATGGAAATGCAACATGCTCTGCGTAATCACCAAACGGCCGAGACGATAAACGAATTGCGTGCGTTGAACGCCCGCTTCATCCATAATTTCGTGACCAACGACGTGGCTTCGCACGACGCCATTCTGCATCCCGGCTTCATCAGCATCTTGCCCACGGGCCAGCGGTGGGATCGCGCGACATATCTGAAATACTGGGCTACGGCCTTCGATCCCGAGGTCGTCGTGTACTGGGACGTCCGTGACGAACTCATTACCGTCATCGGCGACGTTGCGCTGGTGCGTTCCACCAACAAATGCACGCGCCGCCGCGATGGCAATGAAGTCACCGGCATGACCACCTATACCGACACCTACCTGTTCGAGAACGGTGCGTGGAAATGCATCCAGGCCCAGATCACGGCGGTCGCGCCTGAGCATTATCCCGCCGATGACACGATCGTCAGCGTCTATATCAAGGGAAAGCTTCAGCACCGCGCGGCGGCGTGAATGCGCCGGCTGCGGGCAAGCCGGCCGGCATGCCCTGGCTTGCGTGTAGTGCAGGGGGGCCTCAACGCTCCGGGGATGGACGGCGGACAGGCGCGCGGTTAACCTCCGGCTTCCCCCGTGAGGATCACCATGTTCAAGCTCTATACCGCCCCCGGCACCTGCGCGCTGGCTTCGCATATCGCTCTGGAGGAGGCCGGCGCCTCCTATGCGGCGGAGCGGCTCGACTTCAAGAACGGCCAGCAGACCACCCCGCAATATCTTGCGATCAATCCAAAGGGGCGGGTGCCGGCGCTGGTGACCGACCGTGGCACCCTGACCGAAACGCCGGCGATCCTCGCCTACATTGCGCAGAGCTTTCCGCAGGCCAAGCTGATGCCGGACGACCCGTTCGCCTTCGCGCAGGCGCAGTCCTTCAACAGCTATCTCTGCGCGACGGTGCACGTCAATCATGCGCACAAGGGGCGCGGCTATCGCTGGGCGGTCGAGGAATCCTCGTTCGCCGACATGAAGCGCAAGGTGCCGGAAACCATGGCCGCGGCGTTCGCGCTGATCGAGCGCGACATGCTGAAGGGACCGTGGGTAATGGGCGAGCAGTACACGGTGTGCGACCCCTATCTGTTCACGATCGCCGGTTGGTTGGAGGGCGACGGTGTCGATGTCGCGGCGCTGCCGAAGGTGGTCGCTCACCGCAAGCGGATGTCGGAGCGGCCGGCAGTGCAGAAGGTGCTGGCGGACGTGAAGGCCTGAGATAGTAGCTTGTAGGGTGGGCAAAGCGCAGCGTGCCCACCGCCCAAACAACTCACGCCTGATGGTGGGCACGCTTCGCTTTGCCCACCCTACGCAGCCTTTTTCCCGCGCTCCATTTCTCGACCGATGCCGAGCATGATGTTGCGCAGCCAGATCGAACCAGGGTCCATCTGCGCCCGGGTCGGGTAGAACATGAACTGCTCGTCGATCCCCGGATCGAGCGGTGGCGTGACTGTTGTCAGCGATAGCTGCTTCGACAGCGCGCCGATCAGCCGGCGCGGCACGAAGGCGACGAGATCGGTGCGCGCGGCGACATGCAGCGCCTCGATATAGCCGGGCACGACCAGCGCGATCCGCCGCTCGATGCCCTTGGGGCGCAGCCAGATGTCGATCAGGTCCTCGCTCTGGCCGCGGATCACGACCGCGACGTGGCGCGCCTCGAGAAACACGTCCGGCCGCTTCAGCCGCGCGCCGATAGGGTGGCCCCGCCGCACCGCGAGCGCGTCGCTGTCGGTGTAGAGCCGTTGCCGGTGAAATCCGGTAAAGGCGTTGCCGATCGAGATCACCATGTCGATGGTGCGGGCGAACTCCGCGGTGAAGATCGCAGGTCCCCGCCACGGCACGACGTCGATCCGGACGTTCGGCGCTATCTTCGTGATCTTCTCCATCAGCGGCGGCATCAAAAGCTCGACGGCGAGATCCGGCATCATCAGGCGAAACTGGCGTTCGCTTCGCGCGGCGTCGAACTCATCGGCGATGAACAGGGAGCGCACCTGATCGAGCGCCTGCGCCAGGGGCGCGCGCAGCGCCTGTGCCCGCGGCGTCAGCTCCATCCGTGCTCCATTGCGAACCAAAAGGGGATCGCCGATCAGGTCGCGCAGCCGCTGCAACGCATGGCTGGCGGCCGGCTGCGACAACCCGATCCGCATCGCGGCGCGGCTGACATTGACTTCCCTGAGCAGCGCGTCGAGCGCGACCAGCAGGTTGAGGTCAAGCGAGTTCAAATTCATGGAGTGAATATATATCATATTCATTATCGATTGGAAGAATGGCATGCCGCGCGCGATGATCTGCAGCACAGATCAAAGGAGAGCCGCCATGAGCGCAGAAGCGAACAAGAAACTAGTGCAGCAGGTCTACACAGATTCCGCCAACCGGAGCGGCACCACCTTCGTCGATAACCTCGCCGAGGATGTGACCTGGATCGTCACCGGACAATATTCGTGGTCGCACGAATTCAGGGGCCGCGATGCGATCCAGAACGGCCTGATGGGTCATTTGCGGTCGCGCCTCGCCGCCGGGCGGCCGCGCACGCTGGCGTTCAATTTTATCGCGGAGGGTGATTACGTCGTCGTCGAAGCCCGCGGGGACAATGTCACCAAGTCCGGGGAGCGCTACGACAATCAGTACTGCATGGTCTGGCGGATCGAGAACGGCAAGATCAAGGAGATCAAGGAATACTGCGATTCCGCGCTGGTGGAGCGTGTGCTGGGGAAGTTTCCGCAAGAGCGGAAGGTGGCGGCGGCTTAGGTCGTGGATCTCGTCAGGTGGGCGGAGGCGCGAATCTGTCAACGCGCAAGCTACCGATCCTCCCCTGGAGGGGGAGGATCGGTTCGCATGAAATGCGAACCGAGGTGGGGTGAAGGTCTCTCAACACGAACACTGTTGGATGTGGAGGGACCGTCACCCCACCCCGGCGCGTCGCGCCGACCCGCCCCCTCAAGGGGCGGGTGAAGAAATTCAGGCCGCCTTCACCGACATGTGCTTGAACATGTTGCCGCGGGCTTCGTCATCCATCTCGGCCTTGAACTTGAAGCTATCCTTCAGCGCGATCGCCTTGGCGGCCGCCGGCCGCGCCATGATCTCATCGACCAGCCGCTTGACGTTGGGATATTTCGCGACCGCATCCTCGCCGAGAACGAAGGGGAGCATGCGGGCCCAGCCCCAGACGTCCATGTCGACGATGGTATAGGTGTCGCCGACCATATAGCGGCGGCTCGCGAGATGATCGTTGAGAATGCCAAAATGCCGCTGCGCCTCGAACTGGTAGCGGTTATGGGCGTAGTCGATTTTTTCCGGCGCAAAATGCTTGAAGTGGACGGCCTGGCCGGAATACGGGCCGACGCCGGTGGCGGCGAACATCAGCCATGACAGCAATTCGCCGCGGTTGGCGGGCGTGTTCGCAGGCAGGAACTTGCCGGTCTTTTCGGCGAGGTAGAGCAGGATGGCGTTGCTGTCGAATACCTTGACGCCGTCGTCGTCGATCGCGGGCACCTTGGCGTTCGGATTGATGGCGAGATATTCCGGCTTGAACTGGTCACCCTTGCGGGTGTCGACGGCGACCGGCTGATAGGCGAGGCCGGCTTCCTCGAGGAAGAGGGCGACCTTGGTCGGGTTGGGCGATCCGTTGAAATAGAATTTGAGCATTTTGGAATTCTCTCCCATTGCTTCTTGGCAGGACGGTTTATTGCGGCACGGGGCGGCATTGCCGCCTTGTGTCACGTCCATGCTCAAATTTTTGCGGGATGCGCAAGCGACGAGTTTGTGACCGGGCCCGGGCCGGCGCTCTCGAGACGAGCGAAGCTCGCTCTCTACGACAGCGCCAGACCGCCTATGCCGGCAACCGCAAGGCCGGCACCGGCAGCGATCATGAGGGATGCGAAGCGCATTTCCGAACGCAGCGCCGTTCGTTGCCCCGTGCGCTCCGATCCTCGCGCATAGCCGTGCACGATGATCTGCTCGCTGAAGGTGCCGCTGGCATCGAGAATGTCGGTCAAGCCCGCGCTGGCGACCAGGATGCCGAGGATGATCAGTCCGGCGGGGCCGAGCAAGCTCAACAGCAGTATTGGAAACAAGCCGATCAGGAAGATCGGCAGCAGTGGCAGCACGATGAACGACTCGGAGCCTCGCGTGCGCATGGCAGTAATCTCATTTGGGATAATGAATATAGCAGGTATCCGCTCAAATAGGGACGAAAAGGCGCGTGACCACCCGCGTGCCTGACAGGCCTGCCATGCCGGCTGATCGGGGTGGTTGCGCAGGGGGTAGGCAGGCCGCATTTCGCGGCATAGCCGCGGTCGTCTGCACGGTGCGGTGCTTTGGCGCGTCCTGCCGCGACACGCCGCAGGTGTCCTGCGGCGAAGCCGCTCAGCCCGCCGCCATCCCCGAGCGGATTTCGGCGCGCAGTTCGTCGATCAACCTCAGGCCGCTCTTGGTTTCGACATGCCAGAACGTCCAGCCGTTGCAGGCGCCGGAGCCTTGCGCGACCGCGCCGATGCGGTGGATCGAGCCGACCTTGTCGCCGAGCATGATGGCGCCGTCGGCGCGAACCAGTGCGCCATGGCGCTTCTTGGAGTCGACCAGCTTGGTGCCGGGCGGAATCATGCCGCGCTCGATCAGTTCGGAGAACGCCACGCGGGGGGCGTCGCGCGCGGTCATGAACGGCGCCAGCGTCGCGTCGGGCAGCGGTTCGACCGCCGCGATGCGCTCCTCGGCCGCTTTCGCATAGGTCTTGTCGCGCTCGAAGCCGATGTAGCGGCGGCCGAGACGTTTTGCCACGGCGCCGGTCGTGCCGGTGCCGTTGAAGGGATCGATCACGAGGTCGCCGGGTTTCGACGACGACAGCAGCACGCGCGCCAGGAGGCCCTCGGGCTTCTGGGTCGGATGCACTTTCTTGCCGTCGGCGCCCTTGAGACGCTCTTCGCCGGTGCAGAGCGGGATCAGCCAGTCGGAACGCGCCTGCACGTCCTCGTTGGCGGCCTTCAGGGCTTCGTAATTGAACGTATAGCCCTTGGCCTTCTCGTCGCGCGCCGCCCAGATCATGGTTTCATGGGCATTGGTGAAGCGGCGGCCGCGGAAATTCGGCATCGGATTGGTCTTGCGCCAGACGATATCGTTGAGGACCCAGAAGCCGAGGTCCTGCATGATCGCGCCGACGCGGAAAATGTTGTGATAGGAACCGATCACCCACAGCGTTGCCGACGGTTTCATGATCCGGCGACAGGCCAGCAGCCAGGCGCGGGTGAAATCGTCATACGCCGCGAACGATGAGAACTTGTCCCAATCGTTGTTGACGGCATCGACATGGGATTCATCGGGGCGCTTGAGGTCGCCCTTCAGCTGCAGGTTATACGGCGGATCTGCGAACACCAGATCGACGGAACCAGCCGGAAGCTTCGACATCTCGGCGACGCAATCGCCGACGACGATGCGAGCGCTGGACTCAGACTCAAATTTAGTGCGGGGCGCCCTTGCAGACGCCCCGCGACGCGACACTACCATGACTCAATTACTCTGACTCAGGCGACGCTGTCGGCGACGCGGGACTAAACAACCGACTGGCGATACATTGACCCCGCAAAGTAAAAATCGACTTAACCAAGTCTGTTGCCGACAGAGAATGCGGAAGAGAGTCTGCCGATTACATTACCAGCAGAGATTGCGGCCGCTCGCGCACTAGGCAGTTTTTGCCGGGCGGGCTATTGATTAATGGAATGGAAATTTTACGTGATTGCCGCGTTGCGTATTCGAGCAAACAGCCGGGGATGAGGAAATACCGCCATGCGTTACGATGATTTCCGCCGCAGCGACGACATTGAAGACCGTCGCGATGATAGCGGCGGCGGAATGGGTGGCGGTGGTGGCGGTTTTGGTCTGCCGATGGGCGGCGGCGGGCTCGGCATCGGCACCATCATCGTGCTCGGCCTGGTCGGCTATGCTTTCGGAATCGATCCGCGCATCCTGATCGGCGGCGCCGAAATCCTGACCGGCGGCAACCAGGCGCCGACCTACCAGACCGATCGCCGGTCGGGGCCGGCCAAGACCGGCGCGCCGAAAGACGAAGTCGGCAGCATGATCGCCGGCATTCTTGGCGAGATCGATGACCGCTGGAGCGAGATCTTCCAGTCCAGCGGACAGAATTACACGGGACCGCGCATCGTGCTGTTTCGCAACGCCACCAATGGCGGCCGCTGCGGCATGGCGCAGTCGGCGATGGGACCGTTCTACTGCCCGCCGGACAAGCAGATCTTCCTCGACACCGGTTTCTTCCGCGAAGTCGAGACGCGCTTTCGCGGCTGTTCGGGCAGCACCTGCAAATTCACGACAGCCTATATCATCGCCCATGAAGCGGGACATCACATCCAGAACCTGCTCGGCATCCTGCCGCGGGTGCAGCGGCTGCAGCAGCAGGCCGGCAGCAAGGCGGAAGCCAACGCGCTGCAGGTCAAGGTCGAACTGCAGGCGGATTGTCTTTCCGGCGTCTGGGTCAACCGCGAGGAAAAGAAACGTCCGGGCTTCGTCGAAGCCGGCGACATCGACGCGGCATTGAAAACAGCAACCGCGATCGGCGACGATACGCTGCAGCGACAGTCGACGGGCAGGGTGGTGCCGGACAGCTTCACCCACGGCTCCGCGGCACAGCGCAAGCAATGGTTCATGACCGGCTACCAGCAGGGCACGGTGCAGGCCTGCAACACGTTTGCCCAAGGCGCTTTGTAGCTTAAGCTGGAAAAGTATTCGTCATGGCCGGGCTTGTCCCGGCCATCCACGTCTATAGTCTTAAATCGAAAACGTGGATGCCTGGGACAAGCCCGGGCACGACGGGAAGAGGCGGTCATGTCCTCCATCGATGAATCAAAACAATTCGTGCCGCTCAACATCGCGGTGCTGACGGTCTCCGACACCCGCACGCTGGCCGATGACAAATCCGGCACCACGCTGGCGGAGCGGCTGACGGCGGCGGGTCATCGGCTTGCCGCGCGCGAGATCATCGTCGACGACATCGATGCGATCCGCGTCATCATCAAGCGATGGATCGCCGACGAGGGCGTCGATGCCATCATCACCACCGGCGGTACTGGATTTACCGGCCGCGACGTGACGCCGGAGGCGGTCGAGCCGCTGTTCGAGAAGCGGATGGATGGCTTTTCCATCGCCTTCCACATGCTGAGCCACGCCAAGATCGGCACCTCGACGGTGCAAAGCCGCGCCACTGCCGGCGTTGCGGGTGCGACCTTCATCTTCTGCCTGCCGGGATCGCCGGGCGCCTGCCGCGATGCGTGGGACGGCATCCTCGCCGCCCAGCTCGATTACCGCACGCGTCCCTGCAATTTCGTCGAGATCATGCCGCGGCTCGACGAGCATTTGCGGCGGCCTAAAGCACAAGGCGCGTCGGCCTGACGAAGATTCTAGCGTGGCCAAACCAGCCGCGACCAGATCGCGTGCCACATCTTGCGATACCACTCTTCGCGCAACCCATGTGCGCGCTTGATGTAAAAGTCCAGGAGGTCCGGCGTGACGCGCCGCGGGATATCGCGACGCCGCGGCTTCACAGTTCGAGTTCCCAGGTTTCGCCGATCAGGTCTTGACCGAAACTGCGGTGCGGCTCGGTGGCGACCAGCTTGAACCCGGCCTCGTGATAGATTTTGCGGGCGGCAACCAGAATGCTCTGGGTCCACAGCGTGATCCGGCGATAGCCGCAGGCCTTCGCGAACGCGATGCATTCGCCGACCAGCCGATGGCCCAGCCCCTGGCCACGCCCGGCCGGGTCGACCAGCAAGAGCCGCAGCTTGGCGATATCGTCGGTGTGCCGCACCAGAAATATCGAGCCGACCTGCGCTCCCTCGATCTCGGCGATCCAGCAACGTTCCCGCGATGCGTCGAACGAGCTGAGGAACTTGGCTGCGATCTCGGCGACGAGCCCCTCGAACGAGGAATCCCAGCCGTATTCGCGGGCGTAGAGCGCGCCGTGGCTCTGCACCACCCATCCCATGTCGCCGGGACGCGGCTCGCGCAGCGTCGCCGGCTTTGGCGCTACACTGCCATCACCGAGCAGCCGCTCGATGTCCGTCATTGCCCCGATCAGGCGCTCCCTGCCGCCGCGTGTCAGCGCGGCAAGCATCGCCGCAACGTCGTCCTTTGTATTGCGCTCGAGTTTGGCGAACGCCTGACGGCCCTTGGCGGTCAATCCGAGCCGGTATTGCCGGCGGTCGGACGGCAGCGGTTCGCGGCTGATCAACCCGGTTTCATCGAAATTCTGCACGATGCGGCTGAGATAGCCGGCATCGAGGCCCAGTTCGGCGCCAATCTCCTTGGCTGAGAGATCTTCGCGGTGGGCGAGCTCGTACAGCACCCGGGCTTCGCTCAGCGAGAACGGGCTTTTCACGAGCTGCTGGTCCAGCACGCCGAGCTTGCGGGTGTAGAAGCGATTGAAGGCGCGAACCGCCGCGACGTCCCGTTCGGAATCCGGTTGGGGCATGATGCTTCCTCGATATTTGCCATTGTCAAATATATGATTGCCTTTGGCAAGTATATATTTGGCAGGCGTCCTGCGAGGCGCGCCAGCCCCGTTCTACTTTGCATGGGGTTGTTTTCGATATTTTGTGTCTGGGCCCTGCGGTGTACCGCTTTTAGGCGACGACCATGATCCGGCTGCGCAACTGGGTGCGCGCCGAGCGGCCGAGTTGGCGCAACAGCCGCGTCTCGGAACGGCGCGAATCCGGCCGGTAGCCGCCAAGCCGCTCATAATGGTCGCGCGCGATCAGGAGGCCTTGTTCCGCCGACGGGCCGGTAATCATGCGGGCGACGAATTTGAAGCCGTCGCGCAGCCGCGTGTCGGCATAGGGCGAGCGGGCATAGCGAAAGACCCCGGCGCGCGGCCGGTCGCTGCTCGATACGTTCTGGATGAACTGCGTGGTCTCGTCGATCCATCCATTGTCGAGCACCGCGCCGGCGTGCAGGAACATCAGCCATGGCGAGCGCGCCGCCCGCGCGCCTGCGGCCAGCGCCGCGGCGCGTGTTCCTTCAAACCCGAGAAAGCGGCACCCGGCGACGTCGGCCACCCGTTCGATCACGCCGTTGCCGGCCCTGTCGACCAGCAGCACCTCGCGGATGACGCCGGCTGCCGCTCCCGGCACCAGCGCCGCCAGCGTTGCGACGGCGGGCTGCTCGACCCCTTCGGTTGGAATGATCACGCTCAACATGGATGAGGCTTCGGTGACTCAAACGAGGAAAAACGCCGCACCGTTATCATGTTGTCACAATCAAAACAGCCGCTTGCGTGCAGCTTTTTGCGGCACTGGCGCCAATACCCTTTTCCGATGTTTGCGCTTCGTTGTGATTGTTGTCGATGATGTTCTTGATTTGTTCTTACGACGTGCTATGTTCGCTTCATGAGCCGAGCATCCTCTCATGCCCTCAAGCACCCGCCGGTCACGGCGCCCTCCGAGCCGGCGGGTGCGACACCTTTTCCTGAGCTTGCGGTCGCCATCGAAGGCCAGCGACGGCGTGGCCGCGGCGCGCAGTCCAACGATAGCGGCCGGTTCGAGGCCGAGGCGCGGGTCGCCTTCGACGATGGCTGGCAGAGCCTGGACGAACTGCCGCCGTTCAAGACGACGGTATCGCTCGATACCTCGCGCAAGGTCATCACCCGTAACGACTCGCCCGACATCGGGTTCGACCGTTCTATTAATCCGTATCGCGGCTGTGAGCATGGCTGCGTCTACTGCTTCGCGCGGCCGACCCACGCCTTTCTCGGATTGTCGCCCGGGCTCGATTTCGAATCCAAGCTGCTGGCCAAGCCGGACGCGCCGGAACTGCTCGAGAAGGAACTGGCCGCCTCCGGTTACGAGCCGCGCATGATCGCGATCGGCACCAACACCGACCCGTATCAGCCGATTGAGCGCGAGCACAAAATCATGCGCGGCATTCTCGAAGTGCTCGATCGCGCCGGCCATCCCGTCGGCATCGTCACCAAATCGGCGCTGGTGACGCGCGACATCGATATTCTGCAGCGGATGGCGAAGCGCAATCTGGCCAAGGTCGCCATATCCGTGACCACGCTCGATCCCAAGCTTGCGCGCACCATGGAGCCGCGCGCCTCGATGCCGCCGAAGCGGCTGGAGGCGCTGCGGCAATTGTCGGAGGCCGGCATTCCCGCGACCGTGATGGTCGCGCCTGTCATCCCCGCGCTGAACGATTCCGAGATCGAACGCATTCTCGATGCCGCAGCCCATGCCGGCGTCAAGGAAGCAAGCTACGTGCTGCTGCGGCTGCCGCTGGAAGTGCGCGACCTGTTTCGCGAATGGCTGATGGCGAACTATCCCGACCGTTACCGTCACGTCTTCACCCTGATCCGCGACATGCGCGGCGGGCGCGACTATGACTCGCAATGGGGCACGCGGATGAAGGGTACCGGCCCGATGGCCTGGATGATCGGGCGGCGGTTCGAAATCGCTTGCGAAAAGCTCGGCCTCAACAAGCGCCGCTCGAAGCTGACGACCGATCATTTCATCAAGCCGAAGCGAAGCGGACAGCAACTGAGTTTGTTCTAGAAGCCGTCATTCGGGCGCAAGCGACTTGTCCGCCGTAGCTCGAAGAGCGAAGGCGGAAGCAATCCATGTCGCCACGGAACAATGGATTGCTTCGTCGCTTACGCTCCCTTGCGCAAACGCTTCGCGTTTGTCGCAGGCAATGACGGATAGGAGAGTAGCATGAATACCAAAGCGCCAACCCCCCGGTTCACGGTCATCACGCTCGGCGTAACCGACATGCGCGCCAGTATCGCGTTTTACGAAGCGCTCGGCTTTGCCCGAAAAATGCAGGCAACCGGCGAGGCGGTCGCTTTCTTCGACACTGGCGGCACGCTGATCGCGCTTTTCCCGTGGGATCAACTCGCCCGTGACGCCACACTGCCGGATCAGCCGCGGCCGAAAACCTTTCGCGGAACGACGCTCGCCTGGAATTGCGGCTCCGTCGAGGAGGTCGACATCGTGCTGGATTTCGCCATCTCCTGCGGCGCGTCGCTATTGAAGTCCGCACACAAGACCGAGTACGGCGGTTACTCCGGCTATTTCGGCGATCCCGACAACCATCCCTGGGAAGTCGTGGTCGCGCCCGGCATCGAGGTTGGCAACGACCGGCGGGTTCATCTGCCGGATTAAAACCCACGATGCGATGGCCGCGCCGCTTCTCTCTGCCGGCAAGTTGCGGTATTGCAGCTTGATGAACCAGAAGCCCGCACCGCTATCGGAAAAGCAGCCGCTCGTCATCTTGACGACGCCGCGCCTGATTCTGCGCGCTGTGGTCGAAGAGGATATATCTACTCTGCAGAATCTGGTCTTCGCCGACAGCGATGTCATGCGCTTTGCATTTTCCGGAGCGACGATGGCACGGGACGCGGCCGAAGATTTCATCCGGAGGTTCTTCACCTTCGGTGTCAGCCTCACGGGGATGGCGGTTCTGATGGAAAAGCCCGCGGGCGATATCATCGGCTTTGCCGGCTTGTCCCCATGCAACGCGCTGGGAGCCGACGATTTTGAGATCGGGTTTGTCCTTGCGCGCCGGGCATGGGGCAAGGGGATCGCAACCGAAATCGGCGAGGCGCAGCTTGCCTTTGGGTTCGAGCAACTCAAATGCGGCAGATTGCTCGGGCTGGTCGATCCGCGAAATGCACCGTCCATTCATGCGCTCGAGAAGCTCGGAATGCGCTATCAGGAGACGATTGCGGATCCCGAACGCGGAAGTCGGAGCGTTTATGTGATTGAGGCCGCGGAGTGGCAACGGCGGCGCGCTGAATAACGGGAATTGTGCCGGGTTTCCGGTTGCGCCCGGGCGCGCGCTTTCGCACGATCCCGGCATGATTCGGGACAAGTCCGCCAAGAAAAACACCAAAAAGACCGACAAGAAGGCTGGCATGGAACAGGCCGAGCCGCTCAAGGGCGTAATCGCAGTCGCGCCGCCGAGCTTTCGCCGCGAAAGAGCGCTGATCAAGCGTGGCGTCTGGCCGGTGGCCGGCTGCGACGAGGCCGGCCGCGGTCCGCTGGCAGGTCCGGTGGTGGCGGCCGCCGTCGTGCTCGACCCCAGGCGAATTCCCAAAGGGATCGACGATTCCAAGCGGCTGACCGCCGAGCGCCGCGAGGAACTGTTCGAGGAAATCTGCGCGACATCGTCCTTTGCGGTCGCCTTTGCCTCGCCGGCGCGGATCGATCGCGACAATATCCTGCGCGCCTCGCTCTGGGCGCTGGCGCGGGCCGTGCGCGCGCTGCCCGAAATGCCGCAGCATGTGTTTGTCGATGGCCGCGACAAGATCGACGTGCCCTGCGACTGCGATGCAGTAATCGGCGGCGACGGCATCGTCATGTCGATTGCAGCCGCCTCGATCATCGCCAAGGTAACGCGCGACCGCCTGATGTGCGCATTGGCGCTGGATTGCCCGGGCTACGGCTTCGAAACCCACAAGGGCTACGCCGTGCCGGAACATCGCGAGGCGCTGGACCGGTTAGGCCCGAGCATCCACCACCGCCGGTTTTTCGCGCCGGTGATCGCCGCGCGGCTGAAACATTACCCCGAGACGGCCCAAGAGACGGTCGAACCCGATCTCTTTGCCGTGGACGGAGAGATTACTTCCGAGATTTCAGTCACGATCTGAGGCCGGTTGCCTCGGCGGCTCCTGCGCTCTATCAAACGTCCCTGGGGGACAGGGCTGCCCGGCCCGGCATTCGGACGTTTCATGCGCTTCACCTCGCTCGTTGTCGAACTGATCCGCGCCCGGCCGCGCCTGGTGGTCTGGATCGTGGTGCTGGCCCAGGCCGGGCTTTGGCTGATCCTGCCGATGCTGCTCTATCCGAGTCCGCCCGGCGACCTTGCGACCGTGCTGGCCTTCGGCCGGGAGTACCAGGTCGGAACCTGGCTCGGTCCGCCGCTGGCGTTCTGGCTCGCTGACATTGCTTTCCGAGCCGCCGGCAACAACATGTTCGGCGTCTATCTGCTGGCGCAGGCCTGCGCCGTCGTCACCTTCTGGGTCTATTATCAACTGGCCCGCGCGATCGTCGGCGGGCAGCAGGCGGTGCTCGCGGTCCTGCTCTCGCTGACGGTGGTGGCGTTCAGCTCGCCCGGCGTCGAGTTCGGCCCGCTGGTGCTGGCACGCCCGCTGTGGGCGCTGCTTTTGCTGCATTCCTGGCAATTGATCGGCCAGAACCGGCGCAATGCGTGGTTCGCCTGGTCGATCGAGGCCGGGCTGCTGCTGCTGACGACGTCGGCCGCGCCCGGAATATTGCTGCTGCTCGCCGGATTTGCCGTTGCCACCGTGCGGGGGCGGCGGGTCTTGATGTCGCTCGACCCGCTCTATGCGCTGCTCGTGATCGCCGTCCTGGTGTTACCCTATCTGATCTGGCTGCTCCGCGCCGACGCACTCGCCATGCCGCCATGGCCCGCGATCTCCGATCTTGGCGCGCGCGTCCTGCAATGGGGTGGGCTGCTCATCGGCCTGGCGCTGGCGATGTCCGCCATCGTGCTGCTGGCAATCCTCAATTCCGGCTGGTTCGCCCGCAATGCCGGGGAAGCGCCGATCATCTATCGGCCGCCGGTCGATCCGCTGGCGCGCGACTTCGTCTATTTCTTCGCCATCGCCCCGGCGCTGCTCGGAAGTTTCCTGGCCGGGCTGTTCAATTTCGACCACGTCGTGGGCGGCGCGGGCGTTGCATTGCTAATGTCGGGGCTTGCCGTGATCGTGGCGACCGGCGATCTGATTCACCTGCGGCGTCAGCGCATGTTGCGCACGGTCTGGGCCGCGGCGGTCGCCGCTCCCGCTGTCGCGGTGATCGCGACCGCGTTTGTTCTGCCGTGGACCGGCGCTGCCGAAGTGCCGACCGCGTTGCCGGCGAAGGCGATTGCGCATTTCTTCGGCGACAATTTCGAACGGCGAACCAACCAGCGGCTGCGCGCGGTAGCCGGCGATCCGCAACTGGCGAGTTTCATCGCGATGAGCGCCGGGCGCCCGCATCTGTTGCTCGACGCCACGCCGGAACGAACGCCGTGGCTGTCGGCGGCGAAATTCAGCGAGACCGGCGGCGTCGTGGTCTGGCGCGCCTCCGACACCTCAGGCACGCCGCCTCCCGAGATCGCGCAACGCTTTCCGGGCCTGGTGCCGGAAGTGCCGCGCGCTTTCGAATGGATGGTGAACGGCCGCCAGCCGCTGTTGCGCGTCGGCTGGGCCATCGTGCGGCCGAAGGCGCCGTAGTCGGTCCCTCGGCCCATCCTTCGAGACGCCCGCTTTGCGGGCTCCTCAAGATGAGGGAGACACTGTCTGCTCAAGTGCCTTTGCAATCGCGCGCAGATCCTGCCACGACATCCGCTTGTAGGAGGGCGACCGCAACAGGTAGGCCGGATGGAACGTCGCCATGGCGCGGATGGTGCGGGTGCCGGTGTCGTAGTCGAACCATTTCCCGCGGGTCCTCATGATGCCCTCGCGGGTTGACAGCAGCGTTTGCGTCGAGGGATTGCCGAGCGTCACCAGCACGTCCGGGTTCACGAGCTCGATCTGCCGCTGGATGAACGGCAGGCAGATTTGCGTTTCCTGCGGCGTCGGCGTCCGGTTGCCGGGCGGTCGCCAGGGGATCACGTTGGCGATATAGGCCTTGCTGCGGTCGAGCCCGATCGCCGCGATCATCCGGTCGAGCAATTTGCCGGAACGCCCGACAAAGGGCAGGCCCTCGATGTCTTCGTCCCGCCCGGGCGCCTCACCGACGAACATGATGCGCGCCTGCGGATTGCCGTCGGCAAACACCAGCCGCGTCGCGGTGTTTTTCAGCGCGCAGCCCTCGAAATTTTCCAGGAGCGTGCACAGCGCTTCCAGCGTCGGCGCCGTTCGCGCCGCTTCGCGCGCGATGGCGATCGCCGCTTCCGGCGGGGGCGCTATTTCGCTGCGCGGAACCGCCGGCGTCGCGGCGGGCACTTCCCTGATCGGGCGGGCTGGCGTCGTCTCGCGGACCGGGACGGGGGCTATCGGGGCGTCGGGCTCGCTCAGCCGATCGACCGGCGCCTCCGTCAACGCGCAATCGACCCCGGCCTCCAGATAAAAGGCCAGCAATTGCCTGATATTAGGCGCGGGTTCGGGGATCAAATCCATTATGCCAATCTAATATGGATCGCGCCGGCGTGAAACGCCTCGCCTCGCATTTCCATGGTTGTTATCGGCGCAAAAATCGGAAACAACCAGCCTTTAGAGCCGTTCTCAATCGGGCTGAGATCAGATCATGAGTGCAGAAGAACTTCCTCCCCGCGAATCCATGGAATTCGACGTCGTGATCGTCGGCGCCGGGCCGTCGGGCCTTGCCGCGGCGATCCGGCTGAAGCAGCTCAATGCCGATCTCAGCATCGTCGTGGTGGAGAAGGGTTCCGAAGTCGGCGCGCATATTCTCTCAGGCGCCGTGATCGATCCGGTGTCCCTCGACAAACTGATCCCGGACTGGCGTGAGGACGCGGATTGTCCGCTGAAGACGCAGGTCAAGGACGATCGCTTCTACTGGACCACCGCAACCAGCGCGATCCGGCTGCCGAACTTCGCCATGCCGCCGCTGATGAATAACCATCACTGCTATATCGGCTCGCTCGGCGATGTCTGCCGCTGGCTGGGGCCGAAGGCGGAGGCGCTCGGCGTCGAAATCTATCCGGGCTTTGCCGCGGCCGAGGTACTTTATGATGACAACGGAGCGGTGCGAGGTATCGCGACCGGCGACATGGGCATTGCCAGGGATGGCAGCCTCAAGGATTCTTTCACGCGCGGCATGGAACTGCTGGGCAAGTACACGCTGTTCGCCGAAGGTGCGCGCGGCAGCCTGAGCAAGCAGTTGATCGCGAAATACTCGCTCGACGCCAAGAGTGAGCCGTCGAAATTCGGCATCGGGCTGAAGGAAGTCTGGGAGATCGATCCCGCAAAACACCAGAAGGGCCTGATCCAGCATTCGTTCGGCTGGCCGCTCAACAATTCGACTGGCGGCGGCTCATTCCTCTACCACTACGACGACAACAAGGTGGCGGTCGGCTTCGTCGTGCATCTCAATTACGACGATCCGTATCTGTCGCCGTTCGACGAATTCCAGCGCTTCAAGACCCATCCTTCGATTCGCACCGTGTTCGAAGGCGGCAAGCGGCTTTCCTATGGCGCGCGCGCCATTACTGAGGGCGGCTATCAGTCGGTGCCGCGTCTGAGTTTCCCGGGTGGTGCGCTGATCGGCTGCGCCGCCGGCTTCGTCAACGTGCCGCGCATCAAGGGCGTGCACAATGCGATGGGCAGCGGCATGCTCGCCGCCGAACATGTCGCCGCAGCGCTTACCGCCGGGCGCGCCAACGACGAACTGGTCGAATATGAGAACGCCTGGCGGGATTCCGCCGTCGGCCGAGACCTGCACCGGGTTCGTAACGTCAAGCCGCTGTGGTCGAAGTTCGGCACCATCATCGGCGTCGCGCTCGGCGGCTTCGACATGTGGTGCAACACGCTGGGCTTCTCGCTGTTCGGAACCCAGTCGCACGCCAAGCCCGACCGCAAGACGCTGGATGCGGCGAAGGCGCACACCCCGATCGCCTATCCCAAGCCGGACGGCAAGTTGACTTTCGACAAGCTGTCGTCGGTGTTCCTTTCCAATACCAATCATGAAGAGGACCAGCCGGTTCATCTCAAGGTCGCCGACATGAACCTGCAGAAGGCGTCCGAGCACGATGTCTATGCCGGTCCGTCGAACCGCTATTGCCCGGCCGGCGTCTACGAATGGGTCGAGGAAACCTCAGGTCCGCGCTTCCAGATCAACGCCCAGAACTGCGTCCACTGCAAAACCTGCGACGTGAAGGACCCGAACGGCAATATCACCTGGGTTCCGCCCGAGGGCGGCGGCGGGCCCAACTACCAGGGTATGTAGCGAGGCCGTAGACCACGATTGCGTGAGCTGGAGGAGGGTGATACCGCCTCCGGCCACGATACCGCCATAGTAAAAGCGTTTCCGGGTTGAGCTGGCTAAATCGAAGCCTCAAGGGCCTAATCTGCCAATCGATTCGCCAACCCGTATCCTTGCGGTTGAGGGCCAAAAGCGGCATTGTCGCTGCCCGAGATGCCGCCGCTTGGGTTTGCATTCGAGACCGATCGTAACGATCCCGCCATACATCCTGGAGCAAGGCGAACGTGATGCTTTCCACTCGTATGAATCGTTGGACCTTCGCCGCAATTACTCTCGCCGCACTGGCCGCACCGGCTGCGGTTTTGGCCCAGACGCCCGAACACACGGGCGATAACGCCGCGCAATT
Organism: Bradyrhizobium algeriense; assembly: GCF_036924595.1. NCBI lineage: Bacteria > Pseudomonadati > Pseudomonadota > Alphaproteobacteria > Hyphomicrobiales > Nitrobacteraceae > Bradyrhizobium > Bradyrhizobium algeriense. Next base: position 5,354,206 of record NZ_JAZHRV010000001.1, on the reverse strand, counting down.
CCCCAGCAAGGCCGATCTGAAATCGCTGACGACGTCCGGCAGCTATCTGGCCGCGCGCCACGCCAGCGTCGAGCGCGACGCGGCTTCGGCCGCGGCGTTCTATCGCTCCGCGCTGCGCACCGATCCGAAGAACAACGAACTTTTGGACCGCGCCTTCATCTCCTCGCTTGCCGATGGCGACATCGATGAAGCGGTCAAGCTCGCCGATCGCATCCTGACGATGGACAAGGCGAACCGCGTCGCGCGGCTGGTGGTCGGCGTCCGCGACCTCAAGCAGAAGAAATATCCCGCCGCGCAGCTCAACATCAACCAGTCGATCCGCGGACCGATTACCGACCTGGTGGCGACGCTGCTGTCGGGATGGGCGAGCTACGGCGCGGGCGATGCCAAGGCGGCGGTTGCAGGTATCGACAAGCTGACCGGCCCCGAATGGTATCCGATCTTCAAGGATCTCCACACCGGGATGATCCTGGAAATATCGGGCAAGGACAAGGATGCCGGCACGCGGTTCGAGCGCGCCTACAAGCTCGACGATTCGATGCTGCGCGTGTCCGACGCCTATGCGCGCTGGTTGTCGCGCAACAAGGACGGCGCGGCGGCGGCCGGCATTTACGAGGCGTTCGACAAAAAGCTGCCGCGGCATCCGCTGGTGCAGGAAGGGCTGCGTGACACCCGGGCCGGCAAAAAGATGTCGCCGCTGGTCGATTCGGCGCAGGCCGGCGCAGCCGAGGCGCTGTACGGCATCGGCGCCACGCTGACCCGCCGCGGTGGCGAGGATTTGGCGCTGGTCTATCTGCAGCTCGCGCTCTACCTGCAGCCCAATCATCCGCTGGCGCTGCTGTCGCTCGCCGATCTCTATGAGTCTGTGAAGAAGCCCCAGATGGCGATCAAGGTCTACGAGCGCATGCCGGCCAGTTCGCCGCTCAAGCGCAATGCGCAGATCCAGCTTGCCACCAATCTCGACGCCGCCGACCGTAGCGAAGAGGCGATCAAGATCCTGAAGGGCGTCACTGGGGAAGCTCCGAAAGATATCGAGGCCATCATGGCGCTCGGCAACATCGAGCGCGGCCGAAAGAAATTCAACGATTGCGCCAACACCTATTCGCTGGCGATCGATGCGATGCCCGGGGTGACCGACAAGAACACCTGGGTCACCTATTATTATCGTGGCATTTGCGAGGAACGTTCCAAGCAGTGGAGCAAGGCCGAGACCGACATGCGCAAGGCGCTGGAGCTGCAGCCCGAGCAGCCGCATGTCCTCAACTATCTCGGCTATTCCTGGATCGATCAGGGCATCAACCTCGACGAAGGCATGAAGATGATCAGGCGCGCCGTCGATCAGCGCCCCGACGACGGCTACATCGTGGATTCGCTGGGCTGGGCGTTTTACCGGATCGGTAATTTTGAGGACGCGGTGAAGAATCTCGAGCGTGCGATCGATCTCAAGCCCGAGGATCCGACCATCAACGACCATCTCGGCGATGCCTATTGGCGCGTCGGGCGCACGCTGGAAGCCAAATTCCAGTGGGCCCATGCCCGCGACCTCAAGCCCGAGGCGGAGGAATTGCCGAAGATCGAGGCCAAGATCGCCAACGGTCTGCCCGAAGACACCTCTTCTGCGGCTTCCGCCGACAAGAAGAAAGAAGACGGCAGGGGCGGCTGAGACAAGGACTTTGGGGGCTGTTCGGTAATGCCGGCATTGAGTGATGAGGCGCGCGCCAAGGTCAACCTGACCTTGCAGGTGAACGGCCGTCGTGCGGACGGCTTTCATGATCTCGAAAGCGTGGTGGCGTTCGCCGACTGCGCCGACCGGCTGACATTGACGCCGGGTTCGAATCTGGAATTGAAGATGTCCGGGCCGCTGGCGCTGGCTTGCGGCGAGACGTCGGACAATCTGGTGCTCAAGGCCGCGCGCCTGCTGGCCGAGCGCGTACCAAATATGAAGGCCGGCAGCTTCTCGCTCGACAAGGTCTTGCCGGTGGCGGCCGGAATCGGCGGAGGTTCGGCCGATGCCGCGGCGGCGTTGCGGCTGCTTTCGCAATTGAACGGGCTCGCGCTCGACGATCCCCGCATCATCGAGGTCGCGGAACTGACCGGCGCCGATGTACCGGTCTGCGTCAACTCACGCGGCTGCGTCATGACCGGCGTCGGCGAAACGCTGCAGCCGCTGAACCTGCCGAAAATGCCCTGCGTGATGGTCAATCCCGGCGTTCCCGTCGCGACCAAGGACGTCTTTGCCGCGCTGGGCCTGCGCAACGGCGAATTGCTGGTCGGCGCCACCGACGTGCTGCTGCAGGACCACTGGCCCGACGGGGTAGCATCGCTCGAGGACTGGGTTGAAGCACTCGCCGCCAGTTCCAACGATCTGGAAGCGCCGGCCATGCGCGTCCAGCCCGTGATCGGTGACGTCATCGCGGCGCTCAACGCGACCAACGGCGCCTGGCTGGCGCGGATGTCCGGATCGGGCGCCACCTGCTTTGCGATCTACGAGAACACCGCCGAAGCCGGCCGCGCGGCGGAGAAGATCCGGCGCGATCACCCCGGATGGTGGGTGCATGCGGGAACGCTGAGTTAGCTCGATTTCGTAGGTGGGCAAAGCGAAGCGTGCCCACCATTCCGAGTGAAATTGTTGATGGTGGGCACGGCGCAAGAGCGCCTTTGCCCACCCTACGGCTAGCTCGCTGGCCGCCGCGCCAGCGCCAGCGAAATACCAAGGCTTGCGATGAACAGCCCCGAGCCCTGCCGCAATCGTTGAAGCAGATTCGGATTGCGCGTGAGACCGGCGCGCGCCGTCGCGGCCAGCATCACCACGACGACATCGGCCAGCGTGTTGAGCGCCACCGAGATCAGGCCGAGCGCGATGAACTGGAGCGCAGGGTAGCCGCCGGCCGGGTCGAGGAATTGCGGAATGAAAGCCAGAAAGAAGGCCGCGGTCTTCGGGTTGAGGGCTTCGACCAGCACGCCTTCCCGAAACACCCGTTCTGTACCGGCAGCGATGGCCTGTTGCGGCAGCAGATCGCGCGCCTCGCGAAACGTCTTGAGGCCAAGCCAGACCAGATAGAGCGCGCCTGCGAATTTGAGTACGGTGAACAGCTCGGCACTGGCAAGGATGATCGCCGAGACGCCAAGCGCGCCCGCGATCACATGCACGAGCCCGCCGAGCGCCGTCCCGAACGTCGACGCGATGCCGGCTCGCTTGCCGCCCGACAGCGTCCTCGCGGCGACGTAGAAGATTCCAGGACCGGGGACAGCGGCGATGACAAGCGCGGCCAGGAGAAACAACGTGAAACTGGTGCCGTTCAATGCGATCTCTCTTGTAGGATGGGTAGAGCGAAGCGAAACCCATCAATAGGCTGCCAACGGCGTGAATGATAGTAGCGGCGTCATTGCGAGCGAAGCGAAGCAATCCATTGGGCCGCAAAGGAAGCATGGATTGCTTCGTCGCTTCGCTCCCTTGCGCAAACGCTTCGCGTTTGTCGCAGGCAATGACGGCGGTGCGCGTTAATGCGATCTCGCCAGACAGAACGCCACGACCTGCTCCAGCGCAGTCTTCATCGGCGAGGCCGGGAACAGCGCCAGCGCGTCGACGGCCATCGCGCCGTAGTGCTGGGCGCGGCTGATCGTGTCTTCCAGCGCGCGGTGCTTGGTCATCAACCCGATGGCATGATCGAGGTCGCTGTCGCCGATCTCGCCACGCTCCAACGCCTTGACCCAGAACTTGCGCTCGCCGTCATTGCCGCGGCGGAACGCCAGCACCACCGGCAGCGTGATCTTGCCCTCGCGGAAATCATCGCCGATGTTCTTGCCGAGTTTCGCGGCCTTGCCGCCATAGTCCAGCACGTCGTCGACGAGCTGGAACGCGATGCCGAGATTCATGCCGACCGAGCGGCACGCGGTCTGCTCGGCCTTCGGCCGGTTGGCGATCACGGGCCCGACCTCGCAAGCCGCGGCAAACAGTTCGGCGGTCTTGCCTCGGATGACGGCGAGGTATTCGTCCTCGGTGGTCGCGGTGTTCTTGGCGGCCGCAAGCTGCATCACTTCGCCTTCGGCGATGGTGGCCGCGGCGGAGGAGAGAATGTCCAGCGCGCGCAGCGAGCCGACCTCGACCATCATGCGAAAAGCCTGGCCGAGCAGGAAGTCGCCGACCAGCACGCTCGCCTCATTGCCCCACAGCATCCGCGCCGACAGCTTGCCGCGGCGCAGCTCGCTCTCGTCGACCACGTCATCATGCAACAGCGTCGCGGTGTGCATGAATTCGACGGAAGCCGCGAGCTTGATATGGCCGTCGCCGGAATAGCCGGTGAGGTTTGCCATCGCCAGCGTCAGCATCGGGCGGAGACGTTTGCCGCCCGACGAGATCAGGTGGTTGGCGACTTCCGGAATCATGGTGACTTCCGACCCCGTCCGCGACAGGATCGTGGCGTTGACCCGCTCCATGTCGGCGGCGACAAGCCCGACCAGCGCGTCGATCGAAGCGTTCGGGCTTTCGAAGGGTACAATAACCGCCACGCGGGTCTCCAATTTTGGCCAATTCGCACTATCCTTGTTCTACAATAGAAAGTGCCGGCTAAGGCGGCAAGGGCACGTAGCGGTTGACAGACCCGGTGCCGCTGTCGCACCCGGGCGAAAAGGAGAGCGTCCCTTGCGGGAATTGGTCAGGACCAACGATATCGTGCTGGTTTCCGCAGTCGGCGCGCTGCTCGACGGCGCCAATATCCATCATCTGGTGCTGGATCAGAACATGAGCGTCATCGAGGGATCGCTCGGCATCCTGCCACGCCGCATCCTGGTTCACGAGGATGACAATCGCGCGGCCCGCCAGTTGCTGGCCGAGGCGGGCCTGGCTCACGAATTGCGCCCCGATGACTGACCCGGTACTCGAACTCACCGAAGATGCGTTTCTCGGCGGGCAATTGCGTTTGATGCAACTAAAATCCGGACATCGCGCCGGTCACGATGCGGTGCTGCTGGCGGCGGCGACGCCAGCCCGTTCGGGCGACCGCGTGGTCGATCTCGGCGCCGGCGTCGGGGCCGCGGGCCTGGCGGTCGCCAGGCGCGTGACCGGCATCGATCTCGTCCTGGTCGAGATCGATGCCGCGCTGGCAGGGCTTGCGCGCGCCAATGCGGATGCCAATGCGATTCACGCTGACGTGATCGTGCTCGATGTGGAAGCCGATGCCTCGGCTTTTGCCGCTGCCGGATTAGCGCCTGACAGCGTCGATGCGGTGCTGATGAACCCGCCCTTCAACGATCCCGCGCGGCATCGCGTCTCGCCGGACACGGCGCGCGGGACCGCGCATATGGCGACCGCAACGACGCTCTCGAAATGGGTTCACGCCGCGCGGCGCATTCTCAAATCGAGGGGAGCGTTGACGCTGGTCTGGCGCGCCGATGGAATTGCCGAGGTGCTCTCGGCGCTCGATCACGGTTTCGGGAGCTTGCAGCTCCTGCCGGTTCACGGCGAGCCGCGGGCACCTGCCAATCGCGTCCTGGTTCGCGCCACCAAGGGTGGGCGGACGCCGACACAAATCCATCCCGCCCTGATGCTCAATGACGAGCAGGGCGCGCCCAATAAAAGAGTGCAGGAGATTTTAGCCGGGAAGGGGAGCTTGCCGCTCGCGTCCCCGTAACGGTGGCTCGCACGCCCATTTTTAGGAACAGGACGCTATTGCGGAAGCGTCTCTGACTGTTGTTTGGGTGCCGATGTAAAGTGGATCGCGGCCAGAAGGCTGCCGATGAGCATTATCAGCAGGTAGATTTTCATGTCAGTCTCCGCTGCGCCATTGCAGCTTTAACGTCTGCAATGCAAAAGGCGTTCCGGCCTTTGCAATGACACTGGCGCGATAAAAAATGGTTAATTCGAGGTAACGGCATGAGTGAACAATTAAGTGATCGCGCGGGATTGCCGAACCTCATTGACAGGGTGAAGCAACTCATTCCGGCAAAATTCCGGCGCGACGCTGCCGTCGTCCCGGTGGTCCGCCTGTCGGGTGTCATCGGCGCGGTGACGCCGTTGCGGCCGGGCCTGACGCTGGCGGGCATCGCCAAGACGCTGGAGCGCGCTTTCGCCACCAAACACGCCAAGGCGGTGGCGCTGGTGATCAATTCGCCCGGCGGTTCGCCGGTGCAATCGCGGCAGATCTATTTGCGGATCAGGCAGCTTGCCGCGGAAAAGAAACTGCCGGTGCTGGTGTTCGTCGAGGACGTCGCGGCCTCCGGCGGCTACATGATCGCCTGCGCCGGCGACGAGATATTCTGCGATCCGTCCTCGATCCTCGGCTCGATCGGCGTGGTCGGCGGCAGTTTCGGTTTTCAGGACCTGCTCAAGCGAATTGGCGTCGAGCGGCGGCTTTACACGGCAGGCGAGCACAAGGCGATGCTCGATCCGTTCTTGCCCGAAGATCCCGATGACGTGGCGCGCCTGAAGGCGCTTCAGCGCGAGATCCACGCCATCTTCATCGCGCTGGTCAAGGGGAGCCGCGGTGCGCGGCTCAAGGGAACCGAGGACGTCTTGTTCACCGGCGAGTACTGGGCGGGCGAGAAGTCCGTGTCGCTGGGTCTTGCGGACAAGATCGGCGATATCAGGTCGACGCTGCGCGAGCGTTACGGTGAGAAGGTGCTGACGCCTGTCATTGCGCCCGCCAGCGGCATGCTGTCCGGGCTGTTGGGCCGCAGGTCGCCGGGAGCGGGTTCGCTGGCCGCATTCGACGGTATCGGGGGACTGCCGGATGACCTGATTTCGGCGCTCGAGACCCGGGCGATTTGGGCCAAATTCGGGTTCTAGAAATCAACTGCAGGTCATCGAGCCGCGCCATTTAGTCCCAAAAGCGGAATTGCGGCGCAGGCCGGCTTGGGCGACAATGCACCCATTGGGGGCTGACACGTGAACGACAAGGATCGACCGATGCCGCCGCTGATCGCATTCGCGGGTGCCCTGGGTGGGCTCGCCGTGGTCCGATGGGCCTACAAGACCGCCGTCCGCATCAACAGGGAGTTGGAAGAGGCGCGCCTGGCACGCGTCGCCGAGACCCAGACGGGCGATATTCCGACGCTGCGCCGCGACCCCGTCACCGGAGCTTATCGGCCGGGTTAACCTTTCGTCATTCCGGGGCGGTGCGAAGCATCGAACCCGGAATCTCGAGATTCTCAGGGGCGCAAGGGCGCCCCATAGTTCGCGCTGATGCGCGCCCCGGAATGACGGAGAGCGACATCCGCCGCCCATCGCCTTGATTCCCTGCCGCCGCGTCGATACGGTCCCGCGCTCTTAAACCCCCCTTCGCGAGACCGACACTGCCGATGGACGCACTTCCTGCCCATATGCGCCCGGAACGTTCGTTCCAGGGCTTCATCCTCGCCCTGCAACGGTTCTGGGCAGAGCAGGGCTGCGTGATCCTGCAGCCCTACGACATGGAAATGGGCGCCGGCACGTTCCATCCTGCGACGACGCTGCGCGCGCTCGGTCCGAAGCGCTGGAACGCGGCCTATGTGCAGCCCTCGCGGCGGCCCAAGGACGGCCGTTACGGCGAAAATCCCAACCGGATGCAGCACTATTATCAGTTTCAGGTGATCATGAAGCCGTCGCCGCCGAACCTTCAGGACCTGTACCTGAAGTCGCTGGCCGCGATCGGCATCGATTCCAGCCTGCACGATATCCGCTTCGTCGAGGACGATTGGGAGAGCCCGACGCTCGGCGCGTGGGGACTGGGTTGGGAGTGCTGGTGCGACGGCATGGAAGTCAGCCAGTTCACCTACTTCCAGCAGGTCGCGGGCGTCGAATGCGCGCCGGTTGCCGGCGAGCTCACCTATGGGCTCGAGCGTCTTGCGATGTATGTGCAGGGCGTCGACCGCGTCTACGATCTTAATTTTAATGGCCGTGACGGCGCCGACAAGGTCACCTATGGCGACGTGTTCCTGCAGGCCGAGCAGGAATATTCGCGGCACAATTTCGAATATGCCGACACCATGATGCTGTTCGAGCAGTTCAGGATGGCGGAAGACGCCTGCAAAAAGTATCTCGCCGTCGGGTGGCGCGAGGGCGGCAACCAGAAAGAACATCTGATGGCGCTGCCGGCCTATGACCAGTGCATCAAGGCGAGCCACGTTTTCAATCTCCTGGATGCGCGCGGCGTGATCTCTGTGACCGAGCGGCAGAGCTACATCATGCGGGTGCGCGAACTGGCAAAGGCCTGCGGCGAAGCCTGGGTACACACCGAAGCGGGCAGGGCGATCTGATGCCTGATCTTCTGCTGGAGCTGTTCTCCGAAGAAATCCCCGCGCGCATGCAGGCGAAGGCGGCGGACGATCTGCGCCGCATGGTCACCGACAAGCTCGTTGCCGAAGGCCTCGTCTATGAGGGCGCAAAAGCGTTCGCGACGCCGCGGCGGCTGGCGCTGACCGTGCACGGCATCCCGGCGCGGCAATCCGATCTGAAGGAAGAACGCCGCGGCCCGCGCGTCGGCGGCGCCGATGCGGCGATCCAGGGATTCTTGAAGGCCACGGGTCTCGCCCGGATCGAAGACGCCAAGATCCAGACCGACCCGAAGAAGGGCGATTTCTACATCGCGCTGATCGAAAAGCCGGGACGCGCCACGCTCGACGTGCTCGCCGAGATTCTACCCGTCATCATCAGAACCTTCCCATGGCCGAAATCGATGCGCTGGGGCGAACGTTCGGCCAGGTCAGGCTCGTTCTCCTGGGTGCGGCCGCTGCATTCGATCATCGCGACCTTTGGTCCGGAGACCGAAGACCCCGACGTGGTGAAGTTTTCCGTCGACGGCATCGAAGCCGGGCAGACCACGTTCGGCCACCGCTTCATGGCGCCCGCTGCGATCTCCGTGCGCCGCTTCGAGGACTACGAAGCGAAGCTGAAGGCTGCAAAGGTCGTTCTCGATCCGCAGGCCCGCAAGGACATCATCCTGGCCGACGCAAAACAGTTGGCGTTCGCACAAGGCTTTGAGCTGGTCGAGGACCAGGCGCTGGCGGACGAGGTCGCAGGCCTCGTCGAATGGCCGATCGCGTTGATGGGATCGTTCGATAAAGAGTATCTCACGATCCCGGACGAGGTGATCCGCGCGACCATCCGCAACAACCAGAAATGCTTTGTGGTCAGCGATCCCAAGACGGGCAAGCTGACCAACAAATTCATCCTCACCGCCAACATCGAAGCCACCGACGGCGGCAAGACCATCGTCGGCGGCAACGAGCGCGTGATCCGCGCAAGGCTGTCGGACGCGAAATTCTTCTACGAGACGGATCTGAAGACCAAGCTCGAGAGCCGGCTGCCAAAATTCGATCAGATCGTGTTTCACGAGAAGCTCGGCACGCAGGCCGAGCGGATCAAGCGGATCGAGCGGCTGGCGGCGGAGATCGCGCCGCTGGTCGGCGCCGATGTCGGGAAGGCCAAGCGCGCCGCCCATCTGGCAAAAGCCGATTTGCTCACTGAAGTCGTCGGCGAATTTCCCGAGCTGCAGGGCTTGATGGGGAAGTATTACGCGCAGGCCCAGAGCGAGGATGCCACCGTCGCCGCCGCGAGCGAGGAGCATTACAAGCCGCAAGGCCCCGCCGATCGCGTTCCTACCGATCCGGTGAGCGTGGCGGTCGCACTGGCGGACAAGATCGATACGCTGGTTGGCTTCTGGGCAATCGACGAGAAGCCGACCGGCAGCAAGGACCCCTATGCGCTGCGCCGCGCCGCGCTCGGTGTCATCAGGCTGATCGTCGAGAACGCACTTCGTGTCTCGATCCTGAATGTGGCTATCTCGGCGCTAGGCGGCTTGCTTAACAAGCGCCCGAGGGAAGCGATCGTCGACGGCCAGAAACTTCCGGGCGATCTCCTCGCCTTCTTCGCCGACCGCCTGAAAGTCCAGCTCCGCGACCAGGGCGCGCGCCACGATCTCGTCGATGCCGTGTTTTCGCTCGGGGGGCAGGACGATTTGCTCCTGGTTGTTCGACGCGTCGAGGCGCTCGGAAAGTTCCTTGACACCGACGACGGCAAGAACCTGCTTGCAGGGACCAAGCGCGCGAGTAACATCCTTGCGATCGAGGAGAAAAAGGACAAGCGCACGTTTGACGGCGCCCCGGATACCGGGCTTTACAATTTGCCTGAGGAAAAGGCGCTCGCCAGCGCGATCGATCAGGTCAAGGGCGAAGCCGGCTCCGCCGTTGCCAGGGAAGATTTCGCCAGCGCAATGAGCGCGATGGCCAAGTTGCGTCCGGCGGTCGATGCGTTCTTCGACAAGGTCAAGGTCAATGACGATGAACCCAAGGTGCGCGAGAACCGACTAAAGCTCCTGAACGAGGTCCGCGCGGCGACCCGCGCGGTTGCGGATTTTTCGAAGATCGAAGGCTAGATCATGGACCGTCAGACGCTCGCCGCTTACGAACTGGATGCGGCGGCGTTCGCGAAGGACTGGCTCGCTCAGCCGGCGCCCGTCGACCTGCAGGAGGTCGTCGAGCGGTTTTTCGTGCGCGGCGGCACCTCGGCGGATATCGGCTGCGGCTGCGGCCGCGAAGTCGCCTGGCTCCACGCGAACGGTTTTTCGGCCGTGGGCTTCGATCCTTCCGAAGGCCTGCTCAACGAGGCGCGCCGGCGATATCCCTCGTTCAAGTTCGCGCATGCCGAATTGCCCGAACTGCGCGGCGTAGGCACCTTCGATAACGTCCTGTGCGAAACCGTGATCATGCATCTCGACCGCAAGCAGATAGCGGCATCGGTTCGCCGTCTGCTCGATATCGTCAAGCCCAGCGGTATTCTCTATCTGAGCTGGCGCGTTACCGAGGGCGCTGATCAACGCGACGCGCAGGGACGGCTTTACGCGGCCTTCGATTCCGCCTTGGTGCTGGCGGAATTGAAGGCGACGACGGTGTTGCTGGATGAAGAGGCAGTCAGCGCCTCATCCGGAAAGAAGATTCATCGGCTCGTGGTGAAGAAGCCGGGGCTGGAAATTCGCGAGTAGCCGAACCAAGCTGCACCGCATCCGGGCCAAAGAAAACCCCGCCCGGAGGGGACACACCGGGCGGGGCTTTTTGTCCGGTCGTATCTCGCGCACATCCGCTTGCGCGGCGCCCGGACCAATCGTTCAGGCTACTGAAGGTCAATCGACCACCTGAACGATGCGGCGCGAACGCGGTTCGACCAGTATCGTCTGGCCGTTCACCACGGTGTAGCGATAGGGCGTCATGCCGAACGATTGCGGCACGTCGTAATAGGTCACGCCGGCTTCCGGCAGCACGGCGCCAACCGTCACGCGCTCGGAAATCGTGTAGTTCGGCACGCGCTCACGCACGATGTATTCGCGGAAGGCCGGCCGCTGGTCGGCAGTGATGCCTTCGTGTTCGCCGATGACGACCGTGCTGCCGCCGGTGGTGCCGGTGGTGATCGTGCTTTGCGCCTGAGCCGCGATCGGGGCAGCCATCGCACCGGCGATCGCCGCAATGGCAAGTAGTCTGTTCCGCATGGTCAACTCCTTCGCGAGAAGAGAGGCGCCGGCTTTCACCAGCACACACATGCGGGCCAATTCATCCCGCGCGGCATTGTTCCGGCAAAACCGCGGCCTCATACGCGGCATTTCTGGGGAATTGTTGCGGAGCCTGGAACCCTTTGAAGTCGTGAGCGTCTTGCTATTCCGAAACCGCGCCAGCGGTTAAGTTGCGGCCCTCGATTCGATTCCCCACCCATCAGCCGGAGATTTCAATGACCATCACTGCTGCGCACATTTCCCCGATCGTCGCGCTGATTGCGGGAGTCTTGATTCTGATTATGCCCCGGTTCCTGAATTTCATCGTCGCCATCTACCTGATCGTAGTCGGTTTGGCCGGCCTCGGCGTGTTCAAGATGTTTCGGTTCTAGCGTTTCGGTTCTGATTGAATCAGAACCGAAACGCTAGATTCCTGTTTGACGCGTTTTCTTCTTCACGCGAACCGGTATCTCGAATACCGCAGGAAAGCAGGGTTTCGCGGCTTGCGCGGAACCCTTCAAAGTGGTGTAAGGCGCGCAATCTTCTCACCTTTTCGGATAGTTGGAATCCATGGCCAAAGCCGTCGCGAAGTCCAAGAAGGCTGCAGTGAAATCTGTAGCGAAATCAAAGCCATCGGCCCAGTCCAAGGCCGCTGTGGCCCCTTCCGCCCGCAAGGCGCTGAAGAAGGCCCCGGCCAAGCCGGCCGCCAAGGTCGCGGCCAAGAAGGCCGCAGTCCGCAAGCCGGCCACTGACGCGGTAAAATCCGGCAAGTGGGTCTATACCTTCGGGGACGGCAAGGCGGAGGGCAAAGCGGGCCTGCGCGACCTCTTGGGCGGCAAGGGCGCCAACCTCGCGGAAATGGCCAATCTCGGCCTGCCGGTGCCTCCGGGCTTCACCATTCCGACCTCGGTCTGCACCTATTTCTACGCGCACGACAAATCCTATCCCGCCGCGCTGAAGACGCAGGTGGAGAAGGCGCTCGATCATGTCGGCAAGCTGACCGGAAAGGCGTTCGGCGATTCGAAGAATCCGCTTCTGGTCTCGGTCCGCTCCGGCGGCCGCGCCTCGATGCCGGGCATGATGGACACCGTGCTTAATCTCGGCCTCAACGACAAGACGGTCGAAGCGCTCGCCGATCTCTCCGGCGATCGCCGCTTCGCCTATGACAGCTATCGCCGCTTCATCACGATGTATTCGGACGTGGTGCTCGGCTTCGAGCATCATCACTTCGAGGACATCCTCGACACCTTCAAGGACAGCCAGGGCTATACGCTCGACACTGATCTCTCCGGCGACGACTGGGTCGAGCTGGTCGGCAAGTACAAGGAAGCCGTGGCGCGCGAGACCGGCAAGGATTTCCCACAGGATCCGCACGAGCAATTGTGGGGCGCGATCGGCGCGGTGTTCTCATCCTGGATGAATACGCGTGCGGTGACCTATCGCCGCCTGCACGACATCCCGGAATCCTGGGGCACCGCCGTCAACGTGCAGGCCATGGTGTTCGGCAACATGGGCGAGACCTCCGCGACCGGAGTAGCGTTCACCCGCAATCCCTCCACCGGCGAGAGCAAGCTCTACGGCGAGTTCCTGATCAACGCGCAGGGTGAGGACGTGGTGGCGGGCATTCGCACGCCGCAGGACATCACCGAGGAAGCGCGCCAGGAATCCGGCTCCGACAAGCCGTCGATGGAAAGCGCGATGCCGGAAGCCTTCAAGGAGCTGACGCGGTTCTACACGCTGCTCGAAAAGCACTACCGCGACATGCAGGACATGGAGTTCACGGTCGAGCAGGGCAAGTTGTGGATGCTGCAGACCCGCGGCGGCAAGCGCACGGCGAAAGCCGCGCTGCGCATCGCGGTCGAACTCGCCAATGAAGGCCTGATCTCGAAAAAGGACGCGGTGATGCGGATCGATCCGGCTTCGCTGGATCAATTGCTGCATCCGACCATCGATCCCGCGGCCAAGCGCGACGTCATCGCGACCGGCCTGCCGGCCTCGCCCGGCGCCGCATCGGGCGAGATCGTGTTCTCGTCCGACGAAGCCGCAAAACTTCAGGCCGACGGCCGCAACGTCATTCTGGTGCGCGTCGAAACCAGCCCGGAAGACATTCACGGCATGCACGCCGCTGAAGGCATTCTCACCACCCGCGGTGGCATGACCTCGCACGCCGCCGTGGTCGCGCGCGGCATGGGCAAGCCCTGCGTCTCCGGCTGCGGCGCCATTCGCGTCGATTACGGGCGGGGCACGATGAGTGTCGGCTCGCGCACCTTCAAGACCGGCGACGTCATCACCATCGACGGTTCGCTCGGCCAGGTGCTGGCCGGCCGCATGCCGATGATCGAGCCGAAACTGTCGGGCGAATTCGGCACGCTGATGGGCTGGGCCGATCAGGTTCGCAAGCTCGGCGTTCGCGTCAACGCGGATACGCCGGAAGATGCGCGCACCGCCATCAAGTTCGGCGGCGAGGGCATCGGGCTGTGCCGCACCGAGCACATGTTCTTCGAGGAAACCCGCATCCGCACCGTGCGCGAGATGATCCTTTCCGAGGATGAACAGTCGCGCCGCGCGGCGCTGTCAAAACTGCTGCCGATGCAGCGCGCCGATTTCGTCGAGCTGTTCGAGATCATGAAGGGCCTGCCGGTCACGATCCGCCTGCTCGATCCGCCGCTGCACGAGTTCCTGCCGCACACCCAGGCCGAGATCGAGGAAGTCGCGCGCGCGATGAACACTGATCCGCGCCGGCTCGCCGATCGTGCCCGCGATCTCGCCGAGTTCAATCCGATGCTGGGCTTCCGCGGCTGCCGCCTCGCCATTGCCTATCCGGAGATCGCGGAGATGCAGGCGCGTGCGATCTTCGAAGCGGCGGTCGAAGCCGAGAAGCGCACCAGCAAGGCTGTCGGCCTCGAGGTGATGGTGCCGCTGATCGCGACCAAGGCCGAGTTCGACCTGGTCAAGGCGCGGATCGACGCGATGGCGCAGTCGGTGATGAAGGAGACCGGCAAGAAGCTCGCCTATCAAGTCGGCACCATGATCGAGCTTCCGCGCGCGTGCCTGATGGCCGGCGACGTGGCGCAGACCGCGGAGTTCTTCTCGTTCGGCACCAACGACCTGACCCAGACCACCTACGGCATCAGCCGCGACGACGCCGCAAGCTTCCTCGGCACCTATGTCAGCAAGGGGATTTTGGAAATCGATCCGTTCATCTCGGTCGATCGCGATGGCGTCGGCGAACTGGTGAAGATCGGCGTCACTCGTGGCCGCAAGGTCCGGCCCGGTCTCAAGGTCGGCATTTGCGGCGAGCATGGCGGCGATCCTGCCTCGGTGGCGTTCTGCCACGAGATCGGGCTCGACTACGTGTCGTGCTCACCCTATCGCGTGCCGATCGCCCGCCTCGCCGCCGCGCAGGCCGCGCTCGGCAAGACGGTCGCGAGCCAGGCGTAGTTTAAACGCTCGCTACCAACGGATACGACGTCATGCCCGGGCAGAAGCGCGTCTTCGCGCTAGATGACCCCGGCATTCGCGTTTTGGCGCACGCGTGAAAGCCGTCATTGCGATTGACTGCTTTCACCATGATAGCGTGAATTGGAACTCGCGCGTCGCGACGTGGGCGAGCGTGGTGCGTACGTGCGCAAAAAATTTTCTTCATCATCTTTGTTGACGGGATATTTACCACTTTCATCGCGCGTCTGTTTACCAACACTTCTCATGCGATCCGCGAAAATCCCGTGATGTCTTGCGTGTAGCACGCAGGCCACGCCGATTAACTCCCCGGCAACCTAAATTCGATACCAACAAAAAAGGTCGAATTGCACGGATGTACTGACGTTCGATCGTGTAAGTGTTGCGTGAGCGTATCGATGTTTGTGTTGCGTAGCCAGCCGAAGGGCGCGCGGTTCGCGTCCTTCGGCCTCGGTCTCTGCGTCTTCGCTTTGATGCCGACCGAGATCGGATATCAGGATATCGCTTCGCTGCTGGCGCGCCAGCCCGGCGTCGCCGAGCGCTGGCAGAAGCGGGTGTTCTCGTCCGCCGGCACGATTCAGGTCGCAACGTTCTCCTTCGGCCGTCCGATCGGAACCTCCTCGCCGCAAACCGCGACCTACCGCCTCGCCAGTCTCGACAACCAGGGCATCGACATCACGGGATCCGTGACGCGCAATCCGCTCGTCGCTCCGCCGCCGCGTTATCACGCTGCCGATTTCCCCAAGGTCGATCGCACGCTGAAGGGCGATCGTCTCGTCGTGACGCCGCCGCCTGCTGAAACCGCAAGCCCCGCCGGGCGCGCGCCGGCGACCGAGGACCCCGCGACATCGAATACATCGGTCAAGGGCGCCAAGACCGCCGAGATGGCGCCATCCGTTGAGCGCGCGCCGCTCGATCCGGAGCTGCAGGCCGCGCTGCGCGCGCCGCCGCTGGCGCAATACGACATGTCGCTGTCGCTCGAAACCAGGCCTCAAGACGATCTCAAGACTGTTCCGGAAAAGCGCGAGGCCGCGCACACGCCGGCGTCGCCGCGCGACGGCTTCTCGTTCAAGACTTCGAGCCTGTTCTTTGGTTCGTCGCTCGGCTCGCCGGAGAGCATCGAGCGCTGGCGACCTGGCGAAGAGCCCGTCATCGTGATTCCGGGCGCTGTTCCCGATCCCGACATGAAAGTGATGGCCTCGCTGCCGGTCGATGCCGATGGTCCGGTGCGGGCCGGCGAGATGGGCGAGAGCGTTGCGCCGAAGGGCGAAGTCAATTCCGACAACCAGCGCGCCAAGACGCCCGCCGAACGTCTCGGCCTGTTCGATGAAAAGTCGCGCGCCAAGTCGGAGAAGTGTTTGGCGGAAGCGGTCTATTTCGAAGCCCGCGGCGAAGCGGTACGGGGCCAGATCGCGGTGGCGCAGGTGGTGCTGAACCGCGCCTTCTCCGGCAAATATCCCGAAACCGTGTGCGGCGTGGTCTACCAGAACAAGCACCGCCATCTGGCCTGCCAGTTCACCTTCGCCTGCGACAACAACAAGGACGTCATTCGCGAGCCCGATATGTGGGAGCGCGCGCAGAAAATCGCCAAGGCGATGCTCGACGGCCAGCTCTGGTTGCCGGAAGTCGACAAGTCGACGCACTACCACGCTTATTGGGTGCGGCCGTCCTGGGCCAATGAAATGAAGAAGATGTACAAGACCGGCGTGCACACCTTCTACCGGCCGCGCGCCTGGGGCAACGGCAGTGACGCGCCGAGCTGGGGAAGCCAGGCCGAAACCGCGGCAATCTCCGCCAAGCTCGCCGAAGCCGCACAGAGCTCCGCCGAGCAGGCGAGCGCGAAACGGTAGCATTGTTGTTCCCGTAGCCCGATGGAGCGCAGCGAAATCCGGGGGCCGGATGATCCGCGTGTGAGACCGTCCCGGATTGCGCTTCGCTCCATCCGGGCTACGCGCCACGGCTGATAAATTGCATTGATTGCACTCGCCGATTTTGCAGGGCTGCCCTGCAGCGAGAATTTTTTTGCGGCTCCCCTTGGGGTTTTCATGCAAATGCATTAAGTCATGCCGGCGCATTGGTTCGGCCCGCAGGAAATTCATATGTCAGCAACGACCGGCGATCTTCGTCCATCCTCCGGCCTTGGCACCTGGCGGACGCCGCTCGTCATCATCATCTGCGGATGCTTGATCGCGCTGCTGAGCTTCGGGCCGCGCTCGAGCCTCGGATTTTTCGTCCAGCCGATGAGCCGTGAGTTCACCTGGGGCCGCGACGTCTTCGGCCTCGCGCTGGCACTGCAGAACCTGTTGTGGGGCCTGGGCCAGCCGATCGCGGGCGCCATCGCCGATCGCTTCGGCATCCTGCGTGTGATGATCGTCGGCGCGCTGCTCTATGCCGGCGGTCTGCTCCTGATGCGTTATTCCACGGCGCCGTTGTCGCTCGATCTCGGCGCCGGCGTCCTGATCGGCTTCGGTCTATCAGGCTGTTCGTTCAACCTGGTGCTGTCGGCGTTCAGCAAGCTCTTGCCGCCCGAGAAGCGCGGCTTTGCGCTCGGCGCCGGCACCGCGGCCGGCTCGTTCGGCCAATTCCTGTTCGCGCCGTTCGGCGTCGCGATGATCGACAATTTCGGCTGGCAGGCGGCGCTGACGGTGTTCGCGCTCCTGATGCTCTTGATCGTGCCGCTGTCGCTGGCGATCGCGACGCCGCCTTCGACGTCGTCGAACGAACCTGTCGGCGACCAGCAATCGTTCAAGACCGCGCTGGCGGAGGCGTTCGGCCATCGCTCCTATGTTCTATTGGTGCTCGGCTTCTTCACCTGCGGCTTCCAGCTCGCCTTCATCACCGTGCATCTGCCGGCCTATCTGGCCGATCGCGGGGTTGCGGCGTGGACCGGCGGCTGGGTGGTCGCGGCCATCGGTCTCTTCAACATCATCGGCTCGCTCAGTGTCGGCTGGCTGCAGAACAAATATCCGAAGCGCTATATTCTCTCGCTGATCTACTTCGCCCGCGCGCTGTCGATCATGGCGTTCATCTCGTTTCCGATCACCACCTTTTCGGCGATCGTATTCGGCGCCGCCACCGGCCTGACCTGGCTCTCGACGGTGCCGCCGACCTCGGCGCTGGTGGCGCTGATGTTCGGCACCCGCTGGTTTGCGACGCTGTATGGCTTTGCCTTCGTCAGCCATCAGGTCGGCGGTTTCCTCGGCGTCTGGCTCGGCGGCGTGGTGTTCGAGCAGTTCGGTTCCTATACGCCGATCTGGTGGCTCTCGATCTTCTTCGGTGTGCTGTCGGCGCTGATCAACCTGCCGATCGTCGAGCAGCCGGTCGCGCGCCCGGTTGCACAACCCGCCTGATGCGGTAAACACTCCTGACAGAGAAAAGTCCGGGGAGTTTGCCGTGGGAACGTTCAAGGCCATCAGGATCGACAAGGCGGAGAAGGGCACCACCGCCGCACTGACGCAGTTCGACGAAGCCGAGCTGATGGAAGGCGACGTCACGGTTGCGGTCGAGTGGTCGACGCTGAACTACAAGGATGGCCTGGCCGTCACCGGCAAGGCCCCTGTGGTGCGGCGCTTCCCGATGATCGCCGGCATCGATTTCGCAGGCACCGTCGAACAATCCTCGCATCCGGAATGGAAGGCCGGCGACAAGGTCGTCTGCAACGGCTGGGGCATGGGTGAGACCCATCTCGGCGCCTATGCCGAGAAGGCGCGCGTCAAGGGCGACTGGCTGGTGCGGCTGCCCGACGACATTTCGACCCGCGACGCGATGGCGATCGGCACCGCCGGCTACACCGCGATGCTGTCGGTGCTGGCGCTGGAGAAGCATGGCCTGACGCCTGCGAGCGGCCCTGTCGTGGTGACGGGCGCTGCCGGCGGCGTCGGTTCGGTCGCCACCGCCGTGCTCTCGAAACTCGGCTACCACGTCATCGCATCCACCGGGCGCATCTCGGAGGCCGACTACCTCAAGGGGATCGGTGCCGCCGAGGTGATCGACCGTGCCGAACTCGCAGGGCCCGCCAAGCCGCTGGCGAAGGAGCGCTGGGCAGGCGGCGTCGACAGCGTCGGCTCGACTACGCTCGCCAACCTGCTTTCGATGACGAAATATGGCGGCGCCATCGCCGCCTGCGGGCTTGCCGCCGGCATGGACCTGCCGTCTTCGGTCGCGCCTTTCATTTTACGCGGGGTGTGCCTTCTGGGCATCGATTCCGTGATGTGTCCGCTGCCCCAGCGCAAGCTTGCCTGGAATCGCCTCGCCAGCGATTTGGATAAAGGAAAACTTGCTGATATTACTCAGGAAATCACCCTCGACCAGGTCATTGGAACCGGTGAGCAAATACTCGCCGGGCAGGTCCGCGGTCGAATCGTGGTAAAAATTCTCTAACGGCGTTCAGACTTTACCAACCAACCTGCTCCAATGTTGCCACTGTTGATATGGTAAGCACGGGGTAAAGGCGGGCGCCCGCGCTATTGTTAAGTTGGAGTAGCAGCATGCTTGCGCGTTTGGTTCTGGGGGCCGTCACGGCCGGTGCGATGATCGTTCCTGCGCTGGCCGGGAGCATGAATGCCGACGAGGCGCGCAGGTTTGTGACCGGCAAAGTTTTCGCCTTTACCTGTTTCGACGGTACCCGTGGCGCCGGCCGCATTCTCGAAGATCTCGGCGCAGCCGGTTCTGTCCAATTCAGCGGCTCCGGCCCGATCCGCCATGTGCGCCTGCCCGGCAACACGCTGCAGATTCGCGGCCAGGCCGTTTGTGCTTCGATCAAGGGACTTCCGTTCGAGCCGTGCTTCAATCTCGACAAGCGCGACGATCGCTCGTTCCGCGGCTCCGTCTCGGGCATGGGCTTCGCCTATTGCGATTTCCGCCATCAGGGCGCCTCGCAGATGCTGATGGCGCGCTCCGTGGCGCGGCCGCGCTCGATGCTTCGTCGGGAGGAGCCGTCGCGCGCGGCGGCTGACGCACGTGCCGAGGTAACGTCGCGCGTCGAAACGCCGGCGGTCGAGAGCGCCAAGCTCGAGCCGGTGAAATCCGAGCCAAAGGCTGAATCGGCCAAGTCTGAACCGGCCAAGGCCGAGAGCGCTCCGGAGCTGCGCCGCTCGACCGATTAATTGCACGGTAAGTCGGCCTCGGCTCCGGCCAATCCATTTCAGCTGACGAACGCCAACCCGTAGTCATACGGGCTGGCGCATTCACGTCCCGGTAGCGAATCTCATTCCAACTGGTGACCGGCAGAGAAGGCCGGGGGCGGCCCAACCCATGAGATCAATCATGCCGCTGTATTTTTTTCGGATCAGCCACGGCAGCTACGCAGGCGCGTCCGATCAGGGATCCGAATTCGCAAGCCGCGAGGCCGCCTGGACCGAGATGACCAAGGTCTGCGGTAACCTGCTCGGCAGCCTTTCGCGCAGCCTGAAACAGAACGCCGAATGGCAGATGGAGCTTCTGGACGAAGCCAAGCGGCCGGTTTTCCGGATTCGCCTTGTCGCCGAATCCGTCGGTTAGCGCTCAATTCAGTGTCCGTTCCCGCACCCGGGTAATTTTACGGAGCGCCGTATTAACCGTCGCTTGCGACCTGATGCGTACCGTTGCCGAATATTCCCGGCGCATCGAAGATTGACGGCAGTTCCTCATAATTCAGCGGCGCCTGTCTCCAACGCTTGAGAGAGCCAGCCATGCCCGCACTTTCCATTCGCGCCAAGGTCATCGCCGTGATCGCATTCATGCTGATCGCGATGTCCGGCATCGGCCTGCTGGCGATCCGCAGCATGCAGGTGATCAACGCCCACACGGTGGAAATCGCCTCGAACTGGCTTCCGAGCGTCCGGGTGCTCGGTGAACTACGGGCGGATATCAACCTGTTCCGCGTTGCACTCCGTGCCCATGTGATGGCGGAAACGCTGGAGGCGAAGGCCGCCAACGACAAGCGACTGGCCGGCATCCTCGAAAGGATTGCAAAAGATCGCAAGGCTTACGAGCCGATGATTACCTCTCCCGAAGAGCGCTCGATCTACGAGAACTGGGCGCGCGCCTGGGACAAGTACATCACCGGCGTCCAGGAGGTCATCGAGTTGTCGCGCCAGAGCATCGGCCGGATTCCGCATGAGGCGAGCGAAGCCATCTCCAAGAAAGTTGCGGTCATCGCCGCCGAATCCGATGCGTTCCTGGAAAAATCCATCAATCTCAACAATGCGGGAGCGGACACCGCGACCCGGAAGGCTGCGGAAGGTTACAATTTCGCGTTCTGGACCGTCCTGGGCATTGTCGCTGCCGTCGTCATCTGCGGTATCGGCGTGGGGATGTATCTGGTCCGCGATCTCTCGAGCGGGATTGCCTCCGTCGTGATGCCGATGCAGGCGCTGGGAAGGGGCGACCTGTCCGCCGCAGTAACGCGCCGCGGTGAGAAGACCGAAATCGGCGCGATGGCGGATGCCCTGCAGGTATTCAAGGATGCGCTGATCGCCAAGAAGGCCGCCGACGAGGTCGCCGCCCGCGATGCCGAAGCCAAGATCGAGCGCGGCCGTCGCGTCGACAGCATCACGCGGGACTTCGAAGCCATGATCGGCGAGATCGTCGAAACCGTGTCGTCGGCCTCGACCGAACTCGAGGCTTCCGCAGGCACGCTGACTTCGACCGCGGAGCGCGCCCAGGAGCTTGCCACCACCGTCTCGGCAGCCTCGGAAGAGGCCTCCACCAACGTGCAGTCGGTCGCATCCGCCACCGAGGAAATGGCGTCCTCGGTCAACGAGATCAGCCGGCAGGTGCAGGAATCCGCGCGGATGGCAAGCGATGCTGTGGATCAGGCCTCAAGGACCAACGATCGGGTCGGCGAATTGTCGAAAGCCGCCGCCCGCATCGGCGACGTGATCGAGCTCATCAACAACATTGCGGGCCAGACCAACCTGCTTGCGCTCAACGCCACCATCGAGGCGGCACGCGCCGGTGAAGCCGGCCGTGGCTTTGCGGTCGTTGCGTCCGAAGTCAAGGCGCTGGCCGAACAGACCGCCAAGGCCACCGGCGAGATCGGTCAGCAGATCACCGGTATTCAGTCCGCAACCCAGGATTCGGTCGGCGCCATCCAGGAAATCTCGGGCACCATCGGAAAGCTTTCCGAAATTTCCTCGGCGATCGCGGCCGCCGTGGAAGAGCAGGGCGCGGCGACGCAGGAAATCTCCCGCAACGTGCAGCAGGCGGCGATGGGAACGCAGATGGTATCCGCCAACATCACCGACGTGCAGCGTGGCGCGACCGAGACCGAGACGGCCTCGTCACACGTGCTCTCCGCGGCGCAGTTGCTGTCGGGCGACAGCAACCGTCTCAAGCTCGAGGTCGCCAAATTCCTCGAATCGGTACGCGCCGCCTAGAGCTCCGTTTCAATGGTATCGAAACAGAGCTCTAGATTCTTGGTTTGACGCGTTTTCTTAACGCGAACCGGTTGCTACTTCGCTTGAAAACGCTCTAGTGGATCAGCTTCCCGAGGAAGCAGCCGGTGCAGGCGGCGGCGATGCCGCTTGCCTGCGGAACAGGATCCGCTGGTACAGCCAGCCGATCGCCACCAGCACCAGGCCTAAGCACATGAACGACAGCGCGCGGTAGACGCCCGTGAGCGTCGACATGTCGATCAGGAAGGCCTTCAGGATCGTCAGTGCGATGACGACGGCGGAGGCCAGCCGCGCACGCTGCGAGTTGAAGAGAATGCCGATGCCGAGCAGCACCACGCCGAACGCCAGGTACGCGATCGAGTAAGTGTATTGTTCGGCGCCGGTGGTCGGGCCGACCGACATGACCGGGCCGTGATAAATTCTCCTGATTTCAAACGTCATATAGGCAAGCGCAAGAATGAGCGCTCCCGCTGCGATCGTGTTGGCGTAACTGACCGGGCGCCGGCCTGCGACAGCGTATGACAACAGCAGTGCGAGAACGGCGGGCAGCGCGTAGCCGAGCAGCAGCAGATTGATGACGGCGCCGCCGACGTCGATATACCAGAGAATGGGGTTCTCCAGCATCAGCAGCCCGAACACCGCCGCAAGGCCCGCGAACGCCGTGAGCAGGATCGCGCCGGCATTGTGAATGACGCTGCCGGTACGGATGCGCAGGCGCTCCAGCCCGATCGCCATTGCGAGCGCTACGCAGACTTGCAGCGCGACCTCGGTGAGCCCGGCGCTCTGGTGATAGACGTCGCCCTGATTGACGGCGTGGCGGATTTCCATGAACGCCAGCAGCACCGTGAACAGGATCGCCGCCGCCTCCACCGTCCGCAGCGGCGCGTCATCGCCGCCGCGGCGCAGCAAGATGCTGCCGGCCCAGAACGAGAGCGCCGGAATACCATAGCCCCACAACAGCCAGTTGAAGATCGGCGTGGTGCCGACTGCGGTGCCGACAATGCGCGGATCGTCAGCGATCCGCAGCACCACGATCGCAGCCAGGATCGCGGCCAGCGAGCGCAAGAACGGAATCGGCCGCTGCGTCGAAATCCAGGCGGTACCTGCTGACATCAACGCCAGCGCAATCGTGAGCCAGCCTTTTTCCAGCGCGAATGTCAGCGCTAGCGCCAGCGCGGCGAGCGAGCCGGTCGCAAACAGCGCGATTGAGGCCTGCAGTCCCGGACGGTCTTCGCGCTTGGCGAGGACCTCGGTCGCAGCGGCATAGGCCGCGGCGAGCGCGACCGCGAGAACCGCGAACGGGATCGAACGATCGAGATGGACGATGCGGGCGTAGAGTGCGACCAGCAGCGCCAGCGGCGTGAAGACCGCCGCGGCCGACCAGATCACCGGTATGATTGGTCCGATGGAGCGACCCTGCGCCAGGAAGCCCGCCACACCAAAACCTGCGGCGAAGATCGCGGCCGAAATCAGATGCAGCGACACCGATCCGTCCGTGGCGTTCGGTCCGATGCCTGACAACGGGCCGCCGGGCAGCACCAGCATGTCGGCATTGGCGCGAACGGCCCATTCAGCGAATACGACAAAGACCAATGCAGCGGCAGCCCCGACCGCGCCGGCGGCGGCATCGCTGCGCCAGGCGACCAGGAGACTGCCGGCCACCAAGAGGCCGAACACGATCATCGCGGTGTCGGCATGAAAACTGTTCAGCACGATCAAGGTGGCGCCGAGCAGATAGGCCGCAAGCGAGCCGGAAGAGATCGGCTCGACCTGCCCCTCGTCGGCGGGTGGGCCGAACATGAAGCCGCACACTACGAGCAGGGCGACAAGAATGAAACCGGCGAGCACGTGGAACGCATGCGGGCCGACCATCGATGGGCCGCATTGCAGGCAAGGGAACGTCCATAGCAGCGCGAACACGATCGCGGTAACCGCGAGCCAGCGCCACAGCCTGACACGCGCAAGTCCGAAAGCGGCAGCGGTGACGATCGCGAGATAGATGTAGAGCGCCCAGAAGTCCGGCTTGTCGGACGAGACCAGGACAGGCGTGACAAAGGCGCCGACGACGCCGAGACCAGCGAGCGCCGGCCCGTGCAAGAGTGCCGCGGCAAGCGTGCCCAGCGCCACCAGCCCAAGCAGGACGAACGCGGTGGCGGGCACCAGAAAGCCATATAGCGCATAGGCGGCGTACACCGTGGCAAACGCCACGGCTGTTCCTGCAGCCGTCAGGATGGCCGGGATGTTGGCGATCGGCAGGGTCTCGATCGTGGAGATGCTCTCTTTGCGGCGCGTCCATTCGCCGGCCAGCAGTAGAGCCGCAGCAAACAGGCCGCCCAGCATGGTGCGGACGCCCGGGCCGAGCAGGCCGGCCTCGATCGAATAGCGCACCATGAAGAATCCACCGAGCGCCAGCGTCAGCCCGCCGATCCACACCACCCAGCGGGTGCCGATCGTTTCCTCGAAGCCACGATCGGGCTGAGGCAGCGGTGGTGGCGGTGCCGCCGCGGCGCTTGTGGCCTGCTCCGGCGTCTCGGACGGCGCAACGGGCGCGACGTCGGGTACGATGGGCGGTGGTGTCGGCGCGGCCGCGGCCGGCGGCAGGGTCTGCTCGAACGCTTCGAATGGCGTGAGCGGCGGAGGCACGGGTGCCGCGGCGGCCGCCGGCGTCGCCTGGATCGCCTCCAGGCGCTGGCGCAGCTCCGCCACCTGATTCATGGCCTTCCGCGCAAAAATCAGCGCGACGATCGCGATCACGAGCGCGAAGAAAACGAAGGGATCGTCGAGCATTGGGCCTCCAGGCGGGCGCGTGAGAGCGTTGACCGGCCACCTCGGCGGCCCGGTTGCAATCCTGTGTGGGGCTTTGTCCGCTAAAGTTCAAATCAAGCCCGTGAGGCAATGTCGCACTCTTTGCAGCGAGGGATATGGCATTTTCGTGCCATATCCCTCAGGCGCGCACAGGTTTCTATTCCAGATCGAGCTGGAACGGCCGGCCTTCGACGGTCATGCTGCCCGGGCCCATCTCGTCGAGCGCGCGCAGCATCCGGCCGTCGCGCCCGAGCGCCTTGTCAGCGAGGCTGACGATCAGCCGGTTCGGGGAAGCAATCGGAGAGCGGGCGCGAATTTGCCGGGCAATCTCGATCTCGTTGCGGTGCGGATTGAGAGCGCAGGCGGCGGCGAAGGCGCTCGCGGTCGAGCGGCTGATGCCGGCATAGCAATGCACCACCATCGGCGCGCTGCGGTCCCAGTTGCGGACGAAGCTCAGCACCCTCTCGATATGCAGGTCCGACGGCGCGACAAAGCCGTCCATCTGCTCGGTGATGTCGTCCATCGACACCCTCAGATGGTTGGCCTCGAGCACCGAAGCTGGCCGCAGCACCTGATCGACATTGGCCATCACGGTGAGGATATGGCTGGCGCCGGTGGCTCTGACGGTCTCGGGAAGTGCGGCAAGCGAACAGACGTGAAGCATGGCGATCCTTCGAAGCGTTCCCTAGTCCTGTTTTGCCGTAATTATAGGCCCGGGGGTGAAGCGGTGAAAGCAGGTTTGCGCGGGGCAATCAACCGAGCAGCAGCTTGAATCGCGCCAAAAACTGCTTCTCGGCCCGGGCCGCGGTCCACGGCGTCAGATAATCGCGCACCGTGGCCTCGGGCAGGCCGGGGTCTCTGCCGAACAGGCGTTTCGCCTCTCCTTCCGAAAATCCGGCCAGATGGGTGGCTTCGAGATAGGCCGCGCCGCGATCGGCCGCCTTGATGGCCTTGGTAATTTCGTCCGCCAGAACCGGCGGCAGGCCGAAGCGAATATGGATCGCCGCCAGCAGGCGCTTCTCCACCACCTTGTAGTCGCCGCCGAGCACGGCTTTGAACGGCGAGATCATGTCGCCGATGACATATTCCGGCGCGTCGTGCAGCAGCGCTGCGAGCCGGAAGCGGGCGTCGACGCGCGGCATCTGTTCGCGCATGACGGTTTCCACCAGCAGCGTGTGCTGCGCCACCGAGAAAATATGCGCGCCGCTGGTCTGCCCGTTCCAGCGTGCGACGCGCGCCAGGCCATGGGCAATGTCGGCGATCTCGATATCGAGCGGGGAGGGGTCGAGCAGGTCGAGCCGTCGCCCCGACAGCATTCGCTGCCAGGCGCGATTGGCGATGCTGGACGTTTTGCGCGCCGTCATTTGGCCTTGAGGCGGGGCTTGCGAAGTTTGCCGCTGCAGTTCTCGTGGCAGAAGCAGGTGACCAGATGGTCGTTGACCATGCCGGTGGCCTGCATGAAGGCGTAGACGATGGTCGGGCCGACGAACTTGAAGCCGCGGGCGCCGAGCTCCTTTGAAATCTTGATCGAGACCGGCGTCGAGGCCGGTACGCTGGCCGTGGTCTTGAACTGATTGACGACAGGCTTGCCGTCGACGAACTCCCACAGGAACTTGGAGAAGCCCGCGCCTTCTTCCATGATCTTCAGATAGGCCTTGGCGCTGTTGACGGCGCCTTCGATCTTGGCGCGGTTGCGCACGATGCCGGCATCGTTCATCAGCGCGTGGATCTTCTTGTCGCTGTAGCGCGCGATCTTTTCCGGCTGAAAATCGTCGAACGCTTTGCGGAAGTTCTCGCGCTTGCGCAGGATCGTGATCCACGACAGTCCAGCCTGGAAGCCGTCGAGGATCAATTTTTCATAGAGCGCCCGGTCGTCGTATTCGGGGACGCCCCATTCAGTGTCGTGATAGGCCATGTAGAACGGGTCTTCGCCCGGCCACGGGCACCGCAGCTTGCCGTCGGGGTGCAGGCGCGCAGATTTGCTCATGCGACGGTCTGCTTCGGTGGGGTGCGAACGTCGTTCGGGTCGGTCAGCCGGATCGCAAGGCCGCCGGCCGTCAACGGCAGTCCCGCATCGAGCGCGTCCGCAACGCGGTCGATCCGGACCAGCGCGAGGCCATGGCCGCCGGCGGTAGATCCCATGGTGCCGAGCTGCTTGTCGCCACCGAGAACGGCGACGCCGGTCTCCGGCGAAAAGTCTTCGAGCGTGACGCGCACGATCCGCGTCCGCGCGGTGCCGCGATGCTGCATCCGCGACACCACTTCCTGGCCGACATAGCAGCCCTTGTCGAAATCGACGCCGTGCAGGCGGTCCATATTTGTCTCATGCGGAAACGCGTCGCTGTACATGAAATCGAGCCCGCCGCGCGGCACGCCCAAGGCGATGCGATGGGCCTCGTAGGCGTCACTGTCGACGAGATCGGCGCCGATCAGACCGGCGACTTTATGCTTGAGATCTTCGGGCACGAGAATGCGCCAGCCAAGACCCTCATGCCGCGGATCGGCAAAAGCCAGATCGGGCTTCACGGCCGGCTCGCCCTCCCATACCGCCAGCACGCCCATGCTGTCGGAGATGTTCTCCACCGCGACCTTGGCGCGCAGCTTATAGAAGCCGAGCTTGTCGGCGAGGTTCTGCGCCAGCGCGCGGGGCGCATCGATCAGGAAGCCGCCGCCATGGCCGGCGGGGGCTTCGGTGATCAGGAAATCGGCCGTGATCTTGCCCTGCGGCGTCAGCAGCGCGCCGAACCGGCCAAGGCCGGGCTGCAGCAGCGTGACGTCTGTGGTGACGAGGCCGTTGAGGAAGTTGCGGGCATCCTCGCCGCTGACCTTGACCACGCCCCGGTCCGGAAGAAACGCTGCTTTCATAAGCTAAATCAGCCTCTTTTGACGTGCTTTTTGAAGTTCCTGGGGAAACGCAGGTGGCGGATATCCCATCCGAAGTTAAGGCGCTAAGGTGCCGCCAACAAGCCCCGCGACGGCCTTGAAGCGGGCGCCTAAGGACCGATGAATCAGCGATGAATCAACGATTTGATACCATTCTAAAATCCGGCACCGTGGTCAATCAGGACGGCGAGGGCATCCGCGATATCGGCATTTCCAACGGCCGGATCGCCGCGATCGGCGGCCTCGGGCGGGCGTCCGCCGCCGAGACGATCGACTGCAGGGGCCTGCACATCCTGCCCGGCGTGATGGATACGCAGGTGCATTTCCGCGAGCCGGGCCAGACGCATAAGGAAGATCTTGAAACCGGATCGTGCAGCGCTGTGATGGGCGGGGTGACGGCGGTATTTGAAATGCCGAACACCGATCCGCTGACCGTCACGGAAGCCAACTTCACCGACAAGGTGAAGCGCGGCCGTCACCGCATGCATTGCGACTTTGCTTTCTTCATCGGCGGCACGCGCGAGAATGTTCAGGATTTACCTGAACTCGAACGCGCACCGGGCTGCGCTGGCGTCAAGGTGTTCATCGGCTCGTCTACCGGCGCGCTGCTGGTCGAGGACGACGAGAGCCTGCGGCGTATCTTTCAGGTGATCCGCCGTCGCGCTGCCTTTCATGCCGAGGACGAATATCGCCTCAACGAGCGCAAGCCGCTGCGCATCGAGGGCGATCCGCGCTCGCATCCGGTGTGGCGGGACGAGACCGCGGCGCTGATGGCGACGCAGCGGCTGGTCAATCTCGCGCGCGAAACCGGAAAGCGCATCCATGTCCTGCACATCTCGACCAAGCAGGAGATCGAGTATCTGCGCGATCACAAGGACGTCGCGTCCTGCGAGGCGACGCCGCACCATCTGACGCTGGCCGCGCCCGAATGCTACGAGCGGCTCGGCACCCGCGCGCAGATGAACCCGCCGGTGCGCTCGGCCGATCACCGCGAGGGTATCTGGTACGGCATCGAGCAAGGCATCATCGACGTGCTCGGCTCGGACCATGCGCCGCACACGCTGGAGGAAAAGGCCAAGACCTATCCGGCCTCGCCCTCGGGGATGACCGGCGTGCAGACGCTGGTGCCGCTGATGCTAGATCACGTCAATGCCGGGCGGCTGTCGCTGGCGCGCTTCGTCGATCTCACCAGCGCGGGCCCCGCGCGGCTCTACAACATCGCCTGCAAGGGCCGCATTGCCGCCGGCTATGACGCCGACTTCACCATCGTCGATCTCAAGCGCAGCGAGACCATCACCAACAAATGGGTGGCCTCGCGCGCCGGCTGGACGCCCTATGACGGCGTGCGCGTCACCGGCTGGCCGGTCGGCACCTTCGTGCGCGGCAAGCGCGTGATGTGGCAGGGTGAGGTGACGACGCCGTCAACCGGCGAGCCGGTGCGGTTTCTGGAGACGTTGAAGGGGTAGGAGTTTCAGCTGTCGAGGGAGGGCAGGACGTCACGCCAGCCACAGCCGTCGTCACCCGCGAAGGCGGGTGATCCAGTATTCCAGAGACGGCAACGATTGAATCGAGGGGCCGCGGCGTACTGGGTCGCCCGGTCAAGCCCGGGCGATGACAGCCTGGTCTGACGCGAGCTGTTACTGCTTCGCCAATTTCAGCGAAAACTCACCGTTCCTCACGCGAGCCGGCAGACCTTCCACGAACTTCGCCACTGCGTCCTCGCCGTAGGTCGAGACCAGTTCGGCCAGCGCCGTGAACAGGCTCGCTTGCGCGAGGCAATCGCCATCGACGCCATCGTGCCGCGCTTCCGCCCAGGC
This sequence comes from Bradyrhizobium algeriense, assembly GCF_036924595.1. Lineage (NCBI taxonomy): Bacteria > Pseudomonadati > Pseudomonadota > Alphaproteobacteria > Hyphomicrobiales > Nitrobacteraceae > Bradyrhizobium > Bradyrhizobium algeriense. The sequence continues at coordinate 5,324,410 of NZ_JAZHRV010000001.1, read as the reverse complement.
CTCGCTCAAATAGCTCAGCGCAGTCTGCTTCTGCTCGAAGTCGGGAAGCGGGTCGCGGGCGGTCGGGAACGAGGCTGGGCGGCTCATGAAGCTCAACGAAATCTGCGCGCGAACCAGGGCGGAACGCATCCTAACGCGACAAGCTGTAGCACGCGCGGCGGGCTCGCCTAGGCCACATCTTTAGGAAGGGTTAACGGCGCTGCTCGAATTTCAGGCGGCGACAAAAGTTCCCGCGCGTCTCACGCAATGCAGCCGAGGACCGCCCCCGGGGTGGCGCAAACATGGTGCGCGCCGGCCTCCAGCAACTCGTCGCGGCTGCCGTATCCGTACAGCACGCCGATGCCCTTCATGCCGTTGTTCTTCGCGCCGACCATGTCGTGGCTGCGGTCGCCGATCATCAGGGTCTTGGCCGGATCAACCGATGCTTGCTTCAGCGCGTATTCGAGCAGATGGGATTTGTCCACACGGGTGCCGTCGAGTTCGGAACCGAACACGCGCTCGAAGTGATCGCGCAGACCGAAGTGATCGATGATGCGCTCGGCGAACACATGCGGCTTGCTGGTGGCGACGAACAGCCGGTGGCCGGAGGCGCAGAGCGACGTCAGCACCTCGCCGATGCCGTCATAGACGCCGTTCTCATAGAGGCCGACATCGGAAAATCGCTCACGATAATACGTCACGGCGAGATCGGCCGACGTCTCCGCGCCAAGCAGCCTGACGAAACTGGCGCGCAGCGGCGGGCCGATGCACCAGGTCAGTTCGTCCTCGGTCGGCATGGTCGGATGATCGAGCCTTTGCAGCGCATACTGGATCGAACGGGTGATGCCCGGCTTGGGGTCCGTCAGCGTTCCGTCGAGGTCGAAATAGATCGCGTCCATGGTTGCCTAGTTCGCGTAGCGCGCGGTGAGGTCGCGCGAGATCTTTGAGCCTTCCTCGATATATCTGCGGATCGCGACGGACGCCGCAGGCGTGCAGGTCCGGTAGGTCTGCTGAAAGCCGTTATAGCCGCGGTTGAAGCCCGCGATCATGCGGGCGCGGCGGTCGCCGGACGGGGTTTCGGCGTCGATCAGCGCCTGCATTTCGTTGCGCCATTTCGCCCCTTCATTGGAGCCACAGATGCCCCGGAGGTAATGCAGGGTGCCGAGAATCTCGGCCAGCCGCTGCAGATCGCCGTCAAACGGCGCGGCGGCATCCTGGGCCCGCGCGGGAGCCAGGTGGCATGCCGAAATGATGATGAGGGCGGCGAGGGCGTGCTTGAGCATTTGGGGCCGATATGCCCCCTCAGTACGCCCGAGGCAAGGTGTGAGGCTCCGGGAACGGCCGCCTAGACCAGCTTTCGGGCGGCCTCGATGACCTCCAGGAGGCCGCCGGTGATCTTCAGGTCGCCGAGCCCATCCGGCGCCAGCCATTTGAAATCGTCGTGCTCGTCGTTCAGGACCGGCTCCCTGGCCGTCCAGCGCGCCGCGAACGACATGATCAGGTAATGCCCGCCGCCGCCGGCCCCGGGCAGCACCTCGCGCCAGCCGGCCAGGCCCAGAATCTCGATTCTCAAGCCGGTTTCCTCGTCCACCTCGCGGTGGAGCGCCGTGTGCAGGGATTCGCCGAATTCGACCCGGCCGCCGGGGAGCGAGTAAAAACCCTTGCCGGGCGAGCGGGCGCGGCGGACCAGCAGGACCTTGCCGTCACGAAAAATCGCGCCGCTGACGGCGAGTTGAGGGTGGGTCGGCTGGACAGGGGAAGCCAAGGGGGAATCCGGTAAGCAGGGAACTTGCGGTGCGAACGATCATGCCCGATCGGTTCGCGCAGGTCTAATACGACGAGATGGAGTGAGGCGTGGCGCGGCTAGTTCGACATCACCGCTTCGATGTCGCCCTCGGTGTTGCCGTTGATGACACCACCGGCCAGCGCCACCAGCGGCTTGACCCAGGCGGTGGCCTGCTCGGCCAGCGTGGCGCGGGTCTTATCCTGCTGGGCCTCGCGCATGGCGTTGCCCACCGCGGTCAGGATCGAGGTCATGGTAGCCGTGAGATTGTCGAAATTGGCACGGACCTTGGGGTCGGCGCATTCATAGGCCTCGATCGCGAGGTCGCGGGCCTTGAAGTTGGAGGCCCAGAAGTGCTCGGCGTAAGACAGCGGGGTCCAGGTGAGAAAGTCCTCCGCGCATTCCGGCATGTCCGGCACCATTTCGAGCAGCATGACGGCTTCGTTGAAATGATTCAGGTAGTCGGTGGCGAGCCCGGTGCGGGGATTGATATTGGCCGCGCGCAATTGATCCGCACGCGCCTCGTCAATACGGGCCGTCGTCGGTGGTGGCATCGGGCGATCGGATCGCACATCTGTGGTGGCCATGAAGGTCATCTATCCCACTGTTAACATCGGGGGTTAACACCCATTAAACAGCGGCTTATCTTGTTCAGATAATGTGCGGACGTTTTGTAATTACCTCACCGCCTGCGGCACTCCGGCAGATCTTCGGCTATATCGAGCAGCCCAATTTCCCGCCGCGGTATAATATTGCGCCCACTCAGCCAGTTCCGGTTGTGATTCTGGAAAATGGCGGCCGCCATTTTCGGCTGATGCGCTGGGGACTGATTCCGTCGTGGGTGAAGGATCCCCGCAAATTTACGCTCCTGATCAACGCGCGCTCCGAGACGGTTCTGGAGAAGCCGGCGTTCAAGAATGCCATCAAGCGGCGGCGCTGCCTGATCCCGGCCGACGGCTATTACGAATGGCAGGATGCGAGCGGCCGCAAGCGGCCCTTTTTCATCCACCGGCGCGATGGTCGGCCGGTCGGCTTTGCCGCGCTCGCGGAGACCTGGATGGGGCCGAACGGCGAGGAGACCGACAGCGTCGCCATCGTCACCGCGCCCGCCAGCCGCGACCTCGCCACGCTGCATCACCGCGTGCCCGTGACGATCGCGCCCGAGGAATTCGAGCGCTGGCTCGACGGCCGGACCAACGATGCCGACGACGTTATGCCGCTGCTGCGCGGGCCGACTGAGGGCGAATTCGCCTGGCACGAGATTTCCACGCGCGTCAACCGCGTCGTCAATGACGACGCGCAACTGCTGCTGCCGATCACCGACGAGGAGCGCGCGGCGGAGGAGCCGAAGCCTGCGAAAAAGGCCGCGCCGCGCAAGGTGACGGCGGAGGATGACGGGCAGGGGTCGTTGTTTTGAAGCGTCATATTTGTAGGGTGGGCAAAGCGAAGCGTGCCCACCATTCTCATCGAGATTCTGGATGCATGGTGGGCACGCTGCGCTTTGCCCACCCTACGGTCCTCACCGAAAAATATGCAGCGCGGCATACTGCAGCAGCATGATCGTCTTCGCATCCACAATGCGGCCGTCTGATATCATCGCGAGCGCAGAATCGATCGGCAATTCCAGCACCTCGATGTCTTCGCCTTCATCGGCGAGGCCGCCGCCGCTGCTGATGCGCATCGAGGGCTCGTATTCGGCGACGAAGAAGTGCAGCTTCTCGGTGACCGAGCCCGGACTCGAGAAGGCTTCGAAGATCTTCCTGATCTCGCCGAGCCGATAACCGGTCTCCTCTTCCGCCTCGGCCCGGATCCGCACCTCGGGCGCTTCGCCGTCCAATACACCGGCCGCAGCCTCGATCAGGAGATCGTCGTAGCCGTTGACATAGACCGGATAGCGAAACTGCCGCACCAATATCACGGTGCGCTGCGCGAGATTGTAGGGCAACACGGTGGCGCAGTTGCCGCGGTCATAGGTCTCGCGGGATTGCGTCTGCCACTGGCCGTTGGCGCGGCGATATTCGAACGTGGTCTTGTTCAAGAGGTAGTAGTCGTCGGAAAGGATCTCGACGTTCTTGACGCGGACGCGATCGGAGATAGTCATGGCTGCCTGTTCGTCTGGAAACTACGGCGTCGGCTCGCGGCCGTCGAGCCATTTGGCGAAGGTCACGGTCTGCTGGTTGTAATAGCCGAGCGACTGGTAGAATGCGTGGACCTGCGCATTGTCTTTGCGAACCATAAGTTGAAGCTTCAGGATGCCGGCCGCGCGCAGCCAGTCCTCGGCCGCGTTCATGATCGCACGGCCATAACCCTTGGCGCGGCGCTGTGGATCGGAGGCGACGTAATAGACCCAGCCGCGATGGCCGTCATAGCCGACCATCGCGGTCGCCACGATCGCGTCACCGTCGCGGCCGATCAGGATCGTTGAATTCGGCTCGCGGCGGGCGAGCGCGATGTCGGCTGCGGGATCGTTCCACGGCCGCGTCAGGCCGCAGGCCTGCCACAGCGCGATAACAGTGGCGACATCGGCGTCCGCGATGTCGGCGATGGCGAGCGCGGGAATTGTCTTCGCAGCCGTCACGGTCACAGCACCTTCCCCGGATTCATGATGCCGAGCGGATCGAGCATCGCCTTGATGCCGCGCATCAGCTCGATCGCGACCTTGTCTTTCACGTCGGGCAGTTCGTCGCGCTTGAGCACGCCGATGCCGTGCTCGGCCGAAATCGATCCGCCCATCCGCATCACGATCGCGAATACCACCTCGTTGACCTCGTGCCAGCGCGACATGAAGTCGGCGGTGTTGCCGCCGATCGGTTGGCTGACATTGTAGTGGATGTTGCCGTCGCCGAGATGGCCGAACGGTACCGGCCGCGAACCCGGAATGAGTTTTACCACCGCCGCATTGGCCTCTTCGATGAACGCGGGCACCGCCGCGACCGGCACCGAGATGTCGTGCTTGATCGAGCCGCCTTCCGGCTTCTGCGCGGCTGACATCTCGTCGCGCAGCTTCCAGAACCCGGCGCGCTGGGAGAGAGAAGCTGCGATCACGGCGTCGTCGACGATGCCTTCTTCCATGCCCTTGGCGAGGATGGATTCCAGGGCGTCGCGGGCATCGTCGCGCGAGGAGGATAACTCCATCAGCACGTACCAGGGATGCTTGGTCGTCAGGGGATCGCGGATGTCGATGCCGTGACGCAGGCTGAAATCGACGGCGATGTCGGCCAGCAATTCGAAGCTGGTGAGGCTGCCGGCCGCCTCGTTCTGCGAGATCGACAGCAGCTTCAGCGCCTCTGCCGGCGACTTGAGGCCGACATAGGCGGTCTCCACCGCACGCGGCTTCGGAAACAGTTTCAGCGTTGCCGCGGTGATGATGCCGAGCGTGCCCTCGGCGCCGATGAAGAGGTTGCGCAGATCGTAGCCGGTATTGTCCTTCTTCAGTTTTGACAATCCGTTCAGGATCCGTCCATCGGCGAGCACAACCTCGAGCCCGAGCGCCATTTCGCGCGCCACGCCATACGCCAAAGCAGCGGTGCCGCCGGCATTGGTGGAGAGATTGCCGCCGATGGTGCAGCTTCCTTCCGCGCCGAGCGACAGCGGGAACAGGCGGTCGACTTCCGTCGCACGGGCTTGCGCGATCTGCAGCACCACTCCGGCCTCGCACGTCATGGTGTTGGAAGCGGGATCGATCTCGCGGATCTTGTCGAGCCGCCGCATCGAGACGACGACCTCGCCATGATGCGGGGTCTGGCCGCCGACCAGGCCGGTATTGCCGCCCTGCGGCACCAGCGCGATTTTGTGCTCGCTGGCGAGCTTGCAGATCGCGGACACTTCCGCCGTCGAGCCGGGCCGCAACACCAATGGCGAGCGGCCATGAAACAGGTCGCGTTCCTCGGTGACGTAGGGCGCGATATCGGCGGCATCGGTCACGGCATATTTGTCGCCGACGATGGCGCGAAACTTTGCGATCAGCTCGGCGGGAAGAGGCGGCACGGAACCTTTCTTGGAGCCCTGGACGATATTCATTTTCTTGTTCTCGTTCATTCTCGCCCGACTGCTGCGCGGCGCAGCCGGTCGTTGATGGCTTCGCCCAATCCCTCGTTCGGGATGGGCATGACAGCGATGGTGCGCACGCCCTTGCCGTCGAGCGCGCGAAGGTGGCCGAACAGATTGGCGGCAGCCTCCGCAAGGTCGCCGCGCTCCGACAGATTCATCACTGTGGAGGTGGCGTCAATTCCCGAAATTGCTCCGAGGCCGAACGCGAGCAATGCTTCGCCCGGTTGCAGCGCTTGCGCGTTGAGGCGAACGCGCGCGCGCGGCGCGTAATGGGACGTCAGCATGCCCGGCGCCAGCGGTTGTACGCCGTCGGTTCCGGCATCCGCCGGCGGCTGCACGAGCGCGCGGCCCAGCACGCGCTCGATCTCCGCGCGCGGCACGCCGCCGGGGCGCAACAGCATCGGCGCATCGAAGCAGCCGACGACGGTGGATTCGACGCCGACGGCGACCGAGCCGCCATCGACGATTAACTCGATCCGCTCCGCAAGGTCGCTCTGCACGTGGGCAGCGGTGGTCGGGGAAACGTGGCCCGAGATGTTTGCGGATGGCGCGACTACCGGGCCGCCGAACACACGCAGGATCTCGCGCGCCACAGGGTGGGCCGGTATCCGGATCGCGACCGTGTCGAGCCCGGCGGTGGCGAGGTCGGCCACCGCGCAGCTTTCCGTTTTCGGCAGCACCAGCGTCAGCGGGCCCGGCCAGAATGCCTCCGCCAGCGCGGTCGCAGCGGCGTCGAAGCGCGCGATTTTGCGGGCAGCGGCGATATTGCCGACATGGGCGATCAGCGGATTGAAGGCCGGCCGGCCCTTGGCCTGGTAGATGCGGGCGACCGCGGCCGGATTGGTGGCATCGGCGCCGAGGCCATAGACGGTCTCGGTCGGAAACGCGACCAGGCCGCCTTCGGCCAGGATACGCGCCGCCGCCGCCACGGCGGCCTCGCCGGCGGGCAAAATCTGGGTCTTCAGGGCAACATTCACTGTGATTAATTTCCTTAATCCGGCTGCTTGCGGTCGCCGACACCCAAGGCTATAAGCCGCGTTCCAAGTCGGAGTGTGGCTCAGCCCGGTAGAGCACTGCGTTCGGGACGCAGGGGTCGCAGGTTCGAATCCTGCCACTCCGACCAATTATTTTATCATTTATTCTTGCCATTCATTTTTCAGGGCTTTTTCTGATTGCTGGCGGTTCCCGAGTCAACCGCGGATTCCCTGCCTGAAACGAAACATAAACATGCGTTCTCGCGGCTCAATAAGCCCGAGGTTTGCCTGACCTTGTCCCTCCTGGGGAGGGAGCAGGGAATGCCGGGTGCTTGCTGCACCCGCGGTCTCGTGTGCAATGGGCACAAGGAAGTGCGCACACGAGCATACAGGTACAGCCGGAGCACGCCGGCATTCCCTGCGCAATGGGTTGACGGCTTATGCCGCGCTCTCCCTGGAGACGAATTCGTCTTGCCTCCATCGCTGCCGGCCTGATGGCTCAATCGATCCGGTCGGATCGAATTCGCCACCGGCAGCTTGGCACCAGCCACGGGTGTCGGGACCACACGGTTTTGCCGTACGCTTCAGCGCCGTACGTCCTGCGCGCCGGATTTCGCTCACAAGATAAACTTGCCCTGCGACTCCATTTGCGCGCCGACGCCATAGCGTCCACCACATCCCGCCTCGCGTTCGTGACGATCGCGATACGCCCCTCTTGTCGAGACGGGACAGCGCGGAAATAGCCACTGATTTGGGGTGAGGGGGAAGCGAATTATTTTTGGAGAGCAGGCTGGACGACCCAAATCAGACTGAATCCATTCAGCAAATTAGATTTTTCGCGCAATGGACCCTTCAGCGTTTGGCTGAGAGATGAGCCTTGATGCCCGCAGCCATCCGATCCGAGGGGGTGCCCGGCGGGAAGAACCCGAGATACTTGCCGTCGCGATCCATCAGATAGATGAAACCCGAATGATCGACAGTGTATCCTGCAGCGCCTTCGATCGGGACTTTGGCGTAAAAGACCCGATACAAGCGCGCAGCGTCGCGAATCTGCGCAGCATCGCCTGTTAGGCCGAGCAGGCGCGGGTGAAAGAACGGCACATAGTCGGCGAGATGCGCAGGCGTATCGCGGTCGGAATCGACAGTGACGAACAACGGCTGCACCGCGTCGCCGCCGGGGCCAAGTTTGTCGACGGCCTGCCCGATCGCCATCAGATCGGTCGGGCAGACGTCCGGACAGGAGCTGAACCCGAAATAGACAAGCATCAGCTTGCCACGGAAATCGACGTCCGTACGAAGCTTGCCGGTGTGATCGATGAGAGTGAAGGGGCCGCCGATCGGCTCCTTGCCCCACATCACTGCGTCCATCAGCTCGCCGGCGCTGCGTTCGCTCTGCGCGTGCACCACGGGCACTGCACCGAGCAGTCCCGCGGCCAGGACCGGGCCGACAAGCACCCGACTGTTCCTCATGCGCCCATTGTCATACGGACGCCGGTTGTCGAAACCAGAAGCTTGTCCGGTAGCTGCGCGCGCACGGCGCGAGCGAAGTTGTCGCCGCTACAATGCATCGGGATAATCACGTCCGGCTCGAGCTTCTTGATCTCGGCGACAACTTGATTGAGATAGTCCTCGGGTGCCGGCCCGAGATGGAAGCCACCGACGATAGCATGGATCTTCTGCACGCCGGAGACTTCCTGTGCCTGCCGGACCGAATTGACGATGCCGACGTGACCGCAGGAGCTGATCACCACGAGCCCGCGGTCTTTTACATTGAAACAGGTCGCGTGCTCGTGGATGTGCTCGTCCGGAACGATCTTGCCCAGCATCTCCGCTGGCAGGTAGTGGCTCGCGTTACAGCCGAGACCGTCCTTCACAGCAAATCCGACGTGCGTGTTCGGCAACACTCTTTCGATGCCCGACCTCTTGATCTTGCCCGTCGTGAAAGCGTGGTCGGCGACAACCGTCGGGTTTTCCGCCAGAACGACTGAGACCTTGTTCGCGGCCAGCTCGCGGCGATCGAGCGCGCCAAATTCGGCAAGTGCGCCGGGCGCGCCGCTATAGCGCTGGCAGAAATTGTCCTCCCCGCCGGCATAGAGTTTCACATCGGTGGGCAACGCGCTGCGGTACTTCTGCAGAAAGCCGATGAGGCCGCCGTAATGATCGAAGTGGCCATGGCTCACGACCATTGCATTGATCTTGCTGGGATCAGCGCCGGTCAGTTCGATATTGTTGAGCAGAGCTTCCGGCGTATAGCCGAAGTCGAGCATGATAGTGCGCTGCTCGTTGCCGCGCTGTGACTGCAGGTACAGAGACAACCCCCACTGGTTGTGTAGTGCGCGACGATAATCCTGCTGCCGTGGTGCCGGCTCGATCGAGACGTTCCCCACCTTGCTCGGCCGCTCGAAAATATTCTGGCTTCCATCGACCAGCACCCGGATCGAGAGTTTGTCCACCACGGGAACGTCGATCGCGGCTGCTTTGGCGATTTCGATGCAGGTGAAACTGCCGGCGGCGACGGCTCCCCCAATGGCCGCACAACCCCTCAGAAAATCGCGGCGTTTGAACTGCTCGATCATCGATTCCTCCCTGCAATGGAGCCAAGCCTTATCCTTGGCTGGATGACTCCAAAACTGGCGAAGTATAGAAGGCGCGAAATCGCGCCCTCAAATCCAATATCAATGAATAAGTAGTGCTTGCCCGCCGAAGGCACTGGTGCTGCGCTCAACTACAGAACTCCGGCACGTGCCGTTGGCAGCTCATCGAAGAATACGCCACTTTCGGTGCAGCCAAAAGAGCAGATTCACTTCCGTTTATCGCACTTGGCGTCGTTTCGCTGCGATGCGGAATTTGGTCCGCTATCGGCGGCGCATTTCGGACATCGTGTAGTAATCAAGCTCGATTTATGGGCACGCGCCCTGGTTCAAAGGACGACGGCGCACAGCGCGAGCCTTCGATGCCGCCACGCCCGCACCACAACGGGAGCGGCGATGCCGGACTTCTTTCGTACCGCGCCGTGTTGAACTCAGCGTTAGCGTGGCGTGCTGCTGGTCCCGGAATTCCGGCCGGAACTTGCAGCACCCGAACCCGTCGTTGTCTGACTGCTGCTCGGATTGGGATGCCCGGGTGCATGCGCGGAAGCACCTGGTGTTTCCTGTTGTCCCACAAATCCGGACTGTCCGGAGTCGCGGGTCTTGATGCCTTTGTCCGCTTCTTCCTGCATCTGCTTGTCAGATTGCATCTGTTGGCCAGGCGCCGTCGACTGCTGAGCCTGTGCCGGCACGGCGATGGCAATGCCAAAAGCCACCGTCATGGCGAGAATTGAAGGTCGCATGAGCCATCCTCCTATCGTTTCCTCTCCGCACAACGCGCGAGGCAGCGATGGTTTCCCCGGAGAACTTCGAAGGAGGAGAGCGCAGGAACCCGCGAATAGCCAGGTCGAGATCTACAGGACCGCTCAGCTTGGCGCAGCCACTGCGATCATTGTGCGAGCTGCGCCAATCCTTTCCAGTCGAAGGTGATTCCGTGGCCGGGCCGCGTTGGCGCCAATGCCATGCCTTGGTCGAGGACCAGCGGGTGCTCGATATAACGATCGAGTCCAAATCCGTGCGCTTCGAGATAGGAGCGATTTGGGCAGGCCGCGAGAAGGTGGACCGTGATGTCGTGTGCGCCGTGGCTGGTGACCGGAAGATTGAACGCTTCGGCGAGCCGCGCGACCTTCATGAAGGCGGTGACGCCGCCGCAATTGGTGACGTCGGGCTCGGGATAGGACACCGCGCCGGCCGCGATATAGTTCTTGAACTCCCAGAGCGAGCGCAGGTTTTCGCCGGCCGCAATCGGCACGCCGCCGGCAGCCATGATGCGGGCATGACCGGCAATATCATCGGGAATGATCGGCTCTTCGAGCCAGGTGAGGTCGTAGGGCTGCAACGCGCGCGCAGCGTGGATGGCTTCCTCGACCGTCCATTTCATGTTGGCGTCCGCCATCAGAGGAAAGCCGTCACCGAGATGTTGGCGCATTGCCTGCACGCGCGCGATGTCGGATGCGAGATCGGGGCGGCCGACCTTCATCTTGATGGCGCGAAAGCCCTTGGCAAGATTATCATCGGTTTGCTTGAGAAGCGCTTCAACAGAGAGATCGAGGTCGATGCCGCCGGCGTAGCAGGGCACACGAACGTCGAAGCCACCGAGCAGACGGAACAGCGGCAGATTGGCGCGGCGCGCCTTCAGGTCCCACAGGGCGATATCGAGCGCCGAGAGCGCAAGCACGGGCGGTCCGCCGCGCCCGCCATAATGCAGGCCCCACCAGATATAATGCCAGATGGCCTCGGTGTCGTCGGCGTGCCGACCCTCGATCAGTTCAGGGATCTCCCGCTTGAGGATGTCGGCAATCGCGCCGCCATTACGCCCGACGGTGTAGGTGTAGCCCGTGCCTTCAGCCCCGTCTGAATCGCGAACGCGGCATGTCACCAGTTCGAAGGCTGCGATTTCGCCATGCGTGCTGTCGGAGAGGGTAACCGTCAGCGGGATCCGATAGAGTTCAGTCTCGATCGTTTTGATTGTTGTCATTGATTTCCACCTGAGTTTTCTTCGTGCATATTGAATTGGGCGCGCCGATAGGTTGGTTTGACCCCCCTTCCACTTTTGTCCACTTTACCGTGGTCCCGTTTAACGCACCACGTCCGGCACCGCGGACCTTAAGTTTGCGTAATCTCATTGCAGCCAGGAACGTCTGGACCATCTAAGTGACAGGCGGGAGCGTTAAAACCTGCCCTTCAACTGACACCCAGCGGCCGTGCTCAGAAAAGGCGAGCTGGGTTCTTTTGGATTTAACGCAGGTCCTGCCTCATTGGCCTCAGAGGCGACGATGATTTCTACCTCTCAATTTCGAAATGCCCGCTGGTTGGAAAAAGACGATCGGCTCTTGCGCGCGATGTCTAAGGCCGGGGAGGGCCTCACGCTGATGACGGTCAAACCCAATCGGCCAATGACGTCCGTCAAGGTGCGTGCCGTCGACTCCGGCTCTGTCTCGCCAGCTCTATTCGAAGTGAACCCGATGCGGCCTTGAAACGTTAGATCAGGCACCCAATCGGCGGAATTTACGTGGAGAGCGTCCAGGCATATCTAGATCGGAAGTACCAGGAACTCAGGCTGATCAATGACTGCCTGAGACACCCCTTGCCGTTGACCTGCCCGCGGTCGGTCAGCGAAGTCATTCGGCACAAGTTTCAGCTCACCGCTGCCCTTAAGGCAGAGCACGCCCTGCATGACTGGAACGTCACCGAGACGGCTTGGGCACATCCCGGCCAACAGCGCATCGGCCCCTTCGAATTTCGATACGACTACCAGCGCGCCGATCTCGATGTGCGCGGCCCCTCTTTCTACGAACGCGAGTGCGGCGCGATCGATACCATCTATACGGCTTCCGGCATGGCCGCGATCTCGGCTCTGCTGTTGGCGTCTGCCCGGGTGACCGGAAGGGCGGACATTGTGGTCCTGCCTGGTGCCTATGGTGAGACGCAGGAGTTCATCGAAGGCTATGCCGATCGTTTGCGGATGATTGCGCTGAAGCGCCCCTTGGAAGAGGGCGCCGCTCGGAGATCGGCTTCATCGCGGATAATGTTACTGGACTCCTCCGCATCCGCTTCCGCGTTTGATGCCGGGCTTCAGTCCACGAAATCGGCGCCTGATCTCTTGATCTTCGATACCACCTGCTTCTCCAGCGCGTCAGGGCGCATCCGGTGGGTGTTGGGACGTGCTCGTGAATTGGCTATCCCTGTTGTCATGGTGCGTAGCCATACGAAGCTGGATTCGCTCGGGGCAGAGTACGGTCGACTGGGCTCCGTGACTTTCGTTAATTGGGAAAGGAATGTACCCCGCGGATCGAAGCTCAGAGAACTTCCGGTCGAAACGCGAAATGCTGTTCGGCTATTGGGCGGCGCGGCGCTGCCAGCGCATTTCCCTCCCTACATCGGTGCACCGTTATATCGCGAGCTGACGAACAAACGAATCGCGGCCATTTTGCGCAACAGCCGTCGCGCCAGCCGGTATTTTGCGACCGCTCTCCCAGGCTTGACGGCCGAACTCCATTTCGTTCACGGCCTCTACGTCACGATCGGCAGCCAGCAGCCGCTTGATGAGGCAACGGCGAGACGGACGGCTGCGGAAATGAGCAACGATCTCGCCCGGACGGGTTTGCCAATCCAGCACGCAGGGAGTTTCGGGTTTGATTTTGCAGGAGCAGAATGGTTCCATAATCCCACGACTGATCGCTATAGCATCCGCATCGCGGTGTCCGATCTTCCCACCACGATCTGGGATGATCTTGATGAAGCGATTGCCCGGTGGTGGTCGACGCACCAGCGCAGGAGACTTGAGAACCCATCTCACCGTTCCATGCCGAGTGCATTCTCTACCTGAGTATGCAGGGGCGCGAATTGGGGGTAGTTTCCGTTGACGGATGTTTGAAACCTGCGCACGGCCCAAATGTCACGTACAAATAAAGGTCACGTACGAATACGGTGAGCCAACGGTTCCCGTTTCCAAATCAGGAAATCAGGCGCAAGCTTCCCCTGTGCGCTGTGGGCAACAAGACAAGCTTAATGATTGAGCCGCAGATTCGTCTTAGGTTGCACTTGGGAACGACACTCGGCGTCAGCAGGGTGTTCATGGATGGAGGCTTGGATGCCCAGACAATTCGGCTTGAAGGCAACGTCATCAGCCGCACGGCCGGCGTCCGCAGGATCATCCCGCGCCACGCCGGGCCGGAATGAACCGGCGTCTGCATTGAAGAACCGTTCTCCGGGCAGTTCCGCTCCGGGCAGTTCCGCGGCGTCAAAGCTCGCTTCGCAATGCTCGGAGCTGCCGTTCTCACCGGCGAGCTGGCGCGGCGGCCGTGATCGGCGATCCATCTCGGCAGAGTGAAAATCCTCGCGCCGAAATCCTCCGCACCGAGGCGCGCTTGCCTTTGCTTTGGCCGCGCCGCGTCAATCGCGGCGGTTTCGACCTTACGTGCTCCGTTCGGGAAGGTCGCCAAGCAGGTTTGACAGCTTGACCGCCAGCTTTCGCAGCCGGGCATTCTCTTCGAGCAGCACCCCGACATTATCGGTTTTCTGATGCTGCGCGTCATCACCCCGAAGTCCGTCGACTTCGTCGAGCAGGGGCGCCAGGGCGGTGAGAAGTTCGTCGCTCTGCAGCAGTGCTTCATTTGCCTGACGCACGTCATTGCCTTCACGCAGCGGCACGACATTGTCGGCATGTCCGACATTTCGAAATGAATCGCGGCGGGCTTGTTTGTCTTGCGGCGGATATTCGATACTCATGACACATTCCTGTTCACAAGGTGGCCCGGTCGTCGGTTCGACGACAAGCTTTCCATTGAGTCGAGGGCGAATTTGCGTCGGAAAGGGAACAAGGATGAGGCTCGCCGGAAAGCCACACGTCCTTTGATTCACACGGCAGATCGAATTAGGCCAAATTTTTGACGTATCGCGAACCATTCTGACGTCCGCGCGGCTGGGGAGCAAACCATCTTATTTTGGGGCGTATCGATGACCGATTTCCTGACCAATGCGGATCACTGGCGCAAGCGCGCGGAACTGACAAGGGCGTTAGCCGCGAACGCCGTCAAGGACCAGGGGCGTTTGCTCAAGGTGGCGGAGGAGTACGACCGTCTGGCGGCTCACGCCGAACGGCGACGCAGTGCGATGGTCCCGGCTGGTTCCTACGCTTCGGCAAGCCGGCCCGAGTAAGTCCTGCTCCATCGAAAAACCGTCGGAAGAGGCGGGCATTTCCGCTTCAGTTGACGCATTTCGATGCTGTCGCGGCGGAGAAGTGCACCGCCAACCCCAGATGTGTGACCTGTAAAACACAACCGCGGGGTAACGTTCAAAGCATTGTGATCATGCGATTGCAGGAGAATCAACGAATCACCTAGACCGTTAGCGGGGCTGGGAAGCGGAGAGTTAGTATGAGAGTCGCTTCCTTAGAAAGTGTACTGACGGCGGCTACGCTGGTGTTGGCCATCGTTATCGTGCTGTGGGGAATCAAGATTTTCCACGGTGTATGAGCAGGCGTGCTGGCGTCGAACTGGAAACCTCCGGTCAAGAAGAGGTTCGCGACAAAGGCGTCACTTCCGCGGCGGCGGAGGCCTTTTCATTTTTAGTTGCCGACGCATAGTTCGCCGGAGGCTTGTTCCTTCCGACGCGTATCGAGTTTGGTTTACGGCCTGGCGCGAATTCCGCACAGGCCGCGAGAGGCATTGGTTGCAAGTCCGGCATGCATTTTGGTTATTATCTAATGATCGCAGCGCTCGTTCTCATGGGGCTGGAAGTTCTTTACGCGCTTTATCAACTGGCCACGTTTCTTTGAGAGAAACTTTTCGGCTCTGATTGAATCAGAACCCGTCCTAGATTGTTGTTTTGATGCGTTTTCCTGACGCGGAGCCGGTCCTGGTCCGAGGACATGCTCTGCTCGAAGACGCCACACATCGCACGCGCAGGCTGCAGCGCCAGCCTCCGCGCGCTTCAAGATTCGCCGCAATCACGCCGCTTTAGCGCCGGGGTCGCCTCCGCGCGCTTCCAATTTTAGTCGCAAAATTGCCCGCCGACTCACCTCATTCTCCGCGCGCGACAAAGAGACTGGGGGCTCGTTCCGCATTTTAAAATTGGAGTATCATCATGCGAGTAGACCATCCGCAGCTTAATAAGCGAGACCGACGCGCAGAACCCTCATTTTGGGTTGAGGAACCGACCGACGACGCTCTTTCACTGCTTGAGAATGCCCTTCGCGGGGACGAGCCCGCCCTTCGTCACGACGACCAGGCCGACGAAGCTCATTCGCTGATCGAAGAGAATGCCCGGCTTCGGGAGCTTTTGGCTCAGCTATCGGACGTCATTCGCAAAAACGGCGTTCACCAGCGCTAACGCGCAACGAATTGATCGCGGCCCCGCCCCGGCAAGAGTGGTTCAACCACTGCCGCGGCGGGGCCGCTCCATTTTCGATGATTGAATTCACGCGAACGCCGCCCGCGCGGGAAGCGGCGAATGATCGGACGGTACAGGCGCCGCCGGCAAGCTTCGACAAAAAGCGAACCGCCTGCCGCAGCTGACAGTGGCCCGCTTCAAAGCGGTCGTTCAAAAGAAACGACCCCAGCTTCGGGGGCTGGGGTCCACTGGGGTCGTTCTATGCCGGGGCGCGCCGATCCCCATGCCGACCCGGCATGTGCCCGAGGTAAATCTGATTCCAGCCGATGTCTGTAAGGAACCCGACAGTGGCCTGATTCAAAAAAACGGTGGCCTACTCGGCCAGTACCCGTCAGGCCAGATGGCAAGCCACGAAATGCCCGTCGCTGCCTTGCTTCAGTTCGGGTGCGCTTTCGCGGCAGCGCGGCTCGGCGATCGGGCAGCGGGTGTGGAAATGACAGCCGCGCGGCGGGTTCATCGGGCTCGGCACATCGCCTTGCAGGCGGATCCGCTTGCGCTTCACCTTCGGGTCCGGCACCGGCACGGCGGAGAGCAGCGCCTGGGTATAGGGATGCTGCGGATGGCGATAGAGATCGCGCGCGCTCGCCAGCTCGACGATGCGGCCGAGATACATCACCGCGACGCGGTCGGAAATATGCTCCACCACCGAGAGATCGTGGGCGACGAAAAGATAGGTGAGGTTGAGTTCGGCCTGCAGATCTTCCAGCAGGTTGATCACCTGCGCCTGAATCGAGACGTCGAGCGCCGAAACCGGCTCGTCGCAGACGATGAACTTCGGCTCCACCGCGAGCGCGCGCGCAATCCCGATGCGCTGGCGCTGGCCGCCGGAGAATTCGTGCGGGTAGCGCCGCATGTGCTCGGCCTTCAGTCCGACCTTGACGAGCAGGCTCGCCACGCGGTCGTCCCGTTCGCTGGCCGAGGAGGTGAGCTCGTGGATGGTGAAGGCTTCGCCGAGGATCGCAGCGACGGTCATGCGCGGATTGAGCGAGGCAAACGGGTCCTGGAACACGATCTGCATGTTGCGCCGCATGGCGCGCAGGTCGCCGCCGGAAAGGCCGCGCACGTCGCGTCCGTCAAAGACGATCTCGCCTTCGCTGGGCTCAACGAGGCGCAGCACGCAGCGCGCCGTAGTGGACTTGCCGCAACCGGACTCGCCGACCAGTCCGAGCGTTTCGCCGCGATTGACCGCAAACGACACGCCGTCCACCGCGTGAACGCGTCCGACCTCGCGCGAAAGGAGTCCGCCCTTGACGGAAAAATGCTTCTTCAGGTCGGTGACTTGCAGCAGGGGTTCGCTCATGAGCTCGCTCCCTGCGTCTGTTCGAGGTGGCAGGCCATGCGATGGCCCGGTGCGACCTCGCGCAGAACCGGTTCCGTTTCGGAGCAACGACCGAAGGCGTAGCGGCAGCGCGGCGCAAAGCGGCAACCGGGGGCGGGATTGATCAGCATCGGCACCGAGCCGCCGATCGCTTCCAGCCGGGTCTTGTGCGCGCTGTCGAGATCGATGCGCGGGATCGAGCGGATAAGGCCCTGCGTGTAGGGATGCCGCGGGCTTTCGAACAGGCTGTCGACATCGGCCTCTTCCACCACCTTGCCGGCATACATGACGACGACGCGCTGCGCAGTCTCGGCGACCACGCCCATGGCGTGGGTGATCAGCATGACCGCCATGCCGAAGCGTTCCTTCATGTCCTGCAACAAATCGAGGATCTGCGCCTGGATGGTGACGTCGAGCGCGGTGGTCGGCTCGTCGGCGATGACGAGTTTTGGCTTGCAGGCCAGCGCCATCGCGATCATGACGCGCTGGCGCATGCCGCCCGAGAACTGGTGCGGATAATCATGCACGCGGCCTTCCGCATTGGGAATCTGCACCAGCTTCAGCATCTCTATGGTGCGGGCGAGCGCCTCCTTTTTCGAGAGGCCCTCATGGCGGCGCAGGCTCTCGGCGATCTGCTCGCCGATCGACAGCACCGGGTTGAGCGAGGTCATCGGCTCCTGGAAGATGAAGCCGATCTGCTTGGCGCGTATGTCGTCAAGTTCGTGGCTTGTGAGCGGCACGAGATCGCGGCCCTCGAACAGGATCTGGCCTTCGACGATGCGGCCCGGCGGCATCGCGATCAGCTTCAGGATCGACATCGCCGTGACGGTCTTGCCGCAGCCGGATTCCCCGACCACGCAAAGCGTCTCGCCCTTGTTGAGCGCGATGTCGACGCCGTCGACGGCCTGCAGCATGCCGTCGTCGGTGGCAAAGTGAGTCTTCAGGCCCTTGATCTCGAGCAGCGGCGCCATCAGATCACCCGCCTTGCATCGAGCGCGTCGCGCATGCCGTCGCCGATGAAGTTGATGGCGACCACCGCAACGAAGATCGCGCCGCCCGGAAACAGCGCCCAATGGGCGGCGATGTCGAGAAAGTCCTTGGCGTCGAACAGCAGCCGGCCCCAGGTCGGGGTGTCAGGCGGGAATCCGAGGCCGAGAAAGGACAAGGTCGATTCCGCGATGATGGCGGCGGCGACGTCGATGGTGCCGGCGATGATCACCGGTCCCAGCGCGTTGGGCAGGATGTGGCGCACCACCTGCCGCAGCGGGCTGGCGCCGAGCGCGCGGGCGGCTTCGACAAAATCCTTTTCGCGCAGCGAGAGGAATTGCGCGCGCACCAGGCGGGCCACCGGCATCCAGCGCAGCCCGCCGATGACAAGCACGATCAGGATGAAGATACCGCCTTCGGGGCCGAACACGGCCTTCAGTCCGTCGCGGAACAGGTAGATCAGGAGCAGCAGCAGCGGCAGTTGCGGCAGCGAGAGGAAGAGGTCGGTCAGCCACATCAGGGCATGCCCCAGCGCGCCGCGGGACATGCCGGCGAGCGCACCGATCACCGTGCCGACGATGACGGCGACCGCCATCGCGGCGAGGCCGACCGCGAGCGAGATGCGTCCGCCGTAGATCATGCGGGCGAGGATATCCTGTCCGAGATCGTCGGTGCCGAACGGATGGGCGAGCGAGGGGCCTTCAAGGCGGGCGTTGAAATCGATGTCGTTGATGCTGACGCGCCAGACGAACGGGCCGAACACCACCGCCAGAATCAGGACGATCAGCAGGACCGCGCTGACCACGGCGAGCTTGTGGCGGCGATAGCGCCGCCAGGTCTCGCGCCAGGGCGACCAGGCCGGCCGCCGCTCAACGGAGGGAGATGCGAGGGTCAAGCCAGCCATAAAGGACATCCGCGATCAGGTTGAAGAGCACGACAAGACAGGCGAAGACGAACGTCACGGCCATCACGACCGGCGTGTCGTTGGAGAGAATGGAGGAGATCAGGAGCGAGCCGATGCCCGGAATGCGAAAAATCTGCTCGGTGACGATGGCGCCGCCGAACACGGCGGGCATCTGCAGCGCGACCAGCGTGACGACCGGGATCATGGCGTTGCGCATCGCGTGCTTGACGATCACCCGGGCCTGCCCGAGGCCCTTGGCGCGGGCGGTGGTGACGTAATCGAGGCGGATCACGTCCAGCATGGCAGAGCGCACGAAGCGCGTCATTGAGGCGGCCTGAAACAGCCCGAGCACCATCACCGGCATGATGGCCTGCCGAACCTGTTCGATCACCCAGCGGAAGCCGGTCGCCTTGATGTCGGAGGTGTAGACGAAAGGCAGCCAGTCCAGCGTGATCGAAAAGAGCAGGATGAACAGCAGGCCGGTGAAGAAGGTCGGCAGCGAAAAGCCGATAAAGGCGAGCGTGTTCGCGATCTGGTCGAAGATCGAATAGGGCCGCGTCGCGGCATAGACCCCGACGGGGATCGCAATCGCGAGCGCAAGCAGTTGCGCCGAGCCGATCACATAGAGCGTCGTCGGCAGGCGCTGCAGGATCAACGTGTCGACGTTCATCCGGCTGACAAAGGAAAAGCCCCAGTCGCCCTGCAGCATGGCCGTGATCCAGTGCAGGTAACGCAGATGGATCGGGTCGTCGAGGCCGAACTTGGTCCGAAGCGCCGCGGCTACTTCGGGCGGCACGTTGGGATTGGTCGCGAGTTCACTGAAGGGATCGCCGGGCGCCAGCGCCAGCACGATGAACAGCACAAGCGAGATGCCGAACAGGCTCGGCACCGCGATCAGGAGACGACGCAGCACATACTGGCTCATGAGGGAAAAATCCCGTCGCGCTTATCCCGTCGCCTCCCGGTACCAGTCGAACAGGTTGTCGGTTTCGTTGGCCCAGCCGCTGACCACCGGGCGCAGCGCGTTGGAGCAGGCTTCCACTTTCAGGCGGTGCATCACCGGAATGAAAACGGTGTCCTGCATCATGATGTCGTTGGCCTTGATATAGAGCGCGGCACGTTTCACCAGGTCAGTCTCGGCCTCGGCGGCATCGATCGTCGCGTCGTAGTCCTTGTTGACCCAGCGCGGGAAGTTCACGCCCTGCCACTTGTTTTCCTTGGTGGCGACGTTGCGCGAATGATAGCGGCGCATGTGCTGGGCCGGATCCGGCTGGCTCATCGGGATCTGGAACATCTCGAGGTCGGCGTAGAACTTGGCGTAGGTGTCGGGATTGGCGACGTCGGAGGAGAAGAACACCGAGGCGACCACCGATTTCAGCTCGACGTCGATGCCGGCCTTCTGGCAGGCCTGCTTGACGATGGCCTGGGTCTTCTGGCGCGGGCCGTTGATCGCGGTCTGGTACAGAAGCTTCAGCTTCTTGCCGTCCTTCTCGCGGATGCCGTCGGTGCCGACCTTCCAGCCGGCGTCGTCCAGCAGCTTGGACGCCTTCTCGATGCTGAATTCCCAGGTCGTGTTCTTGGAAACGAACTTCTCGGGGCCGTTGAGGAAATTGGGCGTGACGCGTCCGGCGCGGCCGTAGATGACCTTCTTGACGGCCTCTCGGTCGACCAGCATGGAGAGCGCCTTGCGCACCGCCGGATCGGAGAACAGCGGATGCTTGGTCTTGATCGAGGAGCGTTCGCCGTCGACCTCGGTATTGGGATCGGTGAAGTTCAGCGCGATGAATTCGGTGTCGCCACCGACCGCATACACGGTCTTGCCCTTGCCGCCCTTTTCCAGACGCAGCAGGACGTCGTCTTCCACCTGGATGTTCCAGCCGAAATCATATTCGCCCGTTTGAATAACGGCGCGCGCGGCCGAGATGGCATCGCCGCCGCCCTTCATTTCGATGGTGTCGAAGTGGGGGCGGTTCGGCATATGGTAGTCAGGATTGAGTTCGCCGCGGATGACATCGCCCGGCTTGAACTCGACGAATTTGTAGGGACCGGTGCCGACGGGGGAGAGGTTGTTCGGGGCCTCGCGCGACTTGGCGCCTTTATATTCCGCGAACAGATGCTTGGGGATGATGCTTTGGGGAGCGCCGACAAAGGCATCGGCCCAGAACGGCGTCGGCTTCTTGAAGAGGATGCGGACCGTGAGATCGTCGACCTTCTCGACGGTGATGTCGCGGTGAACGCCGATGGTCACGGTGGCGGTGGCGGGATCGCGGGCGTATTCCCAGTTGAACACCACGTCATCGGCGGTGAAGGGTTTGCCGTCGTGCCATTTGACGCCAGGCTTGAGCTTCCAGGTCACGGACATGCCGTCGGCGGCCAGCCCGCCATTCTGGAGCGAGGGAATTTCGGCCGCCAGAACCAGCTTCATGTTGCCGTCGGGATCCCAGCAGGCGAGCGGCTCATAGAACAGGCGCGAGCCGTCCTGGTCCTTGGTGCCGGTGGCGAAATGCGGATTGAGCAGGGTCGGTCCCTGCCACCACAAAAGTTTCAGCGCGCCGCCGCCACCGCGCTTGGTCGGCTTGTAAACGGACGGGCCCTCGGCCAGGGCCACGCCGCCGATGGCCAGAATCTGCGTCGCCATGGGCGCGGTGAGACCGAACGCAAGCATCCGCTGAACGAAGCCGCGGCGGTCCATGCGGCCGTCCTTTACTTCGTCGATCATGGTTCGCAGTTCGTTGTCCAGCATCGTTGTCCCCGTGTCTGGTTTTGGCGTTGTACGGCGCGCCGCCGGGCGGCAGCGTCAGGTGTCCCCGGGTAAGATGGCACATCAAATGGCCCGAACGTCAACGGCTGGCTGTCGACAATCGGCAGGAGGGAAGGGGCCTGTGATTTTTGCTTGGGCAGAAACGCGCTGCGCCGCACATAGCTTCAGCAATCCGGCGCCAAAGCGCGCGGAATCGTGCTCTGCACTGCAAAAAATTTGTTCGCCGGACCCGGTCAGGTCAGCGACATATCCAGCGGCGGCGCGACGCTGTCCGGCAGCGGACTGACATAGGGCGTCCGGGTGGTGCGCTTGTTCAGGTCGGCCTTGGCGGCGGCGATCAGGTCCGGTTCCGTCAGCGCCCTGACGCCGAGCCCTGCCATCGCCTTGGCGGCCTGAACCATGGCCTTGTGGGCGTGCGGGCTCTTGCCCTGCGCCACCACCTGCCAGGTATGGAACGGGGTGCCGATCGCGACCGTCGGGGCATGGACCTGAACGGTCGGCACGACCCAGCTCACGTCGCCCACATCGGTCGAGCCGATTTGCGGATTACGCTTGGCGTTAAGCGGCACGATGAAATCGGCCAGCGGCCGGTCGGTCGGCTCCATGCCGATCGAGTGATAGACGGACGCGATATCCTTGTCCGTCAGCGTGGAGCGGATTTTTGCGGCGAAATCCTTGTCGGTGTCATCGAAATGCGGCGGGCCGAGTTCCTCCATGATGCGATGAAGCGCCGCCTCGAGCGGGGTGTTCGGCAACAGATTGGAGACGGCGGAAATGATTTTCATCTCCACCTTGGTTTCGGTCATCAATGCCGCGCCCTGCGCGATCTTGTGGACGCGCTCCACCAGTTCGTTCATGCCGGGCAGGTCGCGATCGCGGATTGAATAGCGCACGCGCGCATGGGCCTGCACCACGTTGGGGGCAATGCCGCCGGTGTCGAGCAGGGCGTAATGGACGCGGGCGTCGCTCGGCATGTGCTCGCGCATGTAATTGACGCCGACATTCATCAGCTCGACCGCATCCAGCGCGCTGCGGCCGAGATGCGGCGAGGCCGCGGCATGCGAGGTGCGCCCGGTGAAGATGAAATCTGCGCGCGTATTGGCGAGCGAGGGCGTCACCACGACTTCCCAGAAGCTCGACGGGTGCCAGGTGATCGCGATGTCGGCGTCGTCGAAGGCGCCATCGCGCACCATGAAGGCCTTTGCCGCGCCGCCTTCTTCCGCGGGGCAGCCGTAATAGCGCACGCGCCCCGGCGCTTTGTGTTCGGCGAGCCAATCCTTCACGGCCGTGGCCGCGAGCAGGGCGGCGGAACCGAGCAGATTGTGGCCGCAACCATGGCCATGGCCGCCGGCCTCCAGCGGGCGAGGTTCGGCCACGCCGGCCTCCTGGCTGAGACCGGGCAGGGCGTCATATTCGCCGAGAAAAGCGATCACGGGCCCGCCTTCGCCCCATTCGCCCATCACCGCGGTCGGAATGCCTGCGACCTGCTCGGTGATGCGGAAACCCTGGTGGCGCAGCTCGGCCAGATGTTCGGCGGACGAGCGCGCCTCGGTGTAGCAGACCTCGGGCATCGCCCAGACGCGGTCGCTCAAGTCGACGAAGCGCGGCTTGATGGTGTCGACGCCACGCCAGATGTTACTGCGATTATCCATCTTCCGGTTCCCGATCTCAAAGGGCGATGTGAGCAATTGTTATCAGCTTCGCCAAACGGCGCCAGCGCCGGGGCAGGCATCTGCCATGCCCATCACAGCTTCATGCCATGCGGCTGGAACAGCCGGCCTTTCTCCACGACCAGCACCACGCCGAGCGCGGCCAGCGTGCAGAGCAGGAAGCCGGTCGCGAACGGCACCAGCGTGCCGTCGTAATCCTGGCCGATGGTGGCGCCGATGCCGATGGCGAGCAGCGTGGTGATCGAGCCGTACAGCGAGGCGGCGGTGCCGGCGATATGGCCCTGCGGCTCCATGGCGAGCGCGGTGAAATTGGCGATCATCAAGCCGAACGCGAACATCATCGATACCGAGAGCACCATGAACAGCGGCAAGGGCAGCATCTGCAGTTTCGCCGCCACCAGCATGGTTGCGGCGATGACCACGAAGCCGATCAGCGCGCCGTGGGAGAGCACGCGCATGCCGAGGCGGCCGACGAGGCGGGAATTGACGAAGCCTGCGATCGCGGTTGCCGACGGCGACGCCGGCAAACGCAACCGGAAAATAATGCCCGAGCTGGTAGATGCCGGTGAACACCTGCTGCGAGATGAAGACGAAGGCGAACAGCGAGCCCAATACGCCGCCGGCCGCCAGCGCATAACCCAGCGTCTGGCGATGGGTCACGGTCTGGCGGAACGCATCGAACACCGCGCGAAGCGCGAGCGACCTGCGGTTGGCGACAGGCAGCGTCTCCGGCATGCGCAATGCGCTCCAGACCAGCGCCACTACGCCGTACAGCATCAGCACGATGAAGATGCCGCGCCATTGCGTCAGCATCAGCACGGCCTGGCCGAATGCCGGGGCGATGACAGGCACGGCAATGAACACCATCATCGCCAGCGACATCACGCTCGCCATGCGCCGGCCGGCGTAGCAGTCGCGAACGATCGAGGTCGCGATCACCCGCGTGGCCGAGGTGCAGACGCCTTGCAGCGCGCGCGCCAGCAGCAAGGTTTCAAAGGAAGGTGCCGCGATCGCAAGCAGGCTGGCGATACAATAGACGGCCATGCCGCCGAGCAGGACCGGCCGCCGCCCGAACCGGTCGGACAGCGGGCCCATCACGAACTGGCCGACGCCGAAGCCAACCAGGAAGATCGACAACACCATCTGCGGCCGGTTGGCTGACGTGATCTCGAAGGCGGACGCGATGTTCGGCAGCGCCGGCAGCATCATGTCCATCGCGAGCGGATTGAGCGCCATGATGGAGGCGATTACGATCACGAATTCGGGGAAGCCCATCGGGCGGTGGCCTGAAGCGGCCAAGGCATCGGCACTGGTGTCGGACAACAAAAAAATCCTTTTGAAGGCGGCACCCTATGGATTTTGGTGCGCTGCACAAATAACGTTTTCGGCATGGCAGACCATCGGTAAGTGGGTCTTGAACGCGCAACACTGTTATTTGCCGGCGAGTGCCTCATTGCACCTCTTTGCAAACGCCAGGAGGTAGGCCCCCATCTCGGCAGACAGCCGTGAGGTGGGTTGCACATTCTGCGTGCTCATATTGAGCGCGTACACCGGGAGACCCTTGACGATGATCGGTGTCGCAACAGCCAGAACGCCGCGCTGCCACGAGACGGCGCAATAGCCATCGCGCTTGACAGAGCGGATCGATCTCTGCACTTCGGCGAGCAAATTCTGCGTTGCGCCGGCACCGCGCCGCGTGAAGCCTGCAAACAGTTTGGCTCTTTCTTGTTCGGTTATCCCCGCCAGATAGGCGCGCCCGAGCGAGGTTAATTCCATCGGCACCTGCTGCCCCGCAACGACATTGCGCAGAACAACGCGCGGGTTGAATCGGACGGATTCCAGATAGACCATCATCGAGCGGTCCGCGGTGGCCAATCCAACATTGATCTTCCGCCGCATGGATTCAACGCGCATCATCGGCCCCAAGGCGTTGAGGATCGGCGAACTCATGCGCATCGCGTGCCCGAAGCTCATCACTGCCGCGGCCAGCCTGTAGGCGCGTTCGCTGCGAACATCGTCCAGCATGCCGGCCTGGACCAGCGTGCGAGTCAGCCGGCTGACCGTCGCTCGCGGAATTCCGGTCCGCTCTGCGATCTCCCCGTTTCCGAGCACATCGATTCCCTGACGGAACGCCCGCAGGATCTCGACGCCCCGCTGCAACGAACGATTGCCGCCAGCAGAGTTCATGCGCGCCGCCCTCCTGCCATAGCCGCCTTCTCAGCTCGTCTAATGGATAAGCGGGATAGCCGAAGGCACGCAAGCTGCTAACGCACGTCGGCCAGTTCGGCAGCGTCCGACGAGGAACGGCCGTCCTGCCAATTCCACTAGATGGAAATGGGGCCAGCGGAGGCGGGATTGCCCGTGCTAGCTGCATGGACGGCCCGGACACAGAAGCCGCCGTGACAGACGCATTTTCCAAAATGCTCGAACAACAGCCAAAGGGAGGCACGCATGCAGAAGAGCAAGGTAACCCATCTTTCAGGATCCGCAGCGCGCCGGCGCCCGCGGATCATTCTTGCCGCCTTGTCGGCGATGGCGGTATTGGGGGCTGCCGCGCCGGTCCAGGCCGAATACCCGGCCAAGATTATCAAGATCGTCGTTCCCTTCTCCTCCGGCGGCGGTACCGACACCATCGCTCGAACGCTGGCTCAGGAAATTTCGTCCGACCTGGGCAAGCCGGTCATCATCGAAAACAAGCCGGGTGCAGGCACCGTCATCGGGACCCAGACTGTCGCGACCAGCGAGCCTGATGGCTACACGCTGCTGCTGGCAAGCTTCGCCCATGCGGTCAATCCGAGCTTGAACAGCAAGCTTCCGTTCGATCCGCACAAGGACTTCGCCGCCGTCTCGCTGATCGCGCGATCCCTCAACATCGTCGTTGTGAATCCGGCATCGAAGATCAAATCGATTCCCGACCTGATCGCTGAAGCCAAGGCTAACCCCGGGAAGCTCAACTACGGCACGTTCGGGACGGGAACTTCGGCCCATTTGGCGGGAGAACTGTTCAAAGCGATGGCGAATGTGAACCTGACAACGGTGGCCTACAGGGGCGCTGCGCCGGCAATCACCGATCTCCTGGGCGGCCAGATCGATGTCATCTTCACCACGGTGGCAAGCGCAGCCTCGCTTGTCGGAGGTGGACAGCTCCGGGCACTGGCTGTCACGACTGCCGAGCGCTCGCCCGCGTTCCCCGATTTGCCGACGGTCGCCGAAGGCGGGCTGCCAGGCTACGCTGCTGAGAGCTGGTACGGATTGTACGCGCCGGCCAAGACGCCTGCGCCGATCATCGAGCGTCTGAACAAGGCCGTCGCCAGGGCCATTCAGTCCGCCGCTTTCAAGCGGCTTGAGAGCAACGAAGGCCTGATCATGGTCGGCGGCTCCCCCGAAAAGCTCGATCGCTATGTTCAGGACGAGGAAGCGCGATGGCGCAAGCTGATCAAGGACGCAAACATCAAGGTGGAATAGCCCCGCGCATGTCCTTCCTTGGCAAGGCCGCGCCATGAGCAACGATTTCAATCACCGGTTTGAGAGGTAACGATGACTAGCCTGGTCGAGTTGTCCGTTGAGGATTCAGTCGCGATCGTGAGGTTGAACAGGCCGGATGTGCGCAACGCCATCAACGATGAAATGCGCGCGCAGTTCGTCGCCGCGCTCGATCGGGCAGCCAATGACGAGGCCGTGCGCGCCGTCGTTTTGACCGGAAACGGCAAGTCGTTCTGCTCGGGTGGCGACATTTCCGGCATGCGCGAGCGGCTGCAGGCGCCGTCCGGCAAGGTGGCATTCAATGGCTGGCGGCGGCAGCAGCAGACCCACAAGAGCGTTGCGGCGCTTCACGGCATGGGAAAGGTGACTGTCGCTGCCGTGAACGGTGCGGCCGCGGGTCTGGGATGCGACATGGCGCTCGCGTGCGATTTCATCGTGGCCTCCGAAGAGGCCGTGTTCAGCATGAGTTTTGTTCGTCGTGGGTTGGTTTCCGACGGTGGAGGAATGTACTTCTTGCCGCGTCGGGTAGGTCTGTCGCGCGCGAAAGAGATGATCTTCACCGGTCGTTCCGTGGGTTCAACAGAAGCTCTCGCTATGGGACTGGCGGATCGCGTGCGTCCGGCTGCGACGCTCGTGCATGACGCCGCAGCATGGGCGCGCGATCTCAGTCGGGGTTCGATGGCGGCGATCGCTCTGACCAAGGGCATCATGGATCGCACATTTGAAACGGCGGAAGAGCAGGTCTTTGCGCTCGGCCGGGAAGCCCAGGCCATCTGCTACACGACGTCCGAACACCGGGAATCCGTCGCGGCATTCCTCGACAAATCCGCGCGATAGGGGGCGATATGGATTCGCTGGAACGTTTGATCCGACCGAAGAGCGTGGCGATTATCGGCGCGTCAGCCGATGCCGGCAAACTGACCGGCCGTCCGCTGGCCTTTCTGGAGAAGTATGGCTACGGGCATGAAGTCTTCCCGGTCAACCCGCGCCATCAATCGATTGGACGCTATCCGTGTTTTCCGGATATCCGGTCGCTGCCGCATGCACCAGACGTCGCCATCGTCCTGGTCGGCTCCAGCCGTGTTCCGGACACTGTCAAGGAGCTGGGAGCCATCGGAACGGGCGCGGCGATCGTTCTCGCCGGCGGATTTGGTGAAAGCGGCGCGGAAGGAATGGCGCTGCAGCAACGGCTGAAAAGCGCGGCCGGCAATATGCGGCTTCTTGGACCGAATACGATCGGTCTCGTCAACGTCACCGACGGCATCGCCCTCTCCGCGAGCGCGGCGCTTCAGATCAACGAGCTGGTGCCCGGCTCCATCGCGCTGGTTTCCCAAAGCGGGGGCATCCTTGGGTCGCTGCTGTCGCGAGCCGATGCCCAAGGCGTCGGGTTTTCCAAACTGGTCGCAACGGGAAACGAATCCGACATCGACGTGTCCGATCTGATCAACTACCTGGTCGATGATCCCGCCACGAAGGTGATCGCGCTCTATCTGGAGGGCCTGCGCAAGCCGGTGCAGTTTCGGCAAGCGACATTGCGCGCAGCGGGAGCCGGCAAGCCGATCGTGGCTTTCAAAGTCGGGCGATCGGAGTCCGGTATCCAGTCAGCAAGTTCGCATACCGGGGCGTTGGCGGGATCGGACGTCGTCTACGATGCGTTGTTCAGGCAACTCGGCATCATCAGAGCACTGTACTTCTCTGATCTGCTCGATATCCCGCTCGCGCTGAGTTCTGGGCGCCGACTGAAAGGCCGCCGCGTCGCCGTGGTAACCTCGACTGGCGGCGCGGCCAGTTTGGTCGCTGATGCAGCCGGCCTGGCGGGGTTCGAAACCCCGGCACCAGACCCGATGACTGCTGGCCGCCTGAAGGCTCTGAACATTCCCGATGCTGTGCTGGATCGAAACCCCATCGACGTTACCCTCGCGGGCGTGAAATCCGAGTATTTTCGAGATGTGCTCGACAGCGTGCTCGAAAGTCCTTCCTACGATGCAGTTGCCGTCATTCTGGGTTCGTCTTCGATCACGGAACCGGAGACCGTCGGCGCGCCGTTGCGTGATTGTTTCGCCCGGACCGACAAGCCCGTTGTGGTATTTGCCAGCCCCCACGCGCCGCACGCGGTCAGGCACCTCAATCTCGCGGGCATACCAACCTTTGCCGCGCCTGAGGCCTGCGCCGCGGCATTTTCAGCAATGTGGCGCATTCACCGAAAGACCTCTCCGCAAACCGGTGATCCGGCCATGCCCGTGGCCGTCGGCGCCGAGATCCGGTGCATGCTGCGTCCCGGTCCTCTCAACGAGTATGAGAGCAAGGCGCTGTTTGCGAAATTCGGCGTTCCCGTCCCCCGTGAGATCTGTGCCGCCACGCCCGAGGAAGCTGCAGCTGCAGCGGTACGCTTCCAGGGCAACGTCGTCATCAAGGCTCTGTCCCGCGACGTGCTTCACAAATCTGACGTCGGCGGAGTCGCCGTCAACATCCCTCCCAGCGATGTCGCGGCCACTTGCACCCGGATGGCGGAAACATTCTCGCTGGCGACGAATCGAAAGGTGGAAGGATTTCTGGTCCAGGAACTGGTGACCGGCGCGATCGAACTGATCCTGGGCCTCAAGCATGACAGTCAGCTTGGGCCTTCGATCCTGTTGGGCATGGGCGGCATCGCAGCTGAACTTTACAAGGACACCGCCGTGAGGCTGGCGCCGCTTTCGCGAAAAGATGCTGAGGAAATGATCGGCGAGCTGAAGTCCGCTCCGCTGCTGAGCGGCTTTCGCGGTCGCCCGGTTGCGGATGTCGAGGCTCTTATCGACGCCATGCTTGCATTTTCGAGCATGGTATCCTCGATCGGGACGAACCTGCTGGAAGCGGAGATCAATCCCTTGTTTGTCTTGCCGCGGGGGGATGGCGTGAAGGCGGCGGACGGTGTTGCGGTGGTGGCGCCGGACAAAGCCGGGATCGGAGGTTAAAAACCTGGCGAAACAGGTTGTTGCGGTGCACAATGGGCGCTCCTAAACGAACGGCTCGCCATTAGCCAAAGAGTTGTTCTGGTGGGCGGCTTGCTCTATCCCCTACGCACGAAACAACAGCTTGATTGCCTTCGAACGGAGACCTTGTGTCGGGACAGACCTTGAAGATCGGCACGCGCAAGAGCGCGATGGCGCTGGCGCAGACGGAAGGGATCGCGCGGCTGTTGCGCGCGGCCGATTCCGCGCTCGACGTCGAGATCGTCAAGTTCGAAACCCGCGGCGACCGGGACCAGACCAGCAAGCTGCTGCGCCATGGCGGCAAGGGCGGAGCGTTCGTCGCCGAAATTCGCGAAGCCATGCGCGGCGGCGAATTGCAGGCGGCGATGCATTCGCTGAAGGATGTTCCGGGCAATGAGGAGACCCCGGGCCTGATCATCGCCGCGACGCTGCCGCGCGACGCCGCCAACGATGCGCTGGTGCTGCGTCCCGGCCTTTCGCTCGATGAATTTCGCGCATCGAAGGGCAAGGGTTTCAAGATAGGCACCAATGCGGTGCGCCGCGCGGCCTATCTGCGCCGGCTGTTTCCCGAGGTGACCGTCATCCATTTCCGCGGCGCGGCCGATACCCGCGTGGCAAAACTCGACCGCGGCGACAAGCAGCGGCTTCCCGATGGCGGCGAGGTCGGCCCTGCGGATGCGCTTGTGATGGCACGGTCGGGGCTCGAGCGCATCGGGATGACCTCGCGGATCGCCCATGATTTTTCGGTTCGCGAGATGCTGCCGGCGGTGGGGCAGGGCATCGTCGCGGTAGAATGCGTCGAGAACGATTGGCTGACGCGCAAGCGGCTGGCGAAGATCGAGGACGCCGCGTCGCGGCGCTGCGCCGAGGCCGAGCGCGAGGTGCTCTGGGTATTGAACGGCCATTGCAACTCGCCGATCGCCGGCCACGCGACGCTTGCGGGCCGCGAGATGATGCTGACGGCCGCCGTGCTCGATGAAACCGGCGACCGCTTCATCGAGGTGTCGCGGCATGGCGCAGCGGACCGGCCGCGCGAGCTTGGCCGCGCCGTCGGGCTGGAATTGCTGGACAAGGGTGCGGCCGAGATTATCGCGCGGACGAGGCCGGACGAACATTAGGGCGCATACCCATAAATCGAGATTGATTGCTACTCGATGTCCGCGCCGATAGCGGACCAAATTCCGCATCGATTTGGGCTGTCGGATCAGAAGCTAAAACATCCTCAGGACTGCGAGTCTTCGACAAGACCAAAACAGCCGGACATAGATGAATCGGGAATCTCTCTTCCGCATGCCCGTCTCAGCCTACGGATGTGCCGGCGTTTGCCCGGCTTTTTCCGAGCGCAAGAATGCGATGCAAGAGGTCCGGGTAATCAAGTCCGCCATGCTGGGCCGCTGTAGCGAACTCCTGGCTCTTCGCGATTTCGGGATTGGGGTTCGCTTCAATGAAATACAGGGTGCCGTCGGCAGAGAGGCGAAAATCGATGCGCGCGTATCCATCGAGCCCGAGTGTTCGGTAGATGCGTTTCGCTGTTCGCTGAATGCGGGCGAGTACCTCCGGCGCAAGGTTCTTGGCCGGCCCATCCATAATTCCCACGCGCTCCTGATAACCGGGATCGTGTTTGACCTTCTCGGTGGCTATGGCCTGGCCGCCCATAGTGCCGAATTTCAATTCCCAAACCGGCAACACTCGCAACCGATTGTTGCCGAGCACGCCGACATAAAGCTCACGTCCCTCGATATATTGCTCGGCGATCGCGGCGGTCCCGATCCGCTCATGGACGAAGGCGACGCGCTCTGCGAGCTTCTCGTCCGTATCGACGACGGATGCCTGCGAGATACCCCGGGATCCATCCTCGTTCAGGCTCTTGACGATTAACGGCAGCGCAAGACGCGCTGGGCGTTTGACCTTTCGGCGCATCGGGAATACGGCGAAGGCCGGCACCGCGATCCGGCGATGGTGCACCAATGTCTTGGACAGATCCTTGCCGCGCGCCAGGATCAGACCACGCGGGTTACACCCGGTATACGGGATCTGCATCAGTTCGAGATAGCTTGCGACGTGCTGGTCATACGTGGGCTCGTTGTGAAACTGCTCCAGCAACGTGAATACCACGTGCGGCTTGAAACTTTCGATCTCCTCGCGCACCGGCCTGATTTCCTCCTGCGCACCGAGCGGGCGAACATCATGGCCGGCCGCACGCAAGGTGCTCACGACGTCGTATTCTGTTTTCCATTCGTTGATTTGCCGCGCAGTGTATCCCTCGGTGGAGTCCGGGGGCACAAAGTCCGGATGCATGAGCACCAGAACGCGCAGGCGTCTCATAGCGCGATCCATTTTCGCCGCGAAGGACCGAACAGCGCGTGCATGGTCTTGGCGGTCAACAGGACGGTGAAGTCAGCCACAAGCTTCCGATCGGAGCCGACAGCGCGCAGATTGAGCTCTCGGCAGCGGGAGATCATGTCGTCAAGTACAGCATCAAGCGTAAGCTGGTTCTCGCCCGTCCACCGCGCAACCAGCTGCCTGATGTGGGCGCGGTGCCGCCTGATGAATGCAGAAGCCGGCGGCCCCCGGCGATGCCGTGGATCGGCGGAAAAGAGCCGGGAGAGGTCGCGGTCGTAAGTCTTCGGTGGCCTGAAGGCGTAGAACGCCTGCTTCTTTTTATAGTGGTCGCCGAGTGTCTGGCCGAGTTCATGCAGCGGATCGACACGCTCCCGCGTCGTGACCAGCGGCCGCTTCCCGGCGATCTCCTCCATCAGTTCGTCGACATATTCGAGCTTGTTCAGCGCCGGCCAGCCGGCATAGCGCGTCCGCCAGTTCGAACGCGGCCGCAGCCACACCGCGAAGGTTTCAGCGAAATCCTCGTCCGGATGGCTCTGCGCGTACCACAGCCGAAGATGCTGAACATATTGCCGGCTGGCCGGATTGGGCCGGTAGTAGCGTGGGTAGTGTTTTGAGGACCGGCCGAACAGCTGCTGCCAACGCCGGCGGCGCTGCAGCTGATAGCCGTGCTGGATGGCATGGCCTGCCTCATGGCGGAGGATGG
This sequence comes from Bradyrhizobium algeriense, assembly GCF_036924595.1. NCBI lineage: Bacteria > Pseudomonadati > Pseudomonadota > Alphaproteobacteria > Hyphomicrobiales > Nitrobacteraceae > Bradyrhizobium > Bradyrhizobium algeriense. Next base: position 5,291,502 of record NZ_JAZHRV010000001.1, on the reverse strand, counting down.
CCATGCATTCGGACCAGGTGCCGCCCTCGACGTCGAGCATCATTTTCTTCTCCAGCTTCATCAGGCGGGGATGGCTGAGATAGAATGGGACGGCAATGCCCGGCACATCTGCCGGACTAAACCATTCGCTCGACATCCATGTATGTGGCCGCAGCCGGATGCCCCGCTCTTCAAGCTCTTCATAAAGAGTGCTGATACAATCCTCGAGCCAAGTGCCTTCGACCGCAACCCTCAGACTACTGAGGCGTTGCTGGAGCAACTGCTCATCCGATAGCTTTTCCCAAGCATATTTCCGGCGGGGCATAGGCCTCTGGAAGTCATAACAACTCGGTACTCAGATGGTGTCATAGGATGCTGCTGACAACAACCGCCGAGTCTCCGCGGCGCGCCGCTGTTTAGCGACCCACGTCGGCCTTGGTGTCATTCGCTACCGGGGCGGTCCAGCGGCAAGTCCAGCCATGTCCACTGTGACGCCGAAAGCGGAAGTCAATTCAGAACGTTGGGCGGCCACGCTACGGGCCGTTGCGGATTGTATCTGCATCATCGACCCGCGTGAATGGTCAGTTCGGCAATACGGCTGTCGGCGCGGCGGAGCCGCCGGCAAAGTTCGCGGTTGATATTCTGCATCACCATCACGTAGCCGTGGATGTCGGCCTTGTAGTACGCGTAGAGGTTTCGGGCCGTGAGCTCGTACAGTACGGTTGCGCTCTCGGCTACGACGGTGGCTGACCGGTTCTGCATTTCGATGAGCGTCATTTCGCCGAAGAAATCGCCGGGCTCCAGACCCGATATCCGAATTACGCGGCCCAAATCTCCGAGCTTGCTCACCAGGAGCTGGCCCGAGTGAACAATGAACATTGAGCGCCCCGGTTCTCCTTCCGCGACGATCGTGGCGCCGGCGTCGAAGCGGCGCTCGACCAGCATTGAGGCCAGGAGATCGAGGCTTGCGTCCGAGAGGCCACCGAAGAAAGGTGTGGCGAGCAAAAATGCTTTCAGATCGGGCGAGCTGACAGCCATCGATCCAATATACTCTCGCTTCCGGCAGCGGCAAGTTCGGAACCTGCTTTCGCGGCCGCGCGGTTGCCGGTCTCCTTCAAGGATCGGTCAAGCGACGTAGTCAAGCTCGGCACGTCACTTCCTAACGTTTGACCTGGTCCTCCCAGTCCTCCCACTCCACGTCATTGATTTCCAGGTAGCTGGAAACGGCTGCGCCAACGGTTGGGAAGAAATATTGCTCGCCAAGCTGCGAGAACAACCCAAATCGCTTCAGCTTGTCCTTTACCGGATCTTTCAGTTCGGCAAAGCACAACTCGATACCCTGCGCGTGCAACGCCTCGTCCAATTCGGCGACTATATCGCCGGCGGAGACGTCCACACTGGTGACGGGCTCCGCCGCAACGACCAGCCAGCGCACGGGCGTCGGCGATTTCGCCACGGCGTCCAATATGCGTTCCTTGAAGAATTCGGCGTTGGCGAAGAATAGAGGCGCATCCCACCGAAACAGGACCAGCCCGGGGATTCGGCGTGCATCCGGATATCTCGTGATGTCGTGATAACCTTTGACGCCATCGGCGCGACCCAACACGGCAGAGTGCGGGCGCCAGCCGTCCCACAGGAATTCGATAATGGCGATCGCGATTGCGAGCCCAATTCCCGGAATCACTCCGAATACGGCCACGCCGACAAAGCAGACCATCGACAGCCAGAACTCCCACTGCTGAATCCGATAGATTCGTTTGAGGTCGGTGACCTCAAACAAGCCGATCGCAGCGGCGATGACGACAGCCGCCAATGCAGCGGAAGGCAAATGCTGAAGCAGGTTTGGCGCCACCAGCAGAAGGGTGGCGATGGCAAGCGCGCCGACGACGCTGGTTAGCTGGGTGCGGGCGCCGGCGGCTTCGGCAACAGGCGTACGCGAAGAGCTGCTGCTGATCGGGAAACCTTGAAAAAAGCCGGTTGCCAGATTGGCGGCGCCAAGCCCGACCATCTCCTGGTTGGGATCGACATGAGTGCCCAATCGCGCGGCATAGGAACGCGAAAGCACGCTGGTGTCCGCAAACGAAACCAGGGCAATGGCGCAGCCGCCGACCAGTACCGGGACGATATCGCCGTAGGTTATCCAGGGGATTGCCAAACCCGGCAATCCCTCTGGAAGGGGGCCAATGACCGCCACGCCGTAACGGGTTCCAAGATCAAGCGCGCCGACGACGGCGGTCGCCGCAACCACCGCAATCAGAATCCCTGGCAGCCGCTTGTTGTTCTGGAGCAGCAGGATGACCGTCAGCGTGCCGAGCCCAATCCCGAATGCGACCCAGTTTGTCTTTCCTTCAAGGATCGCATCGGCGATCGCCCACAGACTCCGCAGGGGTCCTTCGCCCTTGATCGAGAAGCCGAAGAGGTTTGGCAGTTGGCTGATCAAAACGGTCAATGCAATTCCGTTCATATAGCCGTACCGAATCGGTTTGGAGAGCAGCTCGGTGACAAAACCCAGGCGGGCGATGCCGGCCAGAATGCATACCGTCCCTGAAACGATCGCCATCATGGCGGCGAGCGCTGCGGCGCGGAGAGGATCACCACCGGACAGCGGAACGACAACGCCGAGGATAACAGCCGCCAGCGCCGAGTCCGGTCCCAGAACGAGGATGCGACTGGGGCCGAACAATGCGTAGACCAACAGCGGCACGATCGTTGCGTACAGACCGTAGATCCCAGGCAAGCCCGATGCCACCGCGTAGGCAATTCCAACCGGGACCAGCATGGCCGCCAGCACGAGCCCAGCGAGGATATCGTGCCTGAGCCACGCCGCCTCGTATCGACGCAGCGTTTCGATGCCCGGCAGCCAGTGCATCCAATGCTTCATTGGCCGTCACTTCCAGGCCCGGCCACACCGCGCCGAAACGTCAGTAGCGGCTGGGAACCGGGTGGCCGGCGCCCAGACCCACGGTAGAGCGCCCATGACGTGTGGGTGCCCTTGATCATGCGCTGGTAGGCCGCTGTGTAGTCCCACCAGCGCCGCATCGATTCAGTGTCCATCGGACTGAGCTTCCAGTGCTTCATCAGGTCTTTGATCCGCGCCTCAAACCGGCGACGTTACTCGTCCTGACTTACATCGAGAAAGTATTTGCGCAGGATGATGCCGTTGTTGACGATCATCTCCCGCACGACAACGGGGACCATCGTTATGAGCCGCTCGCAATCCTCATCGGTGACGAAGTTCATCACCCGCTCGACGCCGGCCCGGTTGTACCATGAGCGGTCGAACAGTACGATCTCGCCCGGTCGGGCCGGCCGCCGCACGCTTCGAAAGCAGATTCCAGGTGGCGTGAATAAAGGCGGCGAGGACAACGAGCGAGAGTGAGAGCGGCGACATGAGACCTCCGTGCCATCTGGCGCGAACAAGATCTCGACATCTCCTCCCGGCTTTTGTCCCTCGGGTGCAGCCGCGTGCTATCGCGGTTTCCGCAACGCTCGGACCGGCGATGGCGGTCTCGCCATCCGGAACCCTAGTTGCCACTCAGTCGATGGAGCTCTATATCCAAGGGAATCAGGTGTGGCCAATCCAAAATCTTGTGTTGCAGCGCAGTGCCGCGAATCAGGCCGCCAGATCCTGCAACAGCAGCGACGAACCCCTGATCAGCACCTTGCGCCCCTTTGCAGTGATGGCGGGCGTATCGCCGTTTATGTCGGCTAGTCCGAGCGTGATCAGGCCGTCGATCGTGTAGCGGCTCATGCGCGGCAGCTTTGATTGCGGTGTGCGCAACGCTTTCAATGCTTCCCACTGGGACGGCGTCAGGTCGTAGTCGAATTCTTCGTTCATGGTACCTCGGCATTTCTTGCAGCGCTTGCCACAATTCTTGTGGTGCCTCATAGCGAGCGCACGTGAAATTCGTGCGACTGCAACGAGTCGGTATTTCGACAAGCGACGATGCGCTGTCACATCATCGTGTCACTGGAATCGATTGAATGTGTCGAATCACACAGATGGCCGGACAAAAACGCTGGCGCAAAATTGCGTGAATACGGGGCGCGTCAAAAAGACCGCCCAATCGCCGCAACCCTTAAGAGAAAGTTACTAACAAGTGGTAAATTTCAGGAGCCCGGCCTCTTCGCGCCGTCGGAACGCGCGGCCATATTGGCTGCTAAAGCTGGGCTTCGATCGCCACCTTGTCTATCACCGACCAAACTTCGCGAATCTTGTCGTTCCGAAACTCGTAGAAAACATTCTCGGTGAATGAAACTCGCTTCCCGCCTACCTGGAGGCCAAGGAAGCTTCCCTTCGGTGTGCAGTCGAAGCTGAGCCGGCTGGCAATATAAGGTGGATCGGCGATCAGCATCCGGATGTTGAAATGAAGGTCCGGAATTTCATCAAAGTCTCTCTGCAGCATTTCGAGATAACCCGACAAGCCGATGCGCCGGCCGTTGTGGACCACGTCGTGATGAACGAATTCGCCCAGCATCGGCCAGTCCTGCTTGTTCAGGCAGGCAATGTAGTTTCGATAGAGGTCGGAAAGGTCGGCTTTGGTCATGGCAATGCGCCTTCTTCCGGGGGTGTAGCTGCCGTAGGGTGGGCAAAGCGAAGCGTGCCCACCATCTTCTACGCCGAGAGAATGGTGGGCACGGCGCTTCGCGCCTTTGCCCACCCTACGACTCTATCCCCGCCTTACTATGATTCTATCCCCGCCGCACGCTGGCGCCGCCATCGACCGGCAGCGTCACGCCGGTGATGAAACTTGCTTCATCGGAAGCGAGGAACAGCGCGGCGTTGGCGACGTCCCAGCCGGTGCCCATCTTGTGGCGCAGCGGCACTTTTGCATCGCGTTCGGCCTCGACCTCGGCGCGGCTCTTCTTGAACTCGCGCGCGCGAGTATCGACCGCCATCGGCGTGTTCATCAGGCCGGGCAGGATGACGTTGGCGCGGATGCCGTATTGCGCGTTCTGGTAGGCGAGCTGTTCGGTGAAGGCGATCATCGCCGACTTGGTCGCCTTGTAGGCCACATAAGGATAGGTCGTGATCGCGGCCATCGACGAGATGTTGATAATCGCGCCGCTTTTTTGCGTCCGCATGATCGGGATCACGTGCCTGGCGGCCCACACGCAACTCTTCAGGTTGATCGCGACGCAGCGGTCGAATGCTTCCTCGGATATATCGAGCAGTTCGGCGTCGCCGCCGGACAGGCTGACGCCGACATTGTTGTGCAGGATGTCGATGCAGCCCCAGCGTCCTTGCGCGTCCGCCACCATCGCCTTGAGGTCGGCATTTTGGGTGACGTCGGCCTTGAACGCCGCTGCGGTGCCCTGTTTGGCGGTGATCATGTCGACCGTCTCCTGGGCGGAGGCCAGATTGTGATCGACACACAGCACCTTGGCGCCTTCGCGCGCAAAGGTCAGCGCGGTGGCGCGGCCGTTGCCGATGCCTTCGCCGGGGCTCTGTCCGGCGCCGACGACGATGGCGACACGATCTTTCAGGCGCATTCATTCCACTCCCGGGATCGGGTACTGTTGCAGTACCTCTCTGTAAAAGGGTTCGTTGTCGATCTTCATCGTCGCCAGCACGCGGACCACGGCGCAGTAGAACGCGATGGTGAGCACGAGGTCGACCATCTGCTCGTCGGAGAGTTCCTTTTTAATCTCGGCGAATGTCGCCTCCGACATCGCAAGTTCCCGCACCATCTCACGGGCGCCACGGAGAATCGTCTTCGCCAGAGGTTCGAGTTTGGAGGGCTTGCCCTCGGTCTCGGCCATCAGGGCGGCGATATCGTCATCGGTGACGCCGAACTCCTTGCCGATCTTCACATGGTGGGTGAATTCGTATTCGGATTTCTCCATCCAGCCGACCTGGAGGATCGCGAGTTCACGCAAGCGCGGATCGAGCTTGCTGTTGAAGCGGATGTAGCCGCCGATGCCGTTGAAGGCGCGCGCCATGTCGGGAGAGTTCACCAACAGCTTGTGCAGGTTCGTGTTGCGCTTGAGCATGTCGCGGTATTCGGGGGCGACCTGGTCGGCTTCGAGATAGGGCAGACGGGCCATTTTGTTGTTGTCCTTGTTGGCGATAGCGGATCGGGCTCACCTAGCCGTAGAGCGCTTTGTGCTCCTGATCGTAGTTGGCGTAGGAATCTTTGATGCTCGCCATGTTCAACAGCATGGTTGCAACGGGCTTGTCATCGGCGGCGAACACCGTCGTGCGCATCCACACGCTCTCGGTGCGGCGGCTGCCACTCAGCGCAACGACCTCACGTTCGGTGGAATAGCTCTCGCCGACAAACAACGGTCCACGCAGCAGGCGGATTTCCTGATCGGCGAACAGCCCGACCGCCGGACCGCGGACCGGCAACCGGTCCTCGCGGGCGCGGTATTGAAACAGCACGCTCAGCATCTCCATGGGAATGATCGCCCGTCCCCAGGGATTGAGCTCCTGCGAATAATACGCCGAGGGCTCGGTGATCACCTTCAGCTTCTGCTCAAGCGAAAACGGATAGAGGTCGCCCATGTGCTGGTCGAAATCCATCTTCACCGTCTGGCGGGGTGTCTTCATGCCGACCTTGAGGTCGGCGAGAATGACGGGATCGCCGAGCGGCTTCAATTCGCCAAGCCGGCGGGAAAGCGCCGTGTCCGTTCCGTCACCGCCGATCGATGCCGTGCCACGCAAAATCTCGGTGCCGTCGCGCTTGGTCATGCCGATCGCGCAGATCCTCTCGCCCGGCTTCGGCTTTTCGATATTGGCCTGCACCTCCTCGCCCTCAAAGGCGGGGTTGCGGTAGTGGGCCGACAGGCACCCGGTCTCGAACCAGGCCTGGCCCCAGATGCGCTCGCACAGCGGCGCGAACTGGCTGAAATGGGTCGGGCCCTCGATGGTGCCGCCCTGAAAGCCGAGCTTTTGCGCGGTCGCATCGTCGTGGATCGAGGCGTGGGAGTCGTAGACCTGCGCGTGAAGCATCTGCTTCGGACTGCGCCACGGCCCCACCAGCAGATTGCCGCTTTCCAATAGTTCGGTCGTGAACGCCGCTTCTGTCATTCCTGGTGTCTCCCTTTACTCCCAAGCGTTTCAAAGAAGGCGGATTTCGGCAAGAGCGATCCACAAGGCGGGCGAGATATGTCCTGCGGCCATGAATTCACGCTGGGCACGCATAGCAAAACCGGTGCATTCTGTTCGCAATTAGACCGGTTCAAATAACCGGCGGAACGCGCGACGGGGAGCGGACGAATGGCGTTGATGGAAGTTGGTCTGGACGACAAGTATCGTCTGGACGCGAAGCGGATTTTTCTGTCCGGTACACAGGCGCTGGTCCGCCTTCCCATGTTGCAGCGCGAACGCGACCGCGCAGCGGGGCTCAACACCGCCGGATTCATATCAGGCTACCGCGGCTCGCCGCTCGGCATGTACGACCACGCGCTGTGGCGCGCCAAAACCTTCCTCAAGCAGCATGACATCGAGTTCGCGCCCGGTCTCAACGAGGACCTGGCGGCCACCGCCGTGTGGGGCAGCCAGCAGGTCGGCATGTTTCCCGGCGCCAGGGTCGATGGCGTATTCGGTATCTGGTATGGTAAAGGCCCCGGCGTCGACCGCTCGATGGATGCGCTCAAGCATGCCAACTCGGCGGGCACCTCGCCGAACGGCGGCGTGATTGCGCTCGCCGGCGACGACCATGGCTGCCAGTCCTCGACGCTCGCCCATCAGAGCGAGCAGGTGTTCGCCGCGGCATTGATGCCGGTGGTCAATCCGGCGACGCTGCAGGATTATCTCGACCTCGGTATTTTGGGCTTTGCGCTGTCGCGCTATTCAAGTTGCTGGGTCGGCTTCAAGGCGATTTCCGAAACCGTTGAAAGCTCGGCCTCGATCGTCAGCGATCCCGACCGCATCAAGATCATCATGCCCGATGATTTCGAAATGCCGCCGGGCGGGCTTTCCATCCGCTGGCCCGATGCGCCGCTGGAGCAGGAGCGGCGGCTGCACGGCCCGAAGATGCAGGCGGTGGCGGCGTTCACGCGCGTCAATCGCTTTGACCGCATCGTGCTGGATTCCAAGCCCGCCCGGCTCGGCATCATGGCGACCGGCAAGGCCTATCTCGACCTCCGGCAGGCGCTGGCCGACCTCGGGATATCAGACGCCGAGGCGCAGGCGCTGGGACTGCGCATCTACAAGGTCGCGCTGACCTGGCCGCTGGAGGAATCCGGAGCAAAGGCGTTCGCCGAAGGTCTGCAGGATGTGCTTGTGGTCGAGGAGAAGCGCGGTTTCATCGAGGACCAGCTCCTTCGCATTCTCTATAATGTCGATGCCTCGAAGCGGCCCTCGGTGGTTGGCAAGCGCGACGAGAGCGGCGCGATGCTGCTGCCGAGCGAGGGCGAAATAACGCCGACCATGGTCGCGGCGGCTGTGGTTGCGCGGTTGCGCAAACTTGGCCATCGCAGCCCGGCGCTGGAGCAGCGTCTCGCAAAGCTCGAAGCGTTCGACCGGCCGGCCGAAGGCATTGGCGCCGCCAAACTTCAGCGCACGCCGTATTTCTGTTCGGGCTGTCCCCACAACACCTCGACCAAGATCCCCGAGGGCAGCCGCGCCATGGCCGGCATCGGCTGTCACGGCATGGCGCTGTCGGTGCCGAACCGCCGCACCCAGACGATCTCGCATATGGGCGCGGAAGGCGTCACCTGGATCGGGCAGGCGCCGTTCACCAGCGAGCCGCACGTGTTCCAGAATTTGGGCGACGGCACCTACACTCATTCCGGCCTGCTCGCGATCCGCGCGGCGGCGGCTGCTCGCGTCAACATCACCTACAAGATCCTCTACAACGATGCGGTGGCGATGACCGGCGGCCAGCCGGCCGAGGGCGGCCTGACGGTGTCGCAGATCGCGCACCAGGTTTCGGCGGAAGGCGCCAAACGTCTCGTCATCGTCTCCGACGATCCCGAAAAGTATCCCAGCAATTACTTCCCATTAGGCGCGACCGTTCATCATCGCCGCGAGCTCGACGCGGTGCAGAAGGAACTGCGCGAGGTCAAGGGGCTGACGGTCCTGATCTACGACCAGACTTGCGCGGCGGAAAAGCGCCGCCGCCGCAAGCGCGGGCTCTATCCCGATCCGCCGAAGCGCGTCTTCATCAACGAAAGGGTCTGCGAGGGCTGCGGCGATTGCTCGTCTGTTTCCAACTGCGTTTCCGTGCAGCCGCTGGAAACCGAGTTCGGCCGCAAGCGGCGGATCGACCAGTCGAACTGCAACAAGGACTTTTCCTGCATCGAGGGCTTTTGCCCGAGTTTTGTCACCGTGCATGGCGGCAGACTAAGGAAGGCCGATCGCACCGCGGCCGATCCGTCCGCGCTGTTCGCCGATCTGCCTGTGCCGGCCACGCCTGTGCTCGATGGCGCTTACAACATCCTCGTCACCGGCATCGGCGGCACCGGCGTCATCACCATCGGCGCGCTGCTCGGCATGGCCGCCCATGTCGAGGGCCTGGCGTGCTCGACGCTCGACTTCACAGGGTTATCGCAGAAGAACGGCGCGGTCATGAGCCATGTCCGCATCGCGCCCGAGGCGGACGATCTCGCAACCGTCCGTATTGCGCCCGGCGGCGCCAACCTCATCCTCGGCTGCGACATCGTGGTCGCCACAAGCATTCCGGCGCTGAGCCGGGCCGAGCGCGGCGTGACGCGCGCGATCGTCAATGCCGATTTGTTGCCGACGGCAAGCTTCGTCATCAACCCCGACATCGACTTTGAGGCGGGGACGATGCGCGACTCGCTAAATGGCGCCGTCAGCGCCTCCGATCTCGATATTCTGGACGCGACCGGGCTTGCCACCGCGCTGATGGGCGACAGCATCGCCACCAACGCCTTCATGCTCGGCTTCGCGTTCCAGCGTGGCGCTTTACCCCTTTCGCTGGAGGCGATCATGAAGGCGATCGACCTCAACGGCGCGGCGATCGACATGAACAAGCTGGCGTTCTCGTGGGGCCGGCTCGCCGCGCACGATCTGCAGCGCGTCGTCGCGGCTGCCCGCTTCAAGAATTCGGGCGCGGCGCCGGTCAAGCGGACGCTCGACGAGAGCATCGCTTTCCGCGCCAAGTTCCTGACGGACTACCAGAATGAGGCCTACTCGAAGCGCTACCTCAGCGAGGTCGAGCGCGTTCGCGCGGTCGAAGCAAAGGGCTCGCCCGGGTCGCATGAACTGACCGAAGCGTTTGCAAAAGGCCTGTTCAAGTTGATGGCCTACAAGGACGAATACGAAGTCGCCCGGCTTTATTCCGACGGTGAGTTCGCAAAAGCGTTGAAGGAACAGTTCGACGGCGACGCGAGCGTCAAGGTCAGCCTAGCGCCACCGCTGCTGACGCCGCGCGACAGGGTGACCGGGCACCTGCGCAAGCGCGAGTTCGGCGCCTGGATCTTCCGCGTCTTCGAACTCCTGACGCGGTTCAAGTTCCTGCGCGGAACTGCGTTCGATCCGTTCGGCTACACGGCCGAGCGCCGGATGGAGCGGGCGCTACCGAGCGAATATTCCGCGATCATCTTCCGCCATCTCGACACGGCGAAGCCGCAGGATTGGCCGCGTCTGGTAGCGCTGGCAAAGTCCGCGGAACTCGTTCGCGGCTACGGCCACGTCAAGGAAGCCAATGTCGCGAAGTTCCGCAGCGAGTGCACGCGCGTGGAGGCCGCGATCGGCCAGCCGGTGGCGCAGGCAGCTGAATAAGTTTCGCTTATCTTGGCTGTTCTTGGCTGTGAACTTTTCCACAGCCAGGATCATTCACCAGTAATCTTGCGGGCGGGATCGGCTGGCATTGTGCGGCCGGCTGCCTACATGATGGCCGTTCTTCAGATTTTTGGTTGATTTCAGGAGGCCTTCGATGGTCCTGAAAAGCGCTTTTGCGGTAGCACTTTGCACGGGGCTCCTGATGTCGGGCAGCACCGCGCTGGCAGACGACTACAAGGCCGGCGAGCTCATTGGCCTCGATCTTTCGCAGGCCGTGCTCTCGCCGAAGCGGCTCGGCCCGGAGACGCGATTCGCCCCGGTCCGGATCGAGGCGAGAAACGATGCCCGGCCGGTGAAGACGGAGCGCGTGGTTGTGCCGAAGGAAGCCGCGCCCAAGCCTCAAGTAGCGCCTCAGGTAGCTGCTCACGTAGCGCATGAGCGCGCCGAGAAACCGCGTGTGGAGAAACCGCGTGGCGCCGCCCGCACCAGGCTGGCGCGGCGTCATACCAATCCGCTCGACGCGCAGGCGCGCGACACGCGGATCCAGACCTGGCCGTGCAAGTCCGGCGGCATCTGCGGCTGGCAGCGGTAGATCCGCAGCGTTCGTCATTGCGAGGAGCAAAGCGACGAAGCAATCCATCTGTCCGCAGACAGAAAGAATGGATTGCTTCGCTTCGCTCGCAATGACGGCAGCGTTCCCCCACCACGTCATCCATCTGTCGTAAAACCTTCGGCCAGGAGTCAAATTGCTCGGGCACACCTTCGTCGTGATTCGACGAGGGTGCTTCGATGCCGATTGCGATACGCGCCGGGCAAAGCCTGAACCGGCGTCAGTTGCTGGTCCGCTCCGCCGCGACATTTGCCGTCGCCGGTCTCGGCAGCCTCGCCAAACCTCATCTCAGCCGCGCCGCGGATCGTCCGCTCATCGCCAGCGGGATTCAGTCGGGCGACGTCTCGGCTGATTCCGCGGTGATCTGGGCGCGCGCCGACCGGCCGGCGCGGATGCAGGTTGAATGTTCTGTTGTCGAGAGCTTCAAGACCATCCTTCGCATCGTTACCGCCGATGCCTTGCCGGACAGCGACTTCGTCTCAAAAGTTCTGCTCGATGGCCTGCCGGCGGGGCAGGACATTTTCTATCGTGTGCGCTTCGACGATATCAGCGAGAGCGGCATCGAAGGCGAGGTGCAGGTCGGGCATTTCCGCACCGCGCCCACCGCGCGAAGCCATATTTCGTTCGCGTGGTCCGGCGATACCGCCGGCCAAGGTTGGGGCATCGATCCCTCGCGCGGCGGTATGCGCACCTACCGCACCATGCTCGACAACCGTCCGGACTTCTTCATCCATTCCGGCGATCACATCTATGCAGACTGTCCGGTGGAACGCGAGCTGAAGCTGCCCAATGGCGAGATCTGGCGCAACATCGTTACCGAACAGAAGTCCGTGGTGGCGCACAGCCTCGAACAGTTCCGCGCCAACTACAAATATAATCTGCTCGACGACAATCTGCGCGCCTTCAACGCCGAAGTGCCGATGTTCGCGCAATGGGACGATCATGAGGTGACCAACGACTGGGCGCCGATCGGCACCGCCGACGAGACCGGCTATGCCGAGGACGGCTCTTCGCTTCTGGTGGCGCGGGCGCGCCGCGCGTTCCATGAATTCATGCCGATGCGCGTGACGCCGGCGCAGGACGGCCGCATCTATCGCAAGATCGTCTATGGCCCGCTGCTCGACGTCTTTATGATCGACATGCGCAGCTACCGCGATTCCACCTTTAACAAGCGCGACGACCAAAGCGAGACCTGCATCCTCGGCGCGGCGCAACTGGCCTGGCTGAAGCGCGAACTGGTGGCCTCCGATGCGACCTGGAAGGTGATCGCCGCCGACATGCCGATCGGCCTGATCAGCGAGGATGCTATTGCGCTCGGCGATGGCCCGCCGGAGCGGCGCGAGCACGAGATTGCCGATCTGCTGTCGTTCATGAAGCGCGCCGGCATCCGCAACACGGTGTGGCTGACCGCCGACATGCATTACACGGCCGCGCATCATTACGATCCGAACCGCGCGGCGTTTCAGGATTTCGAGCCGTTCTGGGAGTTCGTCTCCGGCCCCTTACATGCGGGCACCTGGGCGCCGGCGCCGCTCGACAACACGTTCGGGCCGAAAGCTGCGTTCCAGAAGGGCTGCAGCGCGGAGCAGGGCGAGAATCTCGCGCCCTGTTTCGGCCTGCAATTCTTCGGCCGCGTCGACATCGACGGCAAGACCGAAGTGATGAGCGTGACGTTGAAGGACGTCGACAACCGTGACCTCTGGTCGGTCGATATCGAGCCCCGCCCGGATGCGCGGCCCGGCCGGATCATGGCGCAGCATATCTGACGCTTCGATCGCGAGACCGTTGGATCAACCCCTCCATGTTCGCGCCGCATAGTTTGGCTAGGCTTCGCCGCTTGCCGACGCGTGCGGTACAAGATCGCATCCGGAAGTTGCGTATTAATTCTTGAAGGAGGCGCAGCGGTGGCGCACACTTCGCCTGTCCTTCCCGACCGGAGCGCTGCCATGTTTGTCGCCGAGAGCAAGCGCCTGACGCATCAGGGCGCGAAGATGATCATGGCGACGGCGGTGGAATTGGCCGGCCAGGCCAAAATCGCGATCTCCTGTGCGATCGTGGATTCCGGCGGGCATGTGATCCTGATCGAACGAATGGACGGCGGCCGCTTCCATACCGTGCACTCCTGCACCACCAAGGCGGTTTGCGCCGCGTCAAACCGGCGCCCGACCACGGCCAAAGGCGCGGCCGGCCAGGACCTCGACGTCAGCCATGCGATCGGACTTGCGCTCGCCGCCGGACCGGAACGGTGGACGGCCATGGAAGGCGGCGTACCGGTGCTGGTTGGCTGCGAATGTATCGGCGGCGTCGGCGTGAGCGGCGGTGATTGGGAGACCGATTTGCGGATCGCCAAAATGGCCGTCGAGTCGATCGGCGCGAATTGGGAATGACATCGTCCTGGGGGAGAGCAAAGTGATGAGCGCCGATCCGCTCCGCGTCGCCTGTATCGGGATGGGATGGTGGTCCGACGTTCTGGCGGATGCCATCCAGCGCTCGGGCAAGTTCGAGATCCGCGGCTGCTACACCCGGTCCGAGGAAAAGCGAAAGAATTTCGCGGCAAAATACCGCTGCCGGCCGGCCGCGAGCTATGAGGCGCTGCTGGCCGATGCCGAGATCGAGGCGATCATCAATACCACGCCGAACGACGTGCATCTGACGACGACCTGCGCGGCCGCCGCCGCCGGCAAGCACGTATTTCTGGACAAGCCGATCGCCAACAGCATTTCCGACGGCCGCGCCATCACCGAGGCCTGTCGCAAGGCCGGCGTGGTCCTGGCGCTCGGCTATCAGCGGCGGCGCGAGAGCCATTTCCGCTGGATCAGGCAGCAGATCGATGACGGCTTGTTCGGCAAGCTCGTCAACGCCGAGGCCAACATCAGCCGCGACCGTCTCGGCAAGATCGATCTCACCTCGTGGCGCTACCAGGCCGCGGGAATGCCGGGCGGCGTGATGCTGCAGATCGGAATCCACTATATCGACGTCCTGGAATATTTGATCGGGCCGATCCGTGCGGTGCGCGGACAATCGGCGCAACTGGTGCTGCCCGGCGACAATCCGGATGTCGCGAGCCTGATTCTGCAGCACGAGAACGGCGCGCTCTCCACACTGAACGCGAGCTACGCCTCGGCGTCCGAATACTATCTGATGAACGTCTACGGCAAGGACGCCACCGCCTACTACGATTTGCACAACGGGCTTCGCCTGCTCAAGCGCGGCGAGATCACGCCGGTGGTGGTGCCATGTGCTGAGAATGACACCCTGGTCGAGGAACTGGAGGAGTTTGCGGCCGCAGTTCGCGGGCAGGGCCGGTACGAAGTCGGGGGCGAGTACGCGACGCGATCGCTCGCCGTGGTACGCGCCGGCATACTCTCGGCGCGTGAGGGACGTTCGGTCGAGATTGCCCAACTATTGAACGGCGATGCGAAAATGTGACGGCGCAGAGCTAAGGATAGGAGCGCGCGTTATGAAACGTGGCATTTGTGTCTGGAAAGCTTGTGTTGGAGCATGCGCGGCGGCGATGGTATTGGCCGGCATGGTCGGGCCGGTGCGCGCGCAGGACTACCCCTCCAGGGCGATCACGGTGGTCGTGCCGTTCCCGCCCGGCGGCGCCAGCGACATCGTTGCGCGCATCGTCACCAACCAGATGTCGAAGATCCTCGGGCAATCCATCGTCATCGAGAACGTCAGCGGCGCCGGCGGCACCGTCGGCAGCGCGCGCGTGGCGGCGGCTGCGCCCGACGGCTATACCCTGCTTGCCGCGGCGATGGGCTCGCATGTCGCAGCTCCCGTGCTGACGCCGAACCTCAAATACGATCCCGTTGCCGACTTCGTGCCGATCGGCTTCACCGCCCACTCCCCGGCAGTGATCATCGCGCGGAAGGATTTCCCGGCACAGGATCTCAAGGAATTCGTCGCGGCGCTGCGGCAACGGGGCGACGCGGTGAAGCTGGCCCATGGCGGCATCGGCGCGTCCTCGCATATGGCGTGTCTTCTCTTCACGGCGGAAGTCGGCGCGAAGCCGGCGCTTGTCGCCTATCGTGGTTCAGGCCCGGCATTGAACGATCTGGTCGGGGGGCACGTCGATTTCATGTGCGAGCAGTCGGTCAGCGTGGCTGAGTCGGTTTTGGCCGGCTCGGTCAAGGCCTTCGCGGTGTCTGCCGCGAAACGCCTTGAAACGCTGCCTGACGTTCCGACCGCGAAGGAGGGCGGCATCAACTACGAGATGAGCGTCTGGGCAGGACTGTTTGCGCCAAAGGGCGTTTCGCCCGAAATCATCGCCAGGCTTTCCGCAGCGCTCGACCAGGCGCTTGATGAGGCTGTCGTGCGCGAGCGGATTGCCCAGCTCGGCGGCTCGATACCGGCAAAGGACGAACGCAACCCGGCTTCATTCGATCGTTTTGTCCGGTCCGAGATCGCACGCTGGTCACCCATTCTTGCGGCGGCCGGAACGGGGAAATGAGGCGTGTGCCGAAGCGGTGGGTCGGCGAGGACCGCTCAGGGCCTCGCCACGAGATAACCGACCACCACCATCAGTACGGAAATCGTCATGACCACGCCGAGCACGGCGGCGATGATCGCGGGCAGTTGATGGTTGTCCAGCCATTGTCGCAACGCCCTTACCATCGCACCCCCTGATCTTGATTTGCCCCGCGCCCTGCGCGCAAACTATTCAATAGCGGCCTGTTCTCCTCAATGAAATACTGTTGGGGCGGCTTTCGCTACGCACGCGGCGCTTTTTCCTTTCCGGGAGAGCCATCATGGAACATCTGCAAACCCAAGGTATCAGCCTGCCGAAGCTTGGTCTCGGCACCTTTCGCATGCAGGGCGATGCCTGCCGCGCGGCCGTGGAGGGCGGGCTGGCGTTGGGCTACCGGCATCTCGACACCGCCGAAATGTATGACAATGAGGAGGCCGTGGGTGCCGCGATTGCAGCCTCGCGCGTTCCCCGCAAAGACCTGCATGTCACCACAAAAGTCTGGAACGAAAATCTGGCGCCGGATGCGCTCCGCCTGGCGTTCGATACTTCCTTGAAAAAACTCCGGCTCGACCATGTCGACCTCTATCTGGTGCACTGGCCGGCGCCGAATATGAACCTGCCCAAGATCTTCGAAACGCTGATGCGGCTGAAGGAGGAAGGCCGCACCCGCGCCATCGGCGTCGCGAATTTCAACGTTGCGCTCGTGAAGGCGGTGGTCGAGGAGATCAGGGCGCCGATCGCCTGCAACCAGGTCGAATACCATGTGATGCTGGATCAGACTCGGCTGCGTCAATTTCTCACTGCGAAATCGATCCCGCTGATCGCCTATTCGCCTCTGGCCAAGGGCCTTGCGGCTTCCGACGCAGCGCTCGCCGCGATCGGGCGCAAGCACAACGCCAGCGCCGCGCAAGTCGCGCTGAAATGGCTGCTCGATCAGGATGGCGTTGCCGCGATCCCGAAGGCGTCGCGCGCGGAAAGCCAGCAAGCTAATCTCGACGCGCTCAAGCTGAGCTTGGATGACGCCGACAGGCAGGTGATCGCGGCCTTGCCGAAGGACAAACGGTGTGTAAATCCCGGCTACGCGCCGGCGTGGGATTGATGAAGATTCTTTCCTTTTCCGTCCGCCGGAATTCGGGTTTTTGCTACACACGGGCGCGGCTCCAGTCCATACTGGATCGCATCAAAGGGAGGTCTTCAAAATGCGTGAAGCTGTCATCGTTTCCTATGCACGTACCGGGCTGGCGAAGTCCGGCCGCGGCGGGTTCAACATCACTCCGCCGATGTCGATGGCGGCCCACGCCATCAAGCACGCCGTCGAGCGCGCCGGCGTCGAGAAGGAATATGTCGAGGACTGCTATCTCGGCAATTGCGCGCATGGCGCCCCGAATATCGGCCGCCAGGCCGCGTTGCTCGCCGGCATGCCGAAGTCGACCGCGGGCGTTTCCGTGAACCGCTTCTGTTCGTCGGGACTGCAGACCATCGCGATGGCCGCCAACTCGATCCGCTCCGATGGCGCCGACTGCATCGTGGCCGGCGGCGTCGAGAGCATCTCGATCCCCGGCGGCGGCTCGCCCAAGGAATCGATCGACCCTGATTTGCTCAAGGCCGCGCCCGACATCTTCATGGCGATGATCGACACCGCCGATATCGTCGCCGAGCGTTACAAGCTCAGCCGCGAATACCAGGACGAATACTCGCTGGAATCGCAGCGCCGCATGGCGGCCGCCCAGCAGGCCAACAAGTTCAAGGACGAAATCGTCCCGATGAAGACCAAGATGAAGGTGGTCGACAAGGCGACGAAAGCGGAAAGCATCGTCGACTACACCGTCGATCGCGACGAGTGCAATCGCCCCGAGACCACCATGGAAGGCCTCGCCAAGCTCGAGCCCGTCAAGGGTCCCGGCAAGTACGTCACCGCGGGCAATGCCAGCCAGCTCTCGGACGGCGCGGCCGCCGTCGTTCTGATGGAAGCCAAGGACGCCGAGAAGCGCGGCCTCAACCCGCTGGGCCGCTTCGTCGCCTGGGCGGCGGCGGGCTGCGAGCCGGACGAGATGGGCATCGGGCCGATCTACGCCGTGCCGAAGCTGTTGAAGCGCCATGGCCTGAAGATCGACGACATCGATCTCTGGGAGCTCAACGAAGCCTTCGCCAGCCAGTGCCTCTATTCGCGCGACAAGCTCGGCATCGATCCCGAGAAGTACAACGTCAACGGCGGCTCGATCGCAATCGGCCATCCCTTTGGCATGACCGGCGCGCGTCTCACTGGCCACATCCTGCAGGAAGGCCGCCGGCGCAAGGCCAAGTGGGGCGTCGTCACGATGTGCATCGGCGGCGGCCAGGGCGGCGCAGGCCTGTTCGAGATCTATAGTTGAGCTGACAAGCTCACGTCACTGACACGAACAAAGAAAATGGCTCCGCAAGGAGCCATTTTCAGTTTGAGGTGTCGGCCTCAGTAGCGATGCCTCTTGATGATCACGACCTTGTCGCGATGACCATGCCGCCATCCGCGATGGTAGCCGCGGTCGCGGTGGCCTCGGAATTCGGCACGCGCGCCATAGCCGTGATGATGATGACCATGGTAGCCGCCACGCTTGATCACGACGGTCTCGGCGCTCGCAATCGACGGCGCCGCGATGACAAGTGCGCCAAGTGCGGCGATAACGTATCCAAGCTTCTTCATTCCAATTCTCCTCAATTGAGCGAGGATAAAACATTAGATTGCAGGGAACGTTCCCGAGGAACTTCGAGAGAATTCTGAACGCTTGTTCAGACGCGTGTGTCGCGCGCGTATGCCGTTAGTTTCGTAGGATGGGTGGATATGCCGGTGGACAGTCGGTGCGAGCTCCGGCAGGCAAACGCGCTGGTCTGCCCACTCCGGGATGATCGGCTCCACGATTGGTTTTGCGTGGGACGATGCACGCGCGGCTTGCGGAATGCCGGTGCCCGGCGCATCATCGCAGCATAAAAAATCACAGGGGGGAGCGTTGCCATGAGCGGGGTTTCACGCCGTCATTTTCTGAGTCTGAGCGGCTCGGCCGCGGTCGCAGCCATATCGGGCCCTGCCAACGCCGCAATGGGGCCGAACGACAAGTTCGATCTCGTGATCAAGGGCGGCGACGTGCTCGATCCCAGCCAGTCGCTGCGGGGCAAGCGCGACATCGGCATTCGCTGGGGCGTGATCGAGGCGGTCGAGAACGAGATTCCGGCCGCCCGTGCCGCCAAGACCATCGACGCCTCGGGCAAGCTTGTAACGCCTGGCCTGATCGATCTGCATTCCCACGTTTACCCCTACGGCTCTGCGATCGGCATTCCCGCCGACGAACTGGTGCAGGCGCAGGCCACCACCACGGTGGTGTCGGCGGGCGATGCCGGCGTCAACAATCTCTCCGCGCTGCGGCGCTACATCGTGGCGCAATCGCGGGCGCGGATTTACGCCTTCGTCCACATCGCCAATAACGGCCTATCCGGCTTTCCAGTCGCCGAACTCTACAACATCGACTATGCGCAAGTGGAAGCCTGCGCGATGGCGCTGGCCGAAAATCCGGATTTCCTGCTCGGTGTAAAGGTCAGGATGTCGGAAAACGTCATCGCCAGGCACGGCGTGGAGCCGTTGAAGCGCGCCATCAAGGCCTGCGAGATGTGCGGCTGGCCGGCCAAGATGATGGTGCATATCGGCGGCGTCGAGACCAAGGAATTGATGTCGGATATTCTCGACCTGCTGCGGCCGGGCGACGTGCTAACCCATTGCTATTCCGGCGCGCCGAACATCGCCGGCGCCTTCACCAACATCGTGCAGGATGGCAAACTGCTCCCGGCGGCGCTCGCCGCCAAGCAGCGCGGCGTGATGTTCGATGTCGGCCATGGCGGCGGCAGTTTTGACTTTACCGTGGCGGACGTGGCGATCCCGGGCGGCTGTACGCCGGACACGATCTCCTCCGACATCCACGTCTTCTCCGGCAATTCGCCGGGCATGCCCTATCTGCCGAACGTCATGAGCAAGTTCATCCCGCTCGGCCTTACACTGGAGCAGGTGGTGGCGGCGGCGACGGTGACGCCCGCAAAAATCATCAACCGTGCGCCGAAGATCGGCACGCTGCAGATCGGTGCGCCCGGCGACGTCGCGATCATGGAGCTGGTGGAGGCGCAGACCTCGTTCGTCGACACCCGCAACAACAAGCGCGAGGGCAAGCTGCTGCTTAAACCCGTGCAGACCGTGATCAACGGCGTGCCGTTCGGCCGGCCCTACCAGGCGCCGTTCGCGGTGCGGTGAATCAGTCAGCGCTGCGTGCGGCTGTCGCCGACGATGTCGGCAATGACGGCGCCCATCACCAGGGCGCCGCCGATGAGAACCCGCAGCGCGGGAATCTCGGCAAATCCCACCCATATCCAGAACGGCATCAGCGGCGTCTCCAGCGTGGAGATCAGGGCTGCCTGGCCGGACGGCAGCAGTCGCGAGCCGAGGAAGAACAGCGTGAGGCCGATGGCGACCTGAAAGCATCCGAACATCGCGAGAATGAGCAGGTCGAACCCGGTTATCCCTGCTATTCCGTGGGCGAAGGGAATGCTGATGACGCTGCCCAGGATGTTCGACATCGCGGCAGCGGCGACCATCGATGTATTCTTGTGCCGCCGTACCATCACCGTCATCGCGGCGATCGCCAGCGCCATGAAGCAGGCGAGGGCTATCCCGAGAACGTCGGAACCGGAGCGTGCGCTGCCGACGATGACCATGACGCCGCAGAGCGCCACGATGCTCGCCAGCATGGTTCGCAGATGGGGGATTTCCCGCAGCCATACCCAGGCGAGCGCCGCCGCGAGGAAGGGACCCGTCGCGATGATGATGGCGACATTGGATACATCCGTGAGCTGCAGCGAAGGGATGAAGGCGATCATCGCCAATGTCGAAAACAACGCAACAAGCCAGCCGTTTTTGTCGATCCTGGTCAGATCCCGCAGGCCGGCACGCCCCTGCAACAGCACCATCAAGACCATGATCATGCCGCCGCCGAACAATCCGCGCCAGAACAGGATGGTCCAGGAGTCATAGGGAAGCAGCCGCGTGAACAACGGCGCCGTGCTCCAGGCGATGGCGGCGGCGACAACAAGGGCAATGCCCAAGCGATGCTGGGAGCGTACCTCCGCCATGAGGCGATCAACCCGGACTGGGGTTGGAGCTTCGGCCGAGCAGCTTGTCGACGAGGTGCGCTGGATTGTCAGGGATCGCGTCGCCGCGCCAGGCGACGTGCTGATCGGTACGCGCAAGAATGAGTTTGTGATCAGGATCAGGAGCGGAGGCGTCGACGATTGTAAACGGCACGCCGTTGACACGCATCGCCTCGGCCAGCGGCGCTACTGCTACATCCGGATCGTAGCGCAACAGTGTGTAGCCCGGCCCGAGCGCGTCATAGATCGGCCGGCCATCGGATAGTTTCGCGAACGGAAGCCGGCAGCCCGGCGTTGAGGACGGCGTGAAATCCGCCATCGTAAAACCCGGTTGCTCGGCGCCGTCATAGGCGATGATCGGGGAGCGATCGTAGAAATAACCGAAGTTGAGGCCGGCGCAGCAATATTGCTGCACGTTCAGATCATAGGCGGCTTGACCCACCTGCTTGCGGACAGCATCACCTTCAGGCCCCGGCTGTTCGATTTCATCGGGAACGGTGCGACGCTGGCTTAGCACCTTGCCGGCCATCTCCATTGCAAAGCGGGACACCTGTTCGGTGATGGGAAGGCGTTCGGCCTCATAGGCATCGAGGATGGCGATGTCGGCCCACCCTTGCAGATAGGCGGCCAGCAGCCATGCGAGGTTGGTCGCATCAGCGATCCCGGCATTCATGCCGTAGCCGGCATAGGGCATCCACAAATGCGCGGCGTCGCCGCAGATGAACGCGCGGCCCTTGCGAAACCGGTCGGCGACCAGGCGGCGGCCGACCCAGTCCTCCTTGCTCAGCACCTCGTATTCGAAATCGGGGCCGACGCCGAGGATAGCGCGGATCGAGGCGTCGCGATCAACGGATTCGAAGGTCTCGTCTTCGCGATTGAGATGGTTATGGATCAGCCATTTTTCGCGGCCGTCGATCGCAACCACCGTGCCGCAGCGCCGCGGATTGAGCGACAGCGTCATCCAGGCGGGGTGGTCCATCAGGGCGAGCAGTCCGGGCGCGTGTATGTAGGTCGATTGCACGCGCTGGATGATCGGCGTTCCCTGCAGATTGGCGTCGATGGCCTTGCGAACGAGCGAACGCGCCCCATCGCAGCCCACGATGAAATCGGCATGAATTTGGAGGGCGGTTCCGGTGTCGAGATTGCGGACGGTCGCAACGACGCCGTCATTGCCTTCGCTAAAATCCTCGAACGCGGTGCGGTTCAGAATCTGAAGCCCGTCGATGGAAGCCGCGTGCGCGAACAGCACGGGTTCCATGTAGATCTGGTTGATGCGGTGCGGCGGCTCGGCCGTCGGCCAATCGGTATCCGGCCCATTGGTGGCGGTATAACGATCGCGCCGGCAGGGAATCAGGATGCGCGAGAGCTCGATGCCCGTTGCCGTGGTGCGGTAGGAGCAATCGTTGGGGTAGTCGGCCGGCAATCCGGCGTCGCGCAGCTTCTGCGCCAACCCGAGCCTGCGGAAAATCTCCATCGAACGGGACGAGACATGGTTGCATTTCACGCTTGGCGGTTCCCCGGCGGCGCGGGTTTCCACGATAGTTACGGATATTCCCCGCGTTGCGAGGTCCATTGCCAGAGTGAGTCCGACCGGACCGGCCCCCACCACCAGAACGCGAGTTTTCACCATGTCGCTTGCTGCCCCTGGACGATCATGCATAAACTAAATGCCACAGAGATCATCGGGGGACCCTGAATGTTTCCGTCGATCCGGCGAGGCATGATCCATGCCCTTGTTGTTGTTTTGTCGCTGTCAGCGATTGAAGCAGCAAACGCATATCCTGATCAACCGATCAAGATCATCGTGACGTTTCCACCCGGCGGCAGTGCCGACATCGTGATCCGCGCCCTGCAGCCGGCGCTCGCGGAATCCCTGAACCAGCCGATCGTCGTCGAGAACCGGGCGGGCGCGGGCGGCAATATCGGGATCGGGGTCGTGGCGCAGGCCGCGCCTGACGGATACACGCTCGGCGTCGCGGCGGCCGGCGTGCTCACCGTCAATCCCCATCTCAATCGTGCGGCGATGCCGTTCGATCCGGTCAAGGATCTGGCGCCGGTGACGATGCTAGCGGAAATCCCGTTCGTGCTGGTGTCCTCGCAGCAGTCGGCCATTGCCTCGGTCGCAGACCTCATCGCCAAGGCCAAGGCGCAACCGCAGGGCCTGTCGATCGGTCATGGCGGCAACGGCACGGCGATGCACCTGACTTCGGCCTTATTCAACCAGAAGGCCGGCGTCGGAATCCAATTGATCGCCTATCGCGGCACCGCGCCGGCGACAACGGACGTTCTCGCCGGCCACGTCCCGCTCGCGGTGCTGGACATTCCCGCATCCAAGCAATTGATTGGCGACGGCAAGCTGAAGGCGCTCGGGGTCTCCGCCGCCAAGCGCGTCGCCTTCCTGCCCGATGTGCCAACCTTGGCCGAGCAGGGCCTGAGCGGATTCGAGTCCGTCGGCTGGTTTGGGATCGTCGCGCCCGCCGGCACGCCGCCCGAAATCATCGGCAAGTTGAACGCGGCTTTCGTGAAGGCATTGAGCGATCCCGCCGCGATCGAGAAAATCCGCGTTCTCGGCGCCGAACCCGCGCCCACCTCGCCCGAGGCTTTTGCAAAATTCATCCAGAGCGAAAGCGCGAAATGGGGGAAGCTGATCGCCGAGGCCGGGATCAAGAGCGAATGAATTAAGTACTGCGCCGGAGGCGGTAGCAGCTAAAAGCTGGATTGCTTCGTCGCTAACGCTCCCTTGCGCAAACGCTTCGCGTTTGTCGCAGGCAATGACGTTGAAGCAGTCACACTCCCGTCATTGCGAGCCAACGGGTCGCGCGAATGCGCGCCCGGCGACGAGCGCAATTGCGCTCGCACAGTGATGACAGGCTCCGCGAAGCAATCCATAGCGCGGCATAGTAAGGAGCTAGCCGCGTTTGCGCTCCACGTTGGCAATCCGCGCCGGCACGCCAAATTCCTTGCGGCAGACTTCGGCGAGCAGGGCGACGCCCTCGCGGATCTGTTCGCGCGATGGGCTGGCGAAGCACAGCCGCAGCCGGCTGCCGGCATAGGCCTTGTCGGTCGACCATTCCGGTCCGGGATTGATCGCGACGCCGGCGGCGAGTGCGGCCTGATAGAGTTTTAGCGTGTCGACATTGTCGGGCAGCTTCACCCACAGGAAGATGCCGCCCTCGGGCGCTTCGAATTCGGCCGCGGTGCCGAACTGCTCGTTGAGCGCTTCCATCAGCGTGTCGAGCTTGGCGCGCAGGCCGCGCGTCAGTTTTGGCACATGGGTGGAAAAATGCGGCGCGCAATATTCCGCCAGCACCATCTGTTCCAGTGCGCCGCTTCCGGCATCGGTCTTCAATGCCAGCATTCGCGACATCATTTCCCAGGGCGCGACGATGAAGCCAACGCGCAGGGCCGGCGCAATCGATTTCGAGAACGAGCCGATGTGGATGACGCCGCCGTGCCCGCTCATCGCGTAGATCGCGGGCGGCCGCTCGCCGTTCCAGATCAGGTCGGCATAGCAATCGTCCTCGAAGATCGGCACGCCGTATTCTTGCGACAGCTTTAGCATCCCCACGCGCCGGGATTCCGGCATGATCGATCCGGTCGGATTCTGCACGGTCGGGATGGTGTAGATGTATTTCGGCGTGATGCCGCGGCTCTTGTGGTCGGCGAGGGCTGTCGCCAGCGCGTCCATCCGCATGCCCTGATCGTCAAGGGGAATGCCGACCGCCTTGACGCCGAGTCGCGTCAGCCGGGTCAGTGCGCCCTGATAGGTCTCCTGCTCGACCAGCACGGTGTCGCCGCGCGCCAGCAGGGTCTGGTTGACGAGATCGAGCGCCTGCAGCGAACCCGAGACGATCATGATGTCGTCGGCGGCGCAGGCGATGCCGGCGTCGCGCTTGAGTTTCGTCGTGAGGAATTCGCGCAGGGGACGATATCCCTGCGGGCCGCTGGCGAGGCCGTAGGTCGCGAGCGTCTTGCCCTCGCGCCTCAGCACGGCACTGACAGCCTCGATCAGGCCGTCGACCGGAACCTGGTCGGGATCGTTGTTGCCGCCGACGAAACTGTATTTGGCAAGGCCCGTCCACCGCGCGGCCGGGGCCGGCAATCCGGCGGGCAGCAATGGCGCGAAATCGAAGGGGGTTGCGGCAGACATGGATGTTCACTCCCGTTTTGTTTTTCGTTGAGAAGGCTGTGGAGCCTTCTTGCAGGCTAGTTCTTGCAGGCTTGTTTCTTGACAGGGCTAATTCTTGACCACCTTGATCGGCCGCCCCTGGCTGATGAAGGCATAATGCCCGGCGCCGACGCCGCCGACCATCAGCGCCTCGACCGTGGGCTCGGCGATTTCTCCTGTGGCCGCCCAGTCGACCACGAAATTGGCTCCCGTTCCGCCGCGCACGTCATTCGCGGCGATGAAGACTTCGACAGTTGCGAACGGTTTTAGCGCAACCGGCGACTTGAGGTAGCTCTCCACGATCTTGCCTGATGTGTCGAAATAGGCGATCCGCTTCAGCACCAGCGGGCGGGTTTCGGAAGCGTTGTGGACGCTGAGCGTGACCGAAAAATCCGCCCGCAGCTTGCCCTGGCTCATCGAGACGCTGGAATAGACCGGCACGTAGAATGCGCCTGTGACGGCGAGGCCTTCCGCAGGCACCGCGGTGAGCGAGGCGGCGAAGTTCTGTTCGATCGCGCCGGTCTGCGCGCCCGCGACCGTGGAATAGAGTATCGACAGTACGGCCAGAATCGCGAGAAAAGCCTCCATTCCATGGCTGTGACACATTGCTTGTTTGACCCCCGCGCCGGGACCTCTAGGTTGGGGTAGGGGCAAGATCGGACCTATGCACGAACTTATTCGCGATATCACCTTATGTATCCTGTTCGCCTGGGTGCTCGGCCTGTCGGCGCATTTTTCCCGGCAGCCGCTGATCCTGGCATACCTTATCGCCGGGTTCCTCATTGGTCCATTCGGCATGGGCTGGGTCAAGTCCCAGGAATCGATCACCGTCATCTCCGAGCTCGGCCTGATCTTCATGCTGTTCATGATCGGGCTGGAAATCGACCTGAAGAAGATCGTGCGCGCCGGCAAGGTCATTCTGTTCGCCGCCGGCGGGCAACTGATCGGCGGCGTCCTGCTCGGGATATTGTTCTTTGTCGGGATCGGGCTGTCGATGGCCAATGGCCATTTCGACGCGCTCTATCTCTGCATCGCCTGCGCGCTGTCGAGCACGGTCATCATCGTCAAGGTGCTGTACGAGAAGCGCGAACTCGACACGCTGCCGGGGCGGATCACGCTCGGCGTGCTGGTGCTGCAGGACATTTTTGCGATCCTGTTTCTCGCCGTGCAGCCGAGTCTCGGCAATCTGCAGGTCAGCGTGATCCTGTTGTCGATCGCCCGCGTCGGCGTGCTGGTAGCGACCGCTTTGGTGCTCAGCCGCTACGTGCTGCCGCGGCTGTTTCACCAGATCGCGCGCCGGCCGGAACTGGTCCTGCTCGGGGCGCTGGCCTGGTGCTTTCTGATCGGCGAGATCGCCGAAAAACTGCATCTGTCGCGCGAGATGGGCTCGCTGGTGGCGGGCGTCTCGCTGTCGACGTTCCCCTATGCGCTCGACGTTACCGCCAAGGTGACCACGCTGCGCGACTTCTTCATCACACTGTTCTTCGTCTCGCTCGGCATGACGATCCCGATCCCCGGGGCATCGGTGATCGGGCTGGCGCTGATGATTGCCGCTTTCACGGTCGTCAGCCGCGTGGTGACAACGTTCGCGCCGCTCTATCTGATGAAACAGGGCCTGCGGGCGAGCCTGTTGCCGGCGATCAACCTGGCGCAGATCTCGGAGTTCTCGCTTGTCGTGATCCAGACCGGCGTTGCGGCGCACCATATCAGCACCGAGACCGCGAGCGCAGCGTCGTTCGCCTTCGTGGTGCTGGCGGTGTTGAGCACCTTCGTCATGGGCCGCAGCGACCAGGTCACGCGCGGCCTCATTGGCCCCCTGAAGCGGATCGGTTTGCGCGATCTCGATCACAAGCATGAGGCCGACGCCGGCCATGAGGGCGGGCACGAGGAGGCGCGCCGGATCGTCATCCTTGGCTTCTTTCGCGCCGCCAGCGCGCTGTTGAGCGAGATCGAGCGCCGCAGTCCGGCGGTGCTCGAGCAGATCACGGTGATCGATTTCAATCCGCTGGTGTTCCGGACCCTGACGGACCGCGGCATGCACGTGGTTTATGGCGACATCAGCAATGTGGATACACTGGTGCATGCGGGCGTCGGCAAGTCGGAGCTGATCATCCTCAGCATCCCGGACTCGCTGTTGAAGGGCGCCGACAATGAAAAGCTGGTCCGGCATGTCCGCTCGCTGAACCCGACCGCCAAGATCGTCGCGACCGCGGAGATCCTGGCCAACGTCAACGATCTTTACGAAGCGGGCGCCGATTACGTGACCGTGACCAGGCTCAGCGACGCTGACGAGCTCTATAAAGTCATCGAGGCGGCCCAGGCCGGGCTGCTGGAAGACAAGCGCGCCGAGACCGACGTGCTGCTCAGCGAGCGCCGAGAAGTGCTGCCGTAGCAATGGGAGCTGTAGCGCGCGTAGCCCGGATGGAGCCAACGGGTCGCGCGAATGCGCGCCCGATGACAGGCTCCGCGCAATCCGGGACTCTGGCAAACGGCTCGACTTCCCCGGATTGCGCTGTGTGCCCCGAAGGGCGCGTGTCACCAGTGGAGGAGGAATCCACCCAGATAATTGTCGATAGTCTGGTAGCTGACGAGCAGGTCGGTTGGGTAACTGGCCGATTTGAAGCCTCGTGACAAAGGTCGCCTTGGGCGGCTGAGCGATCCAATGGGCCGTAATGTGAGTGAAGCCTGAGCAGGCCTCGAAAGTGAAGATGCGGATGCCGACCCGCCAGCGTAACGGGGAAGGCCGCACGGATGGGGAAGCAATCGACGCGCGCACCCGTCCGATCCGCCGGGGTAATGGGCACGGCACGCTGGAAAGGTGATGCGGGCAACGGGGGAGACCCGTCGTGGCGAGGGTAGCGGCCTCAACGTCGCTTCAAGGCGGCGGCCCTGACGGGAGTCGGACAGGGACGTAGTACCGGTGAAGCCGGGTAACTCCGGTGGAGGGAAGGACCCTGACTTCTGGTGCGCTGACGAAGAGGGCGAGGATCGGGTGATTGGCGATGAGCCTTGAAACACCGGTAAAGATCAGGAGCCTTCAGAGGAAGCTGTATTGCAAGGCGAAGGCAGAGCCCGCCTTTCGTTTCTACCTGCTCTACGACAAGATCTGTCGGGAAGACATTCTGCGCCACGCCTATGCGCTGGCCCGCGCCAATGCGGGAGCGCCGGGAGTGGACGGAGAGAGCTTCGCGGCGATTGCGGCGGCGGGCGAGGAAGAATGGCTGGCGGGCCTGAGACAGGAACTGACCACGAGGACGTACCGGCCGGCACCGGTGCGGCGTGTGACGATCCCGAAGCCGGGGGGCGGCGAACGCCCGCTCGGCATCCCGACGATCCGGGATCGGATGGCTCAGACCGCCGCGAAGTTGGTGCTGGAGCCGATCTTTGAAGCGGACCTGGAAGAGAGCGCTTATGGCTATCGGCCCGGTCGTGGTGGAACGGACCCTGTCAAGGAAGTGCACCGGCTGCTGGGCCGGGGCTACACCGACGTGGTTGACGCCGATCTATCGAAGTACTTCGACACGATCCCGCATTCGGAGCTTCTCAAGTCGGTGGCGCGTCGCATCGTCGATCGGCATGTGCTTTGGCTGATCAAGATGTGGTTGAAGGCGCCGATCGAGGAGACGGGTGGGGGTGGTGAAGGCAAGCGGCGCATGACGGGAGGCAAGCGCAACACGCGAGGCACGCCGCAAGGCGGGGTCGCAAGTCCGATGCTTGCCAACCTGTACATGAACCGCTTCCTGAAGCATTGGCGGATGACCGGACGCGGCGAGGCATTCTGCGCAGATGTCGTCTCTTATGCCGACGACTTCGTCATTCTCAGTCGCGGACATGCGGCTGAGGCCTTGGCGTGGACGACGCAGGTGATGACAAGGCTCGGGCTGACGCTCAACGGGGCCAAGACCACGTTGAAGGATGCCCGCAAGGAATGCTTCGACTTCCTTGGCTACACGTTTGGGCCCGAGTACCACCGCAAGACGGGTCGCCGATACCTGAGCGCGAGCCCATCCAGGAAGAGCGTCCAGAGGCTCAAAGGCAAAATCGATGGGCTTCTGGTCTCCGGCAACAAAGACCCGTGGCCTGAGGTGCGCGACCAACTGAACCGACTTCTGCGCGGCTGGTCGAGTTACTTCAGCTACGGCACGCGGCTGATGGCCTACCGGGCGGTCGACAATCACGTCTATGATCGCGTGCGACACTTCCTGCGAAGAAGGTGCAAGGTGCAAGGACGCGGCACACGAAGGTTCCCCGCTGACCATGTCTTCGGGACCGTCGGCGTGCTGCGGCTCCGCCGCGTGCATCTTGGTCTCTGCCGCGTGCCATGTGATGAAACCAGTCGGAAAGCCGGATGCCGGAAATCGGCACGTCCGGTTTGATGAGCGGGGAGAGGAAACGGGACGTTGCCGAATGGCCCAAGTCACCGCGCCTCTCCTCGACTCTACTCGCTCCATCCGGGCTGCGGGCCGGCATCCTGGTATGCCTGCGGGCGACGTTGCCCTGCGTATTGATGCTGGCGCAGACCATTAAGTCCGGCTAATGCACTGGCTGAAGATAGCGAGATTTTGAGAAAATGGCCGATACCATCCAGGAAGTTCTGCAAGCCTTTGCCAAGGGTGAACTCGTCGTCGTCACCGACGATGACGATCGGGAGGGCGAGGGCGATCTGATCGTCGCCGCCTCGCTCTGCACCGCGGAGAAGATGGCGTTCATCATCCGCCACACCTCCGGCATCGTCTGCGCGCCGATCACCACCGACGACGCCCGCAGGCTGCGGCTCGATCCGATGGTGGCGCACAACGAGTCCAACCACACCACCGCCTTCACGGTCTCGATCGACTACAAGCCCGATGGCGGTACCGGCATTTCGGCGGATGAGCGCGCCTCCTGCTGCCGCGCGCTCGCCAATCCCAACGCCGGCGCCAACGACTTTGCCCGGCCCGGCCACATCTTCCCGCTGATCGCCCGCGACGGCGGCGTGCTGTTGCGCTCGGGCCATACCGAGGCGGCCGTCGATCTCTGCAAGCTTTCCGGCCTGCCGCCGGTCGGCGTCATCTCTGAATTGATGAACGACGACGGCACCGTAATGAAGGGCGAGCAGGTCGCGCGCTTCGCCGCCACCCACAAGCTCAAGCACGTCACGATCGCTGACATGATCGCCTACCGCCAGGCGCGCGAGAAGCTGATCGAGCGGGTCGCAACATTCACCGTCGACAGTCCGATCGGTCCGCTGCAAGGCTTCGCCTACCGCTCTCCGTTCGACGAGATTGCACATGCCGCGTTCGTCTATAACGGCATCGGCGACGGCAAGAACGTGCTGACGCGATTGCACAAGCCTAACATCGTCAAGGACATCTTCGCCGGCCCCGCGCGCATGCAGATCGTGCTGGACCATTTCAAGCGGGCGGGGCGCGGCGTGCTGGTCTATCTGCGCGACGGCGCGGCGGGAGTTCCCGTCGAGCCCGTCGGCGAACAGAAAACGGCGGAAGCCGATCGCCATCGGCAATGGCGTGAAGTCGGCGTCGGCGCGCAGATCCTGCGTGATCTCGGTATCACCTCGATCGTCAACCTCACGTCGTCCGTGCACGACTACAAGGGACTGTCCGGTTTCGGCATCGAGATCGTCTCCAGCGAAAAGTTGGAGGAATAGACATCGTCATTCCGGAATGGTCCGCAAGGACCAATATCCGGAATCTCGAGATTCCGGGTTCGTGCTTCGCACGCCCCGGAATGACACCGGGAAAGATTTGCGCTTCGGCCGATAGCGCATTATTTTGTCGACAATTTCCATGAGGACAGTGATGCGAAAGGGATTTTCATGAGCGTGCGCCCTCAAGCCAAGGACAAGCCGGCGGCGGCTTCTTTCCAGTGGGACGACCCGCTCCTGCTCGATGACCAGCTCACCGAAGACGAGCGCATGATCCGCGACACCGCGCGCGCCTATGCGCAGGACAAGCTGTTGCCGCGCATCGTCAAGGCCTATCTCGAAGAGAAGACCGACCGCGAGATCTTCAACGAGATGGGCGAACTCGGTCTGATCGGTATCACGCTGCCGGAGGAATATGGCTGCGCGAACGCGAGCTACGTCGCCTATGGCCTGGTGGCGCGCGAGATCGAGCGCGTCGATAGCGGCTATCGCTCGATGAACTCGGTGCAGTCGTCGCTGGTGATGTACCCGATCTATGCCTATGGCGACGAGAACCAGCGCAAGAAATACCTGCCCAAGCTCGCCACCGGCGAGTGGGTCGGCTGCTTCGGCCTAACGGAGCCGGATGCCGGTTCCGATCCCAATGGCATGAAGACCCGCGCCGAAAAGGTGTCCGACGGCTACCGGCTGACCGGCAGCAAGATGTGGATTTCCAACGCGCCGATCGCCGACGTGTTTGTGGTGTGGGCCAAGTCTGCTGCGCATGACAACCAGATCCGCGGCTTCATTCTCGAAAAGGGCATGAAGGGCCTGTCGGCGCCGAAGATCGGCGGCAAGCTTTCCTTGCGCGCCTCGATCACCGGCGAGATCGTGATGGACGGCGTGGTGGTGCCGGAGAGCGCGCTGCTGCCCAACGTATCGGGCCTGAAGGGGCCGTTCGGTTGCCTCAACCGCGCCCGCTACGGCATTTCCTGGGGCGCGCTGGGCGCCGCCGAGGACTGCATGCACCGCGCCCGCCAATACACGCTCGACCGCAAGCAGTTCGGCCGGCCGCTGGCGGCAACCCAGCTGGTGCAGAAGAAACTCGCCGACATGGAGACCGAAATCGCGCTGGGCCTGCAGGCCTCATTGCGCGTCGGCCGCTTGATGGACGAGGGCAAAATGGCCCCGGAAATGATCTCGATCGTCAAGCGCAACAATTGCGGCAAGGCGCTCGACATCGCCCGCGTGTCCCGCGACATGCACGGCGGCAACGGCATCCAGATCGAGTACCACGTGATGCGCCATACCGCGAATTTGGAAACCGTGAACACCTATGAAGGCACGCACGACGTCCACGCCCTGATCCTGGGCCGGGCGATCACGGGTATTCAGGCGTTTTCGTAAGCCGCTAGCTCGTCATTCCGGGGCGCGCCGAAGGCGCGAACCCGGAATCTCTCGCGCCGTATTCTTTTTTCCCACCTCGGGATTCCGGGTTCATCGCTGCGCGATGCCCCGGAATGACGCCAAGAAAAAACCCATGGCCGACAACGACGACATCCCGTTCAACCGCGACTTCCCGCTCAAGCCGGGTGTCGTCGATGAAGTCCGCCCCGGCGTGCGGCGCGTTCTCTGCAACAATCCGAGCCCGTTCACCTTCACCGGCACGGTCAGCTACATCGTCGGCCAGGGCAAGGTCGCGATCATCGATCCCGGCCCTGATGACGAAGCGCATGCCAAGGCGCTGCTGGATGCCGTGCGCGGCGAAACCGTGACGCATATTCTCGTCACCCATACCCATCGCGACCACTCGCCGAATACGGCGCGGATCAAGGCCGCCACCGGCGCGCCTGTCTATGCCGAGGGGCCGCACCGCGCTTCGCGGCCGCGCTTCGAGAGCGAGAAACACAATCCGGAGTCCGGCGCCGACCGCGATTTCAGGCCTGACATCGCGGTCAAGGACGGCGACGTCATCGAGGGGCAGGGCTGGGCGCTGGAGGCGGTCGCAACGCCCGGGCACACCGCCAACCATCTGGCGTTCGCGTGGCCTGAGCGGAAGATCAATTTTGTCGGAGATCACGTGATGGGCTGGTCGACCTCGATCGTCGCTCCACCCGACGGATCGATGATCGACTACATGGCCTCGCTGGCGCGGCTGGAAGCCCGCGAGGAGGATCTGTATTTCTCAGGCCACGGCCCGGAAATTCCGGAAGGGCCGCGTTACGTCCGCTTCCTGACCCGGCATCGTCAGGCCCGCGAAGCCTCGATCCTGCATCGGCTCGCCAAGGGCGAGGCGGATATTCCGACCATGGTGCGCGCGATCTACATCGGCATCGACCCGCGGCTGACCAACGCCGCCGGCTATTCCGTGCTGGCCCATCTGGAAGACCTGGTGGCGCGCGGGATCGTCGCGACGGATGGCGATCCGGTGATCGGTGGCACGTACCGGATGGCGAATGCTTAGTTCGTCATTCCGGGATGGTCCGTAGGACCAGACCCGGAATCTCGAGATTCCCCGGTGCGCAATTGCGCACCTGAGGTTCGCGCTAAGACGCGCCCCGGAATGACGCGCTTTCGCGCGTCACTTCTTCACCGTCTTCGCCTGCGCTTTGGCCGGCGCCTGCGGCTTCTTCTGCGCCGGTTTGGCGTTGTCGACGGCGGAATTGATGTCCTCGATCAGCTTTGTCACGCGTGCGGCGTTGCTGCCGAGGTCGCTTTCGAAATAGCGCGAGGAGGAACGGATATCGACGCGCGATTCCTCGCCGTCGGGCGTGATGCGGATCGAGATGTCCTCGCGGAAACCCATGATCGGCGTCCGTGCCACCGCCTCGATGCGGCCGATACGGCGCGGCGGCTGCGGCGGCCGTTCGTCGATCACGAGCCATTTGCGCTTGGTGACCAGCGCCAGCGTCACCTCATAGGCCCGCTGCGGCGGCACTTCGAGCTCCACGGTCTCGATATCGGGATAGGCGGTCCGCTGCTGTTCGGCCGAATAGAGCCCGGCATAAACAGCGGAGTTGGCGCCTTCGCCGCTGCGTAAGCGCGCCAGCGCCTCGAAGCGCGGCGGATCGATCGGATCGGTGGTGATGTCGTGGATCGGCGGCAGCTTGCGGTATTGCAAAGCGAGGTAGGCCGGGTAGGCGAGCAGCACGGTACTGATCAGGAATGCCAGCAGGATCCGGCCCATGCCGCGCGACCCGTTCTGCCAGATCGCGGCAAAGGCGGCGAGGCCGACCAGGATCGACAGCACGGCGCAACCGAGCGCGCCGAAGAAGGTCGCCAGCGCCGGCTTCATCTCCAGGAAGCCGAAGCGGACGATGAGGATCGAGACCACCACCGCGACCACGGCGAAAATGGCGAGGTTGCGCGACCAGGTGGCGAGGCTGGACACGGGCTCCGACTGGTAGGGAGCGGAAAACCTTCGGGCCATCGGTTGAATCTGCCGTGTTGGAGTCTTGGCCGGCGGGCGGGCCGGGCAAACTCGCAGCTTGAGACCACGGCGGGCCGCGAATTTCAAGGTTTGCGCGATACTAATCGGGTTGTAGCAACCTTGCCGGTTAACTATCCCTGTAAATTGATTATTAGTTGTAGATTGAAGTCGGTCCAACTTTCGTCTACCTATCGCCGCCGGGTTGTCGTATTTGCCGCCACATGGGACTGTCCTGCACTGGACACCGGCGGAACTGCCAACCAGAATGGGGAAACGGCGGATGTTCGCCGGAGGCGCTGCAGGATGATCTCAACTCCCGGTCCTTGTTGCCGGGCGGAGCCGCAGGGATGCGGTTGCGCCCTTCCGGAGTTTCTAGGGATCGCTTAGGGCGCAATCGGTGTACGTCCGCAGGGCCGGTGGAAGGCCCTATCAGGGCGGGTGTTCAGTATGAGTGATGCAAAGCACGAAGGATATGTCGGCCCGAACGATCCGGAATATTATGCGCCGCGCGAGCTGAGGGAGCGGGCGACCAGCGAGCAGCCGAGCCCGACGCTCATGCAGAACAACGATGGGTGGCGTCCGCGAATGCCGACGGAAGGACCGTCCTTGCAACCATTTGGCAAGCCTCCACGCCGCCAGGATTCCGAAATGTTCACCAAAGCCGTCGCCCAGGCGATGCAGGAGGCGAGGGATGTGGCGCCGGTCGAAGCGCCGTCCGTGCTCCGCGATCTGTCGGGGCGGCGCGCGCTGTTCCAGCAGGTCATCCGCTTCTCGATCGCGGTGGCGATTGCGGCGAGCATCGCGACGCTTCTCGTGATGGCCATTCCGTCTTCGCAACGCCCCGCCGGCCAGGACAACGCGTCGCTTTCGGCCGCCTGGCAGTCGGTAAAATCGTCGGTGACCCCGGCGCCGCAGCCGTCGGCGCCACAGAAGCGTACGGCGACCCTGGCGGTGCAGGACGGCAGCGGCTTCGCCAACGATCCTGTGCCGCTCGGCATTCATGTAGGCGCTCCGCCGCCCGGCGCGTTCGTATCCATCAACGGACTGACGGCCGGCGCGCGGCTGACGTCCGGAAAGCGTGTTGGTTCCGAGTGGCGCGTGTCGGCGACGGAGATTTCCGGCGTTTCAGTCATTCCGCCTGACGGATTCACCGGCCAGATGCTGGTCACGGCCGAACTGCGGGACGGTGATGGCGTGGCGCTCACCGCCACCTCCACACGGCTGAGCTGGGCGGCAGCGCCAAGCGTTGCAGCACCAAGCCTTCCAGTACCAAGCCTTGCAGCGGTAGCACCAACAAGGGCCGCCGCGGCGCCGCCGGTTGCCGTGCCGCCGCCGGTCGTTCTGCCGCCGCCGGTCGCCGTGGCCGCGGCCGCGCCATCGGCGATGCCGGCCCCGCCGCAGGCGGAGGTCGTGCGCAGCCTCGATCCGAGGGAAGTCGCTGCTCTGATTAAACGCGGACAGGATCTGCTCGCCAGCGGCGACGTCCAGTCGGCGCGGCTGTTGCTGATGCGCGGCGCCGAGGCGCGGAATGCGCGGGCGGCCTTGCTCGTCGGCACCACCTATGATCCGGCGCTGCTCAGGCAGATCGGCGCCGACGGTCCGCTGGCGGACGCCGCGCAGGCCCGCACGTGGTATCAGCGGGCCAAGGAATGGGGCGAACCCGACGCGCAGCGAAAGCTGGAAGCGCTGGCGCTCTCGCGCTGATTTCGACGCGGCGCGTTCGCACGCGCCCGTCAAAGTTTTTTTGAGTACCGGAGTTTTTCCATGACGATGCGATACGCTACCAGCGTGGCGTCTCGCTGCGCGGTCGCGCTGTTATGCGCGACATCGGCCTTCGCCCAAGGTAACCCTCAAGGCAATAAGGGCGAGATCGATCCGGCCGCAGTGAGCGACGGACTGAAGGCAATATTCAGCTATTCCTCAGGCATATCACCAAGCTTTACAATGAAGAGATGCACGTCGTCGCCGGGACGTCGATCCGCAGCCTCGCCGATCTGAACGGCCGGCGCGTCGCCGTCGACCTGCCGAACGGAGGCACGTTCGTCACCGCGATCACCATCTTCGAACGGCTGGGCATCAAGCCGGTCTACGCCTTCATCGAGCAGCGCGTCGCCTATGAAAAGTTGAAGAACGGCGAACTCGATGCCGTCGTAGCCGTGCAGGGAAGCCCGTCCAGGGCCGTCAGCCAGGTCAAGGGTGACACCTGCATTTCGTCCCGATCCCCTATAGCGGGCCGCTGCAGAGCGATTATCTGCCATCCGTGCTGAAGGCCGAGGACAACACGCGCCAGAAGTTCGATGCGTTCATGGCCGCGCAGGCCCGTGACACCGGCGGGCAGGCCACGCGAACGGCGGAGGACGACACGGCGCTCTACCAGCAATTCCTGAAGTGGAAGGAAAGCCAGCCGGGAGCCAGGCGGTAGCGCTGGTTGCTGCCGATCGGGCGATGCACGTCAAAAGGGCGTGCCGCCTCGTGCCCGACGCACCGCGCCGTTCCGATTTCCTCGTTTGCGGGGAACAGATCCTAATCTCCGCATAGTATGCGGAGATTAGCTTTTTGCGGGAAGGCAGCCTTCCTGTTTCCAGGCAGCCTTCGCCTCACGCCGCCGCGTTCGGGAAGCGGTAGCTCTTGAACTGTTCGCGCAACGCCGTTTTCAGGATCTTGCCGGTCGCGGTGTGGGGAATGCCGTCGACGAAGGCGACGTCGTCGGGCATCCACCATTTGGCGATCTTGCCGTCCATGAATTTCAGGATGTCCTCGCGCGTCGCTTGCTGGCCTTGCTTGAGCTGGACGATCAGAAGCGGACGCTCGTCCCATTTGGGATGATAGACGCCGATCACGGCCGCTTCTGCGACCGCGGGGTGGGCGACCGCGAGATTTTCCAGATCGATCGACGAAATCCATTCGCCGCCGGACTTGATGACGTCCTTGGAGCGGTCGGTGATCCGCATATAGCCATGCTGGTCGATGGTCGCGACGTCGCCGGTGTCGAAGAAGCCCTCGTCGTCGAGAATATCTGTATCGATCTTGAAATAGGCTTTGGCGACCGCAGGGCCGCTCACCTTGAGGCGGCCAAAAGTCTTGCCGTCCCACGGCAGTTCCTTGCCGGCATCGTCGGTGATCTTCATCTCGACGCCGAACGGCGGATAGCCCTGGGTCTGCAGGATGTCGAGCCGTTCCTCGCCGGTGAGTTCGGCAAACGGCGGCTTCAGCGCGGCGACAGTGCCGATCGGGCTCATTTCGGTCATGCCCCAGGCGTGGCGCACGCGAACGCCCATGTCGACGAACGACTTGATCATCGTGCGCGGCATCGCCGAGCCGCCGCACACCACGCTCTTCAGGTGGGGCAGCTTCAGATTGCCGGCCGACATGTGGTTGAGCAGCATCAGCCACACCGTCGGCACGCCGGCAGTGTGCGTGACCTTCTCGGTGTCGAGCAGTTCATAGACCGAAGCACCGTCGAGCTTGGCGCCCGGCATCACGAGCTTGGTGCCCATCGAAGGCGCGGAGAATGCGATGCCCCAGCTGTTGGCATGGAACAATGGCACCACCGGCAGCATTGTCTCGGTGGCGCTGGTGCCGAGCGCGTCGACATTGTTGGCCATCAATCCGTGCAGCACGTTGGAGCGGTGCGAATACAACACGCCTTTCGGATCGCCCGTGGTGCCCGAGGTGTAGCACATCGCGGCCGCGGTGTTTTCGTCAAAGTCCTTCCAGTTGAACTTGCCGTCGGCTTCCGCGATCCAGTCCTCATAGGCGACCGCGTTCTTCAGCGTGGTCTGCGGCATGTGGGCCTTGTCGGTCAGCACGATGTAGCGTTCGACGCTCGGCAGCTGGGCTGCGATCTTTTCCAGGATCGGCACGAAGGTGATGTCGACCATCACCACGCGGTCCTGCGCGTGGTTGATGATCCAGGCAATCTGGTCGGGGAACAACCGCGGATTGACGGTGTGGCAGATCGCGCCGATCCCCATGATGCCGTACCAGGCTTCGAGATGGCGCCAGGTATTCCAGGCGATGGTGGCGACGCGGTCACCGAGCTTGATGCCGTCGCGGTCCAGCCGTTGCGATACTTTCAGTGCGCGTGCATGAATTTCGGCGTAATTGGTGCGATGAATGGGGCCTTCGACCGACCGCGTGACGACCTCTTGCGTGCCGTGGTACTTCGCCGCGTGTTCAATAATCCGATGGCACAGCAAAGGCCAGTCTTGCATCAATCCGAGCATACGCACTTTCCTCCGATGGTTTTGTTCGTTGCCGCACGATCCGCCGACTCTACGGGCGGATCGCGGGTTTGGTTCATGGAATTGACATGAACTCTACCGCGCAGAAGGCAAGCCGAAAATGGGCTAATGGCACCTTTCGCCGCATTGGAGCGGCAATGGTTACCGTTGCCGTCGCGGCAATCCTGATTGGCATGCCAGTCGAGCCGGCCTGGGCG
Organism: Bradyrhizobium algeriense; assembly: GCF_036924595.1. Classification (NCBI taxonomy): domain Bacteria; kingdom Pseudomonadati; phylum Pseudomonadota; class Alphaproteobacteria; order Hyphomicrobiales; family Nitrobacteraceae; genus Bradyrhizobium; species Bradyrhizobium algeriense. The sequence goes on along the minus strand of NZ_JAZHRV010000001.1, from coordinate 5,252,918 downwards.
GCGAAACGGTCGCGCGCTGCGCCGTGGGACGACCTGTTCAGGCATTTATCGCCAAGGGAACGGGGAGGGCCGCGACCGACGGCGCGGCGTGCGGCGGCGCCGGTGCTGCCGGTGCCGCTGCCGAAGCCTCGCCCGTCCGAGGCCCCTTCGGCCGAGCGCGACAAGCCGGACAAGGAGCAGCTGGCCTCTCCCCCGAACGGCAAGCCCGACCAGCAGGCCGTGCCGGCGCCGCCGCCTACGCCACAGCCGTCGGCCTGCCGGCTGGCGCTGACGGACCAAGTCGCCATTGCGCCCAGCATCCCCGACATCAAGGGCGCCGACGGCTGCGGCGGCGAGGATCTGGTGCGGCTGGAGGCGATCGTGCTGCCAGACAAGCGGCGGGTTTCGGTGAAGCCGGCGGCGATCCTGCGCTGTACCATGGCGTCCGCGCTGGCCGAATGGATCCGCAGCGATATCGCGCCGCTGGCGGAGCGCCTCGGCAGCTCCATCTCCGATCTCGACAATTTCGACTCGTTCGAGTGCCGCGGCCGCAACCGCATCGTCGGCGCCAGGCTCTCCGAGCACGGCCGCGCCAACGCGCTTGACGTTCGCGCCTTCAAGTTCGCCGACGGCAGCTTGATCTCGCTGACCGACCGCACCGTGCCGCGGGGATTGCGCGAGAGCGTGCTGCATTCCGCCTGCAAGCGGTTCTCGACGGTGCTGGGTCCAGGCTCGGACTGGTACCATGAAGACCATATCCATCTCGACCTGATGGAGCGGCGTGGCAATTACCGGATCTGCCAGTGGGACGTGTGGGACCCGCTGCCGCAGAAAGCGCCGCTATTGCCGGCCGAGCGGCCCGACGAAGCGCCGCCGCGCGAGGTCGTCGCCAAACCGGGCGACGCCAAGTCTGATGCGAAGTCTGGTGCGAAGTCTGATGCGAAGTCCGATGCCGAGCTGGACGCTGAAAAATCGAATGCCGAAAAAACTGAAGAGGCCGAACCGCCGCGCGAGGAGAAGCCTGCAAAGAAAAAGCGCCGGCAAAACCGGCGCTCTTGATCTTCGGCTGCGGAGTAGCCGGCGCCGGCTACTGCGGCGTCGGGCCGTTGTGGCCGCCGCCCTGCAGTGCCATCTTGGAATTGAACGGCGAGTCGCCCTGCTTGGGTTCGAGCACGACGACGACCGTACCCTGCTTCACCCGGCTGTAGAGGTCGATGACGTCCTCGTTGGTCATGCGGATGCAGCCCGACGAAATCGAGGCGCCGATATATTCCGGCTGGTTGGTGCCGTGGATGCGGAACAGCGTGTCCTTGTTGCCCTGATAGAGATAGAGCGCGCGGGCGCCGAGCGGATTGTCGACGCCGCCGGGTACCGAGGCCGGGAGGCCTTCGATGCGCTTGTGAATGTCGGCGGTGGGTGTCCACTTTGGCCATTCGGCCATGTTGCCGACGCGGGCGATGCCGGAGAAGGCGAGGGCTTCCTCGCCGACGGTAACGCCGTAACGGATCGCCTTGCCGCCGTCCTGAACCAGATAGAGATAGTGGTTATCGGAATCGACGACGATGGTGCCGGGCAGTTCCTTGCGGTGATAGTCGACGATGGCGCGGCGGAACGGCTCTGCCGGCGGAACCGCGGCGTAGCGCGCCTTGGCGAGCTGGGCCTTGTCGTTCGGCTTGAGGGTGGCTTCAGGGGCGGCCTGATAGGTGGTTGCCGGCATGCAACCAGACAACGCAAGGCCGGCGGCGAGCAGCCCCAGGATTACTTTCAGCGACGACATGGTACACTTCCAATCGAAAGTCTGGCGTTCGCGGCAACAGATGTTGCGCCAAAAACGCGACGATTCCATTAATCCCATTATCCGCAAAAGCTGGCATTTATGCCAGCGTTTGCACGCCCGTTTCGCGCTGCGGAAGCGCGGCTGTGGCTTTTATGCCGCAAATTTTGCGACCTGCGGTTGAGTTCCGGACAGGGGGTACGCCGGGGCCGAATCTCGGCCGCGTGGGCGCCGCCTCACCGCCACAAATGTGGATCGGCGGTTAATGCGCCGGTCATCAAGCGCTTGCCAGAATCGGGTTTAGTGCCGCTGGGTGCTCTGGCGTTTTCAAGCGAAATGGGTACCGGTTCGCGTCGAGACGAGAGATTTGCCGCCCTGTTTCCGGAGTTGCCCATGTTTTCGGTGTTTGTTCCCTCCGAATCCGCCCTGAAAAAGCTGCCGGCCGTCGAGCCGGCACTGTTGCCGGACAATGCGGTCTGGATCGACCTGTTGAACCCCACGATGGAGGAGGACCGCGCGGTCGAGCGGCTGGCCGGAATCGCGGTCCCGACCCGGGAAGACATGCAGGAGATCGAGATTTCCAGCCGGCTCTATATCGAGAACGGCGCCCGTTACATGACCGCAACGCTGATGTGCCAATCCGACACCGATATGCCGAAAACGACGGCCGTCACCTTCATCCTGGCCGGTCACCGCCTGGTCACGGTGCGCTACGACGAGCCGAAGCCGTTTGCCCTCGTCGAGCACAAGCTGGCGCGCTCATGCATGCCGGGGATCTCGGGCGAAATGGTGCTGATGGAACTGCTGGACGCGGTGATCGACCGCTGCGCCGACATTCTGGAGCGCGCCGGCGCCGAGGTCGATCAGGTTTCCCACGACATCTTCGAGCCTGAAAGCGCGCGCCACGGCCAGGCCAAGCGATATTCCCAGATCCTGATCGCGATCGGCCGCAAGGGGGATCTGGTCTCGAAGATCCGGGAGAGCCTGGTCTCGATCGGCCGCGTCGTCACCTTCCTGTCGGCGGTGGTGGAAGGCGTCAAATGGTCCAAGGACATGCGCGAGCAGCTCAAGACCATGCAGCGCGACGTCGCCTCGCTGACCGACCATTCGTCCTATCTCTCCAACAAGATCACCTTCACGCTCGATGCCATGCTCGGCGTCGTCAATCTCGAGCAGAACAACATCATCAAGCTGTTCTCGGTGATGGCCGTCGTCCTGATGCCGCCGACGCTGATCGCCTCGATCTACGGCATGAACTTCAAGGCGATGCCGGAACTCGAATGGGCGCACGGCTATCCAATGGCGCTCGTCATGATGCTCATGGCAGCGGTGCTGCCGTATTTTCTCTTCAAGTGGAAGAAGTGGCTGTAGATCAGCGGTTCCCTGCCGTTCCACATCTGCGAAGATCGACTCAATTCCACCGCTAAAATTTGAGCAGTGCGCTGAACGAATGATCGAAACTTGTCTGCGATAACGTATTTCTCAGGCCGCGAGGATCCCATGGTTGAGAAACTCATAATGTCGCCACGCAACGTCATCGATCTTGCGCGCTATCAGCAGGCCCGCGTCGTTGGCAAGGCGCAGGCGTTCTCGACGCGGCTTTGCCGGCACTGCGGTGCTGTGCTGGCGGACGGCGAGAACGAGGACGAGTGTTCGAGCACGCTTAACGTTGCTGCGACCACACTGCGCACGGCGCAACGAAAGTTTTACGCGGAGTGATGTTGCTTCCGCAATCACCGACCTCATCCCGAGGCACGCGCCGTTGCGCGTCTCGAAGTCGCGTAGGGTGGGCAAAGGCGCACTTGCGCCGTGCCCACCAGCATCCTGCGCTGAAAGAAATGGTGGGCACGCTTCGCTTTGCCCACCCTACGCGACCTGTGATCACATCCTGCGCTAGACGTGCTGGCCGCCGTTGATGTGGATCTCGGCGCCGTTCACATACGAACTGGTTTCCGTGCACAGCACATAGATGATCTTCGCGACTTCGTCCGGCGTGCCGAGCCGGTGCATCGGAATCTGCTGCTCGACGATCTTCTCGGTGCCCGGCGACAGGATCGAGGTGTCGATCTCGCCCGGCGCGATCGAGTTGACGCGGACGCCGACGCGGCCGAAATCGGACGCCATTTCCCGTGTCAGTGAAGCCAGCGCCGCCTTCGAGGTCGCATAGGCGACGCCGGCGAACGGGTGCACGCGCGAGCCCGCGATCGAGGTGACGTTCACCACCGCGCCCTTGGCGTGCTTCAACTCCTCGATCAGCCCGCGCGCCATCATGATCGGCGCGAAGAAGTTGACGCGAAAAACATGACTCCAGGTGTCGATGTCGGTGTCCATGGTGCCGAGCCGGCCGCCGCCCGGGCCCTTCGGCGAGATCGCGGCGTTGTTGACCAGCGCATGCAGCTCGTCGTTCTCCAGCCGCCTGCGGATCTCGGAGATCGCGCGCGTGGTGTCGGCGTGGTCGGCGAGGTCGACCTCGATGTGGTCCTCCGGGCCTGCGCCCCACGGGCAGATTTCCGGAAAGGCGTGCCGCGAGCAGGTGATGACGCGCCAGCCGGCCGAGGAGAACCGGATCGCGGTGGCATGGCCGATGCCGCGGCTGGCGCCGGTCAAGAGTAGCGTGCGCCGCGGCGCGTTGGATGAAGAGGGCATGTAGGTCTTTCAGCTTTGAACAGCGTCTAGGCTCGTGGCATCAGGGATAGAGCCGCACCTTGCTCCAGGCTTGTGCCGGCGCATCGCGGCGGAATTCGATGCGGTCGTGCAGGCGGAACGGGCGGTCATGCCAGAATTCGATACGTGTGGGGTGAATGCGCCAGCCGCTCCACCCCTGCGGGCGCGGGACTTCGCTGATGACGTATTTGGCGGCGACCTTGGCGATCGCCTGCTCGAAGGCAAAGCGGCTCTCCAGCGGCTGCGACTGCTTGCTGGCCCAGGCGCCGATCTGCGCCTGCTTCGGGCGCGTGGCGAAATAGGCGTCGGCTTCCTCTGATGTCACCGGCGACACGTTGCCGCGGATGCGGACCTGACGGCGCAGCGACTTCCAGTGAAATAGTAAAGCCGCCTTAGGATTTGCGGCGAGTTCGCGGCCCTTCTGGCTGGCGATGTGGCTGTAGAACACGAAACCATCCGCATCATAGCCCTTCATCAGCACCATCCGGACGTCGGGCAGCCCGTCGCTGTCGACGGTCGCCAGCGCCATCGCGTTGGGATCGTTCGGTTCGGACTTCACGGCTTCCGCAAACCATTCGGCGAACAGCGCAAACGGTTCCTCGGCCGCGGTAAAATCACCCGATGTTAACGGTGCCGGGTGTTTGATGGAGGTCGTGTCCGTCATGGCAGGAGTCCCAGTTGCGTCCATTCGCGTCCCAGAGCGCGTTGCAGCCCCGATACGGGCTCGCTCTATATAGGGCATGGGGACGCGTTGGCCTATCGGCGATCGGGCCGAGCGGCGCAGTGATGACCTTGATTTTGATCGGTCTCGGCTCGGGCGGCTGCAGCCTGTCGCGCCCGGACGCCTATGCCAGGATGAACGCCGCCGACGTCACGGGTTCGCTGAGCAAGCAACCGGGCACGGCGCCGGCGCCGACCGAGAGCGACCTTGCCTTTGCACGCACCGCCGCCTCCGACGTGCTGACCAAGGGCGACAAGGATTCCAGCCAGCCTTGGGAAAATCCGGAAACCGGCGCGCGCGGCTCGGTGACGCCGCTGTCGCAGGCCTATTCCGCCGAAGACGGGCGCACCTGCCGGGATTTCCTGGCGAGCTACGTCAACGGCCGTGCGGAAAGCTGGCTGCAGGGCGCTGCCTGCAAAGCCGGCCGTGGCCGATGGGAGATCCACACCATCAAGCCCTGGACGAGGGGATAAGGCCTGAAAGGTTTTCGAGCCAAGCCTTTTTCCAGCCAAGACTTTTTCAAGCAAAGCCGTCAGGCTAGTTGCAAAAATGCAACTGGATCCCCAGATGAAGCCAAAGCGGGCGAATTGTCCTAAGCTTCAACAAACCGAATTCCCGTGAAGGAGACCTGACGGATGCGCGACCCCTATGAGGTCTTGGGGGTGCCGCGGGGCGCCAGCGCTGCGGCGATCAAGAGTGCCTATCGCAAGCTCGCCAAGAAGCATCACCCGGATAACAACAAGAACGATCCGAAGGCGGCTGCGCGCTTTTCCGAGATCAATTCCGCCAACGAGATCATCGGCGACGAGGATAAGCGCAAGCAGTTCGACCGCGGTGAGATCGACGCCGAGGGCAAGCCACGTTTCCAAGGCTTTTCTGGCAGCGGTTTTCCCGGCGGCGACCCGCGCGGCCGCGCCGGTGGAGCTGGTGGCTTCGAGTCCTACAGCTTCCGCACCGGTGGCGGTCCCGGCGGCGCGGGCGGGGCGGGCTTTGAGGATATCCTCAACAGCATGTTCGGCGGCGCGGCCAGGGGTGGACGTCCGGGCGGCGGCCGGACCTTTGAATTCGACACCGGCGGGATCGGTCTCGATCTCGATCTGAACGTCGCCATGACGGTGTCGCTGGAAGAGTCGGTCAGGGGCGGGGAAAAGCGCGTTCGCCTGCCGACCGGCAAGGAGCTCAACGTCAGGATTCCGGCAGGCGTCATCGCCGGCCAGCAGATCCGGCTGAAGGGGCAGGGCGAAACCGCGCCGGGCCACCCGCCGGGCGATCTGCTGATTACGGTCAGCATCGCACCGCATCCCTTTTTCAAGGTCGAGGGCAGCGATTTGCGGCTGGATCTGCCCATTACGCTCTATGAGGCGGTGCTGGGCGGCAAGGTCCGGGTGCCGACGCTCGGCAGCGCGGTGGAACTGTCGATTCCGAAAAACACCTCCAGCGGCCGCATTTTCCGCCTCAAGGGCAAGGGTTTGCCCAAGGCGGGGGGAACCGGGGACCTGTTCGTCACCACCCGAATTATTCTGCCCGACGGGAACGATGCCGAGCTTGAGGCATTGATGGAAAAGTGGCGCGACGGCCACCCTTATAATCCGCGCAGTGATTTCGGCTGAGTCGAGTGATTCGGCCGCGATTCGCGCCACGAAAACGCGTGTCGAACAGTACGGGGCCTGGCAGGAATTTTTCCCGACGAATCAGTCTATTTCCTTGAAAACAAATGGTTTCTTGGAAAAAGGGGCGGCCTCGAAAGGGGGACCAGCGCGGTACCAAACCCCGATCGAGGCCGCTTGCGCCGATCGGCGGATCGAACGCTGCTCATTTTCGCGTGATCACCCGGTGCATTAATGAGACGCGCTGGTGGTTTGATTCCAGATTTTCGATGTCAGAATTTGGACAAGCGGTGCGGTGTTGCTTATCCGCCGCTTTTCTTGGCGGTAGCGGAGCCAACGGGTCGCGCGAATGCGCGCGCGATGACAGGCTCCGCGCAATCCGGGAACACGCCATCCGCTCGCACTGATCCCAGGTTTCGCTGAGCTTCACCCGGGTTAGCCCTTCTTCTCCATCTGGTCGTAGATGGCCTGGGCGACCTGGGTCAGTCGCCCCCGGTCGACGCCGGTGGACACCACGGCATAGATGACGCCGTCATCGGCCCAAAACAGCGTGCTTTCCTTGCCTTCCGCCGCGTATCGCATCTGCGTCGCCTCGGCGTTCGATTTCGCGGTGTAGATCGTAAAACGTTCGCCCGAGGCGCTTTCGTACATCATGAAGGACGCCGGACCCCCGGAGCCCGGCAGCAGCCGACCGCCGACCAGCTTCAATCCGGCATTCGTCAGTTCTGGCGCGCGGACGACCCAGCCGCAGCGCTTGGTCAGCCATTGCTGCAGATGGTTGCGTTCGTTGCCCGGCACCTCGACGGGATGCCGCACCTCCACCACGTAAAGCCGGTGCGCTTCGATCGCGTGCACCGTCAGATTTTGGAAAGCGGAGGGTGCCGCCGTCGCGCCGCGCGCGAGCCAGCCGACGCTGCCGCCGACGATGAACGCCGCCAGCGTGGCCGCGATCGCGCCGTAGACCAATTTGCGCGGCTGTTGCACCAGCCGCTCGATTTCGAGCCGCTTCGGCACGGCTTCATCGACAACCGAATCGTACCTGGTGTGCAGCGCGTCCGCCATCGCGCGCCACGACTGCACCCGCGCGGCATCGTCGGGATGCGAGGCGAGCCACGTCTCGACGTCACCGCTCCGTTCCGCCGGCAGCTCGTTGTCGACGTAAGCATGCAGCTCGTCTTCGGTGACGGGAATGTTGCGATCGGTCATTGTCGTCGTCTCTGTCTCTTCCTGATCCTGCGTCTATTCTCTGATCCGCCTGTACGTCACGTTTTCATCACTTCACCCGCCGCAGCGCCGCACGCTCGCCCTCGAGCGAAGCTTTGACATGCGCGCGTGCGCGTGCAAGCCGGGACATTACGGTGCCGATCGGCACGCCCTGGATCTCGGCGACCTCGCGGTAGCTCAGTCCTTCCAGCATCACCAGGAGCAGCACCGAGCGCTGTTCTTCCACCAGCGTTGCCAGCGCGCGGGCGATATCGCGGCCCTCCGCCTCGGTGCCGCTGGCGTCGGGGTTGTTGTCGAGCAGCGGCATGAATTGCGGCCGCCGCGCCAGCGACCGCCGCCGGTTCTTGTTCAAATTGGTCAGGATCGTATAGAGCCAGCTCCTGACGTCGCCGCCGAGAAACAGCCGTTCCGAACGCAACGCACGCACCAGCGTGTCCTGCACCAGATCATCGGCGATGTCGGCATCGCGCGCGAGTGCACGTGCATAGCGACGGAGCGCCGGAATCATGGCTTCGACACTTTGACGAAACGCGCTCATCGGTACCGGATTGCAAGAGTTACGAGGCGCGAACGCCTTACCCAACATAACACCCAATTGACGTGTCTATTCCAGCCATCGAGGCGCATCGGAAACAGCGTTAATCCGAAGCGCGGATTTGGGCTCGACCGCGCGGGAGTGCTGGTGTACCTCCAGGCTCCAGAACAAAGCTCGCCATCGCCTTTTCCGAGCAAGGAATAGCCTGATCGTCCGATGCCCGCGCCCGTGATCTATTACATCCGCCATGGCGAGACGTCGTGGAATGCGGAAGGCAGGCTGCAGGGCGCGCAGGACATTCCGCTCAACGATCTCGGCCGCAGGCAGGCGGCGCATGCCGGCAATGTCCTCGCCGAGCTGCTCTTGCGCGATGGCCGCGACAGGTGCGCGCTGCCGTTCGTTGCAAGCCCGCTCGGCCGGGCGCGGGCGACGATGGAGCTGGTGCGCGGTGCCCTGAAACTTCCACTGGAAGACTACGCGCTCGACGATCGCCTGCGCGAGATCGGCTACGGCGTCTGGGAGGGCTCGACGCTGGCCGAGATGCAGGCCGCCGACCCTGTGCTCTATGCCAAGCGGCTGACCGCGAAGTGGACGATGGCGCCGGAAGGCGGCGAGACCTACGCCGAGGTGCAGCACCGGATGCGCGACTGGTACGATTCCGTGACGACCGATACCGTCGCCGTGGCCCATGGCGGCACGGCGCGGGCGCTGATGGTGGCGCTGGGCATCGAAACGCCGGCCAGCGCCGCCGACCTCCTGATCGAGCAGGGGGCGGTTTATGTGTTCAGGGACGGCGGGTTGAAGAAGTATAGTTAACCAGTCTCCGTCATGCCCGGGCTTGTCCCGGGCATCCACGTCTTCCTTCGAATGCGCCGCCAAGCAAGACGTGGATGGCCGGGACAAGCCCGGCCATGACGATGAGAGGGCATTTGACCCCTCCAACGGCGCGCGTTACGACACACCATGTCCCACAACACCTTCGGCCATCTGTTCCGGGTCACGACCTTCGGCGAAAGCCACGGGATCGCGATCGGCTGCGTGGTCGATGGCTGCCCGCCGCTGATCCCGCTGACCAACGAGGACATCCAGCGCGATCTCGACCGCCGCCGTCCCGGCCAATCGCGCTTCACCACCCAGCGCCAGGAGCCGGACGCGGTCAAAATCCTGTCCGGCGTGATGGCCCATCCGGAGACCGGCGTGCAGGTGACGACGGGAACGCCGATCGCGCTGCTGATCGAGAACACCGATCAGCGCTCCAAGGACTACTCCGAGATCAAGGACAAGTTTCGTCCCGGCCACGCCGACTTCACCTATGAGGCCAAATACGGCCTGCGCGACTATCGCGGCGGCGGACGGTCGTCGGCGCGCGAGACCGCCACGCGCGTCGCCGCCGGCGCCATTGCGCGCAAAATTCTCCCCGACGTGAAGGTGCGCGGCGCGCTGGTGCAGATGGGCCCGCACAAGATCGACCGCGACAAATGGGACTGGGACGAGATCGCGCGCAATCCGTTCTTCTGCCCGGACAAGAACAGTGCGGCGTTCTTCGAGACATATCTCGACGGCATCCGCAAGAGCGGTTCCTCGATCGGCGCCGTCATCGAGGTGGTCGCCGAAGGCGTGCCGGCCGGATGGGGCGCGCCGATCTATGCCAAGCTCGACGGCGAACTGGCGGCGGCGATGATGAGCATCAACGCGGTGAAGGGCGTCGAGATCGGCGCAGGCTTTGGCGCTGCCGAATTGTCGGGCGAGGAAAACGCCGACGAGATGCGCACCGGCAATAACGGTACGCGGTTTTTGTCGAACAATGCCGGCGGCGTGCTCGGCGGCATCTCGACCGGCCAGCCGGTGGTGGTGCGCTTTGCGGTGAAGCCGACCTCGTCGATCCTCTCGCCGCGCCAGACGGTCGACCGCAAGGGCGCCGACATCGACATCATGACCAAGGGCCGCCACGATCCCTGCGTCGGCATCCGCGCTGTGCCAGTGGGCGAGGCGATGATGGCCTGCGTGCTCGCCGATCACTTCCTTCGCCACCGCGGCCAGGTCGGCAGGTAGGCCGCGCCGGCCTCTCTCACTGCATGGCGTCTGCGATCTTTTCTGCCGCCATCAGGACCGGGAAATTGGTGTTGGCGCACGGCACCACCGGGAAGATCGAAGCGTCGACCACGCGCAATCCCTGCACGCCCTTGACCCGGCCTTGCGTATCGACGACCGCCATCGGATCGTCCGCCCGACCCATCCGGCATGAGCAGGAGGCGTGCCACACGCCGATCGCCGCCTTGCGCACGAAGGCTTCGAGCGCCTCGTCGTCGCGCATGACCTGCTCGAACGTAAAACCTTCGACGATGAAATTGTCGATCATGTAGTGGCGCAGCGCCGCCGGCCCGTCCATCAGCGTTGCGGCAATGGCGGTGAGGATCTTGTTCTTCGTGTTGACCACGCCAATCTTGCGCACGCGGTCGGAATACGAGGCCGGGAATGGCTTGTCGGTGACAGCCTTGAGCGGCGCGCTCATCTGCAGCGCCGCCATCTTGCGAAAGCCGCTCATCAGGCGGTCGAGGTCGCGCCTGTCGGACAGCAGGTTGAACTCGACAATCGGCTCGGCCTGCGGGTTGCGCGAGGCGAGTTTCACCTGTCCAGTCTCGGAATAGGTCTTGTTGACGAAGGTGAGCAGCGAGGCGATCTGCTCGCCGACCGAATGCCAGGCCGACTTCGTGAGGACGGCGACGAACATGTCGCCGGCAGGTACGCCGGGAAGTCCCGAGGAATAGCGCAGCCCCATCTGGATGTGGCGTCTGGTGTGCTCGTTCATGCGCGCGCCACGACGGACAAAGGATGACAACGCGATCGAGGGATGATCCATCAGGCCCTGGCCGACGCCCGCGAGGCCCATCACGACCGGAATGCCCATCTCCTTCAGGTGCCCGACCGGCCCGATGCCGGCGCGTAACAGATGCGCCGGCGAATGGATCGCACCGCAGGAGAGGATGACCTCGCGGCCGCGGAACTCCTGCTGGCGGCCATCGACCAGCGCCTTCACGCCGACGCATTGCGTGCCCTCGAACAGCAGCTCCTTGACCTCTGTGTTGGTCGAGATCGTCAGGTTGGCGCGCTTGCGTGTCTCGCGATCGAGATAGCCCATCGCGGCCGAGACGCGTTGCTCGTCCTGGTTGGAGTGTGTCACCGGGAAATAACCGTCTGTGAACTCGCCGTTCTGGTCGGGCAGGAACGCATAGCCGGCGAGCTTGCAGGCTTCGCCCATCGCCTGCGAATGCCCTGTCCAATGCTGCTGCGGAATGCGGCGGACGGGGATGCGGCCGTCCTTGCCGCCCGTCGAAATCGAGGTCGCGCTCGACCTTTTTGAAATAGGGCAGCACGTCGTTCCAGTTCCAGCCCGTGGCGCCGCGGGCCTCCCATTCCGCGTAATCGGTCGGCGCGCCGCGGTTGGCCATCTGGCCGTTGATGGAGGATCCGCCACCCAGCACGCGCGCCTGCTCATACTTGCGCAATGGCGGGCGGCTCTCATCGGGATTGTTGTGGCTGACGATTTGGGTCGTGACCTTCAGTTCAGTCCAGTGGAAGCGCGGATCGAAATACGCCAGCCCCGAATAGCTGTCGCGGATCTCGGGCGGCTCGTTGCCGGGCGGCGTGTCGTGGCCTGCTTCGCAGAGCAGAACCTTGTTGGCGCTTCTTGCGGAGAGGCGGTGGGCCATGACCGAGCCCGCCGATCCGCCGCCGACGATGATGATGTCGTACACTTTGACGTTTCCTCTTGTTTTTTTGCACCGTAAAGCTAGCGCAGCTCCGTCGTCGGGTCACGCCGGCTGTCGTTGCGAGCGCGCTTGACGCGCGCTGCAGTTGCGCGGCAAATACCGGCGTCATGGACGCATCACGACTGCGAGAACTGACCGACTGGCTGATCGACGGCGGAAGGTCGGCGACCAGCCCGACCCGGTTTATGGCCGAGTGCTGCGAGCGGATGGTCGCGGCGGGGCTGCCATTGTGGCGTGTCGGCGTCTTCGTTCGAACGCTGCATCCCGAAATCTATGGACGAAATTTCATCTGGAAGCCGGGTGCCGAGGTCGAGATCGGCACGGTTGACTACAACATCCTGGAGTCTCCGGTTTTTCACAACAGCCCGCTGATCATCGTGTTCCGGCAGGGGCTTGAGGTTCGCGCCCGGGTCGACGATCCCGCCAGCAAGCGCTTTCCGATCATCGAGGACCTGCGCGCCGAAGGCGTCACCGATTATGTCGCGCTGCCGCTGCCCTTCATTGGCGGCACGGTGAACGCGTCGAGCTGGACCACCAAACAGCCGGGCGGTTTCACTGAGGAACAGTTGGCGGCGCTGCGGAGCCTCGCGAAACCGCTGGCACGGGTGGTCGAGATCCTCAGTTTGAACCGCATGGCGGCGAGCCTGCTCGACACCTATGTCGGCAACGGCGCCGGCGAGCGGATCATGGGAGGACAGATCAGGCGCGGCCACACCGAGACGATGAATGCCGCGATCTGGCTCTCGGATCTGCGCGGATTCACGGCGCTGTCGGACCGGCTGCCGGCCGAGACCGTCGTCGACATTCTGAACCAGTATTTCGATTGCCAGGTCGCCGCGATCAAGAAGCATGGCGGCGACGTGCTGAAATATATGGGCGACGGGCTGCTCGCGGTGTTTCCGATCGACGAATATGTCGGCGACGAAAAGCAGGTTTGCTCGAATGTGCTGGAAGCCGCCCATGAGTCGCGCACCAGCGTCGCTGACATGCAGTATCCGATCGGCGACGCCGTTGAACGGTTTCGCTTCGGCGTCGCCCTGCATGTCGGGCGGATTCTCTACGGCAATATCGGCGGCGGCAACCGGCTCGACTTCACCTGCATCGGACCTGCGGTGAATCTGGCGGCGCGGCTGGAAAAGATCGCGAGCCAGACCAGGCGCACCATCGTGGCGTCGGAAGGGTTTGCCGGCATCTGCCGGGGAGGCTGGAGCGATCTCGGCGAGTTTCCGGTCGCCGGCTTCGCCAAGGCCGCGCGGGTTTACGGATTGGCCGACGAGACGTCAGCGGCCTGAGGAATCCCGTAGCCCGGATGGAGCGCAGCACAATCCGGGATTCGCGCCGCGGCCTGAGGTGTCCCGGATTGCGCTGCGCTCCATCCGGGTTACGGAAGAATCATTCCTCCGGCTCGGTCGTGAACAGCAGCGGGTAGCCTTTGGCGCGGCCGGCATCGGTGGCGCGGGTCGCCTTGGTTTCGGCGACGTCCTTGGTGAACACGGCTACCACGCAGACGCCGCGGCGGTGCGCGGTGATCATCACCTTGTGGGCCTGGTCCTCGGTCATGCGGAATTCGGCCTTCAGCACCGTGACGACGAATTCGCGCGGCGTGTAATCGTCATTGACAAGGATGACCTTGTGCAGGCGCGGCCGCTCGGTCTTGGTTTTGACCTTGGTTTTTGGCGTGGCGGTGGTATCGGGCATTTCCAGTCAAGTCCGGCAAGCGAGCGAAATTCCAACGGGCCGCCGCGCTCAGTTGGCGCGGCAGTTCGCCAGGCGCTGCGCCATGGTCGGATCGCCGCGGCTGACGGCCGTCTCGATTAGTTTACAGGCTCCGGGCCGATCCTGAAACGGGGCCGAGAGTTTCAGCTCGATCAGGGCTGGCCGCTTTAGGCTGCGTGGTGCCGGACCGAGGCGCTGGAAGCGACAACGCAATCACCATGCCGAAGGCGAGCAGGCCGGTCGACACAATGGCTGTGCGCATCAACGGCGACGGGCTGTCATTTGCAGGATGTTTTGCGGGCGTAACCATGATCGTGCCAATGCGGCCCTTCTTGGCCGGCCGCATCGCGCCGGGCGCGCTAATCGTTCATTCGGAGCCGGATACCGGACAGGCGCATCGCTGCGCGGAACCAGCCGAGCAAGCGGGCTTGCACGAAGCCTGCTCCTAAAGCGAATGTGAAGGACAAATGATTTCAGCGCTTTGCGTCGGCCGTTTTGCATGTCACCATCACTGTCGTTCGACGGGAGGGCCGCAAATGCGCTGGTATGTCTCGATCGGGGTCGTGCTTGTCGCGGGCGTGCTCGCCGGCGGCGATGTGGCTGGTTTTGCCGCGCCGTATCAGACGAACCGGCCGGGCCAGCAGCCGAACGCCGCCAGCCGTCAACTGGCCGACAAGGAAGCCAATCCGACCGTCGACGTCGAACTCGTGCTTGCCGTCGACGTCTCCTATTCGATGGACATGGACGAACTGGCGCTGCAGCGGGAGGGCTACGCGCAGGCGATCGTCTCCAAGGAGTTCCTGCAGGCGCTGAAGAGCGGCCCGAACGGCAGGATCTCGGTCACCTATTTCGAATGGGCGGCATCCACCGACCAGAAGATCATCATCCCGTGGCGCCTGATCGACGGGCCCGAGACGGCGGACGCCGTCGCCAATGAAATCATCAAGACCCCGATCCGCCGGGCGTCGCGTACCTCGATCTCGGGTGCGATCCACTTCGCCATGCCGCTGTTCGACGAAAATCCGCACCGGGGCCTGCGGCGGGTGATCGATATTTCCGGCGACGGCCCGAACAACAACGGCGCGCCCGTCACCATCGCCCGCGATGCCGCGTTGGAAAAGGGCATCGTCATCAACGGCCTGCCGATCATGGTGAAGGAGCCGTCTTATTCCACGATGGATATCGACAATCTCGATCTCTATTATGAGGACTGCGTCATCGGCGGCCCCGGCGCGTTCGTGGTCACGATCAAGGACCGCGACAAGTTCAAGGAAGCGATCCGCACCAAGCTGCTGCTCGAGATCGCGGGCCGCACCCCTGAACACCCGGTCGTGCCGGCCGCCGGCAAGGAGCCGCGCGTCAACTGCATGATCGGCGAGAAGATCTGGCAGGACAGGTGGGGAAGGTAATCGTTCTTACCCTCCCCTGGAGGGGGAGGGTCGCCGCGTAGCGGCGGGGCGGGGTGACGGTCTCTCCACATCCAACAGTGCCGCGTGGAGGGACTGTCACCCCACCCCGCCCCGCATTTCGCTACGCTCCATGCGAGCCGACCCTCCCCCTCCAGGGGAGGGTGAAGACATGGGCTTATCTGCTGAACCTTGCCACCAATTCCACATGCGGCGTATGGCGGAACTGGTCGACCGGGGTGACGCCGTCGATCTTGTAGCCGCCGTCGATCAAAATCTTCGCGTCGCGTGCGAACGTCGTTGCGTTGCAGGACACCGCGACCACCGTCGGAATCTTGCTGGCCGCGAGCTGTGTCGCCTGCGCCTGCGCGCCCTGCCGCGGCGGGTCGAACACGACCGCATCATAGTCGCGCAATTCCTGCGGCATCAGCGGGCGGCGGAATAGATCACGCGCCTCGGCCTTGACCGGCTTCAGCCCCGAGGTGGACGTCGCGGCCTTCTGCAAGGCCGCGACCGCGCCGGCGTCGCTGTCGAAGGCGGCGATGCGCGACTTCGCCGCGAGCCGCAGCGCGAAGGGGCCGACGCCGCAGAACAGGTCGGCAACATGTTTGGCGCGCTTGCAATGCTCGGAGGCGAGCGCCGCCAGCGTTTCCTCGCCCGCCACCGTAGCCTGCAGGAACGAACCGGGCGGCAGCGCCACCTGCGCGGCGCCGATCGACATCACGGGCGGCGTTCGCATCAGCACCAGTTCGCCGTGGCG
The DNA here is from genome assembly GCF_036924595.1 of Bradyrhizobium algeriense. Taxonomy (NCBI): domain Bacteria; kingdom Pseudomonadati; phylum Pseudomonadota; class Alphaproteobacteria; order Hyphomicrobiales; family Nitrobacteraceae; genus Bradyrhizobium; species Bradyrhizobium algeriense. Next base: position 5,236,762 of record NZ_JAZHRV010000001.1, on the reverse strand, counting down.
CGTCAGCCGCGCCAGCCGATGCTGTTCCGCGATGCGCGACAGCCGCGCGATCATGGCTGACGATACCGGGCCGGAGCCGCGCACATCGACATCCAACCCGCTATTGGTCGCGGTGATCTGGATGTCGAGCGGCTTGCCCATCGAGATCAGCGGCTCGGCGATGGCCCAGGCCGCCTCGATCGCGCCGTTCAGATGCGGGTCGAGGATCGGGCAGCGGTCGATCGGGATGATGTCGTGCGAACCCGCCGCCGCATAGCCGACCTTGAGCACGTCGTGGGTTCCCATCCGCCCGTGCAAAGTGATGCGCCGGCGGCCCGCGCCATGGGCATCGACCAAAGGTGCCACGTCGCAATCGATTCCCGCCTGCGCCAGCGTCGTCACCACGAGTTCGCGCTTCCAGGCGCGATAGGGCTCGGCGTCCCAATGCTGGATCGCGCAGCCGCCGCAGACGCCGAAATGCGGACAGAACGGCGCGATCCGCTCCACGCTTGCGGCCTCGACATTGAGCAATCGCCGGCGGTCGGGATGGTGGCCGGGAACCGCACCGACCTCGATCGTTTCGCCGCCCAGCGTGTACGGCACATAGATGTTGCCGCCGCCCGCGATCGCGACGCCGTCGCCGTGATGGCCGACATGGTCGATCACGAGGCGCTCGCTGTCAGCCACGGCGCGCGCCCATGAAGAATTCGATATTGCCGTCGCCGCCGGTGATCGGCGACGGAAACACCTGGATATCGGTGCAGCCGAGCAAAGTGGCAAATTCCGTGATGTCGTCGCAGATTTCCTGATGCACCATCGCGTTGCGGATGATGCCGTGCTTGGAGTGTTTCCGCTCCGCCTCGAATTGCGGCTTGATCAGCGCCAGGAGATGCATCGGCGCGGCGGCGAGCGACAGCGCCACCGGCAGCACCGCCTTCAGGGAAATGAAGCTGACGTCGATGACGACGACATCGGGCCGCGCGGGCAGCCGCTTGCCCTCGAATTGGCGGATATCGGTTTCTTCCATCGATACGATCCTGGAGTGATCGCGCAGCGAGGGATGCAACTGGCCGCGCCCGACATCGATGGCGAAGACGAGGCTCGCGCCGTTCGCCAGCAGCACCTCGGTGAAGCCGCCGGTGGAGGCGCCGACGTCGAGGCAGACATGGCCCTCGATCTCGATCGGATACAGCTCCAGGGCGCCTGCGAGCTTGACGCCGCCGCGCGAGACCCAGGGGTGCGCGGGCTGCGCGGACAATTCGGCATTGGCGGCGATCATCTCCGACGCTTTCAGCACCGGCCGCCCGTCGGCCGTCACGCCGCCGGCGTCGATCGCGGCGCGGGCGCGCGCGCGGCTTTCGAACAGGCCGCGCTCGACCAGGAGCACGTCCACGCGCTTGCGGGGGGAGGTTTCACTATTGCTCGTCTTCGCCAAGGTCAGTCCGATTTGCCTCAGTCCGATTTGCGGGTGGCGCGATCCGCCGCGAGTGCGACGCAGGCCTCGAACGAGGTGAGATCGTGCCAGATATCCAGAGGCCGCTGCCGCGGTGTCACCAGTCTAGCACCATGCAGATCGAGCGTGTGGATCATCATGAGATTGTCGGGCAGCCCAAAATCTTCCACCGTCAGTCCGTCATCGTCGATCAGATGGCCGCCACTGGCTTTCGTGACCGCAAAGGATCGCGCGACCCGCTCGGCATAGTCAGCGGGATCGTTGCTGTAGGCGAAACAGAGCTTGCCGCGCCCGGCCATGTAGCCGAGTTCATAGACGGTGCCGGCGTCGGCACTGGGGCCGCGAAACGGCGTAAGGTTGGCAATGATCGCGTCCGCCGCGTCCATCATGGCCTCGTTACCCTCAAATATCGCCAGCGAAGCATCAGCGGCCGAAAGATCGACCGCATTGTCGAGCGGATAGAGCCCGCGCACGCCATGGCGGGCGCAGATCGCGGCCTTGCGGCGCCCGATCTCGATCGCGTCCGGCAGGAACACATCGGGGCCTGCCAGATAGATCTTCATGGGATTACCGGCGAAAGAGCCAGATATTCGGTTCTGCGAGGCCTTCGATACTGCAAGGCCTTCGGTTCTGACCAGGTCAGAACCGAAGGGGCTACCGCCTCAGGCGAGCTTGACCGTCTCGGTCTTGTAGTCCTTGCCGAGCGCATCGAACACCTTGGCGACGATGCCCTTGGCGTCGAGTCCGGCATGGGCATACATCGCGTTCGGCGAGTCGTGGTCGATGAATTCGTCGGGCAGGATCATCGCGCGCATCCGCAAACCCCCATCGAGCATGCCGTTGTCGGACAGCGTCTGCATCACGTGCGAACCGAAGCCGCCGATCGAGCCTTCCTCGATGGTGAGCAGCACCTCGTGGTCGCGCGCCAGCTTCAGCACCAGATCGACGTCGAGCGGCTTCATGAAGCGCGCGTCGGCGATGGTGGTGGAGAGGCCGTGGGCGGCGAGTTCGTCGGCGGCCTTTTCGCATTCGGCCATGCGGGTGCCGAACGAGAGCAGGGCGATCTTGTTACCCTGGCGGACGATGCGGCCCTTGCCGATTTCGAGGGGGATGCCGACCTCGGGCATTTCGACGCCGCGGCCTTCGCCGCGCGGATAGCGCACCGCGCTCGGGCGGTCGTTGATCGCAACCTGCGTCGCGACCATGTGCACCAGTTCCGCCTCATCGGATGCGGCCATGATGACGAAATTCGGCAGGCAGCCGAGATAGGCGCAGTCGAAGGAGCCTGCATGCGTCGCGCCGTCGGCGCCGACGAGACCGGCGCGGTCGATCGCAAAACGAACCGGCAGGCTCTGGATCGCGACGTCGTGGACCACCTGATCGTAGCCGCGCTGCAGGAAGGTCGAGTAGATCGCGCAGAATGGCTTGTAGCCTTCGGTGGCGAGGCCGGCGGCAAACGTCACCGCATGCTGCTCGGCAATGCCGACGTCGAAGGTCCGGTCGGGGAAGGCCTTGTTGAAGATGTCGACGCCGGTGCCGGACGGCATCGCAGCGGTGATGGCGACGATCTTGTCGTCCTTCTCGGCTTCCTTGACGAGGCTCTGGCCGAACACGTTCTGGTAGGCCGGCGCATTCGGTTTTGCTTTGGCCTGGGCGCCGGTGGCGACGTCGAACTTGACCACGGCGTGATACTTGTCGGCGGAAGCTTCCGCCGGACCATAGCCCTTGCCCTTTTGCGTGACGACATGAACCAGGATCGGGCCGGTTTCCATGTCGCGGACGTTCTTCAGAACGGGCAGCAGATGGTCGAGATTGTGGCCGTCGATCGGGCCGACGTAATAGAAGCCGAGTTCCTCGAATAGCGTGCCGCCGTCCATCATGAAGCCGCGGGAATATTCCTCGACGCGGTTGGCGCGGTTGGCGAGGATCTTGGGCAGACGCTTGTTGATCTGTTTGGCCGCCTCGCGCAGCGAGCGATAGGTCTTGCCGGAGTAGAGGCGGGACAGATAGGCGCTCATCGCGCCGACCGGAGGCGCAATCGACATGTCGTTGTCGTTGAGGATGACGATCAGGCGCGAGTTCATCGCGCCCGCATTGTTCATGGCTTCATAGGCCATGCCCGCCGACATCGAGCCGTCGCCAATCACGGCGATAACGTTGTTCTTGCCGCCGGATAGGTCGCGGGCGACCGCCATGCCGAGGCCGGCGGAGATCGAGGTCGAGGAATGCGCGGCGCCGAACGGATCGTAATCGCTCTCGGTGCGCTTGGTGAAGCCGGACAGGCCGCCGCCGGTGCGCAGCGTGCGGATGCGGTCGCGGCGGCCGGTCAGGATCTTGTGCGGGTAGGCCTGGTGGCCGACGTCCCAGATCAGGCGGTCGCGCGGCGTGTCGAAAATGTAATGGATCGCGGTGGTGAGTTCCACGACGCCGAGGCCGGCGCCGAAGTGGCCACCGGTCACCGAAACGGCGTCGATGGTTTCCTGGCGGAGTTCGTCCGCGACCTGACGCACCTGCTCGATCTTGAGCTTGCGAAGATCGTCGGGCGTGCGGATGGTATCAAGAAGCGGCGTTTTACTAAATGTGGTCACAGCGATATTCCAATTTTGCATGTCAGGGCGAAACGGCCCGACGCGAGACGGGAAGCGCGTTAACCGCGCCGTGAAATTCCAGACCCCGGTGCCATCTCGGCAGGCCGGTACCTGATTTGAAAGCCTAGATGCACTCCGGCCTAAACCATGTGATATGCATCACGTTAGTAGCTTCGAAACCCTTCCCGGTTCAGTTTCTTTAGCTATTTCAAGCGCTTGCTGCCGTCGAAAGTCGCCCGGCAGGCGCTCTCCCCAGCCCATAGAACCGCAACCTTTACACCAAAGCTGCCGCCAAAGCCAACCCGCAGCGCCGATTCGGTTCCCTGGCGCGGGCCGGAAAAACTCGGTTTTTCAACCGCTGCGGCGGGCAGATGGTTCCAATTTGCTCAAATCGGCGGCACTTGCGGCCGTCGTGGCCGCTTCGATGCTTTTCCAGGCCCGGTTGCGCACGCCAGAATCGCCGGTGGCCACATCAAGCGCGGCGTCGGGGACGGCCACGCGCGCGCTGAGCGGGACCGGTCCGCAGACGATCATGAAGAAGTCGTAGGCGTTGGGCAGTTCGTTGGCCATCACGAACTGGAAATGCACGCGGAAGAACTGCCAGCGAAATTTTTCGTAGTGCTCGGGCCGGATGATGTCGCGGAAGCGGACCGGCACGATCTTCGGGTTGCGCCTGGCGGCGCCGACGTCGATGCCGTGGCTCGTGATCGGATCGAACTGGTAGAAATTCATCACGTCCTTGCGGGCCTGACAGTCGATCCAGTCGATCGACGGCTCGATCGCGAGCTGCCGCAGATGGTCGCGGAATTCTTTCGACACGGCGTGATAGCCGACGATCGGGAAGTTGCCGCCGAGCGTCAGCAGCACGATCCGCGGACCGTGACGGCCGAGCGCGGGGTCGAGCTTCAGCGCGCGCGCCAGCATTTCCGTCGACAGGAACGATCCGGAGCTATGGCCGACGATGACGATTTCTTCGGCGTCAGTGCTTTTGGCTGTCTTGACCAGATGCTGCGCGAAGCGGTCGATGCGCTGGTCCCATTCCGGGCGCTCGCGGTGCGAGAACTCCCAGGTCCAGATCGTGTCGCACAGCAGATAGAGCACGTAAGTGGCGTTCTCGGTGTATTTCAGCACGGTCCCGAGCAGCGCCACGAAGATGGCGGTTGCGATGGCGATACTGAACGCGTCAGGAATGCCGATGGCGTTCAGGCCCTTCTCGAAAACGAAGGCGATGGCGGCGGCACACGCAGCTTCGAGCAGCAGCAGCAGATGCGGGTAGGTGATGAAGGTCGCAAAACGCCAGTTCGCCTTGCCGAAGCGGGCGATGGTGCCGGCGAAGACCAGCCGCCAGTAGATCCACACCGCGCTCAACACCGTGCGCCAGATCGGCGACGCCAGATCCTGCTGGATGAAATCCTCGAACCGGAGGAAATCGTAGGCCGTGCGGGTCTGCCAGTCCTCCGCCTTGGTATCGATGGTCCAGGACGCGATCTCGTCGTCGGCTGCGACCTTGGGCCGGCTGATGGTGGCCTGGAGCTGGTAAAGCCGGCCGAACTTGCGCAGTTCGGTCCGGAACATGCGGTAATATTGCGCCAGCCCGCGCGGATCGTAGCCCTGAATATAGATGATATGGCGGTGCTGGACGCGCACGTACTGTCCCCGGGTGGTGGCCGACTATAACAGGCTGGGCAGGGCGCCAGGAACTAAATCGGCTACTAAATCGGCTGCCAGGCGGAGACTGATGAGGTCGATATTGCGGCCGTCCGGGATCACTGCACGTCGAGCGGCTCGGTCCCGGTGACCTGGCCGTTGGCATCGGTGGTGATCTTGTCCACGCGGGCCTCGGCCTGCCGCAGCAATTCTTCGCAGCGGCGCTTCAGCGCCTCGCCACGCTCATAGATCGCGACCGATTCCTCGAGCGGCACCTTGCCGTCCTCCAGCCGCTTCACGATCGATTCGAGCTCCTCGATCGCGCGCTCGAAGGAGAGTTTTTTGACGTCCATTTGGGTATTTTCGGCCATATCAAGTTCCCGAATGCGCCCCCTAAGAGCGCAGAATCAAAACTATAGCGTTTTCAAGCGAAGTGGGTACCGGTTCGCGTGAAGAAAACGCGTCAAAACAAAGGTTTTTGCGCGCCTATTGTGGCGGGGATTTACGCCCCCATCAATGCGGTGACATGGGCCGCAACCGACTCTTTCAGCCCCTGCAGGTCGTAGCCGCCCTCCAGCACCGAGACAAGGCGGCCACCTGCGCTTGCTTCGGCCTGGTCCATCAGCTTGCGCGTGACCCAGCCGAAATCATCGGCCTTCAGGTTGATCGAGGCCAGCGGATCGCGGTGATGCGCGTCGAAGCCGGCGGAGATGATGATCAATTCCGGCGCGAACTTCTGCAATTGCGGCAGGATCAGGTTTTCGAACGCGGCGCGGAACTTGGCGCTGCCGTCTTCGGAAGCCAGCGGCGCATTGACGATGGTGTCATGCTCGCCGCGCTCGCCGCTGGCGCCGGTGCCCGGAAACAGCGGCATCTGATGCGTCGAGCAATACATCACAGTCGGATCGTGCCAGAAGATATCCTGCGTGCCGTTGCCGTGATGGACGTCGAAATCGACGATCGCCGCGCGGCCTATGCCGTATTTGCGCTGGGCGTGGCGGGCGGCGATGGCGACATTGTCGAAGAAGCAGAAGCCCATCGGCTTCGAGACCTCGGCATGATGGCCGGGCGGCCGCACCGCGACGAAGGCATTCGGGTGGGCGCCGGACATCACCGCATCCGTCGCCGCCACCGCGCCGCCGACGCCGCGCATGACAGCTTCCCAGGTGCCCGGCGACATCGAGGTGTCGCCGTCGATATAGATCATGCCGCTCTGCGGGGCGATATGCCGGAGCTCGCCGACATAATGCTCGCCGTGACACAGCGTGACGGAATCGAGATTGCCTTCCGGCGCCTCGCTGCGCGTGAGCGGCTTGAAGCGCTCTTCACCCAGCACCTCCGCCACCGCGCGCAACCGGTCGGGACGTTCCGGATGCCCGGGGGGCGTGACATGGTCGAGACAGGCGGTATGCGTCAGAAGCAGCGTCATGCAAAATCCTGGCGTTGAGGCGCGCGCCGGCGAGGGATCGGCTAATCTAGGCGGTTAGCGGCCGCTCGGAAAGGCCCACGGCGTCAGGCTCAATTGATCCTGATAATGCGATCGGCGGCGGTCGGGCCGACCGGGCTGTTCGCCCCAAAATAGGCATGCAGCGCGTCGACGTCGTAGATGCCGACCTGCGGCGCGGTTCCCTGGGTAAGCACGGTGAAACCGTCGCCGCCGACGAACAGGAAATTGTTGACGGTGACGCGATAGCTCGCGGCGGGATCGACCGGTTGCCCGTTCAGCGATATCCGCTCAGGCAGCACGCGTTCGCCGTCGCTCTTCGATCCGTCCCACGCATAGGCGAATCCCTTCGATACCTGCAGGATTCTTGGCCGTTTCGGATCGAGCCATTGCTGCTCCAGCATGTCCTTGATCTGTTTTCCGGTCAGCGTGATCGTCACCAGTTGATTACGGAACGGCTGGCTGGCGAACAGGTCGCCATAGGTCACCGCGCCGGTTTCCTTGTGCGTAATGTCGGTGCGGATGCCGCCGGGATTGGTGAAGGCGATGACCGCGCCGCCGTTCGCGGCCGCACGGGTGGCGGCGAGCTGCGCGTCAGCGATGATATCGCCGAGCGGGCTCTCGCCGGTATTTTTTGGCGTGCGCGACAGCGTTTCCGTTAGCCTACCCGCCGGACGGTTGGCGATGGGGGCGGCGACCCTGTCATAGGCTTCGATCAGCGCGGTCTGGTCGAGATTCTTCGAAAGCGTTGTTGACCGCACGATGGTGTTGTCGGCTTTGGCGCTGACGACATCGCGCGTCGTCGGATCAAGCTTGAGATCGATCGCGGTGACGAGCGTGCCGTATTTGTCGCCAGAGGTGACGAGCCGCCCGTCGATCTCGCAGACATAGGCGCGGTGGGTGTGGCCGGAGACCACGACGTCCACAGCGTGATCGAATTTTTTGACGATATCGACGATCGGTCCCGAAACGCCGGGGCACTCATTGTAGTCGCCCGTCGGCAATCCACCCTCATGGATCAGCACGACGATGGCCTCGACGCCGCGCGCCTTCAGTTCCGGGATCAGCGCATTGACCGTACTGGCTTCGTCGCGGAATTCGAGGTCCGCAATGCCGACCGGCGAGACGAGGCCCGGGGTGCCCTTCAGGGTCAGGCCGATGAAGGCGACCGGAATGCCGTCGAAGCTGCGGATTTCGTAAGGGGGAAACACGGTCTTGCCGCTGCTCTTCTCGAACGTGCTGGCGGCGAGATAACGAAATTTTGCGCCCGTGAACGGATGCGGCCCCTGGCATTTGTCGACCGGGTGGCAGCCGCCATGCTGCATGCGCAAGAGCTCCTCCTTGCCCTCGTCGAATTCGTGGTTGCCGACCGAGGAAATCTCCAGCCCCATCATCGACAGCGCCTCGATCGTCGGCTCGTCATGGAACATCGCCGACAAAAATGGGCTGGCGCCGATCAGGTCGCCGGCCGCGACGAAGATCGTGTTCCTGTGCCCCTCGCGAAGCTGGCCGACCAGCGTCGCCATATGTTCGGCGCCGCCGGCCGGGACGGTGATTTTCTTTGTTCTGTCCTCGGGATCGGCAATCGTGATCCCGCCCGGCGGCGGGCGCAGGTAGCCGTGAAAATCGTTGATCGCGAGAATGCGCAGATCGACGGGGGTGGGGGTCTGGGCCTTGCCCGGTGCCGTCGCGCAGACCGTGGCGAGCAGTGCGAGTGCAGAGATAGGACGAGGAAAAGCTTTCATGGCTTTGACATAGCAGCTCAGTGTGTCTCCGTCATTGCGAGCGCAGCGAAGCAATCCATCGCGCCGCGTCAAGAAAGAATGGATTGCTTCGCTGCGCTCGCAATGACGGTGGAGAGAGCAGGTAGCCCGCATGAGCGCAGCGACATGCGGGACGGGCGGGAGTTGAAAACCCCGGATGTCGCTGCGCTCATCCGGGCTATGCTTGCTTGCTGGTAAGTCGTTGATCTTGATGCTGTCACAGGTAATCCAGCATTTGTCCCCGTTCGGCGTATCCGTAGATGCGGAATCCGTCGTCGGTTTCTTCGCCGGGCACATGGATTCGTTTTATTGCCGTTCTGATGCGCTCTCGATGTTCGCGATCGTCGGCAAGGATATCTACGTAAACTATGTCCTCATATCCGCCGTCTCGAAAATGATAATACCACTCGCGGTCGGGGGCCGAGCGATATCCATTTTGGCAAAGGGTACTCCAGCGCGGCGTGGGGTCGGTATTGTACATCGCGAGCCGCAGCTCGTTCCACTTCGTATTGTTCATCACCGGGTGATGCATGGTACTCGCTCGTTACACGCCTGTTTCGTTGTGTTTGAAGCCTACCCATTCTTCCGCGTAAAGAACGCCTGGAACGCCGCCACCGCTTCCTTTGAGTGCATCCGTTCGCCGAACAGATGGCTCTCCTGGTCGATCCGCCGCGTCATGTCCTCCGGCGGCAGCTTCAGCAGCTTCCGCGAGATCGCGACCGCTTCCGCCGGCAACGCGCAAATCTCGCGGGCCACCTTGCGCGCCTCGGCTTCGGTGTGTCCGGGCGCCACCACCACATTGACGAAGCCGGCCTCGCGCGCCTCCTCGGCGGAAAACTTGCGCCCCATCACCAGCATGGCGAAGGCGCGCTGGTGGCCCATGGTGCGCGGCATCAGCAGGCTGGATGCGCCTTCCGGCACCAGTCCGAGATTGATGAACGGCGTCGAGAAGGTAGCCGTCGTGCTGGCGAGCACATAGTCGCAATGGAACAGCATCGTGGTGCCGATGCCGATCGCGACGCCGTCGACGGCGGCGATGATCGGCTTGACGTTGTGCGCCAGCGAATAAAGCAGTTTTACGGCGTTGGAGGCTTCGCGCGGCGCATCGGTATTCGAGGTGCTCTCTTTGAGAAAGTCCTCGAGATCGTTGCCGGCGGTGAACACACCCGAACCGCCTGTTATGATGATGCAGCGGATGTCGGGATTGTTCTGCGCCTTGTCGATCGCATCGCTCATCCCGCGATACATGTCCTGGGTGAATGCGTTCTTTTTCTCCGGCCGCCGCAGCTTGATGACGCGCGTCGCATCTTCATCCGACACAATGAGGTGTTCGGTCATGAACTTGTCCCTGGATCGCGGGCGGCAACGGTGCCGCTGGTCAATCATCCGGCCATATCCTACATGATCCGGCAAGGGACCAAACTGTCCCGGCGGATTTTTCCCATGGATGTGACCAGTAGGATGACGCAATGCAGCTAGGCGGAATTCATCATCTGACCGCGATCTCGGCGAAGCCGCGGGATAATCTGGCCTTTTACACCGGCCTGCTGGGCATGCGGCTGGTGAAAAAGACCGTCAACCAGGATGACGTCAGCGCGTACCACCTGTTCTACGCCGACGGCAAAGCCAATCCCGGCACCGATCTCACCTTCTTCGATTTCCCGGCTGCCCCCGAGCGGCGCGGAACCAATTCGATCTCGCGCACCGGCCTGCGCGTCGCGGGCGAAAACACCCTCGGCTACTGGCGGGATCGCCTCAAGACAGCCGGCGCTGTGGCACGCGATATCGTCGAGGTCGACGGCCGGCTGACGCTGCCGTTCGAGGACGGCGAGGGCCAGCGCCTGGTGCTGGTCGACGATGGCGGCAAGGGCACGGCCTCGCCGTGGGAGCGCAGTCCGGTGCCGATAGAGCACCAGATCCGCGGCCTCGGTCCGATCGTGCTGACCGTGCACGAATTGTCGCGGACTGCGTTCGTGCTGACGGACGTGATGAACATGCGCCGCGTGCGCGACTATGCCGCCCACGGTGCGGAGATTCATGTGTTCGAGATGGGCGAGGCAAAGGGACAGAGTAGCCCCGCCGCCGAACTGCACGTGCTCGAAGACAAGGAATCGCCTGTCGCGCGGCAAGGCGCCGGCGGCGTCCACCACGTCGCGTTCCGCACCCCCGACGAGGCGCAGTATCACGCCTGGACGCAGCGCCTGAACGAGCTTCGCATTCCCAACAGCGGCGAGATCGACCGCTTCTATTTCCGCAGCCTCTATTTCCGCGAGCCCAACGGCATCTTGTTCGAGATCGCGACGGATGGACCCGGGTTTGCGACGGATGAGCCGATGGAGACGCTGGGCGAAAAGCTGGCGCTGCCGCCGTTTTTGGAGCCGCGAAGGGCGGCGATCGAGGCGGGGCTGAAGCCGATTGGGTAGCTCTCGTAGGATGGGTAGAGCGAAGCGAAACCCATCACTGTTCTACATCGCATTCGATGGGTATCGCTGCGCTCCACCCATCCTACGGGCTGAAGCCATTTCGTACGAGAGCGCAACGAAACCCAAACGCCTTAATGCCGCGCCTATTGTGGCGTGCTGATGTGTATAGTAGTATCGGTCTATACACATAGCGACGGAGCGCTGGCCATGCGCACCAATATCGAGATCGACGACGCGCTGATGGCGGAAGCGCAAAAAGCCTCCGGACAGCAAACCAAGAAGCAGACGGTGGAACAGGCGCTCCGCTTGATGATCCGGCTGCGAAGGCAGCAGGAAGTTGGCGGGGCGTTCGGCAAATACCGCTGGCGCGGCAACCTCGCCCGCAGTCGCAAGGGACGAGCGGCCGGGTGATCGTCGTCGACAGCAGCGTCTGGATCGACTTCCTCAACGGCCGCAATAAGCCGCACGTCCGGCACCTCCGTGCGCTGTTCGGCACAGAAGAGATCGTCGTGGGCGACCTGATGCTTTGCGAAGTGCTGCAGGGTCTCGACAGCGAGCGGGCGGCCCGGGAGGTCGAGGCCCTGTTGCGACGCTTCGAGATCGTATCGATGGCCGGCGACGCGATCGCCACCGCAGCCGCCCGCAATTTCCGTTCCTTGCGCCGGCGCGGCATCACGGTTCGCAAGACCATCGATCTCTTGATCGGCACCTGGTGCATCGAAAATCGCGGGCCGCTGCTCCACAACGACAGCGATTTCCGGCCTATGGCGCGGTATTTGGGACTGATCGAGGTGCCGGTCCAAAGATGAAGGCGGCGAGCGAGGGTGCAGAACGAGTAAAGTGCACTGGCACCGTGATCCCGCGCTAACCTTGAGCGGTCATTTTTGCGGCCGCTTTCGATCTCGGTGTATTCGGAAATTAATGCGGCATCGCCGCATAGGCGATCATTTACGGCCTTCCGCTGGGCCTCTAGCCCGAGCCCCGACCTACCCTGGCGTTGTGTGCTTACCTGGTAATAGCAATAAGCGGCCGCTTCGCATTGGGTCTTCCCTGTAACATTGTTTGCAACGTGGGTTGCACCGAATGTCACGTCGGCCGTATCCAGTAAGATCGCGAATTATAACAACAGTTGCCTTTACGGCGTCGCTCTACTGATAGTATGAAGAAGGAATTGGGGGAACGTTATGCCTTTTGCTGCCAGCGAACTAAAGATGTGGGAAACCACCAAAGACGAAGTTGCCTTGCCGAGCGACGATCGAGCCATCGATGAAAGATATTCTCGCGGCGAGGGGCGGATTGTCATCGAGACGAACCGTGAAAAGCTTCCTGGCTTCGTGGAAGCGATGAAAAAGCCAAACTACATGGATCTTCGTCCATTCTATCAGCGTCGTCCGCGGTGGGACGCCAAAAAGCAAAGCTTGCTGATTGAATCGTTCATCATGAACATACCGGTTCCTCCTATCTTCCTTTATGAAAAGGAATTTAACTCTTACGAAGTGATGGATGGACAGCAGCGCGTCACCGCGCTGAAGGAATTCTACGACAATAACTTGAAGCTTACTGGGCTTGAAATGTGGCCGGAGCTGAACGGGCGGCTGTATCGGAATCTGCCGGATAAACTTCAGGCCGGTATAGATCGCAGGTCCATTACCTCTATCGTGCTTTTAAAAGAATCTACTGCCGATGAGGATGAAGCCCTTTTCCTGCGAGAGACTGTCTTCGAACGATTGAATACAGGCGGCGTTGCATTGGAGCGCCAAGAAATCAGGAACGCTTTGTATAGAACTGATTTCAACGATCTTCTCTTGCAATTGTCTAGGTTAGATGCCTTCCGGAAAGCGTGGGGCTTACCTCGATATGTTCCAGATGAAATCGAGAAGAACTCAACTCTTTTGAGCAGTTCGTTTTACTCAAAGATGGGTGATCTTGAATTGGTCCTTAGATTTTTTGCTCTGCGTCACGCCGATCATTACACGAGGGGAATGCAAGGTTTTCTAGACCTCTACATGGCGAAAGCATCGAAATTCGATAGCGAAGATATTCAGGAATTAGGTCAGCTGTTTGCGACCACACTAAATCTCGCAACGTTCATATATGAAGACCATGCGTTCCGTCCGTTCGACCCGACTAACAATCGTTGGGAGGCGAATCCTCATAAGGCGTTTTATGATGCTGTGATGGTCGGGCTTTCCAATCATATCGGCAAAATTGCGGAATTGTCAGCTCGATCGGCTCTAATAGTTGAACAAACTAAAGAGCTTTTTCGCTCGAACGAGGACGGCGTCTTCACCGGCCGAGGCAATACCAAAAGGGACGTGCAAGACCGCATTCGCCTCTTCTCTGAGATGCTTGAGCGGGCGTTATCCTCTCATGTATGAAATACTTGCGGAACGCGTTCGTCAAAATATTGAGTCTGTGAAGAAGCATATAAGCTTTTCTGCAAACGTGCGGATGATGGTCAACAATAAAGCGCTGCGATGCAATAACGCAGCCGGACTGTGCTTCGATGTTGGACTGCTTTATCAAAGCGCGCCCACTTCCATCGAATGGCGCATCATAGATCATTGCTCTGCAATTACTCGCTTATACGGGGTATACGAAAAATTTGTTGAGGATCTCCTAACTGCTCATCTTCAATTCATCGAGCGTAACGTTGCCTACACTGACCTAGATGATAAATTTCAAACGCAACATCGGCGAGCTGTCGGTCAAATATTAATTGATTTAGATCGGGAAAGATACAAAAGCACCATCAGGTTTGAAAGCGTTTTGGATGACATCAAAAATATATTCAACGGTGGTACATATCGTTTGTTGCCGGAAGCATTATTGTCGCACGATCAAAATCTGCGAATGAGTGAGTTAACGACCCTATTCGAAAAATGCGGCATCCCCAAAGTAAAGGAATGGATAGATGGTCATCGAGCGATTAGGCGCTTTTTGGCCGAGAACGGTCAAGAAGACAAAGCCGAATCAAAATTGGGCCAGCTAGTTCAGTATCGAAACGATGCTGCCCATGGCGGTATTGAAGTTGACGACCTTCTCGGCACCGAAGCGCTTTTGGAGTTCGCCAATTTTGTTGAATCTCTCTGCGCTGCTTTGACCGAGTGCGTTCAGTGGGCGTGCCTGAGAAAAGTCAGGGAACTGGGCAGAATTGATCGCGCGGGTGTGATCAAAGAGCGGTTTTCGAATGGAGCCGTCGTTGCCGTTGTACAAGAAAACACGTTTGATCTTGGAGCGAGTTTTTATTTGGTCGGCGAGGCCTTTTGTTATCCCGCAAAGATTTGCAGCATCCAAGATCAGGGCGTGTCGATGGCGTCGATCACTGTCTTAGACCCGAAAGAAATTGGCTTTAAATTCGATATCGATCCTCCGAGAAAGGCAGACATGTATTATTGGCCGGAGAGAGCACGTTCGTGACGTGCCGTGCAAACTGTCGATCCAGCCGTTTGCGTTTTCGTTCGGCATTGATCTTCGCATTACGGTGACAGTGCACTCAACTACCGTCCGCCTTCCGCTCCAGCGGTTTCAACCATCCATGGACGTTGCTCGAAAACGCAAATTTGCTGAGCCAATTCAACGTGATTTGCCCCGTCCAGTCCCTTCTGAAAAAACAATTTCCTTTTCGATCACCCCAAATCAGCACTAAAAATCTCGCCGTCTCATCCCTCACGAGGGGCGGATCGCGATCGTCACGGACGCGGGGTGGGATGCGGTGGACGCAGCAGCGTCGGGCGCGTGAAGGCGTTCGCAGGGCGGTTATCCGTGAGCGAACGCAGCGCGCAAGACGTACGGCGCTGAAGCGTACGGCAAAACCGTGTGGTCCTGGCATCCGTGGCTGATGCTAAGCTGCCGGCGGCGCAATTGATCCAACCGGATCGGTTGAGCCATCAAGCCGGCAGCGACGGAGGCCAGAGGAATTCGGCTCCGGGGAGAGCACGGCATAAGCCGTCAAACCATTGCGCAGGGAATGCCGGAGTGCTCCGGCTGTACCTGTATGCTCGTGTGCGCACTTCCTTGTGCCCATTGCACACGAGACCGCGGGTGCAGCAAGCACCCGGCATTCCCTGCTCCCTCTGTTTTGAGGGAAAGGTTCATGCAAACCTCGGGCGCAGCGCGCCGCGAGAACGCGAAGTCACATTCAGTCGTGATCACCCGCGCATGCGGGTGATCCAGTATTCCAGAGATGTCAGTGATTGAAACGATAGGCCGCAGCGTACTGGATACCCCGCATGCGCGGGGTATGACAGCGTTGTGTGTGGCGCCACAGCGTGACGTAGCGCGGCGGATCAGCGGCAGCTTCGCCGCTACTGGCTCAGGCTTCGTTCTTCGGAACGTACTTCCCGAGCACGCATTTGTAGCGCTGCAATCGCCAGTCGCGATACGGCCCTTTGGCGAGCCAGTCGGCAATTCCGATCTGCGCGTTGACCGCGCAGGCGCTCATGGTGATGCCGGACTGGTCACTGGTGGTGACGACTTTTTCGAGACAGAGCTGGCTGTTGCAGAGAACGGCGACGAGAGTGACGAGCATGGTGACCTTCGTTGATAAGGAATATCCAATTCGTTCAGCTTCATTCAGCCAATGCAGGGTTCGTGCCAACATTGGTGCACGCCGTTTTTTTTGGACGCCCCTTACGCGAATTGACCTGCAAATACGCAACCCTTCCGTAGCCGTGCTTTTTTGCGCGGGACGGATACCAGCAAACGCCAGGGGATGCGAACTGTGCTGAGAGTAGGGGCGGGCATGGACGATTCGCAAAGCGTAGAACTACGGGACCGTGCCGGAATGGCTGTGACTGTCTTAACGCTGCAACAGTGCTGGATCGCCGTGTCTGGGCTCGCGATGATCGCACAGCTCGTAGGATGGGTAGAGCGCAGCGAAACCCCACCGTCCCGGGCGGCAATATTGATGGGTATCGCTGCGCTCCACCCATCCTACAAATTGGGCTCGCTCGCTACTGGGTTCGCTCGCGAACTCGCAAATTCAGATCGTCCGGTTGATTTCGTCTTCGACGCGCATTTCAGACTCAATCCGGACATCGCGCCATGTTCGCTTCACGCTCCACATGTAGAGCGGTTCCCTCCCGCGAGCAGGATGAGACATTAGTGCAACAACCATCGTCCTAAATTCCGGAAGGCGAATCGTTGGGCAGCGTCAGCCTGCCCGTGGAGATATAATCGCATCGACGAATCCGAAAAGGAGTTTTCGATGGCGAAATTTGCGGTTGGTGAGCAAGTCGAAAACGTTGCTAACGATCACGAGTCGGGCACGGTTGTCGCGGTGTTTCCGACCGTTGACGGAAGCTTCAGGTATGCCGTCGACACGGAAGGTTACGGCACACTCCAGTTCTTCGCCGAGGAGAAGCTGGCGTTTGCCGTTACGAGGCAGGGGGCCACATGACACGCCGCGCAACCACGCAAGCGATCTCCGCGACCGAACCGACGGAGGGCGACAGCGATGCTGTGCGCATCAGGCATCAGCTTGACGCCTGGGCCAATGCCTCACATCGCACGCCTCGATTGGTGGCGACGCCTATGGAAGACGTAAGCGTTGAATCATCCGGCGAGGCGCCGTTGCCGGCGACGAAACGCAGCCGCGCCTCTCCGGCATCCAAGGCCGCTAAAGGCACCAAGGCTAAGGCAGCCAGGACAGCCAGGACCAAGACGACCGAGGCCGATGGCGAGCCAGAGGCGCCCAACGCGCCGCTCGAGCCGCCAGAGTTTTCCGCACCCATCGTGCCGGAGGCCGTTCCCGCCACGCCGGAACGCGCCCGCGCCAGCCGCGCCTTTGCCCTTGCCGCAGCGCTCGCCCTGGCGACGGTTGCGGCATACTTTTCCGTCGCGGGCATGGCCGAGATATTTCCCGGCGCGCCGGTTGCGGTCATGGTGCTCGCCGCCACGATGGAAGCCGGCAAGCTGGTGATCGCCGGATGGCTGGCCGCGCATTGGCGCCGGACCAACTGGAAAATGCGTTTCGTTATGGTGGCCCTCGTTGCCGGCCTCGCGCTGATCAATGCCGCCGGTGTGTTCGGCAAGCTGGTCGAGGCGCATGTCAGCGTGGCGGCCACGTCGCGTTCCGGCGTCACCGAGCGCATTGAGGCGCTCGACGCCCGCGTCACGGCGCAAAAGGCTGCCGTTGCCGACCTGGACAGCCGCATTGCGCAGATCGACCGGGCCGTCGACGAATCGACAAGCCGCGGCCGGGTGACGCGGGCGATCAACATCGCGACCCAACAGCGCCTGACGCGGGATGGGCTGGATACGCAGCGGCAGGCGGCAACCGCAACGCTGGTCGGTCTGCAGGCGCAACGCGCGGCGCTGGCTGGTGAACGTTCCCGCGTCGAGGCATCCGCAGGCCCGATCCAGTATCTTGCGATGATGGTCGGCGTCGCGCCCGAAGTCGCGGTGCGGTGGCTGATATTGTTGATGGTGCTCTGCTGCGATCCGGCAGCGATCGCCTTGACGGTCGCGGCGGCTGGTTCGCGAGTTCGCGATCCGAAGTAAGAGCTGACCGCAGTCATCAACTTCGCGAGTGATGATGATGGCTGCATTAACGACGAGATCAACCATCGGCCAACGAACCATCAGCAACGACTCGCCTGACGCCGACATTCGGTGTATAAGTATCTCCCATGAGTTGGGATGCGAAAGACGTAGCACTGCTCAAAGAACTCTGGGCCGCGGGCTACAGCGCCGGTCAGATCGCAAGTCGACTGGGCTACAGCCGCAACGCAGTGAGCGCGAAGCTGAAGCGCTTGGGCCACAAGCGGGGTCACAAGCCACCGACGGCCAACCCCAGGATCGTGGCCGTGCCGACGCGAAGGCAGACGCTCGCAGCAGCCTGCGCCCGGCCAGTGGATAGGGTGGTGTCTACGCAGAAGCCTGTCGCAAAGCAGACCAGGGAGCTCACCAAGCGCGAGCTTTACGCCATGCTGGCCAATGCGGTCAGGAATACGGGCTGACGCTTGCTGCCGTCTGGTCGAGAGGATGGGTATGATTGATGCGCTCCTGACAGGAGCGTAGGCAGGGCAAGCTTGCAGTCTTCCCGCCGGGGGCGGGAAGTGCGTGCTTGAACCGGTCACATGGTCCGGCCTCTGGACAATTTCGCGGTTCTCGCGCCTTTGGACAATTTTACGTTTCGCGCGCGTTTGGCCACGCTGTGGTCGCCTCGAGCAGCCAGCCGCTTGCCTTTCTTGATTTTCGCTTCCGCCACGTGCGTTTTCGGCTTCGCTTCGGCCACCTGAGTCTTCGCGCCACCTCGGCGAGAGGTATATTCCTTGCCGTCGATCGGCGCCACGTGCGGCGGATCCCTGTCGAGATAGGGCCGTCCGATTCCAAATTCCTTGCCGCGTTCGTCGACCCATTTCCAGAGCTTTTCAGTCGAGACCCATCGCTGCGCCCGGGTCGCGCCCTTGACGCTCACGATGTCGGCCGCAAGCCCGCGGCCATAGCCGCCACGGGTACTCCCACCGTGGTAGGATCGATCGGTTGCGGCCTTGAGGCCGGTGGCGATCGATTGACGGTAGTCATCGCGGAACGCGCTGGTGATGCCGGGCTGCAGTCCAGCCTGCTCCGCCGCGTGGAGCGTATGAAACAGCTTTATCTTGAAACTCCGGTCCATGCCGCCGATCACGTAGTCCATCATCGCCATGCCGGCTTTGTCCGCCGCCTTCGGGTCTTTCCACCCAAACTCCTCGTCGACACGCCTGGTGAAGGTCCTGGTGACGGTCACCGTCTTGCCCTTCCGCTTGATCGTGACTTTCCGCCGCTCAGTCACCTTGATGGCGTCGATCTTGGGCGCCCGTTCGTAGAGCGCCCACAGGTACCGATCGATGCAGATCTCGGCTACCAGGCACTCCTCGTTGATTTCGATGGTGCTCACAGCCGGCAGGGCAGGCTCAGGCGCCGTTGCGACTTCCTCGGGCGAAAATACCTGCGACGGATCGGTTGAGGCCACCACAAAAGGCTTCGGCTCATCCGGGCTTGCCGTCGCGTCGGCGGTTTTCGCTGGCGCGGGATCAGGCATGCTCGCCTGCTTGCCCTCGGCGGACGGTGTTTCGGCCGGAACTACCTGTGACGATTCCGGCAGCGAGGCCACGACAAAAGGTTTCGGCTCATCCAGGCTTGCCGTCGTGTCGGCGGCTTTTGGCGTGGCTTCGGCGGCCGTTGCCGTCGCAACATCACCGATGGCGGCGTTCGCTACTACTGTCGCCTGCGGCATAACCGTAGGCTCGACGCTTGCGACCAGAGATGGTTCGTGGCGTTCCACGACTGTCTTTGCGCCGGCGTTCTCGACGGAAGCGCTGATGTGCTGGGTGGAAGCCGAACCGAAGCCTGCGAGCCAGGCGAGAACACAACTCGCGAGAGCCAAGCCCGCGACTAAATTGATGCGGCGCTGCGCCTTCGTTGCCAATCGCCATGGGTCCATGATCCGGCCTCCCCAGGCTCCGCATGAGCCCAATTACACAGCCAAGCACGCGACGACGCGCATTGTTCGCACTGCGAAATGAATGCGCAACTGCGGGAAGCTACGGGATCATCTAATTTTTTGAAAGTGTTGCTTCAATACAACGCGGGCAGCATGGAACTTGCTGTGTCATTTTGCGACGCATGCACATTCACGCGACTGCGTCACTTAGCCCAGCAACACCGCATCCGCGCCGTTCACGGCTTCCGCGCTGTCGGTGACCGTCTTCTCCAGCGATCCCGCTTGCACGGTGACGTTCTCGGCAAAAAACCGCGCCACCGTCACGTAGCGCTGCGGATCGCCGCCGGCTTCGCCGTTGCCCTTCGCGGCCAGCGCTTCGCCGGCCAGCATGCAGCCGCCGAGCGTCGAGCCGAACAGGCGCAGATATGGCGTGGCGCCGGCGAGCGCGTCGTTCGGCGCGGACGCCACGCGTTCCAACAGCCACTTGCTGGCGCGCTCCAGCGAGCCGAGTGCATCGCGCAGTTTCGCGCCTGTGGTCCCGAAGGCGGGATCGTTCGTGGCCTCGACCTGCTTGACGATGCCGCTGAGTTCATCGAGCAGGGCCCAGACCGATGCGCCGTCGTTCGCAGCGAGTTTGCGCGTGACGAGGTCGATCGACTGAATGCCGTTGGTGCCCTCGTAGATCGAGGTGATGCGCGCGTCGCGATAATGCTGCGCGGCGCCGGTCTCCTCGATAAAACCCATGCCGCCGTGGATCTGCACGCCGAGATACGTCACCTCGTTGCCGATGTCGGTGGAGAAGGCTTTTGCAATCGGCGTCAGCAGCGCGCCGCGCGCGGCGGCCTCGGCCCGCACCCTGGCATCCGTGGCGCGCGTGGAAATGTCGAGCGCCACCGCCGTGGCGTAGCAGATCGAGCGGGCGGCGGCCGTCAGGCTGCGCATCTGCAACAGCATGCGCTTGACGTCGGGATGCACGATGATCGGGTCGAGCCCGTCGCCCTTCTTGCCGACGGCGCGGCCCTGCTTGCGCTCCTGCGCAAAGGCCAGCGCCTGCTGATAGGCGCGGTCGGCAATGCCGACGCCTTCGAGGCCGACGCCGAGGCGGGCCTGGTTCATCATCGTGAACATGCAGAGCATGCCGCGATTTTCCTCGCCGATCAGGTAACCGACGGCGCCGCCGTGATCGCCCATCGTCATGGTGCAGGTGGGGGAGGCGTGCATGCCGAGCTTGTGCTCGACGCCGGACGGATAGATGTCGTTGCGCGCGCCCAGCGAGCCGTCGGCGTTGACCATGAATTTCGGAATCAGGAACAGCGAAATCCCCTTGGTGCCCGCGGGCGCATCGGGCAGGCGGGCGAGAACGAAATGCACGATGTTATCGGTCATGTCGTGGTCGCCATAAGTGATGAAGATCTTGGTGCCCTTGATGCGGTAGGTACCATCACCAGCGCGCTCGGCGCGGGTACGCAGCGCGCCGACATCGGAGCCGGCCTGCGGCTCGGTGAGCTGCATGGTGCCGGTCCATTCGCCGGAGACGAGTTTCTCCAGATAGATCTGCTTCAGCTCCTCGCTGCCATGGGCGTCGAGCGCCTCGATGGCGGAGAGCGTCAGCAGCGGGCAGAGGCCGAAGGCGATGTTCGACGCGCTCCAGATTTCGGTGCAGGCGGCATTGATCGCCATCGGCAGGCCCTGGCCGCCAAAGGCTTCCGGGCCCGACACCGCGTTCCATCCGCCGGCGATCCAGCGCTGATAGGCGTCCGGCCAGCCGGGCGCGGTCGTCACCTTGTCGTCGGCGAGCTTGATGCCGTGTTCGTCGCCCACTTTGTTCAGCGGCGCCAGCACGTCGCCGGCGAATTTGCCGGCTTCCTCCAGCACGGCCGCGGTGATGTCGCCGTCGAAATCGCCGTAATGACCGGCCTTCACGGCCGCCTGCAGGCCTGCGCCGTGGTTGAGGGCGAGCAGGATGTCGGAGATCGGCGCGCGGTAAGTCATGACGATAATCTCGCTTTTTGGCTAATGGCTGCCGCCGTCTTCCCACGAAACCGGGGTTCTCTCAACTCTCCGCTAGGCGGTATTCGCCCCGCCCGGGGGCGGGAAAACCGGCCCGGCGCACCCAAAGCAATGACCCTTTATATAAGGGTAGATCGACGGGGCCCGATTTTGGGGTGAAATTCGGCCCCGCAGCCTGTTGAAATAGCGTTGCTCCCTCTATAGACCGGCGGTGCCGGAACAGGTCGCGCTGGTCGATCCCATGTTCCGGCCCGGACTGTTGGGGCGTAGCCAAGCGGTAAGGCAGCGGATTTTGATTCCGCCATTCGGAGGTTCGATCCCTCCCGCCCCAGCCAGTTGATATTGCTCAGCAATCGCACTTTGTTCTGGGGGTTCATTCTGAACGGCTGGCTGCTGCTCATTCTGAACGTCTGTCGCCATTTCGTTCGCCAGCCTGTGCGCGTGCCTCTTGCGGGTTGCTGCCAGGACGCGCTTCTCAGTGCGCTTCGCGTAGCCGATGTAGCTCTGCCGCGTCCGGTGCGCCGACAGCGCACGGCCCTGTCCGTCGGTCAGCTCTGCCTCCTCCAGCTCAGTCATGCCGCCGTGCCGGCAGGCGTCGAAGGTAAAGTGCGACGGCAATCCTAGCTTCGCGCGCATGCGCTGCACCTTGTGTTGCATCGTGCTGAAACTGAACGGCTTGGCCTTACCTTCCTCGAGTTCGTACAGGATCATTGGGGTGCCGAGACGCTTCAACTGCGACAGTACCTCCTCAGCTTCCTCATAAAACTTGACGTCGCCATCTTCGAGCGGATGGTCGACGATCTCACCGGTCTTGTGATGCTCGATGCGGATCGTGGGCTTGGGACCGGTACGGTAGCCGCTCCATTTGATATGTCCGGCGATGACGTTTTCTGGGCGCTGCAGCCACTCGAAACAAATGACGGCGACCGCCGCCGCCTCGATCTCGCCGTGCTCGATGCAGCCATGGGCAAATGTGTAGACCTCGTCTCGCGTCACGGCCGGCTTTTTCTTTTTCACGCGCGTCTTCATTGTGACGCCGACCCATGGGTTCGGAACGTCCTTCGGAAATTCGTCTGGGAAGAGGCGACGGACCACACGCCAGGCTTTGCGGCAGAGCACGACCAGCTTTTCGCCCGTCCTCAGGCGCTCACCGTCTTCGCGCTCGATGAACTTGTCGTAGAGCTTGTCAGCGGCGCGTGGCGTGATCGCTTTGACAAGGCGGTCACCGACGCGATCCCCTTTCCTGGTGAGTGTGTTGCAGACCTGATCCATCGCCCATTCATAATCATCGCGCGAACGCACCGCGACCTTATCGAGATAGGCCCTGCTGATCTTGTACTCTCGGAACAGCCAATCAACCGTGCCGTACTTCGGTATATTGGGCGCGCTGATCGGAAGCCCCTTGCGCTGCGTGTCCCATTCATCGAACTGGCCGTTCAGTACACCTGCGCGCTTCGTCATCACGCCGAAGTCGGTGCCAAGCGGCTCGTTCTCGACTGGGCACTTTAGCTTTCGGTACTTTGTCGGCACATTATAGTAGTAAGCCGTTTCGCCGCCCGCGAGCTGTTTGGGAATGACGTGGCGGGGCAATGGCACAGTCACAGTCACAAATCCTCGGCGAGATCGTTTTGCACTATGCTTGGCGCTATCGCCGCATCCAGATCGTCGATCAACCATAGCCGTCTACGCCCTTCTGCCACACGAGGCAGAGGATAATCCTTTCCGACCCGTTTGAGGAAGTCGTCTACGGTCGTCTCACCGCAATATCCTGCGGCCAGTTCGGCCTGCATACGCCGAGGCCAGCAGCCCACCGGAATGATCGATGGACGCCTCGGGCGGGTCAAAATACAAGCCCTCTCGCACTCCATTGCAGCGAAAGGTCAGCCTCTGCGTTGCCATGGTCCCAATCACCTCCGTCGACGCCGCCCCATCTAGTGGGACGCTCATCCAACGATGTGTGCACCTCTCTCGCAATGTGTGCGTTTGGCATCGGCTTGCATCTAAGAGAAGTGATTGGCGCTCTATCCAGCGATCTTGCAGCAACATCAGATGGAGAAAACCTGCCGCAAGGAAGACTATTTTCATCTCCGGCGGCATTTGGCGTCCCTAGCGCAGAAACGAAAAGATTGCCGAGGTTGGAGGGGGATGCTGAGTCAGAGGAAGGGCGCCAACCTCCAGCCCGCATCGTGGCCCCGATTTGCCATGGCGCTAATCAGGGCTTGGACGATCTATCGAAGGAGCGAGAAATAAATCAGTGCTGCTCGCGGGCCACGCGGGCAGGCTCGGTAGGGATGGTTCTTCTGAATTCGTTTCGAAAGCTGGATGGTACCCTCGACCAGACCGTCATGAGCGGGAGGATATCGACGAGCTTTGTTGATTTTGCTGCGTTTTCGTCGCGATTCGATCGCGTTTGTTGCGGTTCGTTGGGTTCGTTTCTGGTGCGAAACTGGTGCGGTGGGGCGCTCGAGCTTTCATCGCGTAGCTCAAGGCAAATCCGGCCCCAAGGTTGAGCCTGCTGGTCGGCGACGTGATCACGCCCGGGGAAGGTTGAGTTCAGATCGCGTGCTCGATCCGCGTCAACTTGAGCCGAGGGGGGAAGGGTGGCGTTCGTGGACGCCACCCTTCGAGCAAAATCCGAGACCGTGCAGATCCGGCTCTACTGCGGTAGCGCTTCGTCTCTCGTCTCCCTCCCGATCGCAACCGCGAGGATGCTGAGCAGAGCAAAGCAGGTCATGACGCCCGCGGCCGTGCCGAAATTGCCGCCGAAGGGCGCAACGAGGAGCCCGGCAACCAGCGGGCCGAAGCTCGTGATGATACGACCCGTGCCATTGCAGAACGACACGGCAGTGGCGCGCACGTGCGTTGGAAAGAGCTCCGGCAGGTAAATGGCATGGCCCGAGAAAACGCCCCATACGAAGTAGCCGAAGACGAAGAGCAGGTACGGGTAGACGGAATAGCTGTCGACCACAAAGTAGAGGTAGAGCCCGACCGCCAGCGTGCCGACATTGTAGAGGGCAACCGTCGCGCGGCGTCCGATCGCGTCGGCGATAAAACCGAAACTCGCGTAGCCCAGGATGCCGCCGATGCCCCAGAGCTGCATGCCCGAGGTCACGCGGCGAATGGCATCGGCCCCGGTGACGCCCTCGCGCTCGAGCATCAGGCTCTGGATGGTCGGCAACCAGATCAGGCTGGTCCAGATCGAGAGCAGTGTCCCGAGGCAAAAGAGCAGGCCGACCATTGTGTTGAAGCGCAATTCGCGGCTGAACAGCTGCAAGGGTACGAATTGCAGGAATTTGCGGTCCTCTGGCGCGGTCGCGTCACCCGCCGCGCGGGCGGCGGCCCGGCGCGCCTTGACGGCTTTGAATGGCTCCGGCTCCACCATGCCACGGCGGAACAGGAACAGCAGAACCGCCGGCGCGACGCCCGCGAAGAAGACGTAGCGCCAGCCGAACGGTGCGAGCTGGCCGTAGACTGAGGCGCCGAGCAGGCTGCCGAAGGCGCCGCCCGTCATCATGATGCCGGCGACCTTGGCACGATGCTGATGCGCGAATGCTTCGATCAGGAGCGGAATGCCGACGATGATTTCGGCACCGGCGCCCACTCCGGCCATGAATCTGTATATGCCGAGTTCGAATGGCGACTGCGCAATACCTTGCAGCCCGGTAAAGGCGCTGAAGATCAGGATGCTTAACGCAAGCGTCCGAACCCGACCGATGTAATCGGCCACAACGCCGAACACAAAACCGCCGAAGGCCCAGCCGAGCAGGCCGACCATGCTGAGCAACCCGCCGAGCCGGCCGATCTCCGCAAGGCTTGCCTGCGCACCAAGCAGTTCGGTCAGCGCGGGCCGGAGCACATAGGAGAACAGTCCAAAATCCGTCGAATCCAGCACCCAGCCGAGCCAGACGACCAAAAAGACGCGCCATTGATACGGCGTGATCTCGCGGACCCAGCTCCATGACGTCCAGGACGTCAACGATCCTTCCGCAGGCGAAATCTGCTCCATGGATACCTCCCTCAGCTCCGGCCTTTTCGGCTTTCGTGTCCGAAGGGATAGCGGGTCGCAAGCAAGGCCAGGAAATACTGTCTCGGCATGATGGGCATACGAGCTTGGCGCGCAGGAGCGGTCGACCGGCCCACGCTGACGCGTATGACGGGCATGCCAAGAGAGCATTTGCCGAAAGGCTCACGGGAGCGGCAATTTCCCGCAGAGAACCACAGGCTCGACGTGGCCCTTCGCCTCAGCGCTGACGGGTTCTCAAGTGTCGGGTCGAACGGAGGTATCGATGCGCGCCGCATTCTATGATCGACAGGGCCCCGCTCGGGAGGTGTTCCAGATTGGCGAGCTGCCCACCCCGGAGCCAGGAGCCGGCGAAGTTCGGGTCAGGCTGCGCACCTCGGGTGTCAATCCGTCGGACTGGAAGGTGCGCAAAGGCGGCTTCGGTCGAGGTCTCGTGGCGCCGCTGATTGTCCCGCACAGCGATGGTGCAGGAGTGGTCAATGCCGTGGGGCCGGGCGTCGCGGCGAGCCGGATCGGCGAGCGGGTCTGGATCTGGAACGGGCAGTGGAAGCGCGCATTCGGCACCGCCGCCGAATATATTACCTTGCCGAGCGATCAGGCTGTCGTTCTTCCCGAGACGACGGCTGACGACGCTGGTGCTTGCCTTGGCATTCCGGCCCTGACCGCGCTGCACGCTGTTTGTGTCGCTGCTGTCGGTCCGGGGTCGAGCGTTCTCATCGCCGGCGGCGCCGGCGCGGTCGGGCACTACGCGATCCAGTTCGCCAAATTGCGGGGCGCCCGCGTTCTGACGACCGTCAGCGGAGCTGAAAAGGCAGCGCATGCCTCGACCGCTGGCGCGGACGCGACCATCAACTACCGCGATGAGGATGTCGTGGAGCGCGTGAAATCGCTTACTGAGGGGCGGGGCGTTGATGCCGTCGTCGAGATGGACTTGACCCGCAACGCCAAATATTACCCTGGCGCGCTGCGCCCATTCGCAAGGGTCGTGGTTTACGGTATGTCGGGGAGCGAGGCCACGCTGCCCAGCCTCTGGATGATGCAGAACAGCATTCTCCTGCGCTTCATCTTCATCTACGAGATCACGGCAGAAGACCGATCGGCCGTCCTCGCCGAACTGACCGATCACCTTGCCGCGAACCGTCTCAAACATACCATCGCGCGCCGGCTGCCGCTGGCGCGGATAGGCGAAGCGCATGACCTCGTCGAAGGCGGTGAACTGATCGGAAATGTGGTCCTCGACGTTGCGTGAGCCCATCCTCTCTATCGCCGTTCTAGTTCGCTCCTGTTAGGCTCAGCCTCCGCGCCCATATGGTGCGCTCGAGCATGGAACGTGCGATGAACGTAAGGCAGTTGCGCTTCTTCCTTCAGATCGCGGAGATCGGCAGCGTCACGCGCGCGGCCTCCTTTCTGCATATCGCGCAACCGGCCCTCTCGCGCCAAATCCGCCAGCTCGAGGATGAGCTCGGCGTCACCTTGTTTCAGCGCTCCGATCGGGGCGTTGTCCTGACCGACGCTGGACGCCTTCTGCGTGATCGCGCGGTTGCACTCCTGCGCCATTTTGAGCGGGTGCGGCAGGAGGTACGGGACGAATTCAACGAGCCCAGCGGCGAGTTGACTGTCGCTATGCCGCCTTCGATGTTCGATCTTGTGACCCTGCCTGCGGTCACGTCCTATCGTGAACGTTATCCGAACGTTCAGCTCAGGGTGATCGAAGGAATCAGCGGTATCCTAAACGCATGGTCGATGGTCGAACTCGGAAGGGCGGATCTCGCGATCGTCACCAATATCGAGCCGCTCGCAACCCTTGATACCGCCCCCTTCTTGCACGAAGCCCTTTGCCTGATCGGTCCCAAGGGTGCGGGTCTCGATCCCGACAAGCCTGTCGGGCTCGAGGAGGTGGCGCGCCATCCGCTGATGACGCCGAGCCGACCGAACAGCTTGCGGCTCATCATCGAAACTGCGCTCGCCCAGCGCAAGCTGCCGCTCGATGTCAAGCTGGAAGGCACTACGCCCCATCTTCTCCTCGGCCTGGTCGAGCAGGGGGCGGGCTTCGCCACCTTGCCGTTTTGTTCGGCCTATCGTCGTCTTCGCGAGGGCCGTGTCTGCCTCGCGCCGATCGAGGGTGTCGAAGTGTCGTGGACCTTGATCCAGGCCCGTGAACAACCGCTTTCGACGGCAGGAGAACGCATGAAGTCGCTCTTGCGCGACGTCGCCACCGAGCGCGTCGCCGCCGGCGAGTGGAAGCTGTGTCGGGTTGCACCATGACGGATATGCCTTTCATGCCGAGATAGTATTTCCTGCGGTCACTGTCATTCCGATAGCCCTCACTGCGCGGGGCGCCGCGCTCCGGTCGAATTCATCGGAGCGAAGCCATGATGCCGCAGGACCAAACCGCACAGATTCTCGATCGCGCGCCCGGATTAGGGGCAAGCATGACGATCGACTGGGATGTGCCGCTTGAAATGGACGATGGTGCTGTGCTGCGCGCCGACGTATTTCGTCCGGCAAAAGCCGGCAAGTTTCCGGTGGTCCTCAGCTATGGTCCCTACGCCAAAGGCCTCTCCTTCCAGGAAGGCTATCCGACTGCGTGGGAGAGCATGGTGATGCAATTCCCGGAAGTCGAGCGCGGCTCAAGCGGGCTTTATCAGGCATGGGAGGTGGTTGATCCGGAAAAATGGGTACCACATGACTATGTCTGCGTGCGCGTCGACGGGCGGGGCGCTGGGCGCTCGCCAGGGTTTCTCGAACCGTGGTCGCCGCGCGAGACAGCCGACCTTTACGGTTCCATCGAATGGGCGGCCGCACAAAACTGGTCCAACGGTAAGGTCGGCCTCAACGGCATCTCCTACTACGGTATGAACCAGTGGCAGGTGGCTTGCCTCAAATCACCTCACCTGGCAGCAATCTGCGTATGGGAAGGCGCAGCCGATTTCTATCGCGATGTCAGCCATCATGGTGGCATCTATTCGACCTTCGTCGCCAACTGGTATCGCAAGCAGGTCACATCGGTGCAGCATGGGCTCGGTGCGCGGGGTCCGCGCAGCCGCGCCACCGGCGAGCTCGTGTGCGGACCGCAGACTCTCGGCGAAGCGGAGCTCGCCAAATCTCGGTGTGACCTCGGTGCCGACTTTTTTGCGCACCCTCACGACGATGGCTATTTCCGCGTGCGCTCGGCGCAGTTCGAGAACATCGATATCCCCCTGCTCAGCGCCGCGAATTGGGGTGGTGCCGGACTGCACCTGCGCGGCAACGTCGAAGGTTTCCTCCACGCGGCCTCGACGCAAAAATGGCTTGAAATTCATGGCCGCGAGCATTGGACCGAGTTCTATACGGACTACGGCATTTCACTGCAGAAGCGCTTTTTCGATCATTTCCTCAAGGGCTTGGACAATGGCTGGGATCGCGAGCCGCCGGTCAGACTGCAGATCCGACATGTTGACAGCTTCCTCGAGCGTGCCGAGGATAGTTGGCCGCTAGGCAACACGCGCTGGACCCAACTCTACCTCAATGCCGACGCGTTGACGCTCCGCGACACTGTTCCGGCCAAAACAACGCGTGTCAGCTATGAGGGGTTCGGCGATGGCGTGACCTTCCTGCTGCCGCATGCCGAGAAGCCAGTGGAAATCACCGGCCCGCTCGCGGCCACGCTCTACGTATCTTCGGAAACTATCGACGCCGACCTGTTCGTGATTGTCAGGGCTTTCGCGCCGGACTTGCGCGAGATCGTCTTTCAAGGCGCGCTTGATCCGCACACACCCGTCGCGCAGGGCTGGCTGCGCGCCTCGCACCGCAAACTGGACCCGGCGCGATCCAGGCCCTGGCGTCCCTATCATAGCCACGACGAACGCCAGCCGCTCGTGCCCGGCACGATCTATCGCCTCGACATCGAGATCTGGCCAACCTCGATTGTCCTGCCCGCGGGTTATCGCCTCGGTCTTACCATCCGCGGGCGCGATTACGAGTATCCGGGCCCAGCGGGGCAACTTTCCAACATTGCTAATCCGATGCGCGGCTGCGGGCCATTCCTGCACGATGATCCTCGCGATCGCCCAGCCGATATCTTCGGCAAACGTGTGACGATCCACTGCGGCCCCGAAACGCCGTCGAGCCTGCTGGTGCCGATCATTCCGCAGCAAGGCAGCGCGCGATGAAGCCGGCGCCCTTCGCCTATCATCGCCCGGCGAGCATGCCTGAGGCGATCGCGCTTCTCGCCAGGCTGGGTGACGCCAAGCTCCTTGCGGGTGGGCAGTCGCTTGTGCCGATGCTGAACATGCGTTTCATCAGTCCCGACCACCTGATCGATATCAGCCGGATTGAGCAACTCGCCTTCCATGAATTGACCGACGACGCGCTCCACATTGGCGCGATGACCCGGCAGGCGGAGCTTCTCGCCTCGCCGTTGGTCCGGCGGCATTGCCCGCTTCTCGCCGAAGCACTTGTACACGTAGGCCACCAGCAGACCCGCAGCCGGGGTACGATCGGTGGCAGCTTGTGTCACCTCGATCCTGCCGCCGAGATTCCGCTCGTCGCGCTGGCTCTCGATGCCACCCTTACCGTGGTCGGAGCGAAAGGTGAGCGGAAGGTGCCGATGAACGATTGGCCGGCCGGCTACATGATGCCGGAGCTGGCGGCGGACGAAATACTGACCGCAATTCGCATGCCGAATGTGCAGCCAGACGAAGGCCACGCCTTTATCGAATTTGCCCGCCGGCGTGGCGATTTTGCCATCGTCGCCGTGGCGGCGGTCTTGCGCATCGGGCAGGACGGCCGGATCAGCTCGGCTGCGATTGCGCTTGGCGGCATGGGGGGCGCCGCCTTCCGGCTCCGCGACGCCGAGCACTTCCTCGTTGGCGAACTACCACGGCTTAGCGAAATCCGTCGCGCGGCTCACGCGGTCGCGCATGTCGACGTTTCCGATGACGCTTACTATACGGGCGCCTATCGGCGCCATCTTGGCGAGGTGCTTGTCGAGCGGGCGCTCCTGCGAGCCGCCGAGCGTGCGGGTAGTGGAGGCCGCGATGTCTGAGCTGCATGCAATCGCTTTGGCGGTGAACGGTCGGAAAGTCGATGCCAAAGTGGAGCCGCGTCGGCTGCTTGCGGACTTCCTGCGCCGCGATCTCGACCTCACCGGTACCCATATCGGTTGCGAACATGGCGTGTGCGGCGCCTGCACAATCCTCGTCGATGGCGTGCCGGTGCGATCCTGCCTGATGTTCGCGGTACAGGCTGACGGCTGCGAGGTCGTCACGATCGAAGGGCTCGCCGGAGAGGACGGCAGGCTTTCGCCGCTGCAACAGGAGTTTCGCGAGCATCACGCTCTGCAATGTGGATTCTGTACGCCCGGCGTTCTGATTTCGCTGACGGGCCTGCTTGACGCCAGCCCCGACCCCGACGAAGCCACCATCCGCGACGTCGTCAGTGGCCATATCTGCCGCTGCACCGGCTATCAGGCGATGATCGCTGCCGCGCGTGCAGTGGGCGGGCGCGTCGCCTCCGGACGGAGCTGACGATGGCAACACGCTATCTCGGTGCCGCCGTACGACGCGTCGAGGATTCTCGCCTTCTCAAAGGCGAAGGGTGCTACCTCGACGATCTTGCGCTGCCCGCGGGACTCGAGACGGCTTTCGTGCGCAGCACGATTGCACACGGTCTCATCCGCGCGGTCGACGCGTCAGCTGCTCGCGCCTTGCCTGGCGTCCTTGCCGTCTATCTCGCAGAGGATCTCGGGCCGTCCGCCAGACGGCCGATGCCGCTGGCGGCGCCACACCCGCTTCTTACCCAGCCCCGCACGCAGGCGCCGTTGGCAACGGACGAGGTCTGCTATGTCGGCCAGCCGATCGCGCTGGTCGTTGCCGACAACCGTTACATTGCCGAGGACGCCGCAGCGTTGGTCGCGATCGACTATGACCCGCTGCCAGTCATCACCGATTGTCGGCGCGCGCTCGATTCCGCCGCCGCACTCGCTCATCGAGGAGCGGACCACAATCGCGCCGCCACGCTGACAGCGCGTTTCGGCGACGCCGCTGCCGCCTTCGCCGGCGCGGCGTTTAGCGTGGTCGAGCGGATCGAGATGGAGCGGGGTGGCGCGCATAGTATGGAGGGACGCGGTGTCGCCGCCATGCCATCACCCGATGGCATGGGCATCACATTGTGGAGTTCTACGCAGGCGCCCTACATGATCCGACGCCTGCTTGCTGCGCACCTTGACTGGGATGAAAGCCGGATTCGTGTGATCGCGCCGGATGTTGGAGGCGGCTTCGGACCGAAGGCCGTGTTCTATCCCGAAGAAGTCGTGATTCCGCTCGCTGCGTTGAGGCTACGCCGGCCGGTGCGTTGGGTCGAGGATCGGCGGGAACATTTTCAGGCGACGACGCAGCAGCGGTTGCAGGCCTGGGATGTCGAGGTCGCTGCGGACGTTGCGGGCCGGCTCATCGCGATCCGCGGGCGAGGCGTCCACGACGCCGGCGCCTTCGTTCCCTACGGCGTGCTGCTTCCGCTCAGCTCGCTCTGGCCTTTCCCGGGTCCTTACGCACTGGAGGCGCTCGATCTTTCGCTCGACGTCGTCTTCACCAACATGGTGCCAACCTCTCCGGTGCGCGGTGCCGGTCGCCCGTACGCCAACTTCGTCATCGAACGTCTCGTCGATCGTGTCGCCGATGCGCTGGCGCTCGACCGCGCCGAGATACGCCGCCGCAACTTCATCCCGCGCGACAAGTTCCCCTATGCGACCGGCATGACCTACCGCGACGGTTCTAAAGTCACCTACGACAGCGGCGATTTCGAAGCCTGCCTCACCGAGGCGATGCGCCGCGCCGAGTATGCCGACTTCGCGACGCGGCGTGCGGCTGCGGCCGAGCGAGGCCTGCGTCGCGGCATCGGTCTTGC
Organism: Bradyrhizobium algeriense; assembly: GCF_036924595.1. NCBI lineage: Bacteria > Pseudomonadati > Pseudomonadota > Alphaproteobacteria > Hyphomicrobiales > Nitrobacteraceae > Bradyrhizobium > Bradyrhizobium algeriense. The sequence goes on along the minus strand of NZ_JAZHRV010000001.1, from coordinate 5,204,121 downwards.
CAGTTACGTCGAAGATACAGGCGCCGGCCCGTTCGAGGGCGTCAGCGTGCGGGTGCTGCCAAATGGCCGTGTACACGCCGTGACCAGCGCGGCGAGCCAAGGCCAGGGGCACGCGACCATCATCGCCCAGATCTGCGCCGATGCGCTGGGCATCTCTCCCGATCTCGTTACGGTGACGTCCGCCGATACCGACGCGCTCGCGTACGGCATGGGAACCTATGGCAGCCGCGTCGCTGTCGCCGCTGGCTCGTCCGCGCTCAATGCCGCCGCTGCGGTGCGCGCCAAGGCGCTGCGGCTGGCGGCGAGCCTGCTGCAATGTGCGAGCGACGACCTGACAATCGCTGAGGGCAGGATCGTGCGCCGTTCCGGCCCGGCCGACACAGGGCTCGACCTTGCGCTGCTTGCAGCGCGGCTCGCGGGAACACCCGGCATCCCGTTGCCGGACGGCTTCGCTCCCGGGCTCGAAGCGACCGACTATGCCCCGATTGCCGCGACGGCGACCGCGAGCGGCACCCATATTGCGGAAGTTGAGGTCGATCCGGCGACGGGCGCGGTCGCCGTTGTTGCTTATGTGGTGGCTCACGATTGCGGCAACGTGCTCAACCCGCTGCTGGTCGACGGACAGATTCTCGGCGGCGTGGTCCACGGCATCGGCAATGCCCTGTTCGAGCAAATGGTCTACGACCCAACCGGGCAGCCGCTCAGCTCGAACTATGGCGAGTACCTCTTGCCGCTCGCCTCCGAAATGCCCCGCATCGACATTGCCCATATCGAGACACCGAGTCCACACAACCCGCTAGGCGCCAAGGGCGCCGGAGAAGGCGGCACCATCCCTGCGGCCGCCGCGCTCATCTCGGCGCTCGAAGACGCTCTACGCGGGGAAGGTGCCCGTTTCTCCAAACATCCCGTCTCGCCTGAGGACGTCATCGAGGCGATCCAGTTGGGACGCTGCGTAAGGGAGGTTGTCCCGTCAGCCAGCCCTGGCGGCGGCCTCCTGGAAATTGCTGGCGGCTGAGGAGCGATCATGCGGCTTGAGAATAGTTTCGACGTGCAGCGCCCGGCCGATACGACCTGGCAGATCCTGCAAGACGTCCCGGCAATAGCGCCTTGCGTTCCCGGCGTGCGGCTGACCGAGGTCATCGACGACCGCACGTTCCGCGGCGTCGGGGAAGTTCGACTCTGCCCGGTTCAGCTTGCCCTCAGAGGCGAGGTACGCCTCGAGGAGCTGGACCCTGCGGCGCGGACCATGATGATCCGCGGCGCGGGGCGTGACTCGAAGGGGCGTGGCGGGACCGAGGCGACTGTGCGTGTCTCTCTCGCGCAGATCGGAATCGCGACGACACGGGTGGCGCTCGTCACCAGCGTCGAGCTGAGTGGATCGATCGCGCAGTACGGGCGGGCGAGCGGTGTCATCCATGGGGTCGCAAGAGAAATCACCGCGCAGTTCGCGGCAAATCTCGATGCGCTGCTCGCGGCTGAGCCGCCTGGCGCCGAACCAGCGGCCCGTCCGGTTCTCGCTGCGCGCTCACCATCGCTGCCCGCGATTGTTTTCCGCGCCGTCATTGGGCTCGCGCGTGCGCGACTGACAGCGCTGTTTGCGCGCCGTAGAGCCGGAACTGGACAATGACCGGGATTATGATCGTGACGGGAGCGAGCCGGGGCATCGGCGCAGCCATCGCGCGGAAGGCGGCCGTCAGCGGCTACGCAGTTGCCGTGAATTATCACCGTTCGGCCGCCGCCGCCGAGGCGGTCGTCGCCGACATCCTGACCGCTGGGGGGCGGGCGGTCGCGCTTTGCGCAGACATATCGCGCTCCGAGGAGGCGGCGCGGCTGTTCGCAGAGGTCGATCGCGAACTTGGCGCGCCCGATGTCCTCGTCAACAATGCGGGCATGATCGGCGCGCCAACGCCCATTGAGGCGGCGAGCGCGGCACATCTTGCCGACGTCTTCGCGGCGAACGTCCTCAGCATGTTCTTCTGCTGCCGCGAGGCGACGCTGCGGATGTCATGCCGGCGCGGAGGAAACGGCGGCACGATCATCAACATGTCGTCGGTCGCAGCGCGCCACGGTGGGCTGCCGAATGAAGCACACTATGCTGCGAGCAAGGGTGCGATCGATAGCCTGACACTCGCGCTCGCCAAGGAGCTTGGACCGCAAGGAATTCGCGTCAACGCCGTCCGCCCGGGACTGATCGACACGGCGATCCACGACGCGCATGGCGGCAGGGCGGCAATTGATGCGCTTGCACCCGGCGTGCCTCTCGGCCGCGCCGGGACTGCGGAGGAGGTCGCAGACAGCGTCATGTGGCTGGTCTCCAGCGCGGCCGCGTATGTTCATGGTGCCTTGGTCGATGTGTCGGGCGGGCGCTGATTTCACGCCGCGCCGTCGCGACCAGCTTTCAGGGAAGGATGTTCATGAGTCGCAAGACGATCATTACCTGCGCCGTCACGGGGTCGATCCACACGCCGTCGATGTCGCCACATCTGCCGGTAACGGCCCAGGATATCGCCGATTCGGCGATCGAAGCCGCCGACGCCGGTGCGGCGATCGTCCACCTGCATGCGCGCAATCCCGTGACGGGCAAGCCGGACCAGCGGCTCGAGGCATTCGCGCCCATCCTCAGCGTAGTCAAGCAGCGCTCAGGGGTTGTCATCAACCTGACAACCGGAGGCGCGCCGACGATGAGCGTCGAGGAGCGGCTGCAACCGGCGGCCCACTTCAAGCCCGAGATTGCCTCGCTCAACATGGGCTCGATGAACTTCGGGCTCTACCCAATGCTGAACCGGTTCAAGACATTCAAGCACGATTGGGAGCGGCCCTATCTCGAAGGATCGAACGACCGCGTCTTCAAGAACACCTTCAAGGATATCGAGTACATCCTGCGTACCTGTGCCGGCAATGGTACGCGCTTCGAGATCGAGTGCTACGACATCGGGCACCTTTACACGCTTGCTCACTTCCTCGATCGCAGGATCGTCGAGCCGCCGCTGTTCGTGCAAAGCGTGTTCGGTATCCTCGGCGGCATCGGCCCGCACCCCGAAGACGTCGCTTACATGAAGCGAACGGCCGACCGCTTGTTCGGCAGGGATTACGCCTGGTCAGTGCTCGGCGTCGGACGCCATCAGTTGTCGATCGCTGCGATGGCCGCGACCATGGGTGGCAATGTCCGCGTCGGGCTCGAGGACTCGCTCTGGGCGGGCAAAGGCCGGCTCGCAAGCTCGAACGCCGAACAAGTTCGGCTCGTCCGCCAGATCATCGAAGGGCTTGGTCTCGACATTGCGAGCCCCGATGAGGCGCGCGACACCCTGAAGCTCAAGGGCGGAGGCAAGCTCGAAGTGTGACGCGATCCGGCTCGCAGATTGCCGAAAGGGCGAGAACAGGGCCCTTTCATCGAACGGATCAGGGAAGCTTCAGCCCGCGGATCGTGGTCCTGCTTTTCTCATAGAACCCGGGATTGGAGAGTCTGCTGCCAAGACCGTTCGCGGGCAGTTCGATATGCGATTGCAAATAGCCGTCCGGCCGTTTCGCACGAGAGGGCCGCCGATTCTGCGATGTAAAGGTAGAAAACATAGTCAGTTCGCGATGGGAACATTAGCTTAGTCGTACTGAACTACGCGTTTCTGGTACGCTGACTCAGATGAGCACTAAAGCAACGGGAGCTAAGCCGTTGATTTACTGGTGGGCCCGGCAGGACTCGAACCTGCAACCAGACCGTTATGAGCGGCAGAATATCGATCATCCCAAAACGCAACATGAGTGAGCTCAAAATGCAAATTTCTTAGAGTTCAATTTGGATCTTTTGCAGATGGCGCAAAGGTAGTAATTTTCGAAATCTTTCCGTCGCGATCGACGGTGATTTGGTCACCTCCTCGAGCAAACTCCTCGCCATCGGCCTGAATGATAACCCAAGTTAATAGAGCCACATTGTGGTGCGAAGAGACACCGCCTATTTCAAAATGGCCTCCCGGGAATCTCTCATGAAACGTGGCCATATCTTCAACGACTTGCGATCGACCGGTGCACAAATCATGTCTAGCGGTCTGATACTCTATGTTCTCACTCAAAACTTCGTTGGCGATTTTCAAGCGCTGCTCAATCGAGGTCGTATTCCATGCGCTTAGATATTTTTCGTACAGCTTCCAGGCTTCGTGATTAGTCATAACTGATCCATCTCTTTTTCGCTGTATCCGGAGCTGCTTGTGCAGAAGCCGAGATCATAAAACTCACTAAACTCATTAGGAGGCGCGAGAGTTGGCAGGTGCGCTGGCAAATCTCCTGGCATTTACAAAAGCGCGATTGTTCAGTCATCACGTGGCTGACCCGTCGATTAGATCGCCGAAGCGCTCCCAATGCGTGCCGGTCCACCTTTGAAGTTGCATTTGTCGTATCGGACGGAAATTTTTCGAGTCGGTGTTGACCATAATGCCGGGAAGCAAGCATGAGAGCGCCAAATTGCGAATGTTCGTTGCCTCCTTCATGATGTTCTCACGCGAAAAATTCCCGTCGCACTGCTTGAGAACATGCAGCGCGGTCTCGGCGACGCTATAGGCGAAAACATAGTTCGAATCACCCAAATCTGCATTCGGCATATATTGCTTCATAAACCTGCGAAATGCGTTCATGCCGGGGTCATCCTTCCAGGCGGGATCGCCGTTGTCTTTCAGATAGCCGGTAGAAACGACGCCTACTGCCTTCTCGGGTCCCACAGGATTGATCACAGCCGCAACGGAAATTCCTGTGTTGGTGATCAACGTCAACGGCTTCCAGTTCAGCTCATAGATCTTTCTGATCGCCTGGGCCACGTATTTGGGCGTTGCGGTAATCACTAGAACATCGGCTCCAGAGTCGTGCAATCGGACAATCTGACTCTCGACTATGGGGTCGCTCGTTTCGTACGTTGCCACTCGAACAACCTTCTTATCGAAGTTGCCTCCCCATACCGACCTCAGTCCTGCAACGTAATCCTTGCCGGCATCTTCCGATGAGTGCAGCATGGCGACCCGTCCGTTCGGTCTCTCAGCATCAACATACCGCGCGTAGATTGATGCCTCGGTACGGAAAGTAGGCTGCCACCCAATTGACCACGGAAGCGCATCCGGTTGGCTCCATTTGTCCACGCCGGCCCCCACGAACAACTGCGGCACTTTCCGTTGATTCATGTACCGCTGAACGGCCAACTGCGGAGCACTGCCGATCCCGTTGAGTATGAACGCTACCTCATCGCTCTCCACGAGGCGCCGCGTTTGCTCGACCGTCTTGGGCGGACTGTAGGCATCATCGAGCGAGATGAAGTTTATCTTGCGTCCTGAAATGCCTCCGTTGTCGTTTACCTGCCGGAAGTATGCGCTCAGTGCCTGGCCGATCACGCCGAACGCAGACGCAGGACCGCTGTAGGGCGCCGTATTGCCGATCTTGATTTCGGTCGAAGTAACGCCGGGCGTCTCCGAAGCCGACGCACGTCTATTGACTCCAAGAGCAGTAGCCGCCGCAAGCAAGAGTAGAGTGCGTCGATCCATGGCGTTTCTCCCTTTCGATTCCTTATTTTTCCAACTCACGTCGAGTGCGATCGTGCGGCTCACCCACTACCGCGATAATTCAACTGCTGAAGTATCGGAAAGACTTGACCCCGCGATCCGAACGTTTCCGTTGTGCCTATGGGGGTCTACCTGAAGTCGCTCCGCGGCCGAGAAATACTCATGCTCGGTTCTCTCGACCAACTCAGCAACTGTCGGAATGTCGTCTATCGAGCCGACGCCCTGTCCGGCGCTCAGAATATCGCGCCAGCGCTTATGGTCAGATAGCAACTCCGCAAGACTTGCGCCCGGCTTGTCACTGCCAACCGGCTTGTCCGGAAGCGTCTGTCTCAGCCAGTTGGCCCCGAGACCATCGATTTCAGAGGAATATACGACGTCCCGAATGTCGGATTCGATCACCAACTGCTTCATACGCTCGGACGCGATGCTCTCCTTGGTGTTTACGAAGCGAGTGCCGAGGTATCCGAGGTCCGCGCCAGCAGCTATCGCTCCCGCAAGGGAATGACCGTTACCGATACAGCCGGACAGGATAAGCGCCTTATCGCCCAAGAGGGGTTTCAATTCGCCTATGAAGGCAAATGGATTATACGTGCCCGAATGCCCGCCGGCACCCGCGCACACGGCGATTATCCCATCCACATTCGCGTCGAGTGCCTTCTTTGCGTGCCGTACATTTATCGCATCGTGAAAGACAAGACCCCCATATGAGTGCACGGCGTCCGTCGCCTCTCTCGTTATTCCTATGGCGCTGATCAAAATAGGCACCTGATACTTAACGGTCAGCGCGATGTCTTCCTCCATGCGCTTATGCGTGTGATGAACCGCGAACTGTATCGCCCAAGGCGCATCAGCGTCCGTAAGGCGCGATCGGATATCTTTCAGCCAAGCCTCGCATCCCTCGGAGGTGCGCTGATTGAGGCTTGGAAAGCTTCCTACCAATCCGGCCCGGCTGGTCGCGACTACTAGGTCAACGCCCGAAACCAGGAACATCGGCGAAGCTATGGCGGGGAGTCGCAAACGACCCTTCAAAGCGGGGGGCAGCATCCAGAACCTTCTCTGCTCGTTGCAGGTTGAGCGGTAAATCTAGAATACAATAAATTGACTATTGCGTCAATTAGATCGTATCGTGGCCGTTGCAACCGGCTCCTCGATCGTCCAATCAAGGCCGTCGATAGGAGAGTTGCGTCTGGCGATCTGCGTTTCCTGAAAGCGAGGTTGGCGTGTTGAACTTGCTACCATCGAACGGCGCTGCTCCCAGGCCGGGACGACTGGAGGGTCGCCGCGTGCTTGTCGTCAAAACCGAGCAGCACGATGTCGCGCTTGCCGCGGCTCCCACAGAAGCGACAATGAGTCGTCTGTTTGCCCGCGAAGGCGCGCGGGTCGCGATTGCCGACCCCGACGAGAGAGCTGCTATGGAGACTGTCGACCGGATCCAGGGCGATGGAGGAGATGCGTACGCCATAAGAGCCGATCTCGCCTTTGAGGCCGACGTAGGCTGGATGATGCGCGAAGCGTGCAAAGCCTTGGGAGGCGGCCTTGATGGGCTAGTATTGAATGCTGTCAGCGGAGGTAACGTCGAGCATCATCAACTCGATGCGCAGGAATGGACGCGCATTTTCGATCTGAATGTACGTGGCCCGATGCTATGTTGCCGCGAAGCGCTATCCAATTTCAGGGACGGCGGCTCGGTCGTCTTCACCGCCTCGATAAATGGCCCTGGGACGGGCCGGCAAAGGATGGCGTACGACGCGGTCGGAGCAGCCATCGTCGGACTCATGCGAAACATCGCCGAGGAAGTGGCCTCGCGCGCTATTCGAGCAAATCTCGTGTATTGCGGCCCTCAATGCGCGCCGCCCTGCTTTGGCCCCGACGCTTACACTCTCTTCGACCATGATCGCATGGCGCCTGGCAGCCGAGCAGCCGCGGCAGCCATCGCCAACGCGGCGCTGTTCTTTCTCTCCGATGAAAGCGCCGGCGTCACCGCGCAGATGCTTACGGTCATGCACAGACATGATCGCGCCAGGTTCGAAGGTTGATCGGCGATAAGGACATCTGTCGATTGAGGCCCGGATCGGCAACGAAGGATCGATCGCTTGGGTCAAAAGGCAAAATGTACTCGCCGATTGGACCGAATGCGACCGCCGAAAGCAATGTATGCGCCGCCGTTTATCGGCGGTCACGTCCCATCATCGAACGCTTAGCCAAACGCGTTCAAGGACCATACGCAGGGACGTTACCATCGTCGACGCAAACCACGAGGAGCGAAAAGATGCCGCAACCGGGTCGTACGAACGCACACGTCTTGCTTGCCAAGCGCCCGACAGGATGGGTCGATGAATCCTGCTTCCGGATCGAAGATCGTGAGGAGCCGTCCTGTGGACCCGAAGACGTGCTCGTCCAAGCGGTCTGGTTGTCGGTGGATCCCTATTTGCGGGGCCGGATGAACGAAGAAGCCTGGTACGCGCCCAGTTTCGAAGTTGGCGAGCCTCTAGCTTCGCGCGTTGTAGGTCGCGTCCTTCAGTCTAGAAACGCGCGTTTCAGCCAAGGAGATTATGTGTGGGGCTTCCTGGACTGGGCCGAACGCACCGTGCTACCGCGTGGGGAGGGCCTCCACTTGATCGACCCCGCACTAGGCCGTCCAACCCTGGCGATTTCCGCTTTAGGCATGCCGGGTCTCACCGCTTGGGTAGGCGCGATAGAGTTGGGTCAACCGCAACCCGGCGACACCGTGTACATCTCATCAGCCGCGGGCGCGGTCGGTCAGTTGGCAGGGCAGTTCGCCAAGCGCGCCGGCGCGCGCGTGGTCGGCTCGGCTGGCAGCGACGAAAAGGTGTCCTTCGTCCAGACGAAATGCCGGTTCGACGCGGCGTTCAACTACAGGACGCGGGCAATGGATGAAGCGCTGCACGAACTGTGCCCAAAGGGGATTGACGTCTACTTCGATAATGTGGGCGGAAGTACGCTAGAGGCTGCACTGCGCCATGCAAATGTAGGAGCGCGCTTTCCGATATGCGGAATGATATCCGAGTATAACGCGGTCAACGAAAGCGGTATCAAGGGAATGCAGGCGATGTTCGCAAAGCGCATCGCAATGACCGGATTCATGGTTTCCGACCACGTGCATAAGCTTGCTGCGTATCAAACTCGAGTAGCCGCGTGGCTGCAGGCTGGCGAGATATATTTCCATGAGGACATCGTTCAAGGGTTGGAGCAGGCGCCTTCAGCGCTGATCAGCATGATGCGTGGGACTGCCATCGGCAAAAGGCTGGTCCAAATTGTTCCGCAATAGGGCTTCACAAGCGGGGAATTGAGCTACGCGCCAGTGGTTCGCGCCGTTCTCCGGTCGGCGACCATGAAATGTCGGCGAGATGGGCGTCTTCTGGCAAAGGGAAATTGGAGACGCGGCAGGCCAACAGGAGGCGGGTCCAGCGACCCCGTCAAGGGCGCGAACAGATACGAACCTAGATTGCTCCGGACGATCTCAGTTCCCTCATACTGCCGTCATCATAGCCGGTCTCGCGGAGGATCGTTTCGGTATCCTGGCCAATACGCGGCACACCTCGCCGCCAGTCTGTTGGAGCGGTCTGAGAAAAGCGCGGGGCCGGAGCTGCCTGTAATACTCCACAAACTTCGGCAAATACCTGTCGCGCTGCCATATGCGGGTGGCGCGCCGCCTCCGCGGGATCGTTTACAGGGGCGAAGCAAGCATCGGTTCCTTCGAGTATCGCGCACCACTCGGCCCGCGTCCGCTTGGCAAAAGTCTCCGACAATACAGCCCGCTGTAGAGGCCAATCCGCGGCGTCGGTCCGGTTCTCGAATATGGGATTCCCAGCAAGTCCGATTCGTTTGAGCAGTTCTTCGTAGAATTTCGTCTCGAGAGGCGACACGACGACCCAACCGCCGTCCGAGCAACGGTAGGTATTGACCGAGGGACCGCAATCAAAATGATGGACACCTCGTTGATAGCCCGCGTCGTTCGCGGCCAGCGCACTGAGTAGCAAGTTCAACATATGCGCAGAGCCGTCCACGATGGCTGCGTCGACGACCTGTCCACAACCGCTCTGCTTTGCCTTCAGAACGCCGGCCAACAAACCGATCGCGAGGTAGAGTGCACCGCCTCCGACATCTCCGATCAAGGTTGGAGGGGCTACTGGCGCAATACCCGGAGGACTTGAGTACCAAAGAGCGCCCGACAATGCGGCATAGTTCCCGTCGTGCCCCGCCGAGTGAGAGAGCGGACCATATTGTCCCCACCCCGTCATACGGCCATAGATGAGCGAAGGGCGATGCTCCAGACAGACCTCGGGAGCGAGGCCCAACCTCTCCATGACGCCGGGGCGCATGCCTTCGATCAACGCATCGGCCCGTTCGACGAGCCGCAATACCACCTCGATAGCTTGCGGTTGCTTCAAGTCCAGTGCGATCGAGCGTTTTCCTCGGTTCACAATGTAGTCCGGGCGCGGCAATGGCGTCGTCGCATCCTTGCGCTCAACGACAATCACATCCGCACCCAAATCCGCAAGAAGCATGCCGCAGAACGGACCGGGGCCCAAGCCGGCAATCTCGACGACGCGTAAACCTTGCAGGATCGACATATCAACCTATCGCAAAAGCTGACCAGCTCTCAACGAAGCTAGAGAATGCGCTCTCCGACTACCGTTCGACTCCAAGCGATAGGACTCCCAAAGCTCGAGCGCGAGGGTACGGGACGCGACCGCAAATCAGGGCCGGCTTTTCTTTGCGGTGGTTCCAGGCCGGGGTTCTCCGGTCTGCTGTACGCGACGACGCCTCGCTTTTTCCGGCGAGCCCATATCAGCGCTTTTAGATGCTGCCAGAGCGATCGACGCGTCTGCAGCCTGTTTGGCGGTTTCGGCGCCGAACACGTCATGAGGGACTTCAGCAGGGATTTGGATGAGGTCGATATCGTCAGGATTTGCGCTCGTCCCCAAGCCATGCATTAACAAATCAACCATCCCGTCTGCGATCTTGTCCAATCCGAGCCGACCTTTTGGCGAGTACCAGCTCTGAACATTCGTCACCGCTCCCATGAACGTAAAGACGGCAAGTTTTGGATCGACCCGCCGGATCGTGCCGTCCTCAATACCTTCCTCGATAAACGAGACGAGGCGATCCTCGATCTCGTCACGCCTGGCAATTACCTTACGTCGATCCGCAGGGCGCAGAGCGGTCACGTCCGACGTCACGCCGCCGGCGCCTAGGGCTTGGTTCTGCCAGCGGATGTAGGCGCGCAGGTTTAGCCGGAGCTTCGCATAACCCGTCGTTCCATGCTTCTCCGCAAAGGCGGCGGCTTGCAACCCCATGTCGAGCGACATCATATGGCACTCGAAAAGTATCTCGAGCTTGTCAGTTACGTAGTTGTATAGCGTGCCCTTCGAGACCTGAAGGGCTTCGGCGACGTCGTCGAGAGACGTGTTGTGAAAGCCTTTTCTCGCGATGATGCGCGTTGCCTCTCGGAGCACCGCGTTCCGCTTGACACGATAAACCTCATCACTGGTTTGAAGGACATTCTTCCATCGGGGCACTTCGTTCTCAGCTCCTCATTGTGGGCAGTGCGATATCGTGTCGACTCTTCAGCAATTTGATCGGAAGACAATCCAACAACAGAAGTGCTCGCGTCAATCATCGGCCGAATTCTTGACTTTGAAGTAATCCTTTTACATTCTTGAGTAAAGCAAATTGGCTGCTCGGTAAGGGCCCAGCTCGCAAGGGCGTTTAGCGATGGGCGGCGGGTCGACAATTGTCGGCACGCAAATCCGCTCCGACCGTTGGCGGCGGGCATTTTTTTTGGCCGCCGGTCGAGTGGGAAGCCGTCATATCGTTGGCTCAGGCGCGCGGACGTCCCCTTGGGTCCTGAGGACCAAGCCCATAGCCTGCCGCCCAAGGACGTCCGAAGCGCGCTGGATCCGGCATGCGCCACCTCAGCCGCAGCAATCTCCATAAATTGTATTGCAAGATAAATAAATTGACTTCATAGTCATTCGTGATTTATCGCAGGTATTGGAAATCGATAGAGCGAGTGCCAACGCCGGCGGGAGTTTCCGGAGGGAGAGATCGATGAGCATTCTTGACTTGAATAGCAAGGCGGCAATCGTTACCGGTGCCGGGCAGGGAATTGGCCGTCAACTTGCGCTGACGCTCGCGGCTCACGGCGCAAAGGTCGTCGTCAACGATTATTTTCTGGAACGCGCAACCCAGGTCGCACGGGAGATCGTCGATGCCGGCGGTCAAGCGATCGCTGTTCAGGCGGATGTTACCGACCTCAATGGGGTTAGGGCCATGATGCGCCGCACCGTCGATGAGTTCGGCACGTTGGATGTGCTGGTGAACAACGCCGGCAACGAGGGGGCTAACCCGTCCAGCGCTCCACCGAAGCCATTCTGGGAGACGTCTCCGGAAGACTGGCAGCGCTGGCTTGGTGTCAATCTTTTCGGTGTGATCGCCTGCGTGACCGCCGCAACACCCTTTATGGTCAAGCAGCAGAGCGGAAGGCTAATCACTATCATTTCCGACGCGGGTCGCGTTGGGGAGTCTGGGATCGAGGTCTATTCGGGCGGCAAGGCTGGCGCGGCCGGCTTCATGCGAGCGGTGGCACGGACCTTGGGTCGCTACAACATTACCGCGAATTGCGTCGCGATTGCCGCAACGCTGACCCCGACAATAGCGCCGGTAATCGAGGCGCAGCCTCCCGAGACGACGAAACGTCAGCTTGAACGCTATGTCATCCGCCGCTTTGGACGTCCCGAAGACATTTCAGGCCTGGTGACACTGCTCGCCAGCGACTCAAGCTCGTGGATGACCGGACAGACCTATCCGGTCAATGGCGGATTCTCATTCGCCATGTGAGTGAGGCCGGACACGGTCCTTCCTCGGCGCGACCGATAGAACGATATCAAAAGCGGCGCGCCGCTGCGTTGACGTCGAATGTGATCTACCGACCCTTCCAATGGGGTTTGCGCTTTTCGGCGAAGGCTCGCAGGCCTTCCTTTGCATCCTCACTCTCGAGCGCAACCCGGGCAATCTTCCATTGCTCGCTCCAAGCTGCTTCATCAGTCCAGTTGTTGGACTGAAACATGATTTCGCGGCTTGCCCATACGGCGGTCGGTCCGTTGGCAAGAACTTCTTCGGCAAGCGAAAGCGCAACGGATAAGGCCTGACCCTCCTGGGCCAGGCGATTGACGAAACCAAGAGCGTGAAGATCCTCGGCGGTTCTGAACAGCCCGGTGATCGCCATCTCCATAGCGACATTGTAGGGAATCCGCCTGGGAAGCCGAAATAGGGCGCCTCCGACCGCCACCACGTTGTGGCGTACCTCAGGTAGTCCGAATCTTGCGCTTCGCGCAGCGACGACGAGATCGCAGGATAGGCAAAGTTCGAACCCGCCTCCCACCGCGAAACCTTCGACCGCAGCAATCGTCGGCTTGAGCGAGGGGCGGGCAAAAGCACCGAAGCCGCCGCGGCGTTCGGTGATCGAGCTCTCCCCTTTGGCGGCCGCTTTGAGGTCCGCTCCTGCCGAGAAGGTCTTGCTCGACCCCGTAATGATGCCCACGCGAAGTTCGCGATCCGCATCAAGCACATCCAGGGCGGCTTCCATCTGCAGCGACGTCTCATAGTCCACGGCGTTGCGGGCTTCGGGGCGGTCGATGGTTATGATGAGGGTGTGACCGCGACGCTCGCAAATCACCTTCTGTGTCTGGCGCTCCACGCTTTTCTCCTGTTCCCAAAGAGAGTTATATCAGATTGACTTTTAAGTCAGAAAATGAGACGATCAAGTAATAAATGCATTCGGGGCTCGCTTGTGCTGGTCTCGCGTCGCTACGGGATTAGGCGGAACATGCGATCGGCCCCTCAAAGGCAGTTCGGGCAACAAGAGCGTGCCTCGTCTGGGAGAAAAGAGTGCGGGTATCGGACCACTTCGAAAAGACGGCGATTGCCAATCCCGACGTCGAGTTTGCGGTTTTCGGGGATCTGCGCGTGAGCTACGCGGAAGCGCGCAGGACAGTGCACGCGATTGCGACGGCTCTGAGCCGCGAGCCCGGATTGAGGGCGGGTGCGGTGATCGGCATCTACAGCTCGAACGATCCCCGCATCTCCATGCTGCAGATGGGGATCAACCGGGCCGATTTCGCCTGGGTTGGCGTGCACGATCGCAATGCCGTCGAAACCAACGCGGAAGTGCTCGACTTCATGGATGGCGAGCTAGTCTTTTTCAACAGCCGTTACGAAAAGGAAGTGCGACAACTGAGGGCCGGCAACAGCAGGGTCCGCAGGTGGATCTGCATCGATGCCGATTCACCCGAAGGTGAGAGCTTGGCGAGCTGGCTGGACGGAAAGTTCGAAGAGTTTCCGTACTCCAAGCCCGATATGATGCGGCGGGCATGTCTTGTGCCGACGGGAGGTACGACTGGTCCGTCGAAAGCCGTCGTGCACACCCATTATACGCTCGAACAAGGATTGATTGCCCAGGAAAAGGCCTTCAGGATTCAATCGCGCTCGCGCGTTCTATCCATAGCTCCGCTTTCGCACGCCGCCGGAATGTTTGCCATGGCGTTCTATCCGTCTGCGGGCACCAATGTAATTATGTCGGGCTTCGACGCCGAAAAAGTCCTTCACTTGATCGAGCAGGAAAGGATCACGCACCTGTTCATGCCGCCAACGATGATTGGCGCGCTCCTGGTGCATCCAAAGGTCAAAAGCACCGACTTCTCATCCGTGAAGATGTGCCTGACCGGGGCGGCCCCGATCGCGCCGGAAAAATTCAAGGAGATCGTCGCCCTGCTGGGACCCGTTGTGTGGGAATCCTATGCGCAGTCGGAAACGCATATGCCCGTGACGGTCAAGGCGCCCGAAGACTACATCTTGAAGGACGGCTCATTCAATGAGTCAGTTCTGCGCTCCGCGGGGCGTGCGGCGGAGTACGTCCGCATCGAAATTATGGATGACGATGGCAATATCCTCCCGCGTGGGCAACGGGGAGAGATCGTGGTCAGGATGCCATCCCTGATGCAGTGCTACTACAAGAACCCCGAAGCTACGAACGAGGTCAGTGCATTCGGCTTCCACCACACCGGTGACGTCGGAATCATGGACGATGCGGGATTCGTCACGATCGTCGATCGCAAGAAGGACATGATCGTTAGCGGCGCGTTCAATATCTTCCCCTCGGAAATTGAAAAGATCATCCACGAGATTCCGGCTGTTCTGGACTGTATCGTTGTCGGAGCACCGCATGAGAAGTGGGGAGAGGCCGTCACCGCGGTCATCCAACTCAAGCCGGGCCAGGCCTTGAACGAAGACGAGGTATTGGCGCTATGTCGCGAACGCCTCGGCGGCATGAAGACTCCCAAGCGCGTGGAGATCTGGAGCGAGTTGCCGCGCAGCCCCGTGGGCAAGCTGTTGAGACGCGTGGTGCGCGAAAAATTCTGGCAAGGCCACTGGCGCTCTATCTAATTCGGAGGAATTCACATGGAAGACGTCTATATCATCGGTGTCGGGATGACACCGTTCGGTCGACATTTGGATAAGAGCCTGAAACAGCTTGTCGCGTGGGCTTTGAATGATGCGTTGAGCGATGCAGGCATCGACAAATCCGAGATCCAGGCTGCTTTCTTTGGAAACGCCGTCCAAGGGTTCATGGAGGGGCAGACTTGCATCCGCGGGCAGGTCGCGCTGTTGCCCCAAGGCCTTCATGGAATCCCGGTCTTCAACGTGGAAAACGCCTGTGCGACGGCGTCGTCCGCGTTCAATCTCGCGGTGAACCATCTGCGCGCCGGAGCCGGTGAGGTCGCCCTCGCAATAGGCGCCGAGAAAATGTACGACGAGGACAAGGCGAAGATGTTCGCCATCTTCGATTCGGGTTGGGATGTCCATACACCGAAGGAAAATGCGAATCGGTTGATTGCTCTCGGTCAGGGTATCGATCCGCCTCCCGGGAGTGTGTCCGATCGGCCCTACAGTGTCTTCATGGACGTCTACGCCGCTCTTGGTCGACAGTTGATGCGTTTGCACGATATCACCCAGGAGCAAATGGCCTTTGTCGCCGCCAAGAACCACACCCATGCGGTCGACAACGAAAGAGCACAGTATCGTAAGCCAATGACTGCCGATGAAGTCCTGGCGGGGCGCGCCATTTGCTACCCGTTGACGCTGCCCATGTGTGCGCCGATTTCTGACGGCGCTGCGGCCGCCATCATCTGCACCGGCGCGGCGCTCAAGCGTTTGGGTGTTCAGGCGTCTCGCGCGGTCAAGGTACGGGCGAGCGTCATTCGCTCCGCGACGGCGCGCGGGGGTGATGATCTCGAGAATCATATCACCCGGCTCACGGCTAGAGCTGCCTATGAACAGGCGGGCGTAGCGCCCGAGGATGTCGACGTGGTGGAGGTCCATGACGCCACCGCGATCGGCGAGCTCATCCAGAGCGCCAATCTCGGGCTGTGCGAGCTCGGAGCCGCCGGCAGGTTTGCGCAGAGTGGGGCCACAACGTTGGGCGGCCGCGTGCCCATCAACCCATCGGGCGGCCTCGAATCGAAGGGCCATCCGATCGGGGCGACCGGCATTGGACAGATCTTCGAACTCGTTGCGCAGTTGCGAGGCGAAGCAGGGTCGCGCCAGGTGAATAATGCCCGGATTGCCGTCCAGGAAAATGGTGGGGGGCTTTGGGGGTTCGAGGAAGCCGTCGCCCACATTGCTGTGTTCGAACGCGGCGCTGCCTGAATCGCTGGATTTCTGTGACTAAAGAGCCGCTCATGATGGACAATGTGCTGACCGAAATCGGTGATCGAACTCTAACCATCCGACTGAACCGACCGGAAAAGCGAAACGCGCTCACTCGCACGATGTATTCATGCCTCGCAGATGCCCTTGAACGGGCCGAGGCCGACGCTTCCATCAGGGTTGTCGTCCTGACGGGGAATGCTGATTGCTTTACGGCGGGCAACAACTTATCCGACGGCATTATCGAGGGGCTCGACGGACCCCACGGTCGGTTCATGAGTGCTTTGGCGGAATGCAGCAAGCCAATCATTGCCGTGCCATGCGGCATTGCCGTTGGGATCGGCGTGACGATGCTTCTGCACTGCGATCTCGTCTACTGCGGATCACATACAAATTTCAGAATTCCGTTCGTGCCGTTGGCGGTTTGTCCGGAGTGTGCATCGTCTTACCTATTGCCCCGGCTGGTCGGACATCATCGCGCGAGCGAAATCCTGCTCACGGGAGAATCGTTCGACGCGACGACGGCGCTCGAGCTGGGGATCGTGAACGGCGTGTTTCCCAACGACCAGGTTGAAAAGGTTGCCAAGGCGAAGGCGGCGCTCATCGCGACTCAGCCGCCTGCGTCGGTTCGGACGACGAAAATGCTGATGAAGAGGTCAATTGCGGAAGGCGTTCGCGAGACGATCAAGGTCGAAATAGAGCATTTGGTTCGGCTTCAGCATGGAGCTGAAGCAATAGAAGCGGTTAACGCATTCAAGGAGAAGCGCCGCGCCGACTTCTCGCGATTTACCTGACTACAAGCGAATGCAGTTCAAGAGCAGCAACAGACCCGGATCATGACGCTCGACCGACTGGTTTTCCGAAGCGTGGCGCGCAGGAAGGGCGTCAAGTCCGTGCACTGAATCTTGTCCTTCGATCGAACCGGCTCAGTAAAAGGCAATCGAAATGGGAAATTATGGCGATCCGCAAGTGACCGCTCGGCTCCAGGCCAAGCTCAAGTTGCCAGTCTTTGTCGCGCCGATGTTTCTCGTTTCCGGTCGAAACCTTGTCGTCGCGTCGTCGTCAAACGGCGTTCTTGGGTCCATTCCGGCTCTCAACGCGAGAACTACTGAGATCCTAGACTCCTGGATCAGCGATATTGCCGCGAAGCTGGAAACTGCGAGCGCGGCGGCTCCATTCGCAGTAAATCTTATCGCCCATGCGAGCAATACGAGACTCGATGCCGACGTCGACTTGATGATCAAGCATAAGGTGCCGATCGCCATATCCAGCGTAGGCAGCCCGGACCGGCTGATAGATAGTATCCATAGTTATGGTGGTCTGGTCTTCTCCGATGCCGCGACGGTTCGCCACGCAAAGCGCGCTGCGTCAGCAGGGGTCGACGGATTGGTGCTTCTAAGCGCCGGCGCTGGTGGCAATACGGGCTGGCTAAATCCATTCTCGTTCCTGGCGGAAGTTCGCCAATTTTTTGATGGTCCGATCGCACTTGCGGGAGGTCTTTCGTCAGGACGGCAGATCGCCGCTGCCGAGATGATGGGAGCGGATTTTGTGCTCATGGGCACTACTTTCATCGCAACGCATGAAAGCGAGGCGGATCAACGCTATCGAGACATGCTCATCGAAAGCGGCGCTGACGACGTTGTGACGACTGACAAGCTGACTGGCATCCCGGCAAACATGCTGCGCGCCAGTCTGGAAAAGTCCGGCTTTATCGATGGCGGAAATCACAAAGGTTTCAGCGTAAATCGCGATACCGAACTTATGAAAATGTGGCGTGATATCTGGAGCGCCGGCCATGGAGTAGGAGGCGTAACAAGAATTGCGAGTGTACGCGATGAAGTCGAAAGGTTGGTGCAGGAGAGGGCGGTTACCCTCATGAGAAATCAGTCAATGGCCGAAGTGTACTAGGCGATGAGACGACCCGTCGCGGCCGGCCTGTGAGGGCGGTTCCACGTTCCGCGTTTCATGCGCGATTGGGCAAAGATAGCGCGTGAACTGCGCGGACTGTTAGGCTGGTCGGCTATGCCACGTGGGTTCTGCGATCTAGCGGATCGAGCGCTCGCAAGCTCAGCGCGTCCACCTCTGCGGAAGCACCGATGTACACGGTCCGCTCGCAGGCTCTTAACGGTCGAATGGTTGGTCTCATCGTAGAAATGCAGCCCGCTGCTTGCACGTCCATCGCGAAAATGCCGCCGACCAAGCTGCCGATCTCGCAGGACAAGCGGGCGATGTTCATTGCAGCCAGTAACGCATAGCGTGCGGCTGACTACCTAAATAGGCTGCAAGCCGGTAACGAATAAGCGCGGGCCGCGTGAGCGGCCCGTACGGTTCCACCGTTATTTGGCGGCTGCTTCGAACGCGCAATTATACTGGTATGTCGCGTGGCCGATCCAATCCTTGTTTCGGCCTTCGCCAAGCGCCCGCCAGGTTATATTGAAATCGGGATGGATCTGGCGGTAATGCTGCGCTTGCGGTTCGCAAAACTCAGCCGTGACCTCCATCAACCCATGGTGACTGATAATTAGGAATGGATCTATCCATTCAGCGACTCGGTCCGGCGAGGGGGACTAATGTCGTACTCGACCAACCTTTCAAGCTATGGCAACGCGCCGCGGGCTATGTTGATCGCATCCTCAAAGGGGCGCGTCCGGCGGAGCTTTCCGTCGAGCAGGCGACGGACATTACCCTGAGTATCAACCTCAAGACCGCTAAGGCTCGCGGCCTCGACATTCCAATTACGCTGCTCGGCCGCGCCGACGAAGTGATCGAATAGCGACCACAATTGCTTCGGTGCCTGAGTCCGCTCCTTGCACCATTGCGACATGGCGACCGACCCTGACGATGTCGGTTTCCAGGGGAAGACCGGAAGTAGTCGGCCGACGACCAAAATGACGCCTTTGACCCACAGCCGACGTTGGCCACGAAATCGACGGGCCGGGCGCTTCCTTACTCATAAGCACTGCAACGGCCTTAGGCAGTTACAAAAAGTGAATTTTGGAGGCTTGCAGTTCGAGCCGAAGGCTGTTGCGCGCATGCTTCGAGTGTCGTTGCTTTATCGGGTGGAGTGGGCTGGGAGATTTGTTCGAAAGGACGCTCCCGATGGCACGACAGCAGATTGAGAGGTTAGATTTAGATTTCGCAGACCGGAGCAGGATGACGTATCTCCGAACGGATCAGGAAACCGGATCTTGTTCTGGCGCAGGAGTTTATTTCAAGTTTTGCGAAAGCTGCCACCATATGGCGGCGGCAATTACCCGGGCCGTAGCCGACGCGATCCGGCCTCCTGATCATTTCTTCGGATCGTATGCAACGGCTGCATCTTTCACGCTGGCGGACCTGAGGTTTGCCTGGGTCGGCGTCGTGGTGGGCATCGCCGGGCTGGCTACGCTGCTTCTTTTCGTCTGGAGCGAAATGGGGGCAGGCACGGTAAGTGCGACCGAACGGCGCGCAGATCCTTCAAGCCTGGCCGCCGCCGTCCCTTGGGTTGAAACGCAGGCTGAGAGGATGGAAGCGATAAGACGATGGGGTCTGGATTTGTTGCGGGCGGACATTCCCGAAGACGAGCCGTCCCAACCGTTGGCGCGCGGTGACCGCCTCAAACTCCACGACGGGACCACAAAGCCAGTCATGCGCATCGCAACGGCCGGCGAGGACTACGACAACGTTGCTGCACCCGCTCCATTGCCGGCACAGCCTGCTGCGAGCAAACCTGCCAAAGCAAAAGCAAAGGAGAAGCATGCAATGAAGGAGCGTCCGGCCCATGGTGGTCATGCGCGGCGTGATTCAAGGTATTCCCGTGATCGGGTCAGTGTGGCACACGCCAAGAACGTGCAGGTCGCGAGCGAGCCGCAGATCACCTCAGCCAGCGGACCGCGGGCGGAGCGGGCGCCGCCGGAGGAGAACAAGCCGTTCGGCTGGATCAAACGGCTGCCGGACACGATCGTGCCGTCCTCGTGGATAGGCGGCTGGGAGAACCTGTGGGCGAAAGGAAATGGCGGTGAAGGTTCATCCTGCAGCCCGTCTGTAAATCCGGCCACAGGATGCCCGCGGGAGGCTCATGCCGGCCCGCGATAGCGGTCACAAGTGGCGGCCTGCAATCGCCGACGACGTCCTCCAGCTGCGTGGCCAAGAACCCGTAAAGGACCTGAGAAGGTTGCGAGAACGCGCCCGCAGAGACCGTCATCGTCTCGCTGCCGAGCGGCAGTCGAAGGATCTGGTCGAACAGGAAACAAAAGGTCTGTGACAGAAACAGGCTGCCATACTTCTGCTGATGGCTCCTCTGAAACATGACGGTCGGCCATTACGGCGTCGCGGGAAGAGCGGAAGTAGCCGGCCGAGAGCCAACATGACGCGATTGACCCCTTTCGGACGTTTGGGTCACTGGTTTTGAACCGAATTGCTTCTGCCGCGCCCCGGCCATGTGAGGCCTCTTTTGGATGAACGTGGGATCGGGTAGTCTTCTTTAGAGCTGCTCATCGAGGCGGGACGTGCCGACGTCTCCGTTGGAGGTGAATGGGCAGCGGGGGATGCCGTCAGCGGGCATCGCACTCTCAATACAGCCCGACAGTCCCCTTGACCGGTCTCTCCACTGAGCACTCGCTGCGCGCGCGGCACACGGCGATGATTACGCAAAATGCTTATTTGGCGCCTGCTAGCTCACCTCGGGCGCAGGCCGTGCCCTCTTCGCGATGTGATCGTTTGGGGTCCGCTTCAGTTGGCGCTTCACAGCAAAGGGAGAACGCACATGGTTAGAAAAACAAATCCCGAACCAGGCGATCCGACGGCGGGTAACGGAGTTCTAAGCCGCCGAGGGCGCGACTCGTTTGCAAATCTCAGTCCTGCGTTTCAGCGGCAAGAATGCCCAGTGACCCCAATTAACGGCGGGAGGCAAAATCATGACCATCTCCCAGTTTCGGCAACTTGCGGCCTACAATCGCTGGGCCAATGCGCGCCTGTATGCCGCTGCACTTGATTTATCGGATCAGGCATATCGGCTTCACATCGGCGTCGTCTTCGGCAGTCTGCACGGCACATTAAACTACTTGCTGCTGACCGACCGCCTCTGGCTGAAACGGCTGACCGGTGAAGGCAACCATCCGAATCGTCTTGACGCTATTTTGTATGAAGACCGTGCCGAATTAACCTGGGCGCGTATCGATGAAGACAATCGGTTGATGGCGGTTGTCGATCAGTACGACGAAGTGACACTTGCCAGTCTCCACGGCTACAAGACATCCTCCGGGATGCCGCAGTCTCAGGTCCTCGCGGATATTCTGTTGCACCTATTCAATCACCAGACCCATCATCGCGGACAAGCACATGCGTGCTTATCGATCTTGACGGGTGGCGAACCACCTTCGCTCGACTTGATGGCGTTTCAGCGCGGCGGCACAGCGCCCGATCTCAAAACGCTGATCCGACACGGCCGGGTGTAGCGAGGTTGCCGAAGTGTGTGGCGCACGGAACGACGGATCGGAGTGGCGTTTTTGGGCGTCGCCGACGCGCGCGCGGCGCTTCGGCCAGCTTGGGCGAAGCCATGAGGTGCACCCTCTGCGAACCCTGGCGGCTTTCTCAAGCGCGTGGAGGGGTGCGGTAACAGTAACGGTTGTTTCCACTGTCACGGCGGGAATCGGTAGCTCCAGAAAGATCAGATCGGCCCCCAGATGAAACGGCTCTCAGGGCGTGATGTCGCTTATTGGCCCTTCTGCGAAGTGTCCGCACACCTCGTCGAGGTCCGGACAGCGGGGTATAGCGGACCCGATTTGCTCACGTTGGGTTCTTCGCATCTGACCCAAAGGGGACCTCCACCGCCGCTGCCATCTCGGTGAAATCATCGACCGTCGTCGCCGGCGGCTCAGGCGGCGCATCTGCAGGCGCAAACGTGCTGTACATCGGAATGCGCTCTGGTGATCTAATGACTAGTGAGATACGAACCTTGGCGGCTTCGTCGAGTTCAGTCTCAAAAAGATACGCCGCCGGGCTCGAAATACGCTGTCCCGGCGGTGCCTTGTCTCAGACTGGGCACTAAAATCTCAGTCGTTGGGTATGTAGCAAGCCCGTGCCACATGGGGGCGGGCCGCTCCGAGGGCGAAGCGGCCCCTAATCGCGCAGTACACAGGCGGGGACTATTAGCCATCTGCGCGACCTGCCACCACGCTAGACCTGCTAAGACCGGCTGCAATGAAACTCGCGTGTTAAGCTTGATGTCGGCGCTGCCGGTTAATTCTGGAACATTGGCCGGTCCATGCAGAACCTCATATTCAAACGCCACGCCTTCCCGGTCGTTCTCCTCAAACCATTTTTCGCTGCGTCCGCGGTCTGGTCCTTGTCGCCATCGACGCAGTGCGCCGAACGGCGGCTTTTCGTGCCTGTCACACCGGGTCGGTTCAGCGCGGTATGCACATCATGGATTGCCGACTCCATCGGTGATATGGGCCGCAAGGGGGAGATGGCTGGGATGTGGCCGGGCATACGTTCCGAACTGGCAAACCTTGCTGCCATCCATCGCGGACACAAGCCCCTTCAGACGTGCTGCTGCACCCGACTCCACATCCCCCCGTAGCCGAGGCTGGCCCAGTAAGAGCGAAAGCTACAAAGAAGGCCCCAAAGCCAGCAAAGCGGATCATCATGGCGTCTCCTCGTTGTCTTGAGTGCACGGGTAAAATTGGCGCCGTAAATATCGTTCCTTTGCTCTATCCAAGCTGCCGCCGGTTCACGCTGGCGGGCCACTAATGGGCACCCCAAAGATCCGATTGGACACCCTAAAGCGTCAGTACGAAGCAGTCTGCCATTTGCTATCAAGTGGATGTGCCGAAGTTAGTTTCTCGGCACAGGAGACGCATCTCACTTACGGCCCCAGGCCGCCCCAAGCCCCGCTGGGGCCGTATTTTAGTTGTCGGCCATTTCCCAGTCTACAACGACCCCGGCACCTGCCAGACGATCGCTAGCGCCAAGATCACGAGCATGGCGTAAGTGGTCCTGCGGCCAACGCGGTTCATTTAGCTGAGAATCTCCTTGACCTTGATGCCCCGCAAGGCATCGATGCAGTCAGCTACCAAATGCAAGAACTCTTGCCGCTTTATGCTTTTCACGTGACGCCCTTCCATATTGATGAGAATGAACCTCGCCATTTCGTAGGCGACTTCAAACTGCGATTTGCCGGTAACCTCAACATCGATTCTTTCAGCCATTTCGCTCTCCGCTAGTTGTAATTGGCAAGGCAGCGGTTCACTCCAGAACCTCATACTCAAAGGCTACGCCTTCGGGCTCGTTTTCCTCGACCATTTTTCCGCGGCATCCGAACACTGTGATGTGGTCGACGTCGCCGACAGCTTGCTGGTGTTGACGTAGACAAAGACGGTCATTGGTCTCTCTTCAGCTTGCGCTTGCCCCAATGATGACTTTTGCGATCAGGATCGAATACCCGTTCGACGTGGCGGTTCAGAACGCATGACGCCGATCCGGGCCAACATCGTCGGGCCGCCGTTCTCCGCAACCAGGATCAGCGCCTCCATGGCGTCCTGCCATTCCTCGGTGGAGTGTTCGGCCTTCGACAGCTTCGTGATGTAGCTCGCGGCATCCCTCAAGGTGAGGAGCCGGCGGCCATTCGGAAGCGGTATTGGGTCTCAAACGAGGGTCGACCAGGGCAATAAAAAGTACTCGGGCAATGATCTTGGGTGTTCCGCCCCAGAACAGCCTATTGTCATCTTGTTCACGTTTTGTACTATAGTGAAATGAAAAGCGCCCGTGAAATCGAGATCCTGTTCAGGCGGCTGCGCCTTTACGGCCAGCTCGGACGCCGTGCCGAGGGGCTCATTCGAACGATCCAGAGGAGTATTGGGGGAGCGCTATGGGCCTAGATCGCGTCCGTTCCGAAATCGAGCACATGCGCGTCCAAGTCGGAAGACAGCGTAAGGAAATTCTCCAGCTTCAGCGCGCTGGCATATCGACTGCAGCGGCTGAACTCTTGCTGCAAAGAATGCTGGCGAAGATCGACGGCCTTTGTGACGGGCGGGACCGGCTCAAGAGGGAGGAGGACGGCCCAACGAAAGGGCGCGTGCTTGGCGGCCGGAGCTGGTGATGACAGAGCCCCTGAAATGGTACGACGAGAAGGCCGACAACTCGCCATGGATCACCGCGCTTGCCGAAGTGCGGCAGCGGGCAACGCGAGAGAGCTACTGCTACCAACCAAGCGATCACAGTGGCGATCGATCAATACGCTGAAAAGGCGCTGGGCAACCGGGACTATTTCCTCAGCAAGCCATACAGCATTGGTAGCGGCAGGAACGATCACGTCCCCTGATTGTTCGAGATTTCTGAGAACTGCGCAAGAATGCCCGCTTTCCCGGCGGGCTTTTTTGTGAGTTGAGTTATTGCCAAATCGTATTCAGATGCCGGGCTTCAGCCCCAGCTTGCGACGCTGAGGTCGAAGGCGCCGAAGGGCGACCAGTGGCTCCATGAAATCAAGTTTGACGGCTACCGCGTGCAGGTTCACGTAAATAGCGGACGGAAGAAGGTATACACCCGCACCGGGCTGGACTGGACCAAACGGTTCTCTGTCATTGCTGGCGCCTTCGATATTCCGGGTCAAGCCATCGTCGATGGTGAGGTGGTCGTCGTCCATGAGGGTCGCACGAACTTCTCGGAACTGCAGGCAGAGCTAGCCGCGGGCAGACAGGATCGACTGGTTTTTTATGCATTCGACCTCCTCTGGCGCGACGGAGACCTTCGGAGGCGACCGCAGATCGAACGCAAGCAGCTCCTGTTAGACTTGCTCGGCGAAAACGACATCGAACTGCCGGTGCTGTTCTCCGAGCATCTCGTCGGCGACGGGCAGAAGTTGTTCGAGCATGCCGTCAAGTTGAACTGGGAGGGCATCATTTCGAAGCGGGCAGACGCGCCGTACCGATCGGAGCGAAATGAAGCATGGCTGAAAATCAAAGCCGTGCAGAAGGGCAAGTTTCCGGTCGTCGGATTTGTCAAAGACCCAAGCGGCGTCGCCGCGCTGTACCTTGGCAAGCAGGAAGGCAAAGACCTTGTCTACATGGGCAAGGTTGGTACGGGCTGGTCTCGCACTGTCTCTAGCCAGATAAGAAAGCAGCTCGATACGGTGGTTAGCCCCAAGTCAAAGTTAACCAGAGCCATCAGGAAGCCGAAGGCGACGTGGGTGGAGCCGAAGTTCTTTGCCGACGTTGAATACCGGGACATCACGTCGGAAGGCTTGCTACGTGCCAGTTCGTTCAAAGGACTGACCAAGGGAACGGGGCGCACCTGACAACCTTCGTTCTTATGTCCGTTGCTAAGTGTAAAGCTGACCTAAGCCGGTAATGAGCAGATGTCGCCTTTTGACCCTGGCTGTGTGAAAACGTGAAATCCCGGGAAGGGCGGAGAATCTGCTTCTGAGATGCCACGGCGCCGAAGTTCAGCATGCTCTTCACGCTCCTAGAGCGAGCTTCCAAAGAAATACTTTTCTCCGCAATTTGCTCGGCGCTGCGTTTTCACACGGCCAAGACCCATTCCGGACTCTGTTGTCGCGACGGTGCGCGCTCAGCGGCCAAAGCTCTTTCAAGACTAAATTCGCGAGGGCTAGTTGTTGCACCAGAACCACAGACGCGCCGCGCCAGCCGCCGGCGGCGCCACCATGCCTTTCTTTCAACAAACAACGGACATCCCCTGCCGACTGCAACGTCAGGAGAGCATCCATGCCCATCTCAATTCTGCGGCTGCTCGCGAGTGTCCTTTGGCTGGCGCTCATAGTCTCTACATCCGCGACTGCAGAACCGAAACTTGAAATGCATCGTGTCGGCGTTAACGTAGACGATGGCTCGGGATGGTATCCGGCTGTTTCGACCAAGGGCTTGTTCTCGATCCTCCTGCCAATTCCCTTCAATGATTTCACGACTCGCGACCCGGGCACGGGCGAAGTGAGCCATGTCGTCGGCGGCAAGAGTTCTGAGGGAATCAAGTTTACAGCGGTTGAACTGCCGGTAACTGCAAAGACGCCTGTCGACCTCGCGGCGATCCCCAAATCTTTCTCATCCAAGCCGGCTAACAAAGTGTATGATGAAATCCGCAATACCAAGGATGACGTCGATAATCTGTTCTTCTCAGTCGCCAACTCGGCAACGACTGCGCATTTCCGCTACATCAGGATGAAAGGTACGCTCTACATACTAACGATTGAATACCCCAACGCGTATCGCGACGTGGTGGCGGAAAAGAAAGATAAATTCTTCGGATCCTTTAAATTCAAGGGGAAGTCCTGATCGAGCAGAATGGGGATTATCCGATCGGAATGTCTCCTCCTCGCACCTTGAGACATTACGACCGGCCATTACGGGGTCCGCTTACAGGGGAAGAGCGGAAATAGCCGGCCGAGAGCCAAAATGACGCGATTGACCCGCAACGGGTAGGTGGGGAATCCCGGTCAAGAGCAATAGGCCGCCGCGTCTCGTGGCCTTCTAGGCGAAGCCGCGATCGGAAGCCGGCCAAGGAACTGTTTTGGCAATTGCCGATTGAATGAGGGTCCCCCAATGCTTACGAGGAGGGCTACTGCCGTGCACCTTCACACATACCGGGACGAAAGCCGCTCCTGGCATCTCGACCTGATCGGTGGACGCGGGCGTCCCTGGTCAATCGATCTGGTCGTAGTAATAGCTTCGGGCATCATGTTGATCGGCCTCGCCTGCGCCTTCGCGGCATTGCTGATCCGATAGCCTACGGCACCGCCGCGACCCCCGGGCATCGTGCATCGCGCGGCGGCTGGGCGCGGAAAAAATTTATGGCGGCCGCGTATGTGGCAGCGCCTTCGATCACGAAAACAGAAAGACGCCAATCAGCAAACCTGCTGCGAATGCCCACAGGCCTAATGTGCAAGCTGAGATAACGCGGACGAGGTTGAGGTCGTCCTGCGGGATCTCGTGGGATCGATGCGTCATTGCACCCGCACCCCTGCGGTGGCCGCTGGCCCGTTACGAGGGCCGTCACGCTCCTCCCCATACGTGCCCAAAAGAAGGCAATAGATGATCACGGGGGATCACGATTTACCAGACCAGGTGGGACATCCCCGACCCCCTCGAATGTACCATTTCAAATTATGGCCATTCTGTAAGGCGTTCTCGACACTGAATGCGAGAAGTCCTTTATTTGCAGGCACAACTCGCAATTTATCGCTGGCGCCGTCGAAAATGCTATTTACCGAGCCGACGAGGTGATCGAATAAACTGTCAATTGCTGCAGTGCGTGAGTCCGGTTCTGGCACTTTTGAGACATGCCCGCCTAGTCTGAGAATGTCCGTTCACCGGGATAGACCGGAAGTCGCCGTGGTCCGGTCAACCGACGCGAATGACCCTTAACGGACATTCGTTCATTGTTGAGCGCGGGAAAGAGGACTGTACGGCTGTCAATCTGTTCGCTCGCGCGCGGCCAGTGCTCCCGGTTTCGATCCTCAGTGGCCGAGTTTGAAATTTGCAGTGGCCCAATTTGAAATCGTTCTCAGGGCGAAACACAATCAAATCGGTCGTAAACGTGATATCCTCCGCTCCGGGACGTAAACAGCCGTCCGGGCATTTGGGAGGACGGGTCTATGAGGTTTTCGTCACTCTTCGTTGCAGGTCTTGTGTGCGGCCTAAGCGGCACAGCAATGTCACAAACTGAACCACCCTCGGGCGGCGTCACCTCGCTTCCTAGCGTCGTGATCGGAGCGCCCAAGCAATTAGCCAGACCACAGAAACCGGGGCCTCGGTCGGTTGCCCACAGAACCGTGTCGCGTCGGACGGTTGCATCCGCGAGCGATGCACCAGTATACGGCCGCGTTACTCTCGCCAGCACGACCGGCAATTGCTCGACCACGACATGGCCCACTGTGTCGCCGGTTCAGTGTACAAAGCCTCTTGCCCGCAACTACATCGAATGCACCGAAATGGTCACGAAAGGTGGTAATAGACCTAGCGATGCCTGGTGGTGGTGCAGCAATCAAGGTTTCAAGAACTGACCAACTCACATCAAGGAATAAACAGAGGCCGCCTTAGTTGGCGGCCTCTTTCATTTCGCTTGTCGCCTATTGGCACCTCTGAGACATGCCGACGGGATCAGAAAACGTCTGCTTATCGGGGTAGACCGAAAGTGATTGACGCCCCGTCGGAACGACGCGATTGACCCACAGCAGACATTGCTTCCGCGACGCACGGGAATACTACCGTTCCGGTTTCGACTTCCACTCAACCGCCAGCTTCTGCGCTTCGGCGATCTGTGCCGGGGTCATCTGCTGCGCGACGCGATTTCGATTGCTGATCGCATCTTGGTCACTTCGCGCAGCCGCCAAACTGAGCCACATGTATGCTTGAATATTGTCTTGCGGCACGCCTAGTCCCGTAGCGTAACAGAGGCCAAGATATACCTGCGCTCCAATATGACCTTGGTCTGCAGCGCGGCGAAACCACTTCGCAGCCTCGATCCGGTTCTCGGACACGGCCACGCCCGCGAAATGCAGGACCCCGACGTTGAACTGCGCACCATCGTTACCGCGCTCGGCGGCAAGGTGATACCACTTCAATGCTTCAGCTTTGTTCTGAGGCACCCCATTGCCGTTGTCGTACAAGGTCCCCAGGTTGTACTGGGCGAAGGTATGGCCTTGATCGGCTGCGAGGCGCCACCACTTTGCAGCCCTAGCGTAATTTTTCGGCACACCTTGGCCGCCGTCGTACATGAACCCGAGTGCGTACTGCGCCTCGGCATTGCCTTGGTCGGCCAGCGGACGCCAGAGCCGTAGCGCGGTTGCGTAGTCGCGTCTGCTATGCGCCGCCTGCGCATCCTCAAACGGCCCCGCAACAGCGCCTCCCGCCATCGACAGCGGCGAAGCGAGCGCGAGAAGGACCAGGAGGATTCGCACGATCGGCATGGGAAACCTCAATTGGCGTCGCGCGATCGGCGCGGCATGCGCCGCCGTCGCGACGACGGCGGCTTGTTTGTCGCGGGCCGCCCGCGAAAGGTTCACCGCCGACGGCCTCTTGCGGACACAAACGAACGACCATTGCGCATTAGCCCGGATCCGTGCCTTTGCAAGCATGTCGCCTATTGGCACCTTTGAGACATGCCGACGCACCCTGCGAATGTCTGCTTATCGGGGTAGATCGGAAGTGGTCAGTGCACCGGCAAATCGCCGCGAATGACCCACCGGATATCGTTGCGTCGCGAGACCCGCACTGCGTGGGGACGTCCTGTTACCCAAAGTGCGGACATCAAGAGCCAACGGTTAAGCTATATCATCCGTGGCTGGAGTCTGCCGCGCGGCTTTTTCTTGTGCGATAATTCCTTCTAGCCGCGAGATGTTCTCCAGCAGGCGCTGGCTGGTCAGCACGAGAAAGTAGTAACCGAATTGCGGATTTTGAAAGTAGATCTCGAGCAGCCTATCATAAGTTATAGTCATCACCTGCCCGTCTTCAATGCATTCGACGGTCGCGGTTCGCCGTTTATTGGGAGTAAGGAAACCAAGCTCGCCCATCAGTCGTCCCGGCGGAAGTTCGACGTCGATTTCCCTGACCAAAAACTTTCCTGTGACCGTCAAGAACATTTCGGTGGCCGCATCATCCTTCTTGAACAATTTATCGCCCCGGCGATATTTGCGCTCGGTCATGAAAGGTTTGAGCCATTCCAATGAGGTATCGCCCTCCGTCGCGATACGTGCCCTCTTGATCAGATTGAGCATTTGACGGAGGCGAATTGCATTGATAGGCAGCAACAGCAGATACAAGATAAAAGTCGCGACGTTTCCTGAAAGCGCGCCAAAGGCGACGAAGAATGTACAGCCGGCCATGTTCGCGACGCGCAGCGGCACCATTGTATGCATCAGCAAGGTAGCGACAAGAAAGACGGCGCCAACCAGAGCGAACATGTTGGCAAGCGTAATGTTGGCTAGCACAATTTCCAGCAGCCGATTGAATAGTGCGTCGTAGGTGATGCTGTTGGGATCGAGGCCCATCTGAACCAGAATCTTTGCGATCCTGAGGTTGTCCGCCGCCGTATCAAGAATGCGGTTTAGTATCGTCGAAAAATCTGCACTGCTCGACTCCATCGGATCTTCCCCCGCGCAAAGCCGTCGGTATTTCGGTCGGATAACGCTTGCTGAGAACGCTGTTCAAAGAACGCAGCGCTTCCGACGAGGTGATCGATTAACCCTTAACGTTTCGCCTGCCATTTGGGCTCCTTCAGGAGCATTCGTTTGGCCTTCTTCTCCGCACGCTTCTTGAGATCGGCCTTAATCTTATCGATCAAAGTCCGTGTTCCCGGCGTCCAAACTTTGAGAGTCGAGTTCACTTTCGCCTCGACTTCATCGCTTCGTTTTCTTTGCAACCTTCTTAGCGGTCGTTGCTGACTTCTTGACGGTTTTCTTAGCCGCGTTCTTACCAGACTCTTTTGGCGCGTTCTTCGAAGTTGATTTCTTTCGACGAGGAATTACCACAAATGGCGGCATCATAGGGTCGGCTAGTAAACCGTCACCGGCCATCGGCATATAGGTAACGGGTTGTTCGCCCGGCTTCACGGGGTCTGGCTCCATTGCATGTTGCACGGCGTCCGATACCGTGGTTGTTATGTTTTCGACGGCGTCGTTGATCTTATCGACCAACTTCTCGATTACGTTTTTATCCTTGTCGTCGTCCATCGCGCCCTCCAGGAGTGGAATGCGGGCATGACACTGTTGGCCGCCCGTCGGTAGCTAGAAGGCCAAGAATATCAACGGCTCGTCGCCTGGGTTTCCCCATTGGTGCACGAGGCCGTAGGGTTCATAGATCAAAGAACCCGGTCCCCTTGCTTCTGTCTTACCGTCGACCGTGTTGGCCCCGGTGCCGGAGATGATAAAATATAGAGCCGCGCCTGACCGATGGTGTGGAGGGTTGGAGGGCATCCGCGCCGGAAATGTGACTCGCGTGAGATTGAGATCATAACCGCCTGGCTTCAGGTCGGGGATCGGATTCGCTGTGCGATACAATTCTCTCACGGCGGCAGGTGCCGTCTCGGCAGGCCGACCCAAGTCCACGGCGGGCGCGAGGAAGAAGTGGAGGAAAGTCGATGGCCCTCCGCTGCCCGCCGTTAGCGCCGCGGTCTTTCCGCCGGCGATGAACAGCCCCTCTCCGGCGTTGAGCATTTTGGCCTCGCCATCGAGCGCGACCTCGGTCGATCCTGACATCTGGTAGAGGATGCCGTTGGCTCCCAAAACGCCGCTCTTCTCATCCGGCTGAAGAGTGACGCTCACTGCTTTGAAATGGAGCGGCACGTCTGTGACGGTCGGCAGTTTGGTTGCGGCGATCACTGTTCGTGTAATTGCCGGTGGAGCGGGGGTGATTTGTGCGGTCCCGGAGGCGGGAAGCGCCATCGCGCCGAGCAACAGTAGTCCGGTTGTCCTGAATTGCATGATTGCCTCCCAGGTTCAGCGGATAATCGGAGCACCATACGCTCTCCCAGCGCTTCTTGGAATGGGAGGCCGCTTCGAGCTGCTATTGGACGGAAACCGGGAGCAAAGGCCGAGCGAAACTGAGTTCGTGGCCGTCGGGGTCAATTAGGTGGAAGAAGCGCTCACCCCATTCGGCATCGCGGGGCACGGTAGCTGGCTGGTATCCCGCTGCGAGCGCACGGTCGTAAAGTGCGTCAACATCGGCAACGTAGAAGATTACCCGCCCCCACCAGGACCAGCGCCGCTCGGCTGGCTGGGCGATGAGGTTAAGAAAGCTCGCCCCTGCTCGAAAGCTGGTGAGGGACGACCCTTCGCCGCCATGCAGGACCTCAAACCCCAGCGCGCCGTAGAACCGGACAGCTCGTGGCATTTCGTGGGTGCCCAGTGTGACCGCGCTGATCCCCTCGATCATGGACAGAACTCTCCTGTTTCATTTCCCCGCGCCGCTTGTAGCCGACACTTCTCCACGGGTCAGAACAAAGCCGAGTGCGCGACGTACGGGCTGACCGTCGCCTCATGGATCGACTGGGGCAGGAATAACCGCAATGGACGAAGCCGGTTCATCGGATAACCTAAACGAACGGCGCTCAACAGCTAGTGGCCACGTCGTCGCTTGCGCAAGAGTTGGCGTCGAACAGCCAGCCTGCATCAAGGGTTCAGATCCTCAGTGGTCACTACAACACCGCGGTCAGAGTGCCCCTCCCGCTGCAACTTCGCGCGAGCGAGATGTTCGATCTCGGCTCGGTGCCTTACAAAGATAGCGATGAGTTGTGCATGGCCTGCGTCCCTTCTGCTCATACGCTCTCTGTTCAGAAGGGCAGTCTCCGTTACCCGGCACTTTTCGATTTTGCCGCCGTACTCCACCACGAAATGGACGTAATCGCCGCCAGCAACAACCATGAGAA
This sequence comes from Bradyrhizobium algeriense, assembly GCF_036924595.1. Taxonomy (NCBI): domain Bacteria; kingdom Pseudomonadati; phylum Pseudomonadota; class Alphaproteobacteria; order Hyphomicrobiales; family Nitrobacteraceae; genus Bradyrhizobium; species Bradyrhizobium algeriense. The sequence goes on along the minus strand of NZ_JAZHRV010000001.1, from coordinate 5,171,503 downwards.
TGGTCCTCAGACGGGGGTAAGACTAACATATGGTGGTTTATCCGGACTCCTACAAGCGAGGGCTGCATGAGCGCATCAATCTGCCAGCGCCCATCTTCCCTAGACCGCCGCGATAAGCGTTTGGGCAATGGCCAAGCCCGCTCGCGTCGGCATCGGATCAAGCCTGCAGTAGGTCCAATTCGGCTCCGTTCCTTTAGGGAACAGGCGAATTAACGCGCTAAATGCATCGCGTGTGCGGATCCATCGCCAGAAGAAGGCACTCGGCCAAAAGTTCGGCTGCGGATTTATGCGGCATCTCTCCATCAAGGTTCTCCGGCTTCGGGAGTGCTGCGGGGTGCCGTGGCGCGCCTTTTTCTTTGCAGTAATGGGTTGCTCCGGACTTGCCCGGACCGGAATCGCACCAATCTAATAGGCATCGCTTTATATGGAGTAGCAGCGATGGCAGGGCTCAAGACCCCGCGTCAGCTGGCGGACCGGATGCGCGATCATCGCGCGCAGCACCGCGCCCGCGATGGTTTCGTGCGAGAGACCTTCACCCAGCGCCGTGACGACGCCCGCCAAACGGTCAGGGAGTTCCTCGATCACTACCCGAAGCCGGCCTACATGAGCGAGGTCGAGCACTGGCGCGAGCTGCCAGGCGGGGGGATCGAGTTCACGATGAGGCGGCTGCGAACGGCAGTCTGAACGGGAACCCCGAAATCAGATAGTCGCATCGTGCATGAAGAGACCTGCGGAAATTGCCGCTGCTGCCGCAGCTCTAGCTTCGGCCGTCGTGACGCTTGCATCCTGCCGGCTTGCATCCTGCCGAATTCGGATCGTTCATGGTCATGGTGAACCGCCCCGAAACTGCGGGACGATGGCGCCTGAGGCTGGTTGGCTGCGGCCGGCATGACGAAGGAAGCAGCGTTGCTGCTTTTTGACTCAGTCCCTGTCACCGTAAGCACAATCTGCCGGATCAGCTTCGTGTGCGCCCAAGCTCGGATCGAAGCGGAATAGCGTAGAGCAATAGGGGCAGACGATCTCACTGGCATCGCCCATCTTGAGGAAGATGTGTGGGTGATCTTGTGGCGGTTTATCCCCAATGCACTTGAACTCGCGGCAGCCAATGCGGACGATCGGCACCCCGACTTCGTTATGAAACGTCGGATAACTTTCCATCTGCAGTGCGCGGCTTAGGCGCCCGATCGATGATGCGAAGTGCCGTGCATGGATCGTCGAGCGAGGGCTCGATCAGCACCCGGTGAGCGGCGCCCCTCTCGCGTCGTTCGGTTGCCGTAAAACGTACCCATAGCGACACGTCCATCGTCAGTTTCTCCCACCAAGGGAGAGGGTTGGAAGCTAACGCACCTGTAGAGACGCCGGGGTCGCCATCGCCGCGACGGGGTGCTTCACTGCGTTCTGCACCTTCTCGAAGGCGCTCACCTCGATCTGGCGCACGCGCTCGCGCGAGACGCCGAATTCCTCGGCCAGCTCCACAAGCGTGATCTGTTCCTCGGCGAGCCGGCGCGTCTCGAAGATGCGCCGCTCGCGCTTGTTGAGCACGGTGAGCGCATCGGACAGCGTCTTGCGGCGGTTATCGAACTCCTCGCCCGCGGCGAGCGTCGTCTCCTGGTCCGGGGATTCGTCCACCAGCCAGTCTTGCCACTCGCCGGAATCGCCGTCCTCGCGGATCGCAGCGTTGAGCGAGGCGTCGCCGCCGAGCCGCCGGTTCATGCAAATCACGTCCGTTTCGGTGACGCCGATCCGCCGGGCGATGATCTTCACCTGGTCCAGCCGCATATCGCCATCGTCGAGGATGGAGATTTTGCTCTGGGCCTTGCGGAGGTTGAAGAACACCTTCTTCTGGTTGGCCGTGGTGCCCATCTTCACCAGCGACCACGAGCGCAGGATGTATTCCTGGATCGCCGCCTTGATCCACCACACGGCGTACGTGGCGAACCGGAAGCCCTTCTCCGGCTCGAAGCGCTCGACCGCCTGCATCAGGCCGACATTGCCCTCGGAGATCGCCTCGGAGATCGGCAGGCCGTAGCCGCGATGGTCCCTGGCGATCTTGGTCACGAGCCGCAGATGGCTGGTAACCAGCTTGTGCGCCGCGTCGCGAGTCGGCGACATCCAACGTCACGTCGCGGGACCAGCCCTCGGCGATGTTAAAGGCGACGATGCGCTCGGACGGCTATACTGATCGTCCAACAGGTCGCGGATAAGCGCCTCGTGGTTGGCGTCCTCTTCGGCGGTCTCGCGCCAGACTCGGCCTAGGCGTCCCAAGTCGTCCAACACTAGGTAGGTGTCCTGGTAGGCTCCCGGCACCATCGAGGGCGAGCGAGGCATACGCAACTCCACAGGGCAGCTCCAGCCCCCGGAGTCGAGTGACGGCGCAAAGAGCTGGAGCCGCGGCGACGCTTGTTGGAGCGCCGCACGATTCTACGCCGTGCGACGGAGATCGTTCCTAGGAGTGTCGCGGCTTGGTCAGCCTGTCCCCATACGTCTATGTTCGAGAGGGGCCTGACATCGGCGCCGCGGTGACCGCATGCCCGGCAGGTGAACTTGGGCTCGAGGTCGGAAAGCCGAACGTCGTCACCCCATTGGCTGGCGTCGACACGACTGAATGCGCGCTCTTGTAATCGGCGCAATCGACGAGAAGCCGGGAAGGGCTGGACTGGCGCATTTCCCCGAGCGTGATTTTCTGGGCTCGTGCCATGAGCCATATGTATCCGAAAAGGTGGTCAGGTGACTTGCGGCAGAGTTAAGCAACTGCCGATCGGCGCCGAGCGTCTTATGGCCCCAGCATCCAGCCCCGCGGGGGCCGTTTGATTGTCAATAAAATCAAAGCCCGCCGGTTCGTGCTGGCGGGCCTCATTGCGCGCCGTTAGTCGCAGCGGCGCTCCCTGCGCGTGATCCTGCGGCCGTCGTCCCGTTCGATCGTGGTAGTCTCCATGCGGCAGCGCTGTCGTGGACCGATGGTGACACCGCCTGGACCGACACCAACTGTGGCGTTGGAGTCATAACGCCGACGATCCCTATAGTCGCGGTCGTCGCGGTCTTCGTAGTGGCGCCCGGTCTGCATATCGACTTGGGCCATCTTGACGCCTTGGGCCTTGACCGGAGTGACGAGCGGGGCAGTCGTCAGCACACCTACCGCCACGACTACTAAAGCGATCTTCGTCATGGGGAGTCCTCCTTGGACTTGAAGAGGTGTAACGGGTACGAACACTGAGGGGTTCCATTAGGGAATAGACGATGAGCCGGGTGGGGCCGGACTCGCGCATTTCGCTGAGCGTGATTTTCTGAGCGCGCGGGGCTGGAGTGAGGCGTGCTCTATAATCCCGCCAATTTGATCGATCGTGAAGCCGCTGGAGCTTGGGGCCGCAGCCGGTCGCGCGCACATGATGGCGTGAGGGGAGCGACGGAGCATGCGATGCGTTCTATTATTGCCTTAGGCCTTTTGGTTGCCCTCTGTACTTCTGCCAGCGCCGCAACGGTGCATCACTTCCGCACGCGCCATCATATCACCATTCAGCCCAGCCAAGGTACGTGCGTCCCTCCGGCGTGCTACAAGTTTCCAGGCTATCCGCCCTTACCTCCGGAGGCGATCAGAACTCATGATCCGTCCACCTTCGGAGGCGGTTGACCTTTAGTCGCCGGTTCACGCTGGCGAGCCATTTGCGTTACGGGTGAGCCCCCGGTGTCCTAATGGAGATAAACAGCCGCAGGCATTGGCGCACTGCGGCTTTAGCCGGGCAAATATTCCAATCCATGGTGAAATGACGAACCGTCGGCTCCGGCTTGGTGAGGGCTGTTCGACTCCATAGCCTCAGCCTGACGTCCCCGGAGTTGGGGCTATGGCTTAGGCAAAAAGATCGGAGCCGCTCTGCGTTTGCTTCACGAACGTTCTGCTCTCGTGCCGTCACCCGGTGCCCGCCATTCGTGTTCCGCGGATCGCGCCAATTCCATCCAATCCTCAGCGAGCCGGAGCCACGCCGTTCTATCAACGTCGTCGGTTGCGGTCCTCGCGTTAGCGCGGCACTCGTCAGCCTTCCGGCGATACCGTTCTGTATCTTCAGTTATCATGCCCTATGATGCGCGGCGGGCCGATCCGTTCCAGCGGTGAGCGCGACGCTCATGACATTGCCTCCATGACCCATTCCATCCCGGGATGCTGGCGGTTCTTGACCTTGACCCAATGGTAAGGCGTGAACCACACAGCGCGCCGGAAGAATCTTAGTCACGGAAGCATCCCGCGACAGGAACGATTACCCCGCAGGCTGATTATGGGGGATGCCCCGCGCATAGTGGGACACACTCACGAACTTAAACGGTCTCGCAGTCGGCAAACTCGGGATCGCTGGCGGCTCTGGCGTGATTAGAGCTCCCGCCAGGGCCGTTTTTTAGCAGGGTACCAGACTGAACGCTGGACCTGTTTCGTTGCTCCGGCGTTCTCAGTTGAACACAACGGCCTAGCGGCAATAGCCGACGTGAGAAGGGCGCACTCATGCACGCCTATCGAGCTTACATGATCCCCTGGGACGGCCACATCATCTATCGTGTGGACATTGAATGCGACGATGACGAAGCAGCCAAAGAGCGCGCCAAATTGCTCGTCGACGGTCACGACGTAGAGCTATGGGACGGCGCGCGGAAGATCGCGGAATTCAAGACGGCACACTTCAAGACGGCGCACTAAGGTGGTCAGCAAGGTCGGCAGCAGCCGCAAGTGGTTCGAAGCGGCGGCTCGGCCGTTAGGAACGCGAACTGAGGTGGTGCGTTGAAGCGAATGGCTGGTGGTTGAAGCGATATCGCACCGCGTCCCGCTAGGGTGCGAACCTCAGCCCAAGAAGGGTCTCAGCGGTGCCGCTGGGGCCCTTCTCGAATTGAGGCAAATGGCTCCGCGCCGGCAGTGAACTTCCTCCCGAAGGTGCCGGATCGGCTAACAATTGTTATAGCCGGCGCGAAGGAGAGGCGTAGCCTCGTCGCGTTGCCCGTGTGGTGTGGGCTGCAATTGCTCTGTGAGGGCCTCAGCTCACCCTGAGCCGGGGCCTTTGCCGAGGTCGGTGGCTGCGCCTCAGCGGTTAGAAACGATCTAGTCCCCCGGCCGGCATCATCTGCCGAACCATTCCTGCGTCTTGGCCGTCATATTTGGCGGAGAAGGCCTATGGATGACGCTGAGGATCCCCTCGAACTAGAACGCAAGATTGCACAAGCGAGTCGCATCTCTTCGCGCATTACTGACCAGACGACTTATGAGCGACTTAGGGCGTGGGTAGAGGAACTGAGACAGAGGCTCGGGCAACGTCTCGCCGCCCGCCGAATGCGGGAGGAGATTAGAGCGCGGGCCCACGAACTTTGGGAACAGAACGGACGTCCCTCAGCCCGTGACCTGGAGTTCTGGCTTCAGGCCGAGTCCGAGATCAGCGAGCGCGATCGGCAGTAATCGACTGCCTCAGTGTATTGGGCCACTCGGCCGTGTGCCTCAATGTCTCTATGTGTCGATCCAGTTGCCATAGCTCAATGTCACGACCATCAACGAGCTGCTCGGCGAGCCTGATGGCTTCGGCATCATCATCGCATCGCAGTTCGACACGATTTTGGACATGGCCGTCTGGCCCCATGATGTAGGCGCGATAATCCGGCATTTCCTTTCGCCCTATGTTGGAGGCTTGATGGTTAATTTTGCGCCGGAACAGGGGGAGAGCGAATCTTTTATCTTGCTGCACTTGCGAAACTTTCGGGTTTGGCTCAGGTGATGCAACTTGAGCTAAGTGCACCGGATGAGCAGAAAGCGGCAAGCCCCCGGCCTCCAATGGCATCGCCAGGGAGGCTTACCGTCTTCGCTATCACGCGAAGAACTGGGCGCCGGCGGGCGGTGACGAAGGTCCCGGATTCGTGCATCTTGAGCCAGCCGCGTTCGAACGCGAGTTTGAGGCCCGCGCCGTACTCGGCCGGGCTGCCGCGGTCACGGAAGAGAAACGGCTCGTTGATTTTCTCGATGTGGATGCGCCCTTGCACCGGCTCGACCGCATTGGCCATTTCGAGGATCCGGCGCGCGGCTTTTTCTGGATCGGCGTACGGGCGGGCCGTGGCCCTGTCTGCACCGCACGCGACGATCCTAATCGCATCGTCGGGCAATGGCCGCTGCAGCGCCTTGGCTTCATCCCACGGCGCGCTCATCCAGACGTCGCGCTCCTCATTGGACGTCAGGATCGCCGGCATCTTCCGGATCGATGGGCTCGACGACCGCGTTCGGCGCAGTGATCAGCAAGCCGTTCTTTCCGTTCGTCGCCGCATCGCTCGCGGCGTCGAGGCAGCGCCACACGAAGTCGATAGGTGAAGGCCCCGTTGATGGTGGTCACCGAAGTCCCGTGCCGGCTGCCACTTCGGTGCGCCATCGGGCTTCGGTCGCTGCCTGAGGGCTTTGCGCCGACGATCCCCGACTGAGCTAACGATCAGCATACACTCGCCGGGAGAAAGCTGGGCCGTGGCCTTGACGTTCGCAAGGAAGGCGGCCCTGGCAGATCAAACAGCAGGGCAAGTAGTAAACCTTCGCACCGTTCCTTGACGTCGTTAGCCCGATGTTTTGAGGAAATCGTCCTCAGTTTGGGTTAGGAACGTTTGCTAATGAACTGGCATTGATCTAGGCGCCGCGAGCATCAAGCGTGGCGCGGACGGCCGGCCCCCAGTCATCGTCACAGCTGGCTGGGGGTCATCGGCCGCCGCCGCACGGAATGGCTGCCTATCAGCGCGAAGCGCTCGCTACCAATAGCCATCCTCGGTGAACGCCCATGGATCGCGTCTTCCTCGCCATCATCGCCTCGGCGCTGCTCTTGTTCCTCGGCGCGGCCGGTATGTACGTGACCAGGACCGCTGACCTCATGTCGCACGAGCGTACGGTCGGTTTCTCCGGCTCAAGATAGGTCAACGCATGAGAGCGGTTGAGCCCCGTGACGTGGGTAGCCCGCAAATAGCGGGAGCAACGCCAGTCGGCGGGCATAAACTTAGACATGTAGCCCGTCGTTCCTAAACACATCGAGTATCGCGGAAAAGACTGGCAAGGCCAGGAACGGTCTCACCCTGCTCGGCAAGGGACTGAGGCAAGTCATCAACACAATCAGTGGAGAACGAAGATGGCAAACCCGCGCCCGGAAGATAAGTCTAGCCAAATCCTCCAATGAGCAAGTTGGTTACGAGCGGCACCGGACACGACCGGCGCCCGTCTCCCGCCCGGGGCCCATCAGGCACCCGGACGCCACCGTGCGATGGCAACGAAAAAATTAGTAAATCGGTTTTGGTTTCAAGGGAGCCGCAAGAATTTTTGCGTCGTTTCGCTCATGGTTCCACGTCTGCCTCGCGGATCATCGCTTCGCTGGCGGCCTGTCTCGGTCGCGCGTTTGGCGAGGACCGGCGTCATCGCGCAACTCCTTGACGAGCGCCTTGCGATGGCTGCCGGAAACGGGCGTCGGGCGGTTCCAAGACGATTGAGCGCTTATGTAGTCTTCGCAGACGATCTGCAGCCAGCGAGGGCCGGACTGCCGATTTCCCCAAGCGTGATCTTTTGATCCGGCCGAAGGTATTTCTCGGCAGTCCAATCCCGATCGTCTCATCATTCTTGAAAATCATGCCCCTGACAGCGTCGTCGTTACCCGTCCGCCTGGCGATGTTCGAATGGCTATGCGGCGCGGTTTTTGCTTTTTCCCGATCGGGCGACCTTTGCCTTTTTAGCGGATTTCGCCGCAACCAATCCTGCGTCGGTGGACACTGCGGCGGCAGATTTGTTGCTTGAGCTCTCAACTGATGCGGTGAGAATCTCGCGTTGAGCATTAAGCCAATAGATGTCCGCTTGGCCCTCGGGTTGACCATCGGCGATCCAGAGGTGGTAGGCACGTTCGCGAATGGCCTCTTCCAGATTTGGCATAGGATTATCCCTTCATGGTGGCATAGCCCCGGCAGGTGAAGTGTTGCCCCCGTAAGGTTAACGAAATCTTAACCGTCGGCGTCAGTGGGATTTACCTAGAGATGCGCAAAAGGCTGGTGTCGAATAGGAGCTGCAGAAGCGAATCTCGCGCCGCATTCTGTCGGTTCAAAAGGTTACATAGGAACAAAAAATCGGGAACAAATGGCAATATTTCTCAGTTAAGGCCGCGCCGCTGATATCCGTTGCACCCAGGGGCAGAAGCGATCCAGTGCTGGCTGGGCTGGGGTCGCTTCGGCCATCAGCAGTGCCGCCTTCCAATGTGGCTGGCGCTGCTTGCGTTCTTGAATGCCGATCACAGATCCTCGCGCAGACCTCTAAAAAAAGGATGGCGCACCTTTCCCGCCGCGGATTTGGCGCGATATTCGATCTCGGCGTTCAGCTCGGGCTCCGCCCAGATGCCCTTGTGAGCGATCCGCTTGGCGTAGGGCTGGGTCTATCGGATCAGCGGCGTCAGCCGCTCGCGCAAATCCGCGGCCGACGTTTTGTCGAAGCCGTGGTCGACCTTGCCGGCATAGATCAGATCGTCGCCCTTGCGGCGGCCGACATAGATGCCGTCCCAATCGTTGCCGTCGAGCGCAAAGCCCGCGATGGTCAGCGTCTCGCGCTGCGCGCAGGTCTTCTTGACCCAGTCCCTGCCGCGGCCGGACGGGTAGCGGCTGTTGTCGCGGACCTTGGAGACGACGCCTTCGCGGCCGACCTCGCAGGCGTGCGCGAACATCTCTTTGCCGTCGACCTCAAAACTTTCGCTGAACTGGATGGCTGTCTTCTCGATCAACTTTTTCAGGTGCGTTTTGCGCTCGAAGAGTGGCAGCTTCCGCAAATCCTGGCCGTTGAGATAGAGCAGATCGAAAGGGATCATGACGAGCCGGTTGGACTTGCCGCGCAGCTCGTTTTGCAGCACGGAGAAATCCTGGTGCCGTCTGCTGCCGGAACGACCACTTCGCCGTCGATGATGGCACTGCCGGCATTGATCAGGTAGGCGTCGGCCGCGATCTTGCTGAAGCGCCCGGTCCAGTCGTTGCCGCGGCGGGTGAGGACCTTGATGGCGTCGTTATGGATGTGCAGCTGGACGCGGTTGCCGTCGAACTTGACCTCATGGATCCAGCGATCGCCGGATGGCACTTTCTCGATCGACGTGGCCAGCGCGGGCTCGACGAATCCGGGGAAGGGCGCCTTCACGCCGATCGTCGCCGCCTTCTTGCGCTGAAACGCCACGCCACAAAACTCCACACGAAAGCTAATTCAAACTGGCACAGGTCGAATCGTTCCGGCCGGGAAAAACTGGAAGGCTAGCGTATCATGACGCGTTGCCATGCGCGAATAGGAGGTGTTTGCAGGATGGAAGGCAAGGAAGCAATCAAGCCGCGGGCGCAAGCAGGACCGGGCGCGGGTTGCCGGCGGGCAGAATTAGGGGTCCTAAGATGGCAAGGACCAGTGGTCTTACCGAATTTTGCCGACGGGTTTGACTGCGCCCGCGCCGGGAACAGGTAACGACGAGCGTCCATGAGGGGAACGGCTTAGATGTCAGCGCGTACCGATGCGTTGGTGTCGCCGCAAGAAGCCGGCAAAATTGCTGCGTCCATCGTTCTCCGTTACGGCCGGTTGCCACGCAGCATGAACTGCCATCAACGCGCGGAGCGAGAGTATGTTTCCGGAAAAAGACGCCTTTCCTCGTTCTCGCACGGGGCTCCTGCGCCGCATGCTCCCGGCGTACTTCGAACTACTCCGAAACGCTAGGAACATTCGTTCGCAAGTTCAGTTCTAGAAGCACCGATCAACCTTCGGAGGAGGATACAATGCAGAAAGTCTTAGCCGCGGCTCTCCTGAGCGCCGCCGTCTTCAGTGCTCCCGCTTATGCGCAAACCGCCCAGCCCACGGATCGCGCGGCTCCCGCCGCGACGACTGCCGGCTCGCAGGAAAAGATGGCGCTCAAGGGAAACTGGCGCGCGTCCAAGCTCATGGGTCTCGACGTCTATAACGAAGCCAATGAAAAGCTTGGCGACATCAACGAACTGATCCTGGACAAGAACGGCAAGGTTAATGCCGTGGTCATCGGTGTCGGCGGCTTCCTGGGCATGGGCGAGCACGACATCGCTGTATCCATGGACAAGCTCAAATTCATTGAGGAGCCGGTGCGCACCAGCTCGACGGCGCCGGCAACGACGACGCGCGAGACGACGACCAAGGAAACAACGACTGGCGCGGCCACGACCACCACGACGACTGCACGTACCGCTGATGCGAACGACTGGATGCCGGACCACGCCGTGATGAGCGGTACCAAGGAACAGCTCAAGGCGATGCCGCAGTTCAAGTATTCAGACTACAACTGAGCATCCGATATTTCGGCTGATCAAGGCCCCATCACGGTGGGGCCTTTTTCATGGGCCGATCACGAAGCGGGTCCGGCAAACAATGTCTGATGCTCTCACAGGAAAGGAATTTAGGAACGTTGAACATGTTGCAGGATTAGTCGATCGTATCGGTGAGATACACTCAGTCAGAAACGTGAGCTTGGACGGCCTCAGCTTGTGAAGATACAGCTGGGGCCGTTTTCTCGACTCATTCTGTTCGATCTTGTTGAGCGCTAGGAACCATTCGCGTTGTGTGTGGAGTTTATAGCTTCCGGTTTCATCCGCCGTGATCGGAAGCGATTGGAATGACGGCCTTGGCGCCCCGCCGCACTGAGGCCATTTTCGTTGCGCCTCTTCGGTGAGCAGTCTCATTCACACCAGCGCAGCCGGATTTACTTGCTCCTGCTGCACCTTCCACGACACGCTGAGCGCGACTCAGGGCGCGGACCGCTCCTCGAGTTCAACGTGGGGTCCCATCCCGGCGACAGCACCCATTATGTCAACGCGAAGGACATGCTGTCGCTGTCCCTTCTGCAGGCGCGGTTGATTGATCTCAAGCTGCCGATCAAGATTGTGGAAGGCGATTAGGGGCTACTCCAGCATCCGCGGCCAAGAACTGGTTATCGGCCCGCAGACCGTGCTGGAAGCCAGAACCTCGTTGTTGCCGGCGAGGTGACTTGCACGGGATGTGATGTTGACAGTGATTCACTGACATCATTGTCATCACGAATTTCGGGTTCGCCCGTATGCAAGCCGGCGCGAATTGCAGCCGAGCGGCCGAACGCCAGCGGTAATGGCCATCAAAAGCTGCAAGTACTCCGCTGCCGAGTTTTTCACCTCGCGAAGGGCGACATTCGTTACATCGCATCCATCTGACTGGTCTGTCCTATGTGCTGATTGGCAAACTGGGAGGCAGCTGACTACTCGACCTCTGCAATGTTCAAAATCATGATTCCAACTCTATTTGCGTTTGAACAGACCGAACGATACGTTCGAAGGCAGCTTTGGCCGGCTGATCGTCAGTATTCCATTCCATTGTCCAATTCGGCTGACCTTCCAGTTTCTTGAACGTGGCGATGTCGTAGGCGCCGCCGGAACGTGAAAGCCACGCTTTGAGCGTTGGGTGATCATGGACCAGGGACCAAACCCTGGCTTCGATATCGCGCCGGGCAGCCTTGACCGGATGCAGCTCATATTTTCCCTGAAGGTGGCTGGCGATCTGGTCGAGGCGCGTGTAGCAGGCCACAGAGACCTTGTTCTCCTTGCCTGCGATCCCAAAGCCCCAATTGGCGCCAGGCCGTGGCGTGGGTCCAAAGATGAAAAGATCTTCCAGCTCGTTGCACTCGACGTGTTGGCGAGCCGCCGCGAGCATCATCTGGCGCAGTTCTTTTTCGCTCCTCCGTTCCTTGACCACGCGGCATCTCCCTGCATGCAAATAACGCCGTCGTCCGGGTGCTCACCGATCGAGCGCCCGGACGGATGCGGTCAGCCATTGCGATTGATCGCGATGCGGCGGACATTCTTCGCTTCGGCGGATTTCGGCACCGTTACGGTCAGCACGCCGTTCTTGAACGCGGCGGAGACCTTGTCCTCCTCGACGTCCTCCAGCGGTATGCGCCGTTCGAAGCGACCATAGTACCGTTCACTGAAGCGACGGGCCTTGTCTTCCGACTCCGATTTCTTCTCGCCGGAGATCGAAAGAACGCCATTTGCGATTTCCAGGCTGACGTCCTTCTCATCGAGACCGGGTAGCTCGGCGGTGATGCGCACCTCCTTGTCCGTCTCCTCGATGTCGATCTGCGGCCAGCCGAGCCTATCCAGAGTCCGCGAGGCAAACCCGAACGGTGCAACATCGAATCCGCGAAATACGTCCTCGAACATGCGATTCATTTCGCGGTGCAACGCAAGGAATTGACGTACCTCGGAGGCGCGCTGGAAACCAACTTTCGCGTCCCTTGTTGTTCCAGGGAATCAGATCCTTGATAGCCATGGTTGTGTTCTCCCTCGATAAGCGACCTCCGCCGCGGACGGGACCGTCGCGGAAGTCAGTTAAAGTCTGACCGCGGTCAGGCGTCCGCTTGGCCGTCGATCTGCCGGACATTCGGAGCGGACGAACCCGCGATGGAAATCCGACGCGGCTTCATGGCCTCTGGCAGCTCTCGAACCAGTTCAATCCGGAGCAAGCCGTTGTCAAACGCCGCTCCCTTGACCTGGACGTGGTCCGCCAGATTGAACTGCCGCTTGAAAGGCCGCGATGAAATCCCCTGGTAGAGGAATTCGCCCTGTTGCTTCTCGGCTTTCCGGCCTTCCACGGTCAGGACGCTTTGTTCTGCGGTGATCTCGATTTCGTCCGGTGAGAAACCGGCGACCGCCAGCGAGATCTGGTAGCGGTCTTCGCCCACGCGCTCGACGTTGCACGGCGGATGATTGTCCTCTGAGCCGGTCTGCTGCTGCGCGGCATCGACGAGGTCGAAAAGGCGGTCAAAGCCGATGGTCGACCGCCAAAGGGGAGCAAAATCGTAGGTAGTCCTCATAGCCAAATCCTCCGTTGAGCAAGATGGATACGAGCAGGCCCCGGACACCTCCGGCGCCCGTCTCAGCCGGGCCCCCGAAGGGCGCCCGGACCGCTTGTCGCGGCACGCAAGAAATTAGAAAATGCCAATCGAATTTCAAGAGGGGGCGGCAGGAGTCCAGTTGCGCAAACCGCATGTTCTGTTAGCGGCCTGGAGGAGGATCCCGAACTCCGAATGTGGCGCGACCATCGAACCACCGCCGCCGAAAGCGGCGGTGGTTGGCTTGCGCTTTCTATTTAACTCCCGTCCCTGCCAACAACTGCTTGGTGTTAAAGACGTCGTTATTGGCAAACGCCGAGTCTTTCGGGATCGCCGGGACAACGAAACTGGGCGGCAACAGGGTGTCCACTCTTGGTCCCTTCGTCTCCCAGTCAAAGTTCATCCACGGCATCGTCTCAAGATGGGGGATCGGCAGGAGCGGAAGCTTCTCCGGAAATTTCGACGCTGCTTGCCGGGCCCCGTCATTGCTGAACGCGCTCTCGCTCGCAAGGCCTGTGGTGGGAGCCATGAGAGCGCCCGCCAGCACAAATACCAACAGTCTTTTCATCATGTCATCCTCCGTAAAAGTTCGTCGGGCTCGTCATTGTGGTTGCGGACTCGCCCGCTGGCCGCCGAACGCACCACCAAAGAAAACGTTCCTTGGGCTGCGCCCGGTCATGCTGCGTAGGCGATTCCTTCCTCTTGGTGCGGAAAGCGGCTATCGGGGGCCACATCCGTCGTCGCCACCCGATGGCCGTGGCGTCGATCCGCATGATCGATCTTTCGAAGGCTAAGAGCGGTACAGCTCCGGCTACTTACCGCCGGCGCCGCGCCCGTAACTCCGCATCGCAGCCTGCACCTTTTGAAAAGCCCGCTGCTCGATCTGGCGGACGCGTTCGCGGGATACACCGTGTTCCGCAGCCAGCTCTTCAAGGGTCGGAGGCTCGTCCGTCAGCCAGCGCGCGGTGAGGATTCGACGTTCGCGGGGGTTAAGCGTCGCGATGGCGCTCTTCAGGACCTGATGAAGATAAGCGGTCTCCTGCTGATCGGCGAACGTTGTTTCCTGGGTTGGTGTGGGATCAACAAGCCAATCCAATACGTCGCCGGCTTTATCCTCGTCGTGGTGGACCGGTGCATTCAACGACACGTCGCCCTGCAAACGCCGATTCATATCGACCACGTCTCGTTCAGCAACCTTAAGACGCTCGGCAATGAGGGGGGCCTGGTCCGGCCGCAAATCGCCGTCTTGGAACGCCGAGATCGCGCTCTTGGCCTTCCGCAGTTTGAAAAACAATTTCTTCTGGGTGGCGCTGGCGGCGACCTTCACATGGGACCAGGATCGAAGGATGTACTCCTGGATCGTGGCCCGGATCCACCACATCGCATAGGTGGCGAGGCGGACACCCCGGTCCGGATCGAACCGCTTAACGGCCTGCATCAGGCCCATGTTGCCTTCGGAGACGAGGTCGGCGATCGGAAGGCCGTAGCCGCGATAGCGCATTGCTATCTTGGCGACCAGCCTAAGGTGGCTAGTAACCAGTTGAAATGCGGCGTCGCGATCCCGATACTCGCGCCAGCGCCTTGCGTAGGCGAGTTCTGCCTCTGGTGTGAGGATCGGAAATTTGCGGATTTCGGCGAGATATCTCGACAATCCGGCGTCGACAGACGGAGGCGTCAGAGCGGATCGCCGCAGGGGAGTGATGTCGTAAGTCCTCATAGCCAAATCCTCCAAGGAGCAAGATGGGTACGAGCAGGCGGCGGACACCTCCGGGCGCCCGTCTCGCCGGGCCCCGAGGGCGCCCGGACCGCTTACCGCGGCAGGCAAAAAAACGAGCAAATGGCCGTTTGGTTTCAAGAGGGTAACCGAGATTTTCCGCGGCGTATGCGCGCTGGAAATCATTCAACTCGGCCGTGCAAGCCATCGCCGTTTCACTAAGTGGATCGACCGACCGTGTTGCGATGGCAGCTTGATCGGTTCAACCCGTGAGGGCTGGTCTCGGGCCGGGTAACGAAATGAGGAGGCAGAAGCAATGTTCTTCGAGCGCTCCGAAATCGGAAAGCTGGTCGGGATGACAGGCTGCCTTCTGCGCATGCTGTTCATTCTGGCAATTGTCATAACGGGTGCGCCAGCACCTTTGCAGTAGTCGCATAACGGCGGCTGCGGGCCCTTGGCTGGAGCCACCAACGCAAGCGGCCCTTCCACCAAAGGGCTGGATAACGGGCAGCCCAAGCCGAAGGGTGCCGGTCGGATGCCAAGGGGCCGGGGTTCATTCCATGGAAGACCCACACGAACTGGCTTTAGCCATGCTTGGACTAGCGCTTACTGCCGTGATGCTCGTCGCAGGCGCGCTTTATCTCATCTCGACGCCGAGCCCTGAACCGACGTTTCCTGCACCCGTTCCTGGTAGTGTGCTCTAATTGCCAAGCGCGGGCGCCATGCGCAGGCCCGACCCCGTTGCATCGCAAAAACTGCGGGATGCGGGCCGGGTCTAGCAGCCCGCATCCTCATCGCGACATCCTTATCGTTGGGCACCGACCCGCTGCTGCGACGTCTGATGCACAGCACGGCGACGATCAGCCGATGCCGATAGTGGACGCATCGCGCTGTCGTCCGAGCCGAGAAACTCAGCAGGCGAGACCAGAAACCACACCCCGAGCAGGAGATTGATCCATACCTCCCACTCGGCGAGTTTCGCGAGCGCTGCGGTCGCCACTGCGCCGATGACAATGCCGCTCACCCACGCGTTCGGCGCCGCAACATGGTCGGATGCAAATCCCAACACCCATAGCGTCACGTCGGGCAGCAATCCTGCGTCGCCTCTGCATGACCTTGCACGAAAAAATTGAGGCCCTGTCGTTTGGCATAGGCGACCGCTGCCTGGGCAGAAGTCCAATTCGATCTGGGACAGGTTGTCCGTCCCCGCCGGTCCATCCCATCAGGGGGTCGACGAAAGGGGCTGTGCACGGCTCGAAACGGAGCTTCCAACGCCGCGTGTTGGCTTTCCCGGAAGTCATTGCCGATTGCGCAGGCCGGTAGATCGCCGCCATTGCATGCGCGGAAGCTCGTTGAGCAAACGGCACGGTATTGCGGGGCGGGATACTGTCCTCGCCCTTATGCTGCAGCATGCCATCGCGGACGTCGGGAGGGTGATCGGGCCCCATACTCGATCGCCATAGCCGGTTCAGGCACATCCTCCGTCGAGCAACATGGATACAGGGGTGCCGCACTCCGTGGGTGTCCCACCAATTCCAATGTCAGGCCGAAAGAGCCTGCAAAAATTACGAAACGCGGATCTGTATCCATCGGCGCGATCGCGCGCTCTCAAAGCACTCCCGACGCCAAGCCTAGAGTTTCCGGCGGCGCACCACAGGGCTCGTGCGCACTGACCAGAGTTCTCCGCAAGTTCCGACTTCTCTATCCCACACCGTACATACTCCACGAAGCCGGCACCCTGAGGGCTCGCAGAGACGGTTGCGCGGGATGATCAAAGAACGCCGACAGAACGATTCCGTTCGTCAGCAAAACCAAGCCACGCAAGCGGGAGTGCGACAGCACATAGAAGGGCCATCGGAAGAAAGGCCGCCCCTCCAAACTTTGCGTAGAGAATCCCCGACAACAGGGTCAGCACGGCAGTCAAGCAACCTGAGCCAAACGCGTAAATGGATTGGCCGGTTCCCGCCAGACGGGCGGGTACCAGCGTCTGCATCACGCGCATCGAGGCGAGATGAAGCAGGGCAAAGGTAAAGCCGTGCAGCGGCTGGATAATTGAAAGCGCCAACACGGAGGTCGTAACGCCGGCCACAGACCACCGCACAATGCCGGCCGCGGCAGCCAGAACGGCGGCCCCCCAGGCCCCGAGCCGGTGGAGTAGAACTGGGCCGACCAGAAAGAACACCACAACTTCCGCAGCCACGGCTTCCGACCAGAGGATGCTTATGGTCCAAGGCTCGATCCCGGCAGCACTCCACCAAATGACGGCGAACGCGTCGTGCGTCGCATGGCTGCCATAGACGGAGGATGTAACCAGTATCATCGTCCGAAAGCGTGGGATCCGAAGGAGCTCACCGAGCTCGCCGATCACAGAAGATCCGCGGGTGAGTGGTGAAGAGGGGGGCGTGACAGGTGGTAACAATGCAGTTGAGGGGGCCGCTACGACGAGAAACGATAAATTCATCCAGATGATAGGCGTAACATCGGTTCGGCTGATGAGCTGCCCGGCCGTCAGTGTGCCAAATATGAACGCCAATGATGCCGAGCCCCGTATCCAGCCGTACTCAAATTCCTTCCCGGCCAACCGCGGTCTTGCCGCGTTGACCGATAATGCGTCAGCCAGAGAAGTCGTGGGAGCCAGAGAAGCGGCTTGGAGCACAGCTATGAAAAGCAGCAACGCGAAGGAATGCGCCCACAATAAAGCGGCGGCCGATGCAGCGGCCAATGCAGTACAAACTGCGAGAGCAAAGCGCAACGAACCTGCTCGATCTGCAAGCATCCCAACCATTGGTCCGGCCAGAAGACGCGTTACCATCGCGGCAGCGAGCACAATGCCAATCTCCTGCGGGCTTAGGCCTCTCATTTCGAAAAATCTTGGCCAAAACGGCGACGCTACGCCGAAGGCAGCGTACAACGCGGCATAAAGAAGGATGTAGGCGACCGGTGCACTAATGCGCACGGCTCAAATGCCTGAAGTGATTTTCGGCAGTCGGACGTATGTGTCGGTCGAAGCGAGCAGACTGGACTTTTCCCGAAGGTGCGTTTTTGTTCAGCTTAGAACTGCCGAAAGGTGTCGGCGCATGACCGCATCGCTTGCGGGCGGCCCAGACGAGCCATGGTTGCGAAAGGAAGGCCGATTGGTCGCGGCCGCATTCTACAGAACCATCTGAATTAGAACTCGCTGGCGCTCCGCCCATCAACTACGAACTCTTGGGCCCCACCGTTCGGGCCGACCTGCTTCTTGGCCCAACGTTTGTTCCGGGTGACTTGTTCCCACACCATGCGGGTGACTCCAATGCCTGCGGCACCGGTGGTTCCTCGGGAAGAATCGGCAACTGCGTTAGGAACACTCGCTACGTCTTCTTGGTTCTCGCATGGTCACCAAGCAAAAGGTCGAGATCAGCTGTCATGCGGATTGCCCAGATCGCGCCGTTGGCCGAGAGCGTTCCTCCCAGGCTTTACGGCGGGATGGAGAGGGTGGTTGCCTGGCTGGTAGACGAGCTCGTCAGCCTGGGCCACGAGGTGACCTTGTTCGCCAGCGGAGACTCCCGCACGCGCGGGAAGCTGCATCCGGTCTGGCCCCGCGCACTCCGCCTGGGCAGACCCGCCGCCGATCCCGCAGCCGCTTGCACCGCTCTGCTTGAGGCGATCGCGCAAAGGGTCGAAGATTTCGACGTCGTGCACTCGCATATCGATTGGCTGCATTTGCCGCTGCTCAGCCGCCTCGGCGTGCCCTTCGTCACTACGATGCACGGACGGCTCGATCTGCCTGGGCTGGCGGATGTGGTCCGCCAGTTTTCCGACGCCCCTTTCGTCTCGATATCCGACAATCAACGCCTGCCTCTGGCCGGGGCGAATTGGCGCGGTACGGTCCATCATGGTCTTCCCACCGACCTACTCCGCCCTTCGTACGAACAAGGGTCCTATCTTGCCTTCCTGGGGCGCCTGACGGCCGAGAAAGGGCCGGAAAGCGCAATCCGCATCGCGGCCAAGCTGCCTCGCGGCGAAAGGCGCTATTTCAAGGAGCGGCTCGAACCGCAAATCGACGGCACGCAGATCAGGCTCATCGGCGAAGTGAATGACAAGGCGAAACAGCCGTTTTTGGCGGGAGCCGCTGCGCTGCTCTTTCCCATCGATTGGCCCGAACCGTTCAGCCTGGTCATGATTGAAGCGATGGCATGCGGCACGCCCGTCATCGCTTTTCGCTCCGGCTCGGTCCCGGAGGTCATCGACGAAGACGTTACCGTTTTCGTGGTCGATGACGAAGAGCAAGCTATTCAAGCCGTCAAACGGCTGAGGGAACTCGATCGCAAGCGCGTGCGCGATCGGTTCGAGGAACGCTTCACGGCAGGACGGATGGCCGCAGATTACGTCTTGCATTACCAATCGGTGGTGAACGGCGGCTCCGCAGAATACCGCAGACAAGGGTTACCTGCGGGTGAGGAGAGGGCAACCCCTGCCTCCTGACGATGGAATGGAAACGGCTTCAGGTACGTGCACTTCGGCCGGACCGGCAACGTCGATCTTCGGGTCAATACAAGCCGGTCGCCCGGAACATCGGTATCGTGGACGGTCCTTTCGAGTATTTGACGACGGCCGGAGTAAGGCTTCCGTTGCCGTTTACTACTCGGATGACCGTGGTGCGGCTCGGCAACGGCGACCTGTTCATCCATTCCCCCATCGCATTCGAGCCTGCGCTCGCTGACCGCCTGCAGGCGATGGGCACAGTCCGCTAGCTCGTATCGCCGAACCAGTTCCATTACGCACACATTGGCGAGTGGTCGCGTGCATTTCCGGGGGCGGTTGCCTGGGCCTCTCCGCGCGCACGCAAGCGTGCCCGCTCGCGGGGCATCGATGTGCATTTCGATAGAGACATCGGCATCGAACCGCCGGAGGAATGGCGCGCCGAAATTGATCAAACCGCGTTCCCGGAGGAATTTTCGGGGAGATTGTTTTCTTCCACAAGGAGTCGAAAACCCTCATATTGGCTGACACCATCATAAACCTTGAGCTTGACATGATCAGGCAGCCATGGCGGTTCGCCGCCAAGCTGACCGGAATGTACTATCCGCGCGGCCAAATATTCTTCGGCATGCGGTTGCCGCTTCTTTTGCAGAAACGAAAGACGCGAGCGGCGGTCCAAAAAATGCTGTCATGGCAGCCAGAACGCATCATTCTCAGCCACGGGCGCTGGTTCGATTCGAACGCCAGTGAGACTCTGCAACGCACGTTCGGATGGGCACTCTAGCCCATTGCGCTTCGCTCGAATGAGAATGTCAAACTTGGTCACTAGCCTGAATTTCCGCTCCGGGTCAAAATGCGACTTGGCGGGGACGGCAGCTCTTGGCGCAAAGCGGCCGTTCGGCAAAATGTTGATGTCCGAAATGTGCCAGAAGCCGGGCGATCAGCGTGGTTCGCCAGAGAATGCCTGCCGTAGTGCTGACAGCCGGAGGCGTCGTAGCTGCAAGTTTGTACCAATCAAAGCTAAAAGAGATCGTCGTCGATATCCACGAGATAGACAATGTCGATGCCGTCGGACGGCTTAGCGGCTTCTGCAGCTTCCCGGTAAACTGCCGCCTCGTCCGGGTGTGCCAGTCTAACTCTGAAAATAGACATCGTGTCGCATAATGGAACGTCGTTGGATTTCAGCGCCGTCAGATCGGCGCGAAACCATTGTTGTTCGCAAATGTCTTCGACCTCGCTGTACTTCTTTGCCTGCAAGGCAAGTGTCGGCCTACCGTCGATCTCTATCGTAAAGATCGAGAGTGAGAGCCTGCCGTTCATTTCGCCTGCTTCATCGCATGACCTGTAGCTCTTAGCTCGCTTGCGGCGCGGCGATCGCCGAATCTGGTTTGTCGTGGTTCTCCTCGATGTCCCGCAGAGTCTCTGCCAGGCGCGCTAGAATCTAAAGGGGGCGCCTCTCAGCGACCCCTCTGCCGGCAAAATTGATTCGGAATGAAAAGCAGCCCCGGCGACAGCCACTATAGATTTTTCCACAGCCGCTTGGGATTCCGTATGAGCACGGTGTTCCAGCAGGAACCTAACGGCTTCAGCTATCCTGCCACAATAAACTGACCCACTACCCAAAGGCCCTCGGCGGCGTTGCGGACAATCCATGAATTGTCACCGCTAGGCGACCCAGGCGCCGCTGGCTTCGACGGTTGGCCGCCTGGTTCTTGAACTACCAGCGAGCTATTGCCGCCCTGGACAGGTAGACCGCAGCGCGCCGCCTCCGCCGCAGCCGCAGGCATGATCGCCTTCCCAGGGCCGCTCCGTGTGGTTCTCGCAGACCCAGCCCGTGTCCTCGCAGCGGAAGCAGGTCATTCGGTCGGCCGCTGAGAGCTGCTGAATACGGTAATGCTGCGTCCCGAGTTTGATGCTCCAGGCAGCACAGGTGACCGCTCCAGCGAGGCAAAGGGTCACCACGATCCAGCCTCGTGTCCTCCTGAGCACAGAGTCGTCCATCAAGATCACTTTGAGGATCAGGATCGCAAGAATAAGCGGCCCCCAAACCCATCGTCGCCGCTATCGCGAGCCACTCAATCAGCGCTGGCCAGCCGTGTTTAAGTCTCATTCTACCGCGTTGGGGTCTCGCGTCCATTCGTCTCAAAGCCGACCCGCTGCCATCTTGGAGGACCGAAAAACGACATCGGGTAAGGCTGGCCTTGCGCTGCGCCAGGGCACAGGTGTAGCCTGCAGGTTCCATCGGGTTAGGTGCGATGCGGCGACTACTGCCATCGAAGTCCTGTCCGAAGTGCGGTGGCCCGCTCCATCGAGAACGCTGATTGCTGGGTGCGCTCTACGTCTGCGAAAGATGCGATCGTGGCGATCCGACGGACACCGCGGACCCTTGGATCAATGGCGAGCTGAAGCCGCCAGCCTCGGTCAAGCAAACGGATCCGTGCCGGCCTGGGTGAGCTTCATCCAATTGCGCGGTTGTCCGCAAAAAATCGGAAGCAAACCTTATGTCCGAGAGAAGAGAACTGTATCGTAGTCCGGATGGAGATGCATGGTTCTTGGGGCGCGAACCGACCAACGGAAATGCGTTCATTATCCATCAGCCAAATGCGCCATCTGGTGGTCGACTGTCTCACATTGAGATAGGCGAATTCCTGCGGAGCGGCGTGAAAGGACCTGAGCACCAAGCCCTGTTACGTTTGATCGGTACGCTCGTCGAGGTGCCACCATATGCCTAGCGGTCGCAGACGTCCTTCATAGCGCAGCCGTCCTCTCTTCCTTGTCCGCGCCGCGCATGACGATCTGCAGCGCGTCGTCCAGCAAAGGCCGTTGCAGCGCCTTCACCTCGTCCCACGGCGCGCGCAGCCAGACATCTACACATTGACTAAGCCGTGGAGCGGACGTGACGACCCGCGCGTTCTTGTTTTGGCTGCGCCGACTAAGCCACAGCTTTCGAGATGGCATTCAGTAAGACATGCTGCGCGAACGGCTTGCGCAAATAGGCGATGCACCCGACGTGCATCACCTCGTTGCGCGTGGCCTCGTCGTCGTTTGCAGTCATGAAGATGACGGGCCACTTCGATCCCGATGCCGCAAGCCGGCGCTGTAGCTCAATTCCCGAAATTCCCCCGAGGTGAATATCAACCAGCAAGCAGCTTGCCGTCTGCACGCTGTCGCTCTCAAGCAACGCCTCCGCCGAGGCGAACGTACGGCTCTCGATGCCGTGGTGCGCTAACAGCCGCGCCACGCTCTTCCCTTTAGGCGTAGATGGCCCCAAGGGGGTCGGCCAACCGTTGATTTGGATCAATGGCACTCAAACTACTATTGACCCGCAACGGGTAGGTGGGGAATCCCGGTCAAGAGCAATAGGCCGCCGCGTCTCGTGGCCTTCTAGGCGAAGCCGCGATCGGAAGCCGGCCAAGGAACTGTTTTGGCAATTGCCGATTGAATGGGTCCGCCAACGCTTACGAGGAGGGGTACTGCCATGCACCTTCACACATACCGGGACGAAAGCCGCTCCTGGCATCTTGACCTGATCGGTGGACGCGGGCATCCCTGGTCAATCGATCTGGTCATAGTAATAGCTTCGGGGATCATGTTGATCGGCCTCGCCTGCGCCTTCGCGGCATTGCTGATCCGATAGCCTACGGCACCGCCGCGCCCCCGGGCATCGTGCCTCGCGCGGCGGCTGGGCGCGGAAAAAATTTATGACGGCCGCGTATGTGGCAAGGCGCCCTCGATCACGAAAATAGAAAGACGCCGATTAGCAAACCTGCTGCGAATGCCCACAGGCCTAATGTGCAAGCTGATACAACGCGGACGAGGTTCCGGAGGTCGTCCTGCGGGATCTCGTGGGATCGATGCGTCATTGCAGCCGCACCCCTGCGGTGGCCGCTGGCCCGTTACGAGGGCCGTCACGCTCCTCCCCATACGTGCCCAAAAGAAGGCAATAGATGATCACGGGGGATCACGATTTGCACCAGACCAGGTGGGATATCCCCGACCCCCTTCGAATGTATACGCATTTCAAGTTATGGCCATTAAGGCGTTCTCGACACTGGATGCGAGAAGTCCTTTATTTGCAGGCACAACTCGCAATTTATCGCTGGCGCCGTCGGAAATGCTACGTCACTTGTGCCCATTTACCGAGCCGACGAGGTGATCGAAAACTGTCGATTGCTGCAGTGCATGAGTCCGGTTATGGCACATCGCGTCATTCCGCTGCGGTGCGGAATTTGGTCGTTATCGGCGCATAGCAGGCATGGATCATGCCGAACAAATCGCTGCGCAAGCAGTTGAAGCCGCTGATCCGTAAGACGCAGCCTTACACCAAACGGATCGCGCACAAGGGCATCTGGGTCGAGCCGGAGTTGCTAGTCGAGATTGAGTACCGTGCGAAATCGGCAGAGGGCGAGGTGCGGCACCCGTTTTTCAAGGGCATCCGAGAAGACTTATGAACTGGGGACACATCGTCCGAAACTTTGCCATCGCGATTGGCATCACATTCGTCACGGCGGTTGGCATCTTCCTTGCGATACGATTTCTCCAGTCGGTGCTATAGGCGCAAGCGCGCACCTGCGAGGCTGCTTGGCTTTTATTATTGCCTTTCGGTGGGAGCGACCGCGGGCGGCGGTGAGAGTTCTTCAGTGGGCGTAGCACCCCTAAGTTCTGATGCACCAACACAGTCGCCCCCCCAAATCTTGGTGCCCTTGACAGTCCCTACCAGTTTGCATCCCATTGGCGCACTCGGCTTCGCTTGAACAGCCGGCTTCCCGCCGACCGGTGGCTTCTTTGCCGGGGGAGCACCTTGAGCAACAGCGGCACCACTAACCGAGATTGCAGTGAACACTAAAGCAGCTCTTGCGGCAGTACTTCTGCTAATGGTCATCGATCTTCTCCATCTAAATACTGCTTGAAGCGTTGCTTCTGGATGGCGCGCTCGATGGCTTTTTCCGCGTTACCAATCGCCTCGTCCCGCGTGCCGCCATACCCGGATATCTTGGTCCCGGAGACGGTTGCTGCCCACTTCCAATGGCGGCGTACAATGCCCTGCACAACGGAGTATTCGATCCCGCGATATAGCATCGCGATTGCCTTTGTGTGTCGTCGCCTTTGTAGACGTTGCTGGCGAGCGAGATTGAACACACGGCCCCACGCCCTCTCGGGGCATTAGTGTTGAGGCGGGTGCGTGCGACTGTGGCCTGCAAACGAAACAATCCTACGGATACAGTTGTTCCCAAAACACCGGTAGCGTTGCCGACGACCAGCAAATGGCGTTGCCTGCTGGGACAGCCCCTAGAGGCGGCGGCCTTATTTCGTTATGGGCGGACGGGTAGCGATCACTGCCTCAATGTCGCGGGCCATGCCCCTCAGATCGACAGCCAATCTTAAGAACAGCTCACGCTTGTGAATATCGGTGGCCAGCCTGCCGATGAGTTCGCAATCTTCGGCCTCGATCCGTAGCTTTTCTAACTTGGCTTTGAGGTCCTGCACGGTGTGCCCCCCGTTCAAATCCTCGTCTTGCTTCCCGGCACGCGGGAGCCACCAAAACCTAAATCAGGGCTCTGCATTTTTCAAACTGGGCTACCGACGTCGGAAGCAGGCCAGTACGCGCTCACTAAGGCGGCCTTTACTTGAGCAGCATAAAGAAGGCCGCGACCACGACGGCCAACCAGACCAGCGTTAGTAGGATGAGAACGGTGTCACGGCTCATCGCTACAGGTTAGGCCGGTGGCTGGGTGACTGTTACTGCCCTTAGGGGACGGTCGCGGCGCCACCGCCTCAGCTCTCAAAAGGAAACGGGCCCCAGCCTGAAGGAACGGGCCAGCGGGAATTTCGGGAACAAGTGGCAATGTTCCGGAATTATGCTGACGTCTGGAGGACACCCGGACGTGTGGATAGGGCGGAACCCGGAGAGTGGTTTGCCCGGGCCCCTGACATCTGCCAACAGGCAACATCAACCGTCGCGACTGCGACGTCCGTTCACTCGCCGAACCTGAACCCAATCGACAGGTTTTCGTCAAGTTCAAGCACTTGTTGCGCAAGGCCGCCGCGCGCTCGGCCGAAACCATCTGCGTCATAATCGGCGAAATCCTCCGAGCATTTACGCCCACCGAATGCGCCAACTATTTCCGAAACTCACGCTATGCCCAATCCTAAAAGCATCATGCTCTAGTCTTCGTCCAGCTCGCGCACGACCGGCGGCTTGTCGCCGCGCTCCTCTTCGTCCTCTTCCTCTTCGTCCTCTTCGTCTTCATTAGGATCTCGGGGCGGCATCGTGTTGCCCATGACCACGAAAGGACTCCTGTCGATCCACCTAGTGGAAAATTCCTCGGGGATGTGTGGGGTCATGTTGTTGCTCCTTGGGTGTGGTTCTGCTCCGGTTTCCGCATGAGGGTTAGCGCCGCACCGTTTGCGGGGCATGCCAGCGGTGGTCCGTCTGCGGCGTCTCATGTCCGTGATGCCGAGCTAAGAGGCGGTCATCTCGGTCACGCCGCCAAAGTCGATGACCTCCAACTTAGTCGGCCGTGAAAAATTTCCCAAGCCGTTGAGAGGGAGTCGATTTTCCTGGCTCGGCGGCTTTTGAGATTGCCAGCTTTTGGGGCTTGATAGCGGGAAAGCTTGCAATTTTGTTTTTTGGGTTTCCCTCGAATCGGGGGTCGTGATTCTCTTGGTGGCATCGGAGGGGACGATGCGGCCAAAGGAACGACGAGAGACGGGACAGAGCGACCTTCTGCGCTCGCGGCTGGACGCGATCATCGATATGGGCCACCCGCTGGTGAAGCTGGCGCGGACGATCGACTGGCCCTTCCTCGAGCATAAATTCGGAGCGGTCTACGAGGACAAGCCCGGCCGGCCGGCATTGCCGACGCGGCTGATGGCGGGGCTTGCGATCCTCAAGCACACCTACGACCTCTCCGATGAAGTGCTGTGCGAGCGCTGGGTGGAGAACCCCTATTACCAGTTCTTCTGCGGCGAGGAGTTCTTCCAGCACCGCCTGATGTTCGACCGCTCCTCGCTGACGCGCTGGCGGCAACGCATGGGCGAGGAGAAGTTGCAGGCCTTGCTGCAGGAGAGCCTTGCGGTGGCCAGCAAGACCGAGGCGATCAAACCGGCCGATCTTAATCGGGTCATCATCGACACGACGGTGCAGCCCAAGAACGTGATGTTCCCGACCGATGCCAGGCTGCTGAACCGCGCCCGCGAGATCCTGGTCCGGCTGGCGAAACGATATGGTGTCAAGCTGCGCCAGTCCTATGCCAGAGTGGGCAAGTTCGCGCTGATCAAGCACCAGCGTTATGCCCACGCCAAGCAGTTCAAGCGCGCCAACAAAGCCTTGAAGAAGCTCAAAACCTATCTCGGCCGTATCATCCGCGACATCGGCCGCAAACTTGGTGGCAACGCCGACTTGCTCGGTGGGATCGTGTTGGAGCGCATGCTGGCACGGGCGCGACGCGTGCTTGAGCAGAAGCAGCACCAGCGTGGACCGAAGGTCTACTCGCTGCACGCGCCGGAGGTGGAATGCATCGGCAAGGGCAAGGCGCACCGACCTTACGAGTTCGGCGTCATGGTCTCGGTCGCCACCACGCTGGCGCACGCCAAGGGTGGGCAGTTCGTGACCCATGTGAAGGCGCTGCCCGGCAACCCCTATGACGGCCATACACTTGCAACCGTCATCCCCGAGATGGAGGAGCTGATCGGCAACACCATCGAGCGCGCGCTCCTCGACAAGGGCTATCGCGGCCACAACGCCCCGCCCGATTACAAGTTCAGGGTGTTCATCTCAGGACAGAAGCGGCGGGTGACACCACAGATCAAGCGCGAGCTCCGACGGCGTTCCGCCGTCGAGCCGGTCATCGGCCATCTCAAATCCGAGCACTGCATGGGCCGCAATTACCTCTGGCATCGCCAGGGCGATGCCACCAATGCCGTCATGGCCGCCGTCGGCTACAACTTCCGCCGCCTCATCCGGTGGCTGAGCTTTCTGCTGTTCGAAATCCGCTCTCGGCTCAGCCTCAAATTGCGGCTCAGCCCAGCCTGAAATCCCGATTCTTCACGGACGACAACTTAAAGTCGGAAGGGCGGGACTTCGTCTATGTCGGCGCGGATATCTATCTTTTTCCGGTGAGAGGCTGTCCTATCGCTATACCAAGACTGCCTCAAGATGCTTAGCTTCAAGGAATGAAAGAGGCCGCCAACTGAGCCGGCCTTACCGGACGCCTAGTTGTTTGATCGCCAGAGCCGAAATCTGCGCCTTGCGCGCCTCCACGTCCCGGATGATCTCATCGATCTCCGGCCCCTCAAGCGTTCGCTTGATCCGTAGCACAGCTGGCGGCCTGCCATTCCGGCGCGAAGTGTTCAGTCTTCGACAGCTTCGTGATGTGGTTGGCGGCATCCCTCAAAGCAAGGAGCCGGCGGCCATTCAGAAGCAGTATCGGATCCTCAAACGGAGTGGACCAAGAAGGAAAAAGCTTTTTCAAAATGAGGGGGCGGGGCCGCCCCGAGAGCTCGAAGCGGCCCCTAATCGCGCAGTACGCGGACCAAACTTGGGGACTGGCCAATCTGCGCGACTTGCAGCACGCTATGCCTGTTTAGATCGGCCGCAACGAAACTCGCTTGTTAAGCTTGATGTCCGCGATGCGGGTTAATTCTGGAACACTCGCCAATCCGGTTCACTCCAGACCTCATACTCGGACCGCCTTTTGCCGGCCTCAACACTGGCTATTAGAAACAAAACACTGGCGCACAATAACAAGACCCGCGCGTGCATTTCAGCTAATTCGCCTGTCGCTTCCAGTCAGCCGGATTGTCGGCCTTTTCAACTGAGGCATCAGCGATTCATGGCGGCGCGCGCGAAGCGGAAGTGGACGCCGAATCTTCAACAAATGTACGCAAGGCTGACCTGGCGAACATGAAGATACCTCGATGGTGGCGCATCCCGCCAAATGCAGGCCGAGACGCAGGACGATATCGCCACCGCGCTTTCGGTGGTCGAGGACAACGACATCCCGGGCCCCGCTTGCGCAATTGCGGAGCGTGGTGATGGGGGAGCGCGAGCGGAGTCGCCGATGAAACCGCAGCTTGCCCTGGGTGACAGGGTCAAACTGAACGAACGCGGCATGCGCCTGGGGGCGCGACATAGCTGGGCCAAGATTGACTGGCCCAACCGGCGCGGCCAAGCACAGCGAGGCGCATGTGCAGTGGGATGGCCGCAAGAGCGGCGCAAAGAGCTGGAACCGCGGCGGCGTCTGTGGGGCCGCCCCGATTCTACGCTGCCAGGCGTCGATTCGTTCCCGTCGTGCGCCGAAGGCGGCCTTACTGTCTTTGCCGCTCAACGTGGAATGTGAAC
The DNA here is from genome assembly GCF_036924595.1 of Bradyrhizobium algeriense. NCBI lineage: Bacteria > Pseudomonadati > Pseudomonadota > Alphaproteobacteria > Hyphomicrobiales > Nitrobacteraceae > Bradyrhizobium > Bradyrhizobium algeriense. The sequence continues at coordinate 5,143,113 of NZ_JAZHRV010000001.1, read as the reverse complement.
TTGGCTTGAAGCACGGGGCCGTTGTCGTCCCGAACCTCGATCGCCATACGGTGATTTCGGATGCCGTCATGGTTCGTTGTGCGGACGGCATCGCGGGCGAAGTCCGCTAGGGATCGCGCCGCCTCTCGCTGTACGGAGCTCTAGCCCCCTTCATCAACTGCAAGATCGTTCTCGTCCCTAAAGTCGAAATAGTAACGTCGCATCAGCTCTCATCCCGGCCTAGACTGGCCGGGTGCATTATCGCACTGACCATGGCCATGCGAATGACGGTTGCGGTTTTTTGGCTTGCGGCCGCGCAGGGGTTGGCGCCGGCTTTTGCGTCTGGGCCACATTGGCCGCCTGCCGCGGACGCGGCAGTGGTATTTCGGGCATTACCTTTGGCTCTTCGGGGCTCACCTTTGGTTCTTCAGGGATCATCTCAGCCGCTTCGGAGACCGCCCTTGGCTCTGAAGCGTTGGCAATGATGCGGGCGAGTTGTTCCTGGCTTGCATTGAGCCGCTCGGTGAGCGTCTGGCTTTCGCGCGCCATCTGGATCTGGGTCGCCTTGATCTGGTCGATGGTACTGTTGTTGCGTGCCATTTCTTCCCGGCTCGCCTTGATTTGGCTCGCGAGATTTTCATTGTCGCGGACCAATTGTTCTTGCCTCGCTTTGAGCTGTTCGACCGTTTGCCTCGAGGCTGCGAGATCGCGCGCCATCGGCTGGAGCTGCTGCGCCAACTCGGAAGACAGGGCAACAGCAGTTGGCGCGACGTCTTTCGGCGGGGCGGCTTCCGGCGCGGCGTGTGTCAGAGGTGCCGGGTCTAAGGGGGCCATCATCGCCATATCAACGGAGGATGACCAACACCAGGCAGCGACCCCAATGGATGCTGCCAACAGAGAACCGACGAAAGCCCCACGGCGCCAATCCGCCAATCGATGAATCGTTGCCAGCGGGGCGCGAGACGTCTTCATGTTGGTCAGCGGAGCCGAAGGAGTGACTCCCGCTTCGCGCGTCAAGTTCGAAAGCTGCTCCTCCAGGCTCGCGATCTGCCCGTCCCCGAGCTTGTCGTCCAGCGTGGAATCCATTTGATGCTCCGTATCAAATGCAATGGCATCCGCATGAGAGCGATCCGCGCATCTGCGCTGCGGCGAGCTCACATTCAACGGGACGCAGATAGTTTTTGAGCCACGACGTTTCTCAGGGATGAGCATGCAGGTGCACGTCATGTCGTCTTTTTGCCAGCTCACCTCAGAACTGTGCTGGCGTTTTTTAACGCAGCCGAGGAGGGCGGAACTATGTTCACGGCCGGAGAACTACGGAAGGAACCCTGACCCTTCATGAACGTGCTACGCTTCGTCAACTTAAACCGCCTTGGCAGTGGGCGCTGCGTGGGGCTCACCTGTAGTTCCACAGATCTGGTGGCGCGATGCCGCGACTTCTGCCATCGAAAACCTGTCCGAAGTGCGGGGGCCCGCTGTATCGGGAACCCTGCATACTTGGTGCGGTCTGCATCTGCGAACGGTGCGATCGTGGTGATCCGATTGACATTGCGACCCTTGGCTCAATGGCGAGCTCGAGCAGCCGGCCCGGTCAAGCAATCGGATCCCCGCCGGCCTGGATGAACCTTCACAAACGTCAGTCGGCGCACGGCAATCTCGGGATCGGCGAAGGGCTGGCGATCGAGGCGATGGCGCAAAGCCGTCTATGACTTTGTCGGCGAGATCGCCTCGCTGTCCGCGGGCCGCTTGCTCTCACTTCCAGAGACGAGACGGGAGAATGAGACAAATCGGAGAAAAAGATTGAGAAGTCAAAGCGCAAATAAATATGTGCGGACTACGAAAGAACGACTCGGTTAAGCATTTGATATTCCTCATAGCCGCATTTTTAAAACGACTCGATTTCCGGGGTTTTCGCTTTAAGAACGACTCGATCTACCTTGAACGCTGAAAACGTTGACGATTTTGGCGCTATTTTTACGCGCACGCGAGCCGGTTTGAACGGCCTGTTCGGAGGTCTCTTCATGTTCGTTACCCTCGACGCGCCGCCAGCAATCGCGCCGGATATCGGTACAATAGTGCGATTGCGGAGCCGTATGGCGTAGTGGTTCATCCGCCGGCCGGGTTAGGAACGAAAGCGCCACGACGGCGCCCGCGCCCGCCATACTAATGTCCGGGTTGGGTCCGACAGCGGACCTCTGGCGGACGACCGCTTTTGGCGCGAAGTGGACATTAGCCAGGCGACTCTCCTAAGCGAGGCGCGGGCTGGCTGCTTCAATTCCCGATAACGTCCAATACATATCAAGAGCCGAATGTCTGGTTCGTTGCGCAGCGCAGATTCAGATCCGTCTTTGTTTCTGCGCCATTTCCGCCGCAAGCAGGATCGCCGCGCGCGCGGCTCCGACCCCTGCGATTCCCTTGCCAGCGATATCGTAGGCCGTTCCGTGTGCCGGCGTACAGATCGGAAACGGAAAGCCGCCCAGCAGTGTCACGCCGCGATCGAAGCCCATCAGTTTCATCGCGATCTGGCCCTGGTCATGATACATCGTCAGCACGGCGTCGAATGCGCCGCCTTTGGCGCGCAGGAACACGGTGTCTGCGGGAAACGGGCCTTCAGTTGCGATCCCGCCAGCGGCGGCTTCGACCACCGCCGGTCCGATCGCGTCAATCTCTTCCTGTCCGAAATTTCCACCATCGCCGGCATGGGGGTTGAGGCCGGCGACCGCAATGCGCGGTCGCTGGAAGCCGGCTGTTTGCATCGAGGCATCGGTGAGCCGCAGCGCGCGCAGGACGCGTTCCCTGGTGATATGCGCTGCGACCTCCGCAAGCGGGATATGCGATGTAACGCGCGCGTTCCAAAGTCCTTCCAGTACATTGAATTCGCTCGCCGGGCCGTCGAGCCCGACCACGTCGGCCGAAAAGCTGATCTCGTCGTCATAGACGGGGTGCGCAAGGCGCATGGCATTCTTGTTGAATGGCGTAAAGCAGACGGCGTCGGCCCGGCCGTCACGTGCCATCGTCAGCGCTTGACGATAATTCGCCAGCGCAAACCGGCCACCTTCGGCCGTCGCGGTGCTTCGCGCGACCGATGCCGGGTCGAGATGGCCGAGATCGATGAAAACCGGTGCCCGCTCTTCCTTCGAGAGGTCGGCGTCGGGTGGTGCCGATATCAAGTCAAGCTTCACCGCGGCAACGCGCGCGCCGTCGTCGAGCACGCGGCGGTCGCCGATGACGACGATCCGGGCTTTGCTGACGACGTTGTCGAGGGCGAGGAGTCGGGCCGTCAGTTCCGGGCTGATGCCGGCGGGATCACCCATCGCAAGCGCTATGATCGGTCTCGTCATCTCCCGGGCCTTCCTGCGGTCAATCTGCTCTGTGCGATTATCATGGCTTTACCTCTGACCGCTGCATCATTCGGCCGATCGTTCGCCAGATCACCGGCATCAGCAGCAGCGCCGCGCCGAGCAGGATCAGCGTTGTCACCAGCGGTTTCGCAAAGAATATTCCGAGCGAGCCCCTCGACATCAGCATCGACTGGCGAAATGCATCTTCCGCCTTGTCGCCAATCACGATCGCGAGCACCAGCGGCGCCAGCGGATAGTGAAGTTTCTTGAACAGGTATCCCAGGACACCGAATCCCATCATCAACATGACGTCGAGATAGGAATTGGAAACCGAGTAGGCTCCGACCGTGCAGATGATGACGATCACCGGCGCGATGATGAAGAACGGCACGCGCATCAGCGCCGCGAAGATCGGCACCGTCAAAAGCACCAGAACCACGGCCACGACGTTGCCGAGATACATCGAAGCGATCAATCCCCAGACAAAGTCCTTTTGCTCGACGAACAGCATCGGTCCGGGATTCAGTCCCCAGATCATCAGGCCGCCCATCATGACGGCCGCGGTAGCCGATCCCGGGATACCCAGCGACAGCATGGGAAGCAGGGCGCTGGTGCCGGCGGCATGATCCGCGGCTTCCGGAGCGACGATGCCTTCCGGCTCGCCCTTGCCGAAATTCGCGTGCTGGGGTGAAAGACGCTTGGCGATGCCGTAGCTCATGAACGATGCGGCGGTCGGCCCTCCCGGTGTAATACCCATCCAGCAGCCGATCGCCGCGCTGCGCAACAGCGCCCAGCCATATCGCGGAAGACCCGCGAGCGTGCGGAAGACTTCGCGCCACTCCACTTTGGAAGAGATCGCCTTGACGTGAAATTCCTCTTCCACGGCGATCAGCAACTCGCCGATGCCGAACAGGCCCATGACGGCGACCACGAAGCTGACGCCCTTCACCATCTCGTCGATGCCCATGGTGAGCCGCACGCTGCCGGAAACCGTGTCGATCCCGACGGCTGCCAGGGCAAAGCCGATCGCGAGCGACACCAGCGTCTTAATCGGCGGCGTGCCGCCCATGCCCACGAAACTCGCAAACGCGAGAAAATAAACCGCGAAATATTCGGGCGGTCCAAAGGCCAGCGCCACTTGCGCGACCCATGACGCCGAGAGCGTAATGAGAACGACACCGGCGAGCGCGCCAAAGGCGGCCGAGCCGAAAGCCGTTGCCAGCGCCGTGGTCGGCCTTCCGTCGCGCGCCATGGGATAGCCGTCAAACGTGGTCGCGACCGAGGAGGGCTCGCCTGGAATATTGAAGAGAATGGAAGTGACCGAGCCGCCGAACAACGCGCCCCAATACATCGAAGAGAGCAGGATGATGGCCGATACCGGCTGCATTCCGAAGGTGAGCGGCAGCAGTAGCGATACGCCATTGGGCGCCCCGAGGCCGGGCAAGACGCCGACGAGAATGCCGAGCAGCACGCCGATCAACATCAGGAAAATATGATTGCCTGACAGCGCGATGCCAAAGCCGTGCATAAGAGCTTCGAGATTTTCCAACGAAGCGCTCCCTTAGAAGCCGAAGAAGGTGCCGAGCGCGCCGCGCGGCAGCGAGATCTGGAACGTCAACTCGAATATCAGATAGAGCGCCAACGCTGCGCCGATCGCGGCGATGGCCGGAAGGAGCAGCGATCTGCGCTTGTGCCAGGCCAGCGCTCCAAACACATAGAAGGCAGAGGCCGGATAGATCCCGATCAGCGGAATAATTCCGACAAAGACCGCGGCCGGGACGAACAACATTCCCAACCGCCTGAGTTCGCTTGGCCCGAGGATGACGGCGCGCGCCTGCAGCCATCCCTGCACGAGATTGAATACACTGCCGGCCAGAATGACGAGGCCGACGATGAACGGAAAGGTGCCGGACTCGACGCCGGAGGCGGACCAGCCGATACCATTGTCGAGGCTGGAGACGACGACGGCTGCGCCGAACGCCCAGGTGATGAGCGCCGTCGCCGCTTCCAGACTGCGTCCCGAGACCATGATCCCTGCTCTAGTTGGAGATCAGCCAACCCTCCTCAGCGGCAATCTTTTGGGTGCGTTCGATGTCGTCCTTGATGAACTTGCTGAACGCCTCACCGGTCAGGAAGGTGTCGGTTTGCGACGTTCGCTCGATGTATTCCTTCCATTCCGGCGTGGCCTGCACCTTCTTCATCAGATCGACATAGAAGGCGGCCTGATCGGCGGTCACCTTTCCCGGCAGCCAGACTGTGCGGGGTTGCTGGAATTGCGGAATGGCAAGGCCGGATTCAACGCAGGTGGGGATGTCGTGCCAGTTTTGCGTTGCCGTGACCTTGGGTCCGTCAGGCAGACGCTGCGGGCTGAAGGCGCATAGCGGGCGCTGGGTGCTGCCCTTCCACTGTCCGATGCTTTCGCTGGGATTGTTGACGTGGGCGTCGATATGACCGCCGGCCAGTTGCACCGCGGCCTCGGCGCCGCTCTTGAAGGGAATGTAGACGAACTTCACCTTGGCCGCCTTGTCGATCATGCGGGTGAGGGTTTCATCGGTGTCCTTTGACTGTGCGCCCCCCATCTTGAAATCGCCCGGCGGCTTCGCGGCGACCGCTTTGAGAAAATCCTGCGCGTTCTGGTAGGGCGCATCCTGCTTCACCCAGAGCAGAAATTCGTCCTGCACCATCGCGGCAATCGGCGTGAGGTCGGTGTAGTTATAGGCGACCTTGGAGACCATCGGTTGGGTCCAGGCATTCGATGTGCCGAACACGATCTTGTAGGGATCGCCCGCCATGGCCTTGGTGTAGGTATAGCCTTCGGCGCCGCTGCCGCCGGCCTTGTTGACGACGACGATGGGCTGCTCGACGAGTTTATATTTGGTGATGATGTTCTGGACCGCGCGGGCAAAATTATCCGTGCCGCCGCCCGGGCCTGCAGTTGCAATGAATTCGATCGGTTTGGCCGGTTGCCACGCGGCATTTGCCGCTCCCGCGAGCCCGATTGCGAGACCGAAGGCGATCGCAGCGAATGTCGGCTTCTGAGACATCTAGTCCTCCCATGTATCTCTTGATTTGTTTTCTTGTTCTCGGCGCTTAATTAGGCTGTTGCGTTAGCCCACTTCATCCCCGGCAAACTCTGCCGCGGCAATGGCGCCTTCTTTGTGAAGCGCTGCAATTTCGTCGGCGTCAAAACCGTAAGCGCCCAGGATTGTGCTGGTGTGCTCGCCGTAAAGCGGCGCGCCCGACCGCACCTTGCCGGGCGTCTGCGAGAACTTGATCGGCAATCCAATCGTCTTCACGCGGCCGAGCGTGGAATGCTCGACCTCGACCACCATCTCGCGCGCGATCGTTTGCGGGTCGGCGAGGGCTTGCAGCATGTCGTTGACGGGCCCGCAGGGGACGCCGGATTTCTCAAGCGCAGCCAGCCAATGTTCGGCGGGTTTGGTCTTGAAGCGCGCCGTGAGCAGGCCTTCCAGTTCCTTCAAATGCCCCATTCGGTCGGCGCCGGTCGCAAACCGTGGATCTCGCGCCAGTTCGGTTGCACCCAGCACTTCGAGCGTACGCAGCCAGTGCTTTTGATTGGCGCCACCGACCACGATCCACTTGTCGGCGGTTTCGAACGCCTGGTAGGGCGCATTGAGCGGATGGGCCGAGCCCATCGCCTTCGGCGCCACGCCGGTGGCCATCGCGATGGCAGCCTGCCAGTAGGTCTGGACAAGTGCTGCCTCGAACAAGGAGGTTTCGACCCATTGACCCTCGCCAGTTTTGAGGCGGTGGGCATAGGCGGCGAGAATGCCCATGCCCGCGAGAATTCCGGCCGTGATATCGGACAGCGGCGCGCCACACTTGACCGGTGGTCCGTCGGGCCTTTCGCCGGTGAAACTCATGATGCCGCTCATCGCCTGCGCCACCAGATCGAAGCCGCGCCGATGCTTGTAAGGACCAGTGCGGCCAAAGCCGGACAGCGAGCAGTAGATCAGGGCAGGGTGCTCCTTGCGGATTTCGGCGTAACCGAAACCGAGCCGGTCCATCACGCCGGGGCCGAAGTTTTCAACCAGAACGTCCGCCGATCCGATCAGGCGCCGCAACACCTTCGCGCCGCCCGGTGTCTTTAGATCCAGGGCAATGCCCTTCTTGTTGCGGTTCATCATCAGGAAGGAGGCCGCCACGTCGCCGATCTTGGGAGGAACCATGTAGCGGGTGTCGTCGCCGGCCGGAATCTTTTCGATCTTGATGACTTCGGCGCCCATGTCGGCGAGCATCAGCGTGCAGGTCGGGCCTGCCATGACGTGCGTCAGGTCGACAACCTTCAATCCACTCAGAGGGCCCATTGTTTCTCCCGCAATCTTGTTGTTCTTGTTGCTTAGTCGCCAGTCCATTGCGGCTGGCGCTTGTTGAGGAAGGCATCCATGCCTTCAAGGAAATCCCGGCTTTGATAGCACATCAGGATCAGGTCCTGGTCTTCGCCTGGCTTCGGCTGCGCTCGAAGCAGCGTCTGCTTGGTGGCACGCAGCGTCAACGGTGCATGGCTCGCGACAAGCCGCGCCAATTCATCGGCCCGTCGTTCGAGGGCGGGGAGATCCTCCACGACTTCGTGCAGCAACCCGATGCCGGCGGCTTCCTGGGCTTCGATCAGGCGCGCGGTAAAAATGATCTCCTTGAGCCGCGTTGCCCCGATCAGGGCCGATAGTCGGCCGATATTGGACGCCGACAGGCAGTTGCCAAGCGTGCGCGCGATCGGAAATCCGAATTTCGCGGTCCTGGTGCCGATGCGAAGGTCGCAGCACGCGGCGATCCCGGCGCCACCGCCGGCGCAAACGCCGTTAATCGCCGCAATCGTCGGCACCCGGCATTGTTCGAGCGTGGTCAGCACGCGATCGATCCGGGCCTCGTAGTCGATAGCGTCCTGCGGGGTGTTGAACGCGCGAAACTGATTGATGTCGGTGCCGGACGCGAAGGCCTTGTCGCCTGCGCCGGTCAGGATCAGCACCTTGAGGGTACGATCACTGGCGGCGGCTTCGCATATCGCTGCGAGCCGCTCATACATGCCGAAAGTCAGCGAATTTCTCGCCTGCGGCCGGTTGAAAATGATCCGGCCGACGCCGTCGCGGACCTCGTAAAGCAGGTTTGTGTCGGGTGTGGCGTTTTCATTCATTTTGTTGACAGACCCCTCAGGATGGAACCCCAGTTCGGCCGCAGAGGGCATTTTTGAATGCAAAAATTGTCTTATGCAACAGGATTCTGTTCGAATTTGCTTGGATTGGATCATTTTTGCATTCAAAATAGTTCCACCGAGTCCCCGAGGAGACCTCGATATGATGCATGACGAGGTGGTTTCCCGCCTCAGGCACGTCTTGACGGAGGGCGAAATCCCGCCGGGTGCGCGAATTCCCGAGCGCGAGCTGTGCGCGTCGTTCGCGATATCGCGTACCCCGTTGCGCGAGGCGCTCAAGGTGCTCGCTGCCGAAGGGCTTGTCGTGTTGCTGCCCAATCGCGGATCGCGCGCCGCGAAGCTCACGCAAAAGGACGTCAAGGAACTGTTTGAAGTCTGTGAAGCGCTGGAGGCTGCGGCTGGCGAATTGGCGTGTCCCCGCATTTCCGATGAGCAACTGCGCGAAATTGCGGACTTGCAGGCGAACATGGTCGAACACTATCGCGCGCAGGATCTCTTGTCGTACTATCGGTGCAACCGATTGATCCACGAGGCCATTGTTCGCGCGGCCGATAACGCTGTGCTGGCCGGCTTCTATGAGTCGATCGCCGCGCGGATACGGCGCGCCCGGTTCATCACACCGATGTCGCCTGAGCATTGGGCGCTTGCCATACAGGAGCACGAAGGAATCCTGAACGCGCTGCAGCGGCGCGATGCCCGCGGGCTCGCCCATATCCTGCACACACACCTGCGGCGAAAGCGCGAGGAAGTCGTCCAGGCCGGCTTCGCCGAGGGCGAGTGATCACTGAATTTCAAACGGCTGCATTGGGTTGTATCTCTGCCGAACACGCTACGACCGCTACTGGCACTTTTGAGACATGCCGACCGGCTCTGAAAATGTCTGTTACTCGGGGAAGAGCGGAAGTGATCGGCCTCCGGTCGAAACGTCGCGATTGACCCATTTGAGACATGCGTGATCTGGCTGCCGTGCGCGGATCAACCCTATGGCAAAGAAGGTTATGGCGTGCGATGATCGGCAGTATCGTCCCCATGCCCCTCAACCCCAATGGAGGGAACGCATGATCAGACTAGCAACAGCGACCACAATTCTCGCGGCCATGATCCTGGGGGCTAACGCTCAGGTAGCGCGCTTAGAACTCCATCCGGTCTTGTCGGTTACTCTCAAGGATTCAGACTTCTTGGGCGGCCGAAAAGATGGTCAGCAAGTGACCATCGCCGGTGAGCTTCGTATTCCAAAAGCAGGTAATGAGAAGTTGTCCGCCGTTGTTCTCCTCCATGGCTCAGGCGGCGTCGGCGGCACTGGAAGCATGATTGACGAGTGGTCGAGAGAGCTAAACCAACTTGGCATCGCGACATTTGCGCTCGATAGCTTCGCCGGCCGAGGAATCGTTTCAACGGTACTCGATCAGACGCAACTTGGTCGCCTCAACATGGTTGGCGATGCCTATCGGGCTCTCGACGTGTTGGCCAAACATTCGCGGATCGATGCGAACCGCGTCGCCGTGATGGGCTTCTCCCGGGGCGGACAGGCGGCCCTGTACTCGGCCATGAACCGACTTTACGGGACGCTCGGTCCAGCCAACAACTTACAATTCGCAGCCCACATTGCTTTCTACCCCGACTGCATGACCAGCTACCGTGCAGACACCGAGGTGAGCGATAAGCCCATCCGCATCCTCCATGGTGCCGCAGATGACTACAATCCTGTTGCACCGTGCCACGCCTACGTGGAGCGACTGACGAAGGCGCACAAGGACATTAAGCTAATTGAGTATCTTGATGCGCACCACGTGTTCGACGCGCCTATTTTCCGGACACCCCTGACTGTGACGGCAGCGACAACAACTCGGCGCTGCCAGCTGGCGGAAGGAGACGATAACCAGATCGTTAATCGCGAGACGCAGAAGCCCTTCACCTTTGGCGATACATGCGTCGAGAAAGGGCCAACGCTCGCTTACAACGAGACTGCAAGCAATCAAGCTCGCGTGTTTGTTCGGGATTTCTTGACGCAGGCTTTCCAGCTGAAACAGTAACGGCACTTCCGGTAATGGCACTTTTGAGACATGCTCACTGGCCCTGGCGACGTCCCGTTTACCGGTGAAGACCGGAAGTGGTTGGCCGACGTCCAAAGTGACGCGATTGACCCATAGCGGTCGTAATCCACCTCGAAAAGGTGGCTCAACTACGATATTCTAGGGCGCTGTCTTTCTTATGTAAGAGGGAGGGCTCTATGCTGCGACGTACCCTGATATTCGCGGTACTTTCGATGCCTTTCAGCCGCGCGGCATTCGCTCAAGAGCAACCGCCGTCATCGGCAGAGGCAAAACGGATCGAAGCTCTGGTTAACAAAGCAGCGGCTATCGTGGACGCCAAGGGAAAAGCGGCTCTTTCTGAGTTCCGCGAGCGGGGGAGCGAGTGGTGGTCCGGTGACGTGTACGTATTTGCATATGCACCCGATGGCACCGTGCTTCTCAATCCGGCCTTTCCGGCACGCGAGGGACGCGCATACCATGGCGAAAAAGATAAGAAGGGCAAATCCTTTCATGACGAGCTTTTGAAGACCGCGCAGACGAATGGGTCAGGCTGGGTTGACTATTGGCTACCCAAGCCTGGACAAACCGAGCCGTCGCACAAGTGGAGCTATGTTAAGGCGGTAAAAGCCGAAGGAGTCGCTCTGGTCGGCGCCGGCTTTTTTCCGGAGTGATGCAGCGCAAAGAAAATCAGCCTTACGCCGCTTTCCGTTTCGACTGGCTAGACAGATGTGCGAGAGGCTAATGCCCGCTCCTGGCCCATGAGGGGAAGTGGCGGCACCTCTCATTGAGGTCAGCTTACCTGGGCATAGCGGACTAGTTTTGCTCAGTTAGAGTTCTTCGCATTTTGACCCGGAACCGACATGCCCTTAGGAGACGCTCGCCTTCAGTCGGTGACGTGCCTTCCGAGCTCGTCTAACAGAGCCTTCGCCCTCCTCAAGTCCGCAGTCTCGAAACCTTCGGTAAAATGGGCATAAACCTCGTCTAATATCACCCTCGCCTCAGGAAGCCGGTCCTGCCGAACCAGAAATCTCGCGAAGCTCGTTGAGGTTCGCAGCCGCCACGACAAGGCGTGCTGATTGCCGGCAATGGTCAGGGATTGCAGGAAGCAGGATTCGGCGCCGCGCAGGTCCGTGGCCTGCGCCAGCAGATCTCCGTGCACACGCAGCAATTCCGGCGCATTGTAGACGGCAGTTTGCCTGGAAAGGGGAGCGATTTCTCTCATGAGATCCAGGGCCTGATCGAGTTGCCCATCGGCGGCAAGGCCCTCGGCCAAAGTGCAGCTCAGCCAAGGGGTGTAAAGTCTGTATTTCTCGACGTGCAGGTCGTTCAGGGATTCCCGCAACAGTCGGATGCCAGCTTCCAGCTCGCCGCGTCGAACGAGGATATCCCCCTTGAGGCCGATACCGACCGACCTGTATGGGGATAGCGAGTGCTCGCCGGCATGCTGGACCAGCCGTTCGACGTAGTCTTCCACCGTTGCCAAATCGCCTGTCCAATGAAACACACTTGCACCCCAGATGAGTGCGAGGCAGGCAGTCACTGGATCGTGTTGCTCCAAACTCTCCGCAGCATGTGCCGTTTCGACCGCCTGGTCCGGAAAACCCTGCAGCCACATGGTCCTTGCCAAAACCATTTCCGGATCCCGGTGAAAGCCGAAAAAATTTGCCCCGACGCGGTCGAAGCTTGCCGGAAGTCGAAGGGACGCTGCCAGCGCGGTCCGCGCTTCAATCAGATTGCCGCTCAGATGATGGGAAACGCCCTTCATCACCTGTGCCGCAACGATTGCCGTGAGGTCGCCCAGATCCCGCGCAACCGCTTCGCCACGCAGCGCGGTCGGCAAAAGACCGGCAATATTTCCGATCCGTCGATCATACATATGCAGGCCGCTGAGCAACCGGAATTGGTAAACTCCGTCGTCCAGGGTTTCGGCAATCTCAAATGCGCGCTCAAGCGCGGAACGCGCCTGCTCACTGTTGCCTCGGGTGAACATCAGGGAATAGCCGAGTTCGGTAAGAAGCATCATTTCACAACGCGATCCGCGCGTCGCGTCATCGAGAAACCCAAGTGCGCATTCGCACCATTTTTGGCACTCACCGAGCAGCGAGAGACCGACGAACAGCCTGGCAGAGCTGGCCGCGAGCTGCACTCCAAGCTTTGCATCCCCGGTCTCGGAGAAGCTCCATTCCAGCGCGGCCCGAATATTTCCGAGATGCTCGGCACCCTGAGCGTTGAACGGTTGCTGTGTGATTGGCGACCCGCTTTCACTGCGCGCAAGCCATTCCTGATAGTAGAGCGCGTGGCGGCGGGTAATTGCATCCGCTTCGCCGCTCTCTGCGAGTTTGACTTGTGAATAGGCGCGTGTGGTGTCCAGAAGCCGATATCGTCTCAGTTCCTTGTGGGTGTCTATAAAGACGAGAGACTTGCCCACCAGGTCAGCCAGCGCCTCGACCACTCTCCCGCGGTCGGTGTGGTCGTCCGCCGCCACGGATTGGGCTTCCTCCAGCGTGAATGGGCCGACGAAGACGGATAGGCGCCGCAGCACAATGCGCTCGCGATCCGGAATCAAATCGTGACTCCATTCTAGCGTGGCATTCAGTGTTTGATGTCGTGGCATGGCCGTGCGGCGCCCCTGCCACAGCAGTTTCATCCGGCTGTCGAGCAGCTCGGCGGTTTCCCGCAAGCCGTGTGTGCTGACGCGACCGGCTGCGAGTTCGACAGCAAGCGCGATGCCGTCCAGCTTGCGGCAGATGCTGCCGACGATCTGTGCATCCGGGCCGCTCAGCTCGCGTCGGTGACCTCCTGCAACAGCGCGTTCAAGGAAGAGGCGCGCGGATGAGTATTCCAGCAGCTGGTCGACGCTGATGGTACGGTCGGGCGGCGGAACACTCAGCGGCGACAGCGCATACACGTGTTCGCCCTCGACGCGGAGCGACTCACGACTGGTAACCAGAATGCCGACGCGAGCGGCTCCCTGGAAAATGGCCTCGGTGATTGCGGCAGCCGAGTCGACGACATGCTCGCAGGAATCGAGGACCAGCAGCATCTGACGATCACGCAGGTGTCCGATGATGCTGGAAGTCGGATCACCCGATTGAACCATGAGCCCAAGGGACCCGGCCATGGTGTGCGGCACCGAATCCAGCGCCCTGAGCAAACCTAGATCGAGGAAGCAGATGCCATCCTCGAATTGCTCGATCTCCTGGTGAGCAACGGCGAGCGCGACCGTGGTCTTGCCGATGCCGCCAGGCCCGTGAATTGTTGTGAAACGGTGTGAAGCCAGAAGTTCGGCGATAACGCGGACGTCATCATCGCGTCCGATTACCCGAGCCGGTCGGCGCGGCAGCCCGCTGACACGTTCGGGGGGCGGATCGAACGAAATCGGCTCCAGCGCCGCATTCCGCCGATCGACCTGACCAACGAAGCAATAGCCCCGTCCGGGCACGTTCGCGATGTAGTTTGCTCCATCCCGGCCGTCACCCAGAGCCTTGCGGAGATTCGCGATGTGAACGCGCAGACTGCTTTCCTCCACAGTCACGTCGGGCCACACCTCGGCCGTCAGCTGCTGCTTCGACATGATGCTGCCGGCGTTCTCGATCAGCAGGATGAGAAGGTCCAGTGCCCGGCCACCGAGCTGCACATGCGCATCCTGTTTGACAAGCCGCCGCTGCGAAGGAAACAAGCGAAACGGACCAAATTCGACGCATGGCAAAGCCGAGCTCATCGCGTCCCCTTGCGGCGATCAGTTCGGATAGAGGTTGTCTGACAGGTCAAGCAGAAGCCTCAGGAAAACAAACACGCGATACAGGCCGGCTACGAAATCGTGCGCACGCTCCCAAACATATTCTGACCGTACTTCAGTTAGAAGCAAAAAAAGCGGACCGGGTCTCGTCGTTGTAGCGAGATGCTCACCATTCCGCGGTGCCGGTTAGATGTCACAACCGCCGGTGGAGCGGCTTCCGGCTCTGCGAAAGCCTTGGGGGCCGGACGCTGGGTGCCCTGAGATCGCGCGCCGGGCTTGCCCGCGCGCCCCATCACAACAACTCACAACGATTCACTGGCTTCACGTGGGCTGCGGCGGCCATTGTCTCTGGCGACGCTGGCCCTCGGCAAGCGGCTGTTCACGAAGCAAGCAGGCAGATCATGACCACGAAAATCTCAATGGATGCCGTGATTTCCCATGGCAACGATGCGCCCCTCGACCGCGAGATACTCGCTCGGCCGACGGCCGGACCGGGGCAGGTGCTGGTTCGGATTAAGGCGAGCGGCGTCAATCCGCTCGATCTCAAAATCCGCAGTGGCAAGGCGCCTCATGCGAAGCATCCGCTTCCCGCCGTGCTGGGGATGGACCTCGCCGGCACGGTCGAGGCAGTCGGAGACGACGTTATCGCGTTTGCACCCGGCGATGAGGTCTATGGGCTGACCGGCGGGATCGGCGGTCTGCAGGGATCCCTGGCGGAGTTCGCCGCGGTGGATGCCGATTTGCTCGCACCAAAGCCCGCCAACCTCACCATGCGCGAAGCAGCCGCGCTCCCGCTGGTCTTCATTACGGCGTGGGAAGGTCTTGTCGACCGGGCCCGGGTCCGCGAAGGGCAAAAAAGTCCTGGTTCAGGGAGCCGGCGGTGTTGGCCAAATGGTTATCCAGATCGCCCGGGCCTTTGATGCGGAGGTGTACGCCGTCGACAAGGCTGCTCAACGCAGTCTGGTTGAACAACTCGGCGCCACGGCCATCGATCGTCACCGCAGCACGGTCGAGGAGTATGTGGACGACCATACCAGGGGCCGCGGCTTTGACATCGTCTACGACACCGTTGGTGCGCTGGATCCCTCGTTCAACGCGGTCATGCGTTTTGGTCACGTTGTCAGTTGTCTCGGCTGGGGTACCCATTCGCTTGCTCCGCTCTCATTCCGTGCGGCAAGCTATTCGGGCGTATTTACGCTGCTGCCGATGCTGACCGGCCAGGGTCGGGCGCATCACGGACAAATTCTGCGCGAGGCAACGCGGCTTTCGGAAGCGGGAAAGATCGCGCCACGTCTCGACCCGCGTCGATACACGCTGGATTCGGTAGCTGACGCCCATCGGGCCATCGAAGATCGCAGCGCCGCGGGCAAGATCGTCATCGATATCGCCCAGTAGCCGTCCACGACAACCAACCCCTACCAACAAGGAGAATTGTTATGCCGTTCGTTAACGTCAAGCTGGTTGATGGCGTTTTCACGCCGGAAGAAAAACACGCCATGGCCAAGGCCCTCACCGATGTGATGGTCAAATTCGAGGGATCGGAAGCCTTCCGCGAAGTGGTTTGGGTGCTGATCGAGGAGCTTCATACCGACGGCTGGCACATTGGCGGACGTCCGTTCGAGGGACCGAAGTCACTGATGAACACGCTCGGAAAGTCGAAGGCCATCTACGAGACCATCGATGGGCATCCGACAACGCGCCAGGAACTCGCCCGCGCCGCCCCCGTCCACAGCTGACTCATTGGGCCGCGACAGGCGAGCCAAGTGGATTCACAAACTCAACAGTAGAAAGAAAGAACCATGTCCATGAATACCATCACAACGAAAGACGGCATGCAGATATTCTACAGGGACTGGGGCTCGGGCCAGCCCATCGTCTTCCATCACGGCTGGCCTCTCAGCGGAGACGATTGGGACAACCAAATGCTGTTCTTTCTTCAGCAGGGGTATCGCGTGATCGCTCATGACCGGCGCGGCCACGGTCGCTCTACCCAGACCACCAAAGGCAACGACATGGACACCTATGCGTCCGATGTCGCCGAACTTGCAGCGCACTTGGACCTGAAGAACGCGATCCATGTCGGGCACTCTACCGGTGGCGGCGAGGTGGTGCGGTACGTTGCGCAATACGGGAAGGGCCGCGTCTCAAAGGTTGCGATCATCAGTGCCATTCCGCCCGTCATGCTGAAAAGCGCAGCGAACCCAGGTGGCACGCCGATCGAGGTCTTTGACGGTTACCGGAAGGCGCTCGCAGCCAACCGCGCGCAATTCTACCTCGACGTCGCGAGTGGTCCCTTCTACGGGTTCAACCGACCGGGAGCGACAGTCCTCGAAGGCATGATCCGAAACTGGTGGCGCCAGGGAATGATGGGCAGTGCGCTGGCGCACTACGAGTGCATCAAGGTTTTCTCGGAGACAGACCTAACGGATGACCTCAGGAAGATCGACGCGCCGATCCTCATCATTCATGGCGACGATGACCAGGTCGTGCCGATCGCCGATTCCGCGGAACTGTCGATCAAGCTCGTGAAGAACGGAACGCTCAAGATCTATCAGGGTCTTCCGCACGGGATGTTCGCAACCCATTCGGAGATCATCAACAGGGATCTTCTTGCGTTCATCCAGGCATGATCACACGAAGGCTGGCCGAGGATGAGAGGTCCCGGTCAGCCTGTCCCACCTTAACAGCCATTCCGAATGTCAGCGCCATGTCGCCGGCAAGGGAGACAAGTCATGACCAACGTATACAGGCTTTCACGCCGCGGATTCTGCCTTTGTTGCATCGGAGCAACCACGATGGCCGCAACAGGCGGCGGCTGGCTAAGCCCGCGGCAATCCTTTGCAAAAGCACTGGGCATTGTGGAAATGATTCGCGCCGATGCCGCGAAGGCTTCCATTAAGACCTACAAACTTCGTGGCAATGTTGCGATTCTCGAGGGATCGGGCGGCAACATGGGCGTGCTCACCGGGGCCGACGGGACGCTTTTGGTCGACGCCGGCATCACGGCGACGCGCCCACGGATCATGGGGGCTCTTGCCAGCCTCGACAATGCGCCGGTGAAGCATCTCGTCAACACGCATTGGCATTTCGATCACGCTGACGGCAACGAATGGATTAGCCGGGAGGGAGCAAGGATCATCGCCCACGCCAACACGCGCAAGAACCTGATGGCCGCGGTGCGCGTGGAGGACTGGAATTTCAACTTCCCCGCCGCACCATCCGCCGCCATCCCGACCGAGACGTTCTCCGGCGAAAAGACCGTCGTATTGAACAAGTCGACCCTGCTCCTCAAGCACCATCCGAACGCGCACACCGACGGTGACATTGCCGTCACATTCGCGGAAGCGAACGTGTTGCATGCCGGCGATATCTACTGGAATGGCATCTATCCATTCATCGACTACTCTACCGGTGGTAGCATCGATGGCACGATCCGTGAGGTGGAAGCTATCCTTTCGGATGCAGACGACCAGACAATCATCGTTCCCGGGCATGGCCATCCGGTAAGTAACAAGTCGGAGCTCAGGGATTATCGCGAGATGCTCGTCGCGATCCGCGATCGGGTGAGCGCGCTGAAGAGGCAGAAACGGACTCTCGAGGAGATCGTTGCGGCCAATCCGACGGCTCCCTTCGATCAGAAATGGGGTCAGTTTGTTATTACCCCGGCCTTCTTCACGAAGCTTGTTTATGAGGGAGTCTGACGTAGTGCAATGGACTCGATAGAGCTATTCAGCCGGGCTCATGTCTGTTCCTGGCACCTTTGAGACATGCCGACCATCCTTGGCGATGTCCGTTTCCAGGGGAAGACCGGAAGTAGTCGGCCAACGACCAAAATGACGCGATTCACCCAAACCGGACTTTTCGAACCGACAGAGCCGAGTAGTTTCAGAAAACGCTTATGAAGGCGGATTTCGATCCAGAAACCGTGATGACTTGATCCTGTAAGCCGTTCGTTTTTGCATAGACCGCTAGGGCAATTCCGAGAATAATCATCCAGGTACAATTTTGGGGTGCCCTCTTCCTGGGAGATCGACATGACTGTTCGAGCCAGAGTGTTGGTGGCCGCCTTAACGGGTTCGATATACGCACTGACGCCAACCGTTTCGCAGGCGCAATGGCCGGATGTCCGAGAGGCCAAGGCGATTGCCGAGGAGGGCTTCATCTATGGCCTTCCGATTGTGATGAACTACGCTGTCATGTACGAGTTCGCTATCGATCGAAGCTCAAACCAGTACAAGGCGCCGTTCAATCAGATCTACAACTTCAAGAACGTTGCAACTTATAAAGACACGGCGGTTGTCACACCGAACAGCGATACGCCCTATTCCGTTCTTTGGCTTGATCTGCGCGCTGAACCAATCGTTGTTTCTGTGCCGGCCGTGGAGAAGACTCGCTACTACACGGTGCAGCTGATCGACGGCAACACGTTCAATTTTGGTTATATCGGCAGCCGCGCGACCGGCAGCGACGCCGGAGATTATATGGTCGTTGGGCCGAATTGGCAGGGAGCCACGCCGCCCGGAATCAGGAAAGTCTTTCAGTCTTCGACACAGTTTACTTTCGCTGCCATTCGCACTCAGCTCTTCAATCCGGAAGACATGCCCAATGTCGCAAAGGTTCAGGCCGGCTATAAAGCGCAGCCGCTATCGACCTATCTCAAGCAATCCGCGCCGCCCGCGGCGCCTGCGATCGACTTTCCCAAAGCCGATGCGGAGCTCGTGAAGAAGAACTTCTTCGAGTATCTCGACTTCGCGCTCCAGTTTGCGCCAGCAGGTCCGGAAGAACGCACCATTCGAGAGAAGCTCGCGCGTATCGGCGTCGGCGCGGGCAAGACCTTCGAATTCAAGGACCTTCCGCTCACACACAAGGTCGAAATCGGGCTTGGCATGAAGGAAGGCGACGAGAAAGTGGAGAAGTACCTCGCGACCGGCAGCAAGAACATCAACGGATGGAAGGTCGGGTCGCTGTTCGGAGATCGGCTGTTCTACAGCGGTGACTGGCTGAAGCGGGCCGCCGCTGCCAAAGGCGGCATTTACGGCAATGACGCCGCGGAAGCAGTCTATCCAATGACCAAAACGCTCGCCGATGGCGAAACACTCGATGCTTCAAAGCACAACTACACAGTCACTTTTCCCGCCGGACAATATCCGCCGGTCGAGGCGTTCTGGTCGGTGACGATGTATGACGGCAAGAGCCAACTGCTGATCGAGAATCCGATCAACCGATACCTGATCAATTCGCCGATGCTGCCCGGCCTGAAAAAGAATCCGGACGGCTCTCTCACGCTGCATATCCAGAAAGACCCACCCGGCGCCGACAAGGAATCCAACTGGTTGCCGGCGCCGAATGGCGAAATGTATCTTGTGATGCGGCTGTACTGGCCGAAGGTCGAAGCACCATCGATCCTGCCACCGGGGACAGGCACCTGGCAGCCGCCCGGCATCAAGAAGGTTTCATAGATGACACGAACGAAATGAAAGGTCTGGAGTCATGAGAACCGTCACACGAAGAGGATTTGTCGGTGGAGTTGCTTTGCTCCCGGCACTCCATTTCTCGGCAGCCCACGCCCAGCCCGGCGTCAGTCCGGCGGAAGCCCGCGCCATCGCCAAGGAGGCCTATATCTACGGCTTCCCGATCGTGGACAACTACCGCGTCCAGCATGCCTATTGGATGGATAAAACGAACCCCGAATACAAAGGTCCCTTTAACGAGATATGGAACAGCGCGCGTCTCTTTTCGCCGGCGGACAAGGCGATTCAGACACCCAACTCGGACACGCTTTACTCCTTTATCGGCGCGGACCTCCGTTCCGAACCTCTCGTACTCACTGTGCCGGCGATTGAAAAGGAGCGCTATTTCAGCGTCCAGCTCATCGATTACTACACATTTAACTTCGACTACATCGGGACCCGAACGACTGGCAACGGAGGCGGCAGCTTCCTGCTCGCCGGGCCTGGCTGGAAGGGCGAAACACCCAAGGGCGTCAAGAAAGTCTTTCGCTGCGAGACCGAACTTGCGTTCCCGGGATATCGCACACAGCTTTTCAACCCGGATGACATCGACAATGTGAGGAAGGTCCAGGCGGGCTATAAGGTACAGCCGCTCTCAGCATTTCTCGGCCAGCCTGCACCAAAGGCTGTCCCGGCCATCGATTTCATCAAGCCGCTCACGCCCGCAGACGAGAAAACCTCGCCAGAGTTCTTCAGCATCCTGAACTTCGTCCTGCAGTTCTGCCCGACGGTCCCGTCCGAGAAAGCACTCATGGCGCGCTTCGCCAAGATCGGCGTCGGCGCGGGCAAGACCTTTGATGCGAGCAAGCTCTCGCCCGAGATGAAGACGGCCATCGAGCAGGGCATGGCCGACGCCTGGGCTGCCTTCACTGGTCTGAAGAAAGAATTTGATGAGGGGAAGGTGACTGCGGGCGACGTGTTCGGCACGCGGGCGTACCTAAAGGGAAACTATCTCTACCGCATGGCGGCCGCCGTTCTTGGAATTTACGGCAACTCCAAGCAGGAGGCGATGTATCCGGTTTATTACGTGGACGCGACGAAGCAGAAGCTGGACGGGACAAACCGCTACACCGTGCGTTTTGCGCCAGGTCAATTGCCACCTGTCAACGCGTTCTGGTCGCTGACCATGTACGAAGAGCCGCAGAGTCTGCTCGTGGCCAATCCGCTCAACCGCTATCTGATCAATTCACCGATGCTGCCGCAGCTCAAGCGCGATGCCGACGGCGGGCTGACGATGATTATCCAAAACGAATCCCCCGGCAAGGAAAAGGAAGCCAACTGGCTGCCCGCGCCAAAGGGGCCATTCTCCATGATCATGCGCCTCTACTGGCCGAAGGAAGCAGCGGTGGAAGGCAAGTGGAAGCAACCGCCACTGCAGCGGGCGGGGTGAAGCACCGGGCCGCATCAATCTTGTAGAACCCATAGGCTCTAGTGCGGTGATCGAGCTATGCTCAGGTCCGCTCTCGGCACCTTTGAGACATGCTCCCTGGCCCTGACGACGTCCGTTTACAGGGGAAGACCGGAAGTAGTCGGCCGACGACCAAAATGACGCGATTGACCCGGAGCAGAAGTGGCAAACCTCACCAATAGGCTTTTCTAGGCCAACTCAATAAGCAGCGCGGCGACTTCCTTGAGGTCGCGCGTACCGTAGCCTTCGGTGAAGCATGCGTAGATCGGTGCCAGCATCGCGCGGGCGTCGGTGCGCTTGGCTTGATCGCGCCAAAGGCGCGCCATGCTGGCAGCGGCGCGCAATTCCCAATGCTTCGCGCCCTGTTTGTGCGCTGTTTCAAGGGCGCGGCACAGCCAGCGTTCGGCATCGTTTTGATCCGAGTCGATGATTAATGTCTCGCCCATGAGCCGATACAACTCCGCCTCATACCATCGCTCGTCGGTCCGCTCCACCAGCTCAAGGGCTTCATTTAACAGGCTCATCCCGTCCGCGATCCGGTTTGCTCGCCGGTGTGCTTCAGCCAGAAGGCCAAGATAGTAAGGCACCTTGATCTCCGCACCCGTCGCCCGCTTCGCTGCCAGTCCCCACCGAATCCTGCTGATGGTCTCCTCGATTGATCCTCCCATCTCGAGCATGGCCCAGGCCCGGAAGCAGGCCCCTGTTCCCACGAAGTGCGGAAAGCCATGCTCGGTCGCGATTGCCACCAACTCATCGGCTCGTTCCTGCAGAATAGCCCCGTCGCAGCGAAGTTGGTGGAAAACACAGTTGACGTGCAGCGCAAATGCCAATGTATAGGGATGTGACAGCTCGCGTGCCCAAGCCAGCGCGCTTCGGCTCTGCGCCAGCGCCTGATCCGATTGTCCGAGCAGCAGATGTGTCCAGGCAACGAAGCTCTCGCAGGTGACGCGCACGTCGTGCGGCGTCAGCTTCGGAGGTCGATGCCTGGCTTCGTCATAGAAGTCGAGTGACCGTCGCAGGTGGGTAAGTGCACGGCTGAACTCGGCCCGAAACAGAAGGCTGATGCCCACATTCCGGTGCGCTATCAGTTTGGTCTCGCTGTCATCTCGGCCTTCAGAAAGCTGAAGCAGTTCGTTTGCCAGTTCGTGACTACCACGGATCTCTGCGCTATTGTGCAGGTACGAGAGAGCGCCGGCCCAGGCTGTCGCCACCTGCGCTCCATCCGGCGCGTCACGGCACAGCTCGCGGGCACGGGCATAGGCTTCACCGGCCTCGGGCGAGGCCCAACCTTTGGCCGCGGTAAGGGCACCAGCGAGCGCGAGCTGAAGCGAACGTTCATTGGAGCGTTGCTCCGGACTTTTCGGTAGGCTGCCGAGCAACTCGAGGGCCTTGCCAAAGTGCGCGGCAGCCTCGGCCATGGTCGAACGCTGGACGGCCATCCGTCCTGCCTTGTCCCAATACTCAACTGCCTTTTCAACGACGCCGGCGCTCGTGCAATGCTGCGCCACAAGCTCGGGCTGGGTCGCTGCGATCTCCGGAAATTGGCGTTCCAGCGTCGCTGCAATACGGCCGTGCAGTTGCTGGCGTCGGCTGCGCAGCAAGGTGCCATATGCAGCGTCCTGCACCAGCGCGTGTTTGAAGGTGTATGTCGCATCCGGTGGCGTGCCGCGCCGGAACACCAGTTCGGCGCGGACCAGTTGCTCCAGAGCGTTCTCCAGCCTGGCTGACGGCATGTCGGCGACGGCACTGATCAGCTCGTGGGAAAACTGGCGCCCCAGCGCCGCCGCGATCTGAGCCACATCTCGCGTCGGCGCCAACCGGTCGAGCCGAGCGAGAAGCGAGGCCTGGAGCGTCGACGGGATCGCGAGATGCTCTCCCCCTCCAGTGATCCATCCGCTTTCGACGACAGACTTGGTCAGCTCCTCGATGAACAATGGCACGCCATCCGTGCGCTCGATAATCTGTTCGGCAACTCCCCTGGGCAAGGTCTTGCCACCGGTCACGTGCGCGATCATTTCGGCGCGGTGCCGAGCCGGCAGGCGGTTGAGACTGAGCAATGTCACGTGCGGGCGGCCGACCCAGGGCGGCGTGAACTCCGGTCGAAAGGTGAGAATGATCAGCGCCCGCAGCGTCGCGGCTCGATCTATGAGCAGATCCAGCGACTCCAGCGTGGTGGGGTCGCTCCAATGGATGTCTTCCCACAGCATTAGCAGCGGCTGCCGCGCCGCGAGCCCTTCGATCTGCGCGAGCTGCACCAGAAGCGTTTTCTCCTTGCGCTTTTGTGGCGAGAGATTAAGCGGCCGGTAGCTGTCGCCGGTCGGAATCGACAGCAGGTCCGCTAACAAGGGGACGGCTTCACCGAGATCGTGGTCGGCCAGGGCGAGCACCTCCACCAGCTTGTTCAGGCGGGTCTCGGCCGTATCCTCGCGTCGAAATCCTGCCGCCTGCTGCAACTGGGCAATACTGGGGTAAAGCGCGCTGTGCCGATGATGCGGTGAGCAGAAGAAACGCAACCGTGTGTGCGGCTCGTTCGCGAGCTGCTCCAATATGGTTTGGGCAATGCGCGACTTGCCGATGCCGGGCTCGCCGACGATCAGGACGACTGACCCGTCTCCTGCCTTGGCCTGCTGCCAACGCCGCATCAACAACGCGATCTCTTCCTCGCGACCGATCAACGGCGTGCTGGCGGCCCGCAGCGCCTCGAAACGACTGCCGAGCGAGCTCGCGCCCAGGACCCGCCAGACCTGCACCAGATGGTCCATGCCCGCGATCGCCAATGGGCCGAGATCGCGATAGTCGAACAGGCCGCCCAACAGGCGGCGCGTATTATCCGCAATGACAACCGTGTTCGGCTCTGCAAGTCCCTGCAGCCGGGCGGCGAGATTGGGGGTCTCACCAATGACGGCTTGTTCCCGGGCCGCGCCCTCACCGAGCAGATCGCCGACGACGACGAGGCCGGTGGCGATACCGACACGCACCTGCAGCGAGGTCGACCCACCAGCATTGAGCCTGGTCACGGCTTCGATCAGAGCAAGGCCGGTGCGAACCGCTTGTTCGGCATCCTCCTCGTGCGCCTTCGGGTAACCGAAATAGGCCAGTACCCCGTCACCGAGATATTTTGCAACAAAGCCACCCGACCTGGTGATCACCTCGGCGCACCGGCGGTGATAGCCGCCAATGATGTCGCGCAGTTCCTCCGGGTCGAGCCGCCCGGACAAGGCCGTGGAGCCGACGAGGTCAATGAACATGACCGTGAGCTGACGGCGTTCCGCGGCGTCCGAGGTTTTCGACGGCATTGAAGCAGCAGAGGGTTCGAATGCGGACTGCGCCGCGGACGTGGGCTCGCTGATGGCTGCAAGGATTTTCCGCCGATGCCCGAGCGGAATACCGATGTCCTTGAGGTCTTGGTCAGTCAGATGGGGGAGTACCGAGACATCGATTTCATTTTCGGCAAAACGCTGTGCGTATTGCTCGAAACCGAGTGCATGGAGCCAGTGCGCAATCGACTGCATTGCGGCCACCTATTCTTTCGGTGTGGCCTTAAGCAACCAGCACTATATCCTGATCTTTTCTCGATGGCACCTCGTCGGCCCCGTCATTGGGCTGTCCTTCCGACCTAAATACCGCCGTGCGAGTTCGACCCAACCCGTGAAATACCGCGAGGTTACGGCCGGCGGCGCGCTCACGGCGGCAATGTCCGGTGTTGGCGCAAAGCGGACATTCGCCTGAAGGCTGATTTGAGCTCAGTGCCAGAACCCGACTCGTGCACTGCAACAATCAGCCTTCATTCGATCACCTCGTCGGCAGGCGCGGGCAGCGACGGTGGCACCGGGAGACCGCGCGTCCGGGCGGTATGGTGGTTGAAACAAGCTCGAACTTTGACGCCTGCACTGACCGGGGCTGGTGATATGCGACGCAGTTGAAGCTAGTTTCCGTGCGGATGGCATCGCCCTCTCGATCAGTCGCCTTCACCCGCGAGATTGATGCTTGTCCGTTCTGCATCGGTGGGAACTCGACCGCGGTCTGCGCGATCCTTGCTATTTCCTCTGCCGGCGGTCTGGAAGCGACTGTCCGTAAGAGGGCCGCACCAGAGAGCGGGCCCTTTGCTTCCTGGCTACCAGCCGCGAATGATGAACCTTGGTCCGCCGTAGCCGTAGCCGCGATCGTAGTAGCCGGGGCCAGCGTAGTAGTTGTAGCCCCGGCCGGGGAAGTAGCTGGGGTCATAGTAATAGCGCAGGACATAGCGCGGTCCTCGGGTTCGCCAGCAGCGTCCATAATACTCGTTGCAGACCAGCCCGACCTGATCGACGTTGGAGACTTCGGCAGAGCCGATCGTCGTCGCGTTGAGGGGCGCGGCGGAAGCGGCAGACGCGAGCAGCGCGGCACCGAATGCGCCCAGCGCGATGGCCTTCATGGAGTTCTCCCTTCGGTTGGGCGAGACAATCGATCTCTGATGAGGCGTACCGGGACTCAACCCTGGCCTCGAAGATCGAACCGTTCCACGGATTCCCCGAATGCCGGCCGTGCGGCAGGTCGAGATCAGTCCGCAGTAAACCAATTCGGCAGCCGGGACCGAGCCGTTCGAAGCTGGTCCAGGCGTCGCGCTTGCATCAGTGCTCCAATGCGTCATTTGCCGGGGGCAGGCTTCTGTGCGCGCATTAAGCGGCCAATAAGCCACCGTGCCAACTAGGGTGATGAACTCGCGCCGTCTCATGTTCAGCCTCTTTGTCGGGGACGACGATGGTATCGAATCAACCGCCTTATTGAATGGGGGCTTCGCACCCGAGGTCAGTAATTGGCAGCTTTGGGTCAATCGCGTCGTTCTGACCGTGCACCGTTCACTTCCGGTTTGCCCCGGAAAGCGGACAAGTCCAGAGCCCGTTGGCACTTCGCATTTGTGCCATTTCCGGAAGTGATTGGACGCCGCTGGCACGTCCGCTTGCAGCAGCGTGCGTCCGGGGAAAGCATCAATTGGCATTGGAACGCCACCGCTGACGACCGGGTTCTAGTGCTCCGAAACGCTCTCAGTCTGATATCCGGGCGATGAGATCGGTGTTGCCCGAGCGCAGGCCCGCAAAACGCGACCCGCCGCGTCGCTACTAACGGGGCTTGCTCGTCCCCGGGAGATATTCTCAATCGCTTCGAGGATTTCGGCACGCATGTCCTTTGCTGGGCGAAGACGGATCAGAAATTAAGCTGGATCAATCCGAACCAGCCGTGCGCGACCTTTCCCGTCCCACCCGCGCTCACCGCGTAGTCCCAGTTGGCCGAATATTCCACGGCCACCTTCAGCCCATCCATCACCCACTCGCCTCCGGTAAGGAAAAGCCGGTGTTGCGGGACGAAGCCGATCCGGGTCGGCACGCCGTTTTGCAGGATCGATACGCCCGCCATGTCTTTGCTGCCGGAATATCCCAGCGAGATGAAATCGCCCTGCGCGCCGATCTCCTGTACCCATGGGTTCCAGTCGAACTGGTAGGCAATCGAGGCCTGCCAGGTCATCGGCATCATGTTCCGCGCAATGCCGAGGCCATCGATAAACCTGGCGCCCTGAATTGCGGCATTTACCTCGCCCACGAAGGCGAACGGGCCGAAACTGGTTTTGAGGCTCGCAGCCACTCCGGGGATCTGTCCGATCTGATTCAGAAACGGCAGGTAGGACGTACGCAAAAATCTGCTTTCGAAAACGGAGGTGTCGTAGTCGACATGGAAGTCAAGGGTCCATGGACAAATCAGCGATTCCTTCAACTGATCATAGGGTACGCCGCAATGACCCCTCGTCCGGAAACCGAGACTGGCATTGTAATCGTCGATTTTCGTCCGGCCGGGGATGATGCTGTCGCTGCCTTTGTAGGTCATGACTGAGCCGTAGAACGGCGCCGGGTCGAAGGGGAATGTGACTGGGGTAGGCCGGAACGGGCGCTCGGGCAACGGGGTGTAGCCGAGCCAACCCATCAGTTGTCTCACCGCCGGTGCGACGACCAACGGACTGACGCGTGGAACAACGACAGGCGCCGGTGGCGGCTGCCGCGGTGGAGTTGGCCACGCGAATTCCAGACCTCCCGCCGTCTGACGGTTTTCAAACACCTCGGTGGTCAGCGGAGTGCCGATCGAGAGCGCATCCAGGCGTGCCACGCCCGTGGATGTACCGAAATGCAAAGTCTCTACTCCGAACCGGGCGGCGATCGGGAATTGCATCAAATCGCCCACCAGAATGTGAGTCCGATCAAGCGTGAAGCGATCCACGCCTACGCCAGGGATGTTGGTTGGCACCACTGGTTGATTCCCGGTCGGGAATATCGCGCCAGTGCCGTTGTCGAAGTGGAGAACCAGCGCACCGGTCAACCAGTCGCTCAGCTTGATATCGAAATCGAGTTCCGCCGTACCCAGCGACAGGTTTTCCTGGGTCGGGCCGGTAAATGAGCCGGTCCGCGAGGCTACGCCTTCAACCACGCCGCTCAGCGAGAGGAAGTTATTGATCTTCGGTCCGGTCTTGTTGAGCGTGTCGCGGAGGATCTGGCGTGTCGCGTTCTCGTTCGCCGCCCAACTGATCTCCAAATCTTTTACACGCTCGGTAAGCGGCCGCTTCGCTGCTGCTTCGGACAAATCCGGAGCGGGCAGAGTAGGCGGCGCGACGGGCGACGCCACAATAACCGTCGGCGCGGCTGCCGCCGCAGTCGCTCCAGGCGCTGGATGTTGGTGCACCGTTGCGGGCTTGGTCCGCCGCGCCGGTGACGTGCCCTCGAGCGCGCTGAGGCGTGCGGAAAGTTTGCGGTTCTCCGCCTTGAGCTCTCCGAGCATATGGCGGAGAACTGCGATGTCCTCGTTCTCCGCTGTGGCGGCATGAGAAGGGACAAACAGGATGAGGCCGAACAATGCGGGCGCAGCACGAAAGACAAATGGGTATTCGGAGCAGACGTGGTACCGGCTCCGTGTAGTTGACTTTACGGTGCCAGTTTCTGCAGCGTGCCAACGTCGCCCAGATCCGGCGACGCGCTCATTCCGCTTACCCCAGATCATGCGCGGCCCCATCACTACCGCCGTTCGACGTCACTCACATCGTCGAACTAACTCGTTCACAACAATTCCGCTCTGGTAATCAGACTGTCGCAGCCAGCGTTTCATCCGTCAGGCCGACTACATACAAGCGCCCGCTCAACAACGCGGAGCAAATAATTGCCGGAGCCCCCAGCAATGTTGGGATAAGAGTGACGCGGATGACGAATTACGCAAGCGCCACAAAGTTATATATCCAAAGTGATGTATCTTCAGTACAAGGGGAGCCACGAACTGCCTCGGCGGCTGTCAGGCAACTTCAAGTGGCGGCACAGTTTTTTCACCTAAGCTTGCAAAGTGCGTAAACACGCGTGACCCAATTGGAGCCAGCATGTAATCCAAATGGGTGGATTGTGCCGACAGGAATATCAACTTAAAATTTCCACTCGCCTTAATCTGGTCCTCGGTCTGGTCCACGAAAGGCAGCATTGCGGAATTTGATTACGGCGAAGCCTCACTATGGCGTTAGCACGACCGAAATAAAGCCGGCGCAAGGCCGACGAAAAATTCGGACTCGTGGGGAATAATAGTGGGTGAACAATTGTGTTGCCTCCAGGAGCGACACAGCGGTCAGAAAATCCCGCATTCAACGGGCCTTCGCAAACGGAGTTCGACTACAGCCACAGATCGAAAACAATCAGAGGTTAAATGAGGGGGGCGTCGAAATGTTGGCGTGGCTCATATCCTCTGGCGTGCGTTTACGCACCCTCATAGTAGTTGCCGCCTCGGGCCTGCTGATCCTCGGCGCCGTTGACGTCAGGAACAGGCCGCTCGACGTCATCCCCGAATTGGCGCTGCCCTCGCTCACCGTGAAGACGGAATCGCTTGGCCTCTCCAGCGCCGAGGTTGAATCGCTGATCACCGTGCCGCTGGAAGCGGACCTGCTTAATGGCGTCCCGTGGCTGCAGGTCATCCAGTCGGAATCGATGGCGGGGCTTTCGACGATCGAGATGATCTTTGCGCCCGGCACCGATCTGATGAAAGCGCGCCAGATGGTGCAGGAAAGGCTGACGCAGGCGCACGCGCTGCCGAACGTCTCCAGCCCGCCGGTTATGCTTCAGCCGGTTTCCTCGGCCAGCCGAGTGATGAACATCGGCCTGAGTTCGAAATCCGTCTCACTGATCGACATGTCCGTTCAGGCGCGCTGGAGCATTGCACCGCGCCTCGCCGGCGTTCCGGGTGTGGCGAATGTGTCGATATGGGGTCAGCGCGAGCGGCAGGTGCAGGTGCTTGTCGATGGCCGGAACCTGAACAAGAAGGGCGTCAAGCTCGACCAGGTGATCAAGACGACAGGTGAGGCGGTGTGGTCCTCGCCGCTCACCTATCTGAACTCATCCACGCCCGGCACCGGCGGCTTCATCGAAACGCCGAACCAGCGGCTCAGCATCCGTCACCAGCTGCCGATCTCCACCGTGGGTACCTTCGCGAAGGTGCCGCTGAGCGGCACGACCACGAGCGTCGGCGACGTCGCCTATCTGGTGGAGGGGCATCAGGCGCTGATCGGAGACGCCATCGTCGGCGAAAACCCCGGCCTGATGGTGGCAATCGAGAAATTTCCCGGCTTCAACACATTGGACGTGACGCGCGGCGTTGAGCGCGCGCTCAACGAACTGAAACCCGGGCTGCCCGGTATTGAGATCAATACGACCATCTACCATCCCGCGAGCTTCATCGAGCGCGCGACCAGCAATCTGGGCAAGGCCATGCTCATTTCGATCATCCTGGTCGCCGTCGTGCTTGGCCTTCTGATGGGCAGCGGGAGGACCGCGGTTATCGCCCTGGTTGCGATCTCATTGTCATTCGTTTGCGCTGAGCTGCTGTTAAAGGCCGCCGGGATCCCGCTCAGCATGATAGTCGTCGGCGGTCTGCTGATGGCGTCCGGCGTGATCGTGCATGACAGTATTATCGACATCGAAAATGTGTTGCGCCGTTTGCGTGCGCCGCAACGCGACGGTCGCTCCAGCTTCATGGTCGTCGTCCGTGCGATGCTGGAAACGCGTCGGCCGATGCTGTACGCGTCGCTGATCGTCGTGCTCGCGATGCTGCCCGTTCTGTTCATGCAGAGCCGGTCCGCCGCGTTCTTCGCGCCGATGGCCTGGGCCTATATCGCCGCCGTGTCCATCTCGATGCTGGTTGCGTTGATCGTGACCCCCGCGCTGGCCGCGGTGCTGCTCGCCAACGCGCCACTGACCCCGACGGGCGGATGGGTCATCAATAGATTGGCGAGGCCTTTCGACTCGATTGTCGCCCGCGCCATCCATGCGCCGCTCGCCTGCATAGGCGCCTGCGTCGTGGCGGCAATCGCGTGCTTCGCGCTCTGGAGCCCGCTCGAACGCAATATGGTGCCGAGCTTCAGAGAGACGGATTTGATGATCGAATGGCAGGGGCCGCCCGGCACTTCGCTGCAGGCGATGACCCAATCGACCGAGAACCTGATCCGCGGCCTGCGGCAGATCCCCGGAGTGCAGAACGCTTTCGCCAATCTCGGACGGGCCGTGCTTTGCAACTGCGAGCGCGCGACGGATGTCAATGCGGGGCACGTGTGGGTCAACATCGATCCGAAAGCCGATCGCGAAGCAACGGTGGATGCCGTCGAAGCTGCCATCGCTGCCTACCCCGGGATGCGTGGCAAGCTTGGGACATACCTGTCCACGAAGCTGCGCGAGGCGCTCACCGGCGACCCGGATAGCCTCACGGTCCGTGTCTATGGCAACAGCCTTGAGATCATACGCGCCAAGGCGGAGGAGATCCGCGCAGCGATGGCGAAGATCCCCGGCATTGAAAATCCTCGGGTCGAACTACAAGTCGAAGAACCCTCGATCGAAGTCAAGGTGGATGTCAATCGCGCAGCTAGTTACGGCCTCAAGCCGGGCGACGTCCGCCGGGCGACCTCGGCGATGGTCGGCGGCATCACCGTCGGTGCGCTTTTCGAGGACCAGAAGGTTTTCGACGTGGTTGTCTGGGGGCGACCGGAGTTGCGCGACAACATCGATGACGTGCGGAACCTGATGATCAACAGCGAGAGCGGGTCCCAGGTGCGGCTGGCTCAGGTTGCAGACGTCCGCATCGCGCCGGCCACCAGCATCATCCAGCGACAGGGGTCCTCGCGTCGTATCGATGTTTCCGCGAAAGTAGACGAGCGCGCGCTTGATGATGTGGCGGATGATGTCGCCAGGAATGTCAAACAGATCGCATTCCCGTTCGAGCACCGTGCCGAGGTGCTCGGCGAATACAAGGAGCAGCGGGCTTCTCTGCGATCGATATACAGCTACATGGCGGCAGCGGCGGTGTTGATGTTCCTGCTGACGCAGGCGGTGCTCCGCAGCTGGACACTCAGCGCCCTGTCGCTGCTCGGTGTGCCGGTCGCTGCACTCGGCGGCCTCGCTACGGCCGCAATCAATGACGGTCACTTCTCGCTTGGTTCTCTGCTGGGTCTGGCAGCGGTGCTCGCACTGATGGTGCGGCAGGGCATCGGTCTGGTCGCCCATTTCCAGCATCTGCAATTGAACGAGGGTGAGCTGTTCGGCGAAAAGCTGGTGCGTCGTGGCGTACTGGAGCAGTTCCCGAGCATCATCGCGTCATCGGTGACGACGCTCGCTCTGGTGCTTCCGTTCGCGATCATGGGTGATGTCGCCGGACTCGAAATCGCGCACCCGCTTGCGCTCGCGGTGTTGGGCGGCGTCGTTACCATGACACTCGGAACGTTGTTCGTGCTGCCGGCGCTTTACCTACGGTTCGGCGGTGGCTGGACGGCCGACCGGCTCGATCTTGAAATGGAAACCGCGTCATGACTGCCGCTTGTGCCGCTTCGAAGGCCGTCAAAAGGGAGGAACGTCTCATGGCCCGCTTCAACGCATTGATGGTCGCGGCGTCTGCGGCGTACCTCGCAGCGTCCTGTTGCTCAGCACTGGCCGCGGAGTCGGCGGTCAAAAAGAGCGCGCCCGCTCGAGTCGAGGCCACGAATGATGCAAAGATCAAGAAGATTACGCTCACGCCGAAAGCGGCGGAACGACTCGGCATCCTCATTGACGAGGTGCGCGCCGATCCGTCGGGCCGCCGGATCGTGCCATACGCATCTGTTCTCTACGACCTGACCGGAAAGACGTGGGTCTATATCAGCGCCGATCCGTTGACCTTCGTTCGCGGCGCGGTGGAGATCGACACCATCAAGGGCGACAACGTTTATCTGAGTGACGGGCCACCCACCGGCACGAAGGTGCTTGCGGCGGGAGTGCCGCAAGTGTTCGGAACAGAGGTGAAAGTAGGTCACTAGCTGCGCGTCGAAGTTGTTTTTCCATAACGGCCTCGGCCCGAGTGGGGGATACTTTCCGATGATGAGGCTGATTATAGGTTCTAGTCTGCGGTTCCGGTATCTCGTCCTCGCCCTTGGGGTGGTGCTGACGTGGTTTGGCCTCGCACGTCTGCGCGACGTACCGGTGGACGTATTTCCGGAATTCGCGCCGCCACGGGTCGAGATCCAGACAATCTGCCTTGGGCTGTCATCCGCCGAAGTTGAACAACTTGTCACGGTGCCGCTGGAAAATGCGCTGAACGGCGTCCCGGACATCGAGGTGATGCGTTCGAAGTCGGTGGGCCAACTATCTTCAATCGTGTTGATCTTCAAATCCGGCGTGGACGAGATCCGCGCGCGGCAACTGGTCAGCGAGCGGATGGCGCTCGCGAGCAAAAGCCTGCCGACATGGGCCGCGCCTCCCTTCATGATGCCGCCGCTGTCCTCCACCAGTCGGATCATGAAGATCGGCATTACCTCGAGGGACAAGTCCGTGATGGACCTGTCGATGCTTGCCTACTGGACTATCCGGCAGCGGCTGCTCGGAGTTCCCGGCGTTGCGAACATCGCTATCTGGGGAGAGCAGCTCAAGATGCTCCAGGTCATGGTTGACCCGAAGCGGATGGTCGCTGCGGATGTCACACTCGACCAGGTGCAGGAGGCGGTTTCCGATGCCCTCGACGTTGGCCTGTTGCGCTATGCCCGTGGCGCGCATATCGGCACCGGCGGCTTCGTCGAAACGCCCAATCAGCGCTTCCAGCTTCGTTTTGTCGGCTCCGGCGTTACGCCGGAGACTCTCGCCAGAGTGCCGCTAACTCACCTGGCCGGGAAACCGCCGCTGTTGCTCAGCGATGTGGCCGATCTTGTCTATGCGCCGCAGGGAATGATTGGCGATGCCGTCATCAACGACGGTCCAGGTCTCATGCTCATCGTCGAAAAGTTTCCCTGGGGCAACACGCTGGCCGTCACCCGCGGGGTGGAGGAGGCGCTGGAAAGGATGAAGCCCGGCCTTCCAGGGGTCGAGATCGATACTACCATCTTCCGGCCGGCGACTTTCGTCGAGGACTCGATCAGCAATCTATCTTGGGCACTGTTGCTGAGTTGCCTGCTTGTCGCGGGAATCATACTCATCTTCCTCTACGAATGGCGTACCGCGATCGTCTGTATCGTCGCCATTCCACTGTCGCTGCTTGCAGCTGGACTGGTTCTGTTCATGTCCGGCGCCTCAGTCAACACGATGACCTTGGCGGGTTTCGTGATCTCGTTGGGGATCGTCGTCGACGACGCGATCCTCGACGTCGAGAACATCATGCGGCGCCTGCGACTTGCGCGGCGAGGGAGCGATACGCGAAGCACGGCGCGCATCATTTTGGACGCTTCGCTCGAGATGCGGGCGCCGATCGTCTACGCGACGCTTATCGTGGTCACTGCAGTTGTGCCCGTCCTGTTCATGCAAGGTCTGACCGGATCGTTCTTCAAGCCGCTGATTGCCGCTTATGTGCTCGCGATTGCGGCCTCGCTCGTCTTGGCGATGACGGTGACGCCGGCGCTCTGCCTGTTGCTGCTGCGTAACGCGCAACTCGAAGGGCGTGAATCGCCAGTCATCGTCTGGCTGCTGCGCAAGTACGCGCCCTTGCTGGAGCGTGTCACCCGGACACCAGGCATGGCCTATCTCGCTATCGCAGTCGTGACGCTCTCGGGGATCGGTGTTTGGCCGCTCCTCGGCCACTCGCTGCTGCCCTCGTTCAAGGAGCGCGACTTCCTGATGCACTGGGTTACCACCCCGGACGCGTCGCTTCCCGAGATGCTGCGCATCACGACCCGCGCGAGCAAGGAACTGCGAGCCATTCCGGGCGTACGAAATTTCGGCGCCCATATAGGTCAGGCTTTTGCTGCCGATGAGGTCGTCGGCGTTAATTTCGGGGAGAACTGGATCAGCATCAGCAAGGAGGCCGACTACGACAAGACGCATGCCAAGATCGAGGAAATGGTGGAAGGCTATCCCGGCCTCTACCGTGATGTGCAGACCTACCTAAAGGAGCGCATTCGCGAAGTCCTGACCGGCGCAGGTGAGGCGATCGTCGTCCGCATCTTTGGCCCGGATCTCGACGTTCTCAGGGACAAAGCGGACGAGGTCCGCGCGGCACTCGCGGACGTTCCGGACCTCGTCAACTTGCACAAAGAATTGATGGTCGAAATACCGCATATTCAGGTGACGGTGAAGTTGGACGAGGCCCTAGGTTACGGTCTGAAGCCGGGTGATGTCCGGCGTGCCTCTGCGACCCTCATGGCCGGAGAGGAAGTTGGCGACATCTTCATCGGCGGACGTACCTACGATGTACAGGTGTGGACCCCTCCGGAATTCCGTCGAAGCGTCGACTCGGTGCGGCAAATGTTGATCAACACGCCGACCGGTCAGCGCGTGCAACTGGCGGAAGTAGCGGACGTCGGCATTCGTCCGACGCCGAATGTTATCAAGCGTGAGGCGAGCTCCCGCCGGATCGACGTGCAGGCAAATGTCAAAGGACGCGATCTCGGCGCGGTCGCCAAGGACGTGCAGTCGCGTTTGGACAAGTTGGCGTTTCCGCTCGGCTACTACGCCGTGCTGCAAGGCGAATATCGGGAACTAAGCACCGCGCGGAGGCGACTCGAACTGCTCTCCGTGCTGGCGCTCGCCGTCATCTTCGTCCTTCTGCAACAGTCGTTTGAAAGCTGGCGGCTGGCAACGCTTAGTTTTGTGACCCTTCCTTCAGCGCTGGTCGGCGGCGTGCTGGCGGCGTGGCTGGCAGGAGGCGTGATTTCCCTTGGCTCACTAGTTGGTTTCCTGACGGTGCTTGGCATCGCCGCCCGCAACGGGATCATCATGATCAACCACTTCCAGCATCTGGAACGCCATGAGGGAGAGATATTCGGCATGAAGCTCGTGCTTCGCGGCGCGAGCGAGCGGTTACGGCCAATCCTGATGACGACCGGCGCCGCCGGGCTCGCGATCCTGCCACTGATCATTTTCGGCGACCTGCCGGGCCACGAGATCGAATATCCGATGGCGGTCGTCATTCTGGGCGGCCTCGTGACATCGACGCTGCTCAACCTGTTTATCTTGCCTGCATTTTATCTGCGTTTCGGCCGCGGTATGCGGCTGTCGGCGGATCGACCGGCCGCGCCGGCAGCGGCACAAGTATCTGGGAGCGCATGACATGAAAACCGTGCGTCGCCACAACAGTTGGATTGTCGCCGCCGCTGCGGCTCTGCCCGCTCTTGCGTACGCGGTGACGGGAGCCACGGCCGAGGACGGCCGCTTTCAAAAGCTCCTCGTTTATCTCGAACGCAATGTACAGGATCATGATGCCGAGATCCGGTTCGAGGCCACCGGGGCGGAGGATGGGCTGGTCGCGCTGAAGGTGATGGCGCCGGGCGAGCGCACGGTGATCGACCTCAGATCGCCCGACTCGAAGCTGGGAATTCGCAGTCTCACGCTCGAATCGCCCGAGCCCGATGATGACAAGATCGTGCGGGCAGATTTCCCGGCGGGCGCATATCGTTTTGAGGGAACGACGACCAAGGGGGCGAGCCTTCGCGGTGAGGCGCGGTTGAGTCACGTGTTTCCGAAATCCGCCGCCTTCGAATATCCGCGGCCTGATCAGAAAGATGTACCCGCCACCGCGCTGACTTTGCGCTGGTCTGTGCCGGAGGGAATCGAGGGCTGCGCCGTCGTGATCGAGCAAACCGGCTCGGCCTACGAAATCCGGGCGCTTCTGCCGGGCTCAGCAAGATCCTTCACGGTGCCTGAAGGGTTCCTGCGCGCCGGCAAGGCCTACAAATTCGCGATCGGGACCGTCGCGAAGGATGGCAACCGGTCCTTCATCGAAGCTGGCTTCACCACCGCGAGGGCGCGATGAACCAGCCCGCGCGCGAAATGTCAGATCGGCCCAACGGCCATGCCGGGCCAAAAATTCCGCAACCTTGGGCGACGGTTGGCCGGATCGCCGTCCGCAACTGGAGGGCATTGAGATGTTCGACAAGCAGGGTTTGGAGCGACAGATGAAGACGGCAAGCGGGCCATCTGGCCGGCTGGCCAGGTGGCGTGCCGCGCTCATGGCGGGCACCGTTCTGATGACGGCCGGGTTCGTGCTCTCTGGTGGCGCGGTCGCGGGCGACATCAAAGACGAACCGCGCTTCAAGAGCGGCAAGGATTACTCGTCGCTGAAGGACTGGAATCTGAAAGCCGAGAACATCGTCCCGCACGGGGTCAACCCGCTCTATTACCCGATCGTGCCGGGCCACAAGCACGTGCATGAGCGGCCAGATCACCCGGACGGCAAATATCGCAAGGAGACCGTGGTCCTCGATAGCACCGAGGATTTCGACCTTCCCGGCATCGGCAAATTCAAGACCGCGATTGTGCAGGAAGAAGAATACATGGATGGCGTCCTGACACAGCGCGCGCTCAACTGGTTCGCGCTCGATAAGACCACCAACAGCGTTTATGCCTTCGGCGAGGTGAGTTGGGAAATCAACGAGGAAGGCAAACCGGTCTTCGAAGGCACATGGCGGGCGGGCGATCTCGACGGCGACGGCGTCGCCGAACCGGGTCTGTTGATGCCCGGCACGTTCACGGTTGGCGGCCGCTATATATTCGACGGCGGCCAGAACCAGGCCTATGGCGGCGCCGAGAACATGGAAGGCGGCATCGAAATCACGGTTCCGGCGGGGACGTTCAAGAACTGCGTCCGGGTTCGCGAGCAGGGTCTAATCAACCTGAAAGACATCACCGACAAGATCTGGTGTCCGGTGGTCGGCGTCGTGCTCGACACGTCCGACGGCAAGCTCATCGCTTCCGCCGCGCTGCCGAAGGACAACCCGGCCTCGGACGTTTCAAGCGTCGGGAAGCTGCGCGACAAGCCATTGAAGTATACGCCGCCCGTGGCGAAGGTCTCGGGAGACCAGGCGACGAAGATCGCGCTCGCGGAGATCCCCGGCAAGGCCACGTCCGTGAAGATCGAGCGAAAGAAAGGCAAGAATGTCTATGTGGTCGAGATCCAGACGCCGAAGGATGGCGAGAAGGATGTCTTTGTCGACATCGAGTCCGGAAAGATCGTCGGAACGGACTGATGTGAACGGCGTGAGCGCCCTGATTCACGATTTTCATCGCACGGGTTTCTCCTCCCACGGGTGACGAAATCGTGGATCACGGGCGATCCCTCCGTGTTCCGTGGCCGGCGTAGCGATTGAACGGGAAGGATACCGCTATGAAGAGGACGATCCACTGGGGCCTGCTCGCCAGTCTTCTTGCTGCGCCAGCCGTGGTCGTCGTGCAGGCGCAGCAGCCGGGCCCTTCGAAAGAGCGTGCGCCGCCTGCGGCAAAGATCACGGAAGAACAGGCGAAGAAGATTGCGCTTGAGCGCATCCCCGGCGAAGTCACCGACGTGGCGATCGAGAAAAAGCGCGGCAAGAATGTCTACGTGATCGAGATTCAATCACCGGAGCAGGGCGAGAAGGACGTCTTCGTCGACATCGAAACCGGAAAGATTATCGGGACGGACTGACATGTACCGACATGTACCGGCTGCATTCGAGGCTCGTTATTGGAAAGGATAGCGCCATGAAGAGGGCAATTAGCATGGGCCTGTTCGCCGTCCTGTTCGCTCCAGCGATCGCCGCGGCGCAAGCACAGGCACCGAAGGGACTTGGCACCGAGGAATTCGGCATGTCGCCGCGCGAGCTGGTTCAAGCGATCGAGAAAACCGAGGGACTGATCGCGCAATGCATGCGCGAACAAGGCTTCCAGTACATCGCGGCCGACCACAACACGGTACGGGCGGGCATGTCGGCGGACAAAAGGCTTCCAGGCCTCAGTGAGGAGGAGTTCGTCAGCCGTTATGGCTTTGGCGTATCTACCTTCTATACGGGTCTGCCGCCGCAGCTATCGACCGGCTACAGTCCCGCCCGCGTCGGTCTCGGCGAACGCAATGTGCAAATTTTCCGCAAGCTTTCCCCCGCGGATCAGGTCGCTTACAATCGCGCGTTGCTGGGGGACGACCTGAGTAGCACCTTCGCGGTCGCTTTGGAGATCGAGGATTTGTCGCGGACCGGCGGTTGCACGCGCAAGGCCCTCACTGAAACATTCAAACCGGATCAGCTGAAGGCCAGCCACTACAATCCCCAGGATGCGCTGATCAACAAGGACCCGCGCATGAAGGCCGCGCTTGGGTTTTGGCAACGGGAAATGAAGAAGGCCGGCTTCGAATACGGCCACCCGGACGAAATCGAGCCCGATCTGCGGAACCGGCTCAGCACGCTGACCGAGGGCGGCAAGCTGCTGGTTTCCAAGATGTCGCAGGACCAGAAAGCCGCTCTGCGGAAACTGCAGGATTACGAGCGCCTAGTCGCGGCCAAGAGCCACAAAATGCAGGAGGAGGTACTGACGCCAGTCGAGGAGAAGATCCAGGAGGAGCTGTTCTCCCGGAAAGTGCAATAGACCAATTAGGATGTACACGCCCGTACTTCCCCGGATCGGCGCCTACGAGTAATCTCCTTTCCTGCCAGCGCATCGCATGACGAAGGCGGACGCAACGCTTCCTGCGAAGATGGCCCGCACGCTGTCGATGGCGGGAGGGACTACGAAATGGTTGCAAACCGCGTAAACGTTCTCTGGGCTATCTTGGGCGTGGTTGGGGGCATGGCGCTTGGCGCCTGGTACATGGGCTCCAGGATCCAGTCGCCGGCAGAAATGGCGGCGCGCACCGCAGCGCCCGAGCCATCCGCGATCCTTGTGCCCGTGGAGTCGCGTGTACTGAGTTCCGATGTGGTCACCCGCGGCACGGTCCGCTTCGGACTGCCGCAGCCGATTTCGATCGCGCCTTCGACGGTCAAGGGCGGCGTCGGGCTGATCTCGTCGCTGCCCCGACCCAATACGAACTTTGGGGAAGGTGAGGTGATTCTATCCGCATCCGGCCGTCCGGTCTTTGTCCTCAGCGGCGCTGCACCGGCTTTTCGCGACATGGCGCCCGGAACCAGCGGCGGCGACGTCCGCCAGCTCGAAGAAGCCTTGGCCCGTCTTGGCTTCGATCCGGGCACAGTCGATGGCAATTACGATCAGAAGACATCTGCCGCGGTCGAGCGCATGTATAAAAAGGCCGGGTGGGATCCGTACGCACCGACGCGCGAACAGCGCGCTGCCGTCGCGGCGCTCGAGCGAGAGTGGTCGGATGCCTCGCGCGCCCAGCTCGCGGCTGAGGCCACGCGCGAAACAGCGGTGCGAGCGGTCGCCGCCGCCCGGGCCACCGCGGAGCAGAATACGCGCCAGGCTTCTCTCGACAGCGCGGCACGCGTTGGCGACAACCGCCAGCTGGCGGACGCGCGCGCCGGAAAATCGCTTGCGCTCGAAGCCGAACGCGCGCGGGCCGCACATTCGGCGACCGCGGCCAGTGCCGACGTCGCCACGCAAGTCGCCGATCGTGCCTTGATCGTTCTCGATCCGCGCCAGACCGAAACAGCGCGTGCTGCAGCCGAGGCCAAGCTCAAAGTGGCGCGTGCCGCGCAGCGTAAGGCGAAACTGGAAGCCGATCTGGCGATTCAGACCGCGGCGCGCGAGGCCGCGCTGGCCGAGGAACGGATCCGGGTTGCCGAGGGAGCCGTGAAGGCGGCCCGCCTGGAAGGCGAACGCAGCGTGCGCGCGGCGCTGGAACAGCAAACGCTCGCCGAGTTCGACGTGCAGGTCGCAAGCGAACGAGCAGGGCGGCTGGAACGCGAACTCGCGGCGGCGCGCGCGAAGCTCGGCGTGCAGGTGCCCGCGGACGAGGTCGTATTCATTCCGTCGCTTCCGGTCCGCGTCCACGAGGTGACCGCTGCGGTCGCAGCCAATGCTTCCGGGCCGGTCATGAGTGTAACCGACAACCAGCTTAGCATCGACTCGCAGCTGCCACTTGAAGCCGCGCCGTTGGTGAAGCCCGGGATGAAAGTTGCGATCGACGAGCAGGCGCTCGGGATCAAGGCAACTGGCACCGTTGAGACGGTCGCGAACACACCCGGTACGCGCGGCGTGGACGGCTACCATTTCTATCTTGGCGTCAAGGTGGAGACCACGCCGGTGCTGCTGGCAGGGTTTTCGGTCCGTCTGACAATCCCGATCGAAACGTCGAAAGGCGCGGTCACCGCGGTGCCGACCAGCGCGGTGTCGCTTGCCGCCGACGGAACTTCGCGCGTGCTGGTCGATCGTGGCGGCAAACAGGAATACGTCACGGTACAACCGGGGCTTTCAACCGGTGGCTATGTGGAGGTGAACGCCGGCGATGGACAACTCGTCCCCGGCCAACTCGTGGTGGTGGGCTACAAGGCAGCGGAGCCAGCGGCAGTGAAATGAGTTTCATGGAAGACATACGGCAGGCATTGCCGACCAAGGAGGTTGCTGCCGATGCCGACCATGTGCTCGACCTGCGTAAAGTGTGCAAGCGATTCGGGACCGATCCCGCGGTCGATGCACTGGTTGACGTCGACCTCGTGTTGCGGCGCGGCGAATGGCTGTCGATAACCGGTCCGTCCGGCTCGGGGAAATCCACGCTGTTGAATATCCTCGGTTGCCTCGATCGGCCGACCAGCGGACAGTACGTTTTTGACGGTATCGAAACGACAAAGCTGAGCGAGAATGAGCGGGCCGGGCTGCGCAGCCGCCGCGTTGGATTCATCTTTCAGTCATTCCACCTGCTGCCCTATCGCACTGTCCTCGAGAACGTCATGCTGGCGGAAGTATACCGCCGGCAGGCCGGACGCGGGCGGCGCGAGCGGGCGATGGAGGAAATTCGCCGCGTCGGCCTCGAGCATCGCGCGAATTTCCTGCCTTCCAAATTGTCCGGGGGCGAATGTCAGCGGGTGGCGATCGCCCGCGCCCTGATGGGATCACCGAGCCTGCTCTTGTGCGATGAGCCGACTGGCAATCTCGATTCCAAGAACACCGAGTCGATCCTCGATTTCTTCACCGAGCTCAACAAGGAGGGCATGACGATCGTCGTCGTCACGCACGACGAAAACGTCGCGCGCCGGGGTTCGCGCCGGGTCAACATGAAGGATGGCCGGCTCTTTGGTGGAAGCGAGACGGCATTGCCACCTCCATCCAGGGCGCGCATTGCGGCGTCGGGGATCACGATGCGCGACCTCGTCTCCGAGGCCATGGCCGGGGCGATCGCGCGGCCGGCCCGTATGGCGCTGACGGTACTTGGCATTGTGATCGGTATGTCGGCGCTGGTAGCCACTATCGGTCTTACGCGAACCGCCGGTAACCGCATCATCAGTCAGTTCGATCAACTCGCAGCCACGGAGTTGTTCATCACGGCGCGGCCGGGAATGGCGACCGGCACGATTGATCCGCGTGCCATTCCATGGGACGCGCCGGAACGGCTGGTCCGGCTGAACGGTGTCGTGGCTGCGGGCCTGCTCAGCGACGTCAACGTCCATGACATGCTCGTCAGCGCCTCTCCGGTGATAGATCCGTCCAATCAGACAGCATTCAAACTGGCGGTGCGCGCCGCCTCGCCGGATTTGTTCCGCGCCGTGCGCGCCGACCTCGCCTCGGGACGGTTTATCGACGGGGGGCATTCTGCCCGCGCCGAGCGAGTTGCGATCCTCGGCCCCGATGCCGCGCGCCGCCTGGGCATCGCTGGAGTCGAGCGGCTGCCCGCGATCTATGTCGGCGACGAGCTCTACCTCGTGATCGGTATCCTCCGTGATGTGGTGCGAAAGCCGGAACTGCTTGGTTCGGTCATTATTCCCGAGGGCACGGCGCGACGGCATTTCAGTCTGTTCGGGCCTGGCGTGGTGGTCGTGGAGACGAAGATCGGCGCCGCTTCCCTGATCGCGCTGCAGGCGCGGGCGGCGCTACGGCCGGACGACCCGCGCACGCTTCGCGTGCAACTGCCGCAGGAGCCGCGGCGCGTGCGCGACGACGTGCAAACCGACCTCAATATGATGTTCCTGCTGCTGGGCGGCCTGTCGCTCGTGGTCGGCGCACTCGGGATCGCAAATATCACCCTGGTGGGCGTGATGGAGCGGACGGCGGAGATCGGACTGCGCCGCGCCATCGGCGCGACCCGCCGCCACATCGCTTCACAGTTCCTCATTGAGAGTGCGTCCATGGGTGTCGTAGGGGGACTGCTCGGATCCAGCGTCGGCGTGCTGATCGTGGTGGGTGTCTCAGCGTATCAGGTCTGGACGCCGGTGCTCGACCCGCTCGCTCCCTTGCTCGCGCCAGCCGTCGGCGGGGTGATCGGTCTGCTGTCCGGAGTCTATCCCGCCTTGCGCGCCGCGGCGCTCGAGCCGGCCGAAGCGTTCCGGCACTAGTTCGGACTAAAAAAGGCTGTTGGATAGCATCGACCACAAAATTTACTTTAAGCAGTCAGGACAAATCCTGGCGCGATGATGAACGCTCCCCGATCCGACTTTCAGTTCGATGGGGCCAGGGACGCCTAAACAAGACGGTCGAGGCGTCAAATACTCTGAAAAGCCTAACTATGTCAGCAAACGCGGGTGTCTCACTTGGGTCCAGGCTGTGTGAAAACTTAACGTCAAACCTGCACGTAGAAGGTTTGTCTCGATCACGAATGAGAAAAGAAGAACGCTGGCCGCCACAGTCGAAGGGGTGCAAGGGACGACAATTCTGTGCATTCTCCGCTCGCGCACGTTTTCACACAGCCTGGGTCAAAAGCAGAATTCACTGGAACGACCACTTCTGGCGCAAAGCGGACATCCACCGAAAAGCTGGCGTCCGAAAAGTGCCGCCAACAACGGAAGTCGCCACTAATTCGATTACCTCGTCGGCGGGCGAGCAGGGTCTGCGCAACGGCGAGGCCGAGCGACTTAGCAGTGGTAAGGTTGATGATGAATTCAAATGTTTTTGGTACCTCGACTGGTAGGTCGCTTGGGTGCGTACCTTATAAACCCCCGCCGACATAGTAGGCGGCCGGCCATAGTGCTCACAGAAGTTCAGCCCATAGGACATCAAGCCGCTGGCTTCGATATATTCTCTGATCGGGGAGATCGTCACCAATTGGTTCTGCGCAGCAAACTCTGTGATCCGTTTCCGGTACCCCGAAGCCGAACTTCCGTGCCCCAAGGAAATGGTGGCTATTCGACGAAGCCGGCCAGTCTCGGCAGCCACAGACTGATGCCCGGGAAATAAATGCACAGCATCAAGCCGAGCACCTGCAGCGCAACGAACGGATACATGGCCGAGAATACGTCGTTCATGGTGACCCCCGGCGGCGCCGTGCCCTTCATGTAGAACAGCGTCGCCCCGAACGGCGGCGTCATGAACGCGGTCTGTAGATTGACCGCAACCAACGTGCCGAACCAGGTCA
Organism: Bradyrhizobium algeriense; assembly: GCF_036924595.1. Classification (NCBI taxonomy): domain Bacteria; kingdom Pseudomonadati; phylum Pseudomonadota; class Alphaproteobacteria; order Hyphomicrobiales; family Nitrobacteraceae; genus Bradyrhizobium; species Bradyrhizobium algeriense. The sequence continues at coordinate 5,099,238 of NZ_JAZHRV010000001.1, read as the reverse complement.
TCAGGGCAGCGTTGCTGCCGATGTGGTCGGAGAAGTCGTACTTCAACAGGATCGGCCCGAACACCGGCAGGACGATCAGGCAGATCTCGATCCACTCGAACGGGAAGCCGAGCAGGAAGATCAGAACCATGATGAAGGTGAGCATTTCCCACTTGGTGTCGATGCCGAAATGGGTGAGCGTCGAGATCATCAGGTCGTCGCCGCCGAGCACGCGGAACACGTAGGAGAAGCCGGTCGCGCCGAGGAAGATCAGGAACACCAGGCCGTTGGCGCGGCAGGACGAATAGATCGCCTCGTTCATCATCTTGAACGTCATGCGCCTGTTCAGCGCGGCGATGAACATGGAGCCGAGCACGCCGACAGCACCGCTCTCCGTGGGCGTGGCCCAGCCGGCGAAGATCGAGCCGAGCACGATCACCAGCAGCGCCGTCATGGGGAACAGGCCCCGCCAGAGGGCGTACCAGAACGCACGGCGGGTCTGCGGCCCGTAGCCGGGCGGCAGCTTGGGCGCGGCGCCTGGCCTGAAGATGGCGACGAGCACGATATAGACGAGGTAGAGGCCGGAAAGCAGGAAGCCCGGCATGATGGCGGCGAGAAACAGGTTGCCTGCCGAGGTCGACAGCATCTCCGCCATCACCACCAGCATGATGGCCGGCGGAATCAGGATGCCGAGCGTTCCGGCCGAGGCGATGGTGCCGATGGCAAGCCGCTTGTCGTAGCCCGCGGCCAGCATCTGCGGCAGGGCGATCACCGACAGCGTGATCACCGCGGCGCCGACCACGCCGATCGGCGCCGCCAGGATCGTGCCCATCACCATCACGGAAACCGCCAGCGCGCCCGGGCACCATTTGAGCAGGACCTCGGTTGCGTCCAGCATGTCCTTGGCGGAGCCCGATCGCTCCAGGATCGCGCCCATGAAGATGAACATGGGGATCGACGCCAGGACCGGATCGTTGGCGACCCCGCCCCACATGCGCAGTACGATATCGGACAGGCCGATCAGGTTGAACGTGCCGAGCCAGGCGCCGAAGACGGCAAAGACGAGCGCCAGTCCGCCCATGATGTAGGCGACCGGGTAGCCGATGAAAATGAAGAAAAACATCGACACGAACATGATCAGAGCGAGATTATCGGCCAGCCAGTCGAGCACGTTGGAGTCCTCCGGTTGGATTAGACGTCCGTAATTACATGTCCGATTTGCAGGTTGACTTCCTGCTCCGACTTATCACCGAACAGGAAGACGATCACGCGGAGCAGTACGCTGAGGATGCCGAGCACCACCATCCACAGCCCGGCAGCGTAGATGCCCTTGATGATCCAGCGGTGGGTCAACCCGACCGTGCTATCGGACTGCTCGCCGAGCCGATAGGACTGCGCAACGAAATCCAGGCTGTAGTAAGCGACCAGCGCCATGTAGGGCAGCGCCAGCACGAGGCAGCCGGCGAGTTCGATCCATGCCCTGCCGCGATACGACATCATCTCGGTGAACGTATCGACCCGCGGATGCGCGTTGATCGTGTAGCAGTAGCCCATCCAAAGCGAGAAGATCGCGGCGTGGAAGTGCCATTCCAGCTCTTGCAGCCTGGTGTACGGCAGCTGCAAGCCAAACTTGCGCGCGACGACATCGAACGTGGTCACGCACGCCATGATGACGAGCAGCCAACCGGACGCCAGGGCAACAACCTCGAGCGCCCGCCGCATACTCTCGGCCAGCTTCAGCAATGCACTCATCGCAACAAAGTCCTGCTGTGGCGGAACCCGCGGCAGTGCACCGTGCGCAACCGTTCTCCAGACACGTTCCCCCTCCGCCATTTTGCCTGCCCTGCCTCAGCAACTGCTGCGCCATCGGCAGACACGATCCTCCCCCTCGCGCACCGCATCAGGATTGAGATGCGCGCGCGGCCAATCGGCTACCGGGCTGTTCGGCTGATCTCATCGCCGCCCGGCGAGGCAACTTCCCCAGCAGGAGCTGGCGCAGCCCCGCGCTGCATCGGCTGCCTCCGCTCAATCCTTCTGATAGGTGGTTTTCATCGCCTGCGATGCGCCCCAAACCGAGAACTTCTTGCGGTAGTCCAGGTAGTGGTCGGCGACCTTCTTGAACAGCGGGTCCTTGGCCGATTCCTCCGCCAGCACTTCCAGCCAGGCCTTCTCCAGCGTGGCCAGGTCTTGGTCGCTCCAGCGCTTGATCTGAACCTTGTGCTTGTCGCGCATCTCGGCCATCGCCGCGAACTGGGCGTGGTCGCTCTCGACGTAGGTGTGCATGATGGATTCGCCGAGGGCGATCTCGATGATCGCCTTGTTCTGATCCGACAGGGCCTCCCAGGCCGCCTTGTTCATCAGAAGCTCGCTCACCGAGGTCTGCTGATGCCAGCCTGGGAAATAGTTGAACTTGGCGATCTGATGGAAGCCCAACTTGGTGTCCATCGTCGGCATCGAGAACTCGGTCGCGTCGATCACGCCGCGTTCCAGCGCAGGATAGATGTCAGCCGCTGCCATCAACTGGGTGGAGACGCCGAGCTTCTGCATCACCTGCGCGCCAAGGCCGAAGAACCGCATCTTCAGCCCCTTCAGTTCCTCGATCGACTTGATCTCGTTGCGGAACCAGCCGGAGGTCTCGGGCGCGATGGCGAAGGAGTCGATCGCAAACAGGCCGTGCTTGGCGTAGATCTCATTGCGCAACTGGTTGCCGCCGCCGAACCACTTCCAGCCGAGGAACTCGCCGATGGGCGGGCCGAACGGCACGGTGGTGAAGAAGGCAAGCGCGGGGTACTTGCCGGTGTGGTAGCCGGGCGTCGTCCAGCACGATTCGATCGAGCCCTTGGCCACCGCGTCGAAGCACTCCAGCGGCGGGATCAGCGCACCGGGCTCGTAGAACTTGATCTCCAGTTTGCCGCCCGACAACCGCTCGACATTCTTCGCGAAGCGCACGCCCGAGGTGCCGAGGTGTGGCAGCTGACTGCCGAACGCGCTCTGCATCTTCCAGCGGACTTTGTCCTGCGCGTTCGCATCTGTGGTCACCGCCGTGAGCGCCAAGGCGGATAGCCCCACGAATCCCATTAACAGTGTGGATTTCACCATCTTGCAGCTCCTCCCTTCGTTGCTCGCAATGCCGACGCCCGCAGCTCACACGGCCGCAATGGTCGCTCACGGTACGTTTGCTGAGGGGGTCGCGCGCCGCTCCTTCGTTGCTGTCAAAGCAAGCATTTCGCGTGCCTGTGCGGCACGGCGAGTGCCCGGTGAGAAACCGGCACAAAAGGACTGTCGGCTTTATTGAGAGTGCGATGCCCGCCGACGGCATTCCCCGCTGCGGATTCGCCTCGAACGGAGACGTCGGCACGTCCCGTCTGGAAGAGCAGCTCTAAACAAGATTACACGATCCGATGCCCATCCAAAAGACCTCACATTGGCCGACGCGGCACAAATAATTCTGCCAAAACCAGTGACCCCAATGTCCGAATCGGGGTCATTTGCCGGACCTCGACGCGCCCAAGCGCGAGGCTCCGCTTTGCCCCTATCAACGGACATCGTCAGCTTGGCGCGGCAGGTTCGATAAGTGCCAGCGCAAGATATTCGACAAGTAACTGCAACGGCAAGATCGAACGCGGCACCGCCGGCCGCCACGGATTCGATTTTTCTGAATAGCTTCCGAGCAAAACGGCTGAAGCAGTCATGGCTCGGCCGCCCGTGGCCGGTCTGCAAGTGCCGATGACGCCTGTCGGCGGCGACGACACCCTCATTGTCGCTAACCGTAATCGAGTTTTACGATTTACTTAGCGTTTGCTGCTGCCACCCTGCGTTGCTCGGCTCTTCCTATCCGACATGTGATTCAAATACGCCAAGATCAGGCCGAGTTCCTCATCGCTCAGGTCCTCTTCGGCAAAGCTGGGCATCCGCTGCTCGGGCCAAACCCGAACCGAGCGTGGATCTCGGATCAGCGCGCGCAAACCGGCATCGGTGAAGTACTCCGTCGGGTTCATCGGCAAATTCAGATCGGGGCCAGCCGACGCCGATCCTGCCTGGTTCATCGTGTGGCATGTGAAACATTTGTTCACGAAGACGGTTTGCCCGTCTCGCGCCGGATGGAGGGCAGGGAGCATGGGATCAACCGCCAGCGAGGGCCATCGCTTGGCTGGCGCGTCTTGCACCGATAAACTGACAATTTGGTAGGGCCACATCATGGTTGGGACGGATGATGCTTGATCGCCGAGCCATACGATATAGAAGGCGCCTGCGCTCTTATCTTTAGCTGGAATTGGCGGCCACGGCCTGTCGGCGGCTTCGATTGCCACATACGCGACGATGCCGTCGTTGGCGTACACCAGATCGCGAGGGAGTTGCGTCACGAAGCCGTCTTGCGCTACCGCTTCCACCACGGCATCAGGCGGAATGGCAACTCCTTCAAGCAACTTCGCCAGCGCCACGGCTCGATACGTCCGAGGAGTACGGTACGCGACATCACGCGACGTGGTGATTTCGACGACATCCGTGCGAGCAAGCAGCGCGTCCCGATCGAAGATATGGACACTGCCATCGGCGGACACCGTCAAGGTCGGGCCAGTTGCCCATGTTGGCATTGTGAGGGCGACCAGCGATAAAGCTAACGTGAGAGCGGGCCCGATCATCGTTGCAGTCATATCCGAAGCGTCCCTCGAACGCGGCAATGGTAGACACCCAATGTGACTAGCGCAGAGTTACACCTATTCCCAGCTCCTCCAGCAGCGAAGCCCAACTCTTCGAAAAAATCTCGGGCTCGTGCGGGCCACTGCGTAAGGGCTCTTGACCAAAAAGCGCGCCGCTCGAGAAGGCAGTCCTCGCTAAATACAAGAGCAAACAAGGCGTTGTGAACTCCATGCGCCCCGATTTGTGGTAGCTTTTCAGACGTCCATACCTTGAACAAAACGAAAGTAAGACAGGAGGATGGGCCCGACACAGCAATCATTCAGACCCTACGGTGCAGTCTGCAATTTCTCAGCGAGGTCAGCATTGCCTGAGACCGTACGAGGGGGTGCCCCAGGATAGATGTTCTCGCTCACCTCAAAGAGACGCATGACGGCTCTGTAGGAGGAGGGAGAGACGATCATGATCAAGGTGAAGATTAATGGTCAGGAACTGAACTGGGATGGCGATCCCGATCTTCCGCTGCTGTGGTTTATCCGTGATGAGGTGGGCCTGACGGGCACCAAGTTCGGCTGCGGCCAAGCCCTCTGCGGTTCATGCACCGTGATCGTCGACAAGCAGGCGGTACGCGCCTGTATCACGTCGGTTTCCGACGTGGTCGATCGGGAGGTCACGACGATCGAGGGTCTTCATCCGACGGGTGATCACGCTGTTCAGAAGGCCTGGCGCCAACTCAATGTCCCGCAATGCGGCTTTTGCCAGGTCGGCCAGATCATGCAGGCGGCAGCGCTGCTGATCGAAAATCCGAAACCGACGCACGATCAGATACGCGAGGCGATGGCGGGCAATATCTGCCGCTGCGGCTGTTACCAGCGCATCGAGAATGCGGTCCACCTCGCTTCGACGGGGGTATGATCATGAACATTCTCACCAATCCCAAGAAGCTCCGCGGCTTTGAGCGATACGTCAAAGTCGACAACGTTTCACGCCGCAGCATCCTCAAGGGCCTCGGGCTGGCCGGCGGCTTCGTTTTGGCCGCCCCCGTAATGTCGCGCCCCGGCCTTGCCGCCTACCAGACCGGCGCCGACAAGATGCCGCACGGCACCGTGGTGGACCCGCGCGTGTTCGTCGCGATCGCACCGGACGGCATTGTCACGATCGTCGCCCACCGCGCCGAGATGGGAACCGGCGTCCGCACCAGCTTGCCGATGATCGTGGCCGAAGAGATGGAGGCCGACTGGTCGCGCGTTCGCGTCCAGCAGGCGCATGGCGACGAGGTCAAATTCGGCAACCAGGACACCGATGGATCGCGCAGCACGCGTCACTACCTGATGCCGATGCGTCAGATCGGCGCTTCGGCCCGCACCATGCTCGAAGCCGCAGCGGCGAAACGCTGGGGTGTGCCGTCGACCGACGTGAAAGCGGTCAATCACGAGGTCGTCCACAGTGCCAGCGGACGCCGCATCGGCTTTGGCGATCTGGCAGCCGATGCCGCCAAGCAGCCGGTGCCGAGCGTCGAAGGCCTGAAGCTGAAGGACCCAAAGGATTTCCGCTATCTGGGCAAGGGCGAGATCGGGATCGTCGACCTCCACGACATCACGACGGGCGCGGCTCGTTACGGCGCCGACGTCCGCCTGCCCGGCATGAAATACGCCGTTATTGCCCGGCCGCCGGTGACCGGGGGCAAGGTCGCGTCGTTTGACGGGGCGGCGGCGATGAAAGTTTCCGGCGTCGAGAAGGTCATGGAAGTCAAGGGCTGGCCGTGGCCCTCCAAATTCCAGCCGCTCGGCGGCGTTGCCGTGATCGCACGCAACACCGGCGCGGCGATCAAGGGCCGCGACGCCCTGAAGATCGTCTGGGACGACGGCGCCAACGGCAAATACGAATCGGTCGCCTACCGGACCCAACTGGAGGAAGCCGCGCGCAAGCCCGGCCTGGTGGTGCGCAAGGAGGGGGACGTCGACGCCGCCTTGAAGGGCGCCGACAAGGTGATCGTGGGTGAGTACTACCTGCCGCATCTCGCCCATGTCGCCATGGAGCCGCCGGTTGCGGTCGCCGACGTCAAGGGCGACAAGGCGGAGATCTGGGGACCGGTGCAAAGCGCGGGCGGAACGCGCGAGGACGTCGCCAAAACGCTTGGCATTCCCGAGGAGAATGTCACCGTCAACGTCACCCTGCTCGGCGGCGGTTTCGGGCGCAAGTCGAAGTGCGATTACGCCATCGAAGCCGCCCTGCTTTCAAAGGAGCTCGGCGCCCCCGTACAGGTGCAATGGACGCGGGAAGACGACGTTCGCAACGGCTTCCTGCATACCGTCTCGGTGGAACGCATCGAGGCCGGCCTCGACAAGAGCGGCAAGGTGACGGCTTGGCGCCATCGCAGCGTCGCGCCGAGCATCGCCTCGACCTTTGCCGCCAATACGGTGCATCAGGCGCCGTTTGAACTCGGCATGGGGCTTGTCGACATGCCCTTCGAGATCGCCAACGTCCAGTGCGAGAATCCGGAAGCGGCGGCGCATACCCGCATCGGCTGGTTCCGCTCGGTATCGAACATTCCGCGCGCCTTCGCGGTGCAGTCGATGGTCGCCGAAATAGCTAAAGCTACCAACCGCGATCCAAAGGACATGCTGCTCGAGCTGATCGGTTCGCCCCGGATCGTCAAGCTCGATTCGGTGAAAGACCTCTGGAACTACGGCGAGCCTTATGAGAGCTATCCGATCGATACCGCGCGTCTTCGCAAGGTCGTCGAGCTGGTCGCGGACAAGGGCGGCTGGGGCCGGTCCGTCCCCAAGGGACACGGGCTCGGCATTGCCGCGCACCGCAGCTTCGTCAGCTATATCGCGACGATCGTCGAGGTGGCCGTTGACGACAAGGGCAAGCTCACCGTGCCGCGGGTCGATACCGCCATAGATTGCGGAACCTACGTCAATCCGGAGCGGATCCAGTCGCAGATCGAGGGCGCCGCGATCATGGGCATGAGCCTCGTCAAACATGGCGCGATCACCTTCAAGGACGGCAAGGTGCAACAGGGCAATTTCGACGACTTCCCGGTAATCCGGATCGACGAGTCGCCGGCCGTAACGAACGTCTACATCGTACCCGCCGGCCCCGACACGCCGCCGAGCGGCGTCGGCGAGCCGGGTGTGCCGCCCTTTGCGCCGGCGCTGATCAACGCGATCTTCGCCGCGACCGGCAAGCGCATCCGCGCACTGCCGATCGGCAAGCAATTGGAGGCGTAAGGGGAACGCTAGACCGAGCGGGCCGTTTTCTTGGTCTGAGAGGAGTTCAGATCGATGAAACCCAACGTAACGGCGCTCGCGGTGTCGCTACTGTCGAGCGTGCTTCTATTGAACGCTCAGGCGGCGACCGCTCAAACGACGTCGCCGCCGAGCACAACCGCAACACGGCCGGCGACGACACCGCCCGGGCAAACCTCCATGCCAAACGAAAGCCCGCCGGCCAGCACAACTCAGACCACCGGCGAAGCCAGTCGCGACCCCGTCGTGAAGAAAATGAACGAGAACGAAAAGCAGAAGGTCGAGACCAAGGGCAAATAGAAACAGAAGCGGCGGACCTTCTAGTCCGCCGCTTCTCGCGTCGAGGCCTCACCCGCGGCTATTTCTTGACGGCGAACACCCAAACCACGCCGCCCTGCGGCACGTTGTTTTCCACCCCGATGTTCTGGGTGACAAGCGCATCCTGGATGCGTTGGGCGTCGACGCCCCAGCCGGACTGGATCGCAATGTATTGCGTGCCGTCGACCTCATAGGAAACCGGCATGCCCATGATGCCGGAGTTGGTCTTCTGCTCCCACAATAGTTCGCCGCTCTTGGCGTCGAAGGCGCGGAAGTAGCGATCATTGGTCCCACCGACAAAGACGAGATCGCCCGCGGTCGCCAGTACCGAACCGAACAATTGCGACTTCGGGAAGTTGTGCGACCAGACTTTCTTGCCGGTTGCGGGATCCCAGGCCTGTAGTTCGCCGATGTGTTTGGCGCCGGGACGGAGCGTCAGACCGATGTCCTCAGGCTTGGTGCCAAGCCAGAGCTGGCCTGGAACGAGCGGCACCTTCTCGCCAGAGAAGCCGCCGCAGGTGTTCTCATTGGCCGGCACATAGACATATTTCGTCTTCTGGCTGTAGGCCGCCGACGGCCAGTCTTTGCCACCCCACAGTGACGGGCAGAACTCGACCCGCTTGCCGACCACCGGCTTGTGCGCGGGGTCGACAATCGGCTTGCCGGTCTGGGGCTCAATGCCTTTCCAGACATCGGTGTAAACATAGGGCCAGCCGGTTACGTAGCTGATCTTGTCCGGCTTGCGCTCCAGGATCCAGAAGATCGCGTTCCGTCCCGGATGGATCAGGCTCTTGACGGTCCGGCCATCCCTTTGCACATCGACCAGTATCGGCGCCTCCACCTCATCCCAATCCCAGGAGTCGTTCTGATGGTACTGGAAATGTGTCTTGATCTTGCCAGTCTCGGGATCGAGGGCGAGCACGGAGGTCGTGTAGAGGTTGTCACCGGGGTGAGCGTCCCCGGGCCACGGCGCAGCATTACCAACACCCCAATAAACGATCTTGGTGTCCTTGTCGTAGTTGCCGGTCATCCAGGCGGACCCGCCGCCGGTCTTCCAGTCGTCGCCCGTCCAGGTCTCACCGCCGGGTTCACCTGGCGCTGGGATGGTGAAGGTGCGCCACAATTCCTTGCCGCTGTTGGCGTCATAGGCCACCACGTAGCCCCGGACGCCGAACTCGCCGCCGGAGCCGCCGACGATGACCTTACCGTCGATGACCAGGGGCATCAGCGTGAGATACTGACCCTTCCTGTAGTCCTGGACTTTGGTGTCCCAGACCACCTTGCCCGTCTTCGCGTCGAGCGCAACCACGTGATCATCGGTCGTGGCGAGGTAGAGCTTGTCCTGCCACAGGCCGACGCCGCGGTTGGTCGGATGCAGCTGGAACAAATCTTCCGGTAGCTGCCGCTTGTAGCGCCAATATTCTTCGCCGGTCTTGGCATTCAGCGCGATCACCTGGCCCATCGGTGTGGTGACGAACATCGCACCGTTGTTGACGATCGGCGGCGCCTCATGGCCCTCGATCACGCCGGTGGAGAAGGTCCACACGGGGGTGAGATTCTTGACGTTGGAGGTGTTGATCTGCTCGAGCGGACTGTAGCCCTGCCCGTCATAGGTCCGCCGATACAGCATCCAGTTGCCGGGTTCGGGATTTTCCAGACGGGCTTGCGTCACCGGGCTGTAATTTTCGATCGGACCGGCGACAGCAGCGGTTGAGATAAGGGTTGTGCACGCAACACAACCCGATAATAGCCATTGCTTTCTGGTCATGGACGTCATCTCCCTGGCTCTTTCTCTCTGCCCACCCCTGGTGGTGCGATCATCTGGGGCATGGGAATCCGATGCGACCGCGCCCCATCACCCTGGTTGTTGAGCACCTACCTTTCCAACGAATGTTGCAGCTATGGTGAGCGAGCCGTCGGCTATTGCCAGCGGGAGTGCCGGCAGGCGCCGGGGCGCGGGCCCGAACACGACTTGCGCGCCTTCCCGCGGATTGAATTCGGAATTGTGACAAAAGCACTTGAGAACGTCTTTGTCGCCCGTCTCGGACTTCAGCCAGCCGGTGACGGAACATCCGGTGTGAGTACAGATGGCCGAATAGGCTGCGACGCCCTCAGCAGCGCGTGAGCGGGTTTCCTCATCCATCTCGCCGGGATCAAGCCTTATGACGAGGATCTCGTTCAACCGCGAGCCGTTGCGGACAACCGAAGTCTTGGGGTCCTTTGGCCAGGCGTGTAGCGGCGGTTCGCCGAGCTTCACGTCATCGGGCGCGATGACGGCGCCGACGCGTTCGCCTTCGGAGACAACAAGAAGATCGCCTTTCTTCGGCCGGTCGCTGCTGCCGGGCTGATCTTCTTGTGCCGCAGCGAACCTCCGCCCTGTCAGAAACGCTCCGGTGGCGAGCGTCGTCAAAAGAAGCGAGCGTCGCGTTTGCTTCGGACACCGCATTTGTCTTCTCCAGCTCCGCGATGAGCCTGGATCTCAGTCGCGCGTAACCTCGGCGCTTGACGGCAAGGGTAATGCGTCAGGAAGAGGAGGTTACGCTCAGTCGTGCTACCCCTCCAGAAGGCTCAGCGCGGCTTTTCACCGCTGCCTGTCGCCCCGGTCGAGGTGCCCGTGGCTGAGCCCGTTGTCGGCGGAGCAGAGTCAGTCTTTCCAGGGGGCCGGGCGGCAGCACCGGGCTTTTCCTGCTCGCCGACATACCCCGACTCACCGGACTGGCGAGTCTTGGCCCCCTTGTCAGCCTCCTCCTGCATTTGTGGGTTCGGTGCCGGCTGCTGCTGCTGCGCCAGCGCCGGCAGGGTGATCATGGTTCCGCTCGCGAAAAGCATCGCAACGATTGTGGTTCGCATGGGAAGTCCTCCCCATCGTAGCGCCACTTATGTGAATATCAACGCGCCGGCTCGCGATGGTTTCCTAGTCCATCCTCCTATTTTCAAGACGAGGGGATGCGACAAGGCGCGCAGCCGCGCCGCTAGTGAGATACGCAACATAGAAGACATAGGGCGCCGATTCGCGTAAACATGATCCTAGCGCCGAACGGCCTTAGCTGTCCTTCCGCTGGCTGAAACTCGATAAGAGGCGATTGGGCACATGAGCGGACTAGCTCTAACCTAGCTGCCGGGCGCGAATGCTCAGGCAAGCAGCATTTCGCCGGTGGCGTCCGGTCCTCCGGAACGGTGTAAGTGCCAGCAGGCCGCCTCCCGAGGATCAGACCTCGGATAGGACCGCGATTGCACGATTGAGTTGAGGATCACTACGATCCATGGAGTCCGGGTCAGCTTGGACTTCGATCGTGGGTGCGACGCCAACGCCTTCCAGCCGCTCGCCGTCGACATGCACGTCCTCGACCGCGAGCAACAGCAAGCCGCCGCCAATGAGGAATGCCGTCGCAGCGAGGACAGCTCCCTCGGTACGGGTACCGATGACCTCGCCAAGCCGGTATTTTTTGAAGCCATAGGCAAGGATCTCCTTGCCGCTGCGGGTGCCACCGTTGACAAGCATGGCGACAGGCTTGCGCCACTTCACGTTCCGGAGTTCGCTGGTGCCATTGCGATCAGTGATTTGCATCGTCGGCGCTCGCGTGTTGAACAAATCAAGATACTCGGGAATCGCGCCGCCCCAGCCATCGCGCAGGTCCCAGATCAGCGCGTCGGCTTCGTTCAGCGGACTTTGCGATAGAAGATGCTCGAGCGTCCGCTGATACACGGAGCCGGCGTAGCACCAGACATGAACATAGCCGATGCTTCGGCCGTTGGCCCGTATTATGCGGGCGCTGGCCCTCAAGCCGTCCAAGAACATTTTGTTGGGTTCAATATCGACTGGGGTAGCCGATATTTGCATAAACGCGCCGGCACGACGCACGCTCAGCACTACTTCCTTGCCAATTTTGTCGCGGAACGACTGTACCGGCTGAAACGGTGCACCGTCGGCGAGGGCGATCACATCGCCAGCGAGCAGGCCGGCTTGTTGGGCCGGCGTGCGCTCTATAACGCCGGTAATCACGCTGTGGCCCTGCATGTCGAGACGCGAGAGGATGCCAATGCCGGGATAGGAGATACGGCCACCCGGAAAAGCGCGTTCCAGTCCGCGTCGCCTTAGCGCACCGGCGAAGATGTCGGAAAGCTGGTAGTACTCTGGTTCGTACCGTGTGTAGTAGCGGGTGTGCGAAGCATGCAGCTCGGAGAGCATGCTATTAGTGACGCTGGCCAGCGCCTCTTCGGAACTCGCCCGTGTGGCGTCCGGCAAGTAACGTTCCCGAACAGCCGACCAATCGAGCCCATGTAGGTGCGGATCGTAGAAGCGGTCTCGGACGGTCCGCCATACCTCCTCGAACGTGGCGAGGCGTGCGGACACGGGCTGGGATGTGGCTGAATCCGCTGGTTCTAGCTGCTCGGCCCACGCTGGAGCCAGGGCTGATGCCGCAGCCATTGATGTTAGCCGCAAAAAGTGGCGGCGCGACGGTGCTGAGTTGATTGCCTCCTTCATCGTGCAACCTTTGGAGCTCATCGCTTCACATCAGGTTGGAACGTGATGATGAACAAGCTCTCTTCGAACTTCATGGTGTTTGCCTGGTCAGGGTGTATAGCCTGCCGTTTCGAGGCTCCATCCGATCGTTCGGACTGATGGTCAAATAGCATAAAGGGATCGCCAGAAAGATTGGAAGAGGTGCGAGCGTTTGTAGCGCATTTTTGAAATACCTTTGGCCATCTAGTCATGGCAGTTCGCGCCCTTTTGCGCAGCCCCCATAGCATTCTCTCGCCTTTGCGCGAGAGGATGCCTATGTTGTGGGGTACCTGCAGCGGCCCCAGAGTGACAATGGGAGGTAATGCCCATGGACGCGCCCAGCAAGGAATTTGCACTGGCGGGCACCCTTGAGGAGCTGAAGATCAAGGGGCAGCTCATCGTGCACGGTGGCCATCGTCCTATCCTCGTCATCTACGACCGGGGGCGCGTCTTCGCCCTCGACAATCGGTGCCCGCACATGGGCTTCCCGCTCGAGCGCGGCAGCGTCGAGGACGGCATTTTGACCTGTCACTGGCACCACGCTCGCTTCGATCTCGAAAGTGGCTGCACCTTCGACCTCTGGGCGGACGACGTGCCGATCTGCCCGGTCGAGGTGCGTAATGGTGACGTCTGGGTGAAGACCACGTTCACTCATGCCGATCCCGCCGCGCACTGGCATCAGCGGCTTGCGAACGGCCTCGCCCACGACCTCGGCCTCGTCATTGCCAAGGCCATACATGGTCAGCTCGCGGCCGGCGTACCGCAGGCCGAAATCGTACGGGAGGTGGCTCTGTTCGGGGCGCAAAATCGCGACGGCTGGGGCGTGGGTCTGACGATCCTTACGGCACTCGCCAATATCCTGCCCGGCCTGCCGGAGGAGGAAGCCTATCTCGCTCTATTCCACGGCGCACGCCGCGTAGCGGCGGACTGCGATGGTGAGGCGCCGCGGCGGGAACGCGCGCCGCTTGGAAGCCGACCGGATCCGGCCGCGCTCAAACGCTGGCTGCGGCGTTGGACAAACGTGCGCCATCGCGAGGCGGCCGAGCGCACCCTGCTCACGGCGATTGCGGCCGGCTTCTCTCCGGCTGAACTCGCTGATTCCCTGTTCGCCGCCGAGACCGAGCGCGCGTTCGCCAACACCGGGCACTCGCTCGACTTCATCAACAAGGCGTTCGAGTGCCTCGACCTGGTCGGCTGGCAACACGCGGCGGCTCTGCTGCCGACTGTCGTCGGTCAGATGGTAGCGGCCCGTGGCGCCGAGGAATCGACTGCCTGGCGCCAGCCCGTTGACCTTGTTGCGTTGTGTGAGGACTCGACCAGCGAACTCGCGGGTCTGTTCGCTGTCGGACACGGCTCGGGTAAGTGGTCGGGCCAGGCCGCGCTTGCTCAAGAGCTGCTCGGTGAGGATCCGGACAGGATCGTTGCTGCGCTCAAGGAGGCGATCCGCGCCGGTGCCGCTCCTGCTGACCTTGGCCAAGCCCTCGCGTACGCTGCAGCGCTCAGGGTGGCGCGCTTCGGCAATGCCAACGAGCACGCCGACTGGGCGACGGCGCATCACGTCTTCACCTACGCCAACGCAGTCCACCAGATGCTGACGCGCATCGGGACTGCCAACATCGACACTCACGTCACGACCGTCCGCGGCGTATTGCACGGAGCGATGGCGCTCTACCTTGCTCGCTATCTCAATGTGCCGCCAGCGCGCATCCCGGGCGACGGCGGTGAGCAGCTAGATGATCTGCCCGCGGATCCAGAGACGATCGGCGCCGCCTTGCTCGACGCCTTCGACCGGCAGAGACAGGTCGATCTCGCCGCACGCCTCGTGGCACGGCATCTCACGCTCGGCCATTCGCCGCAGGCGCTGATCGCCACGCTCGCGCATGCGGTGCTGCGCGAAGATGCAGGCTTCCATGCGTATCAGATGCTGGAGGCGGGAGTCCGGCAATTCGGCGCGTGGGGCGACACGGACGAGGGCCGGCACATCCTCATCGCGGTTGCCCGCTATCTGGCGGCCCATTCGCCGACCGAACGCGCGTCGCTGCAGACAGCCGACATCGCCCGCCGCTTGATGCGGGGTGGCGAGCTACATTACGGGGTTGGATCGTCCTGACGTCACGCGCTGAGGGCGCCAGCCTGTCGGCTTCGGCTTCATCCAGCCACTACAGCTTGTAGCCGAGCTTTCGCAGCAGGTCTTTCCGCCACGCAATGTCGGCGTCGGTTTCGACACCCAGCGGCGAGGCGCCATCCACCACGCCGAGCACGCCGCGGCCCAGCTCGGTCTGCGCGACGATCACCTGTGTCGGGTTGGCTGTCGCGCAATAGATGCGGCAGACCTCCGGCACCGCACGCACTGCAGCCAGCACGTTGACGGGAAAGAACCCGTCGCCTAGGAAGATCAGGAAAGTGTGGCCGGCACCGATGGCCAATGCGTTGTCGCGTGCGAGGGCGAGGGCGGCTTCGTCATTACCCGACCAGCGCACCAGCCGCTTACCGGAGGCCTCGAAGGCCAGCCCGAAGCGGATGCCCGGAACCGCGCCCACCAGCGCCTCGTGGAGGTCTTCCACGGTCTTGATGAAATGCGACTGGCCGAAGATGAAGTTGATGGCGTCCGGCTTGACGATGGGCACCACGGTGAGTTCCATGGCTGCCGATCCTGCAAGGTGAGCTACACCAAGGTAGGCCGCCGGAAGGTGATTGCAAGCCGCCATAGGCGGCAGCGGCGGTCGAGGCAGCGCGCGAGACACGTCCGGTCTAACCTTCGACAGCAACCCTTGGAACGAACAGAGCTAGACGGCATCGACGGGCCAAAACGGCGCCGCACTGCAGCATTTTGCTTTCGCAAACCGACCGTCCTGGCCTCGCGCCTTTTGACGATCAGGGCTATCCTTCTCTCTGATCGCACTTTCGGCGAACCGCATGAAGCTTGGTCCCGGCGGCTCCCGGGGGGCTAGAAATGAGCCGCCCAGCTTTCGTTGGTGATCAAATGACGCATGGCGGCCAAAAGGGTTTCGGCATGACCAAGCACGGGCGATCGGGGCACGCGACCCGATCGCCGCGTTTCCGCTTCCTGCAGAAGCTCGAAGCACAGAAGAATGATCGCAAGGACCGCTCTCGGATCAAGGATCCGAAACAGTCCGTCGAAGAGCTATTCCATCCCCGGAAGCCAACATGACCCTGCCTATCCTTGGATGAGCTCCGGGGTAGGCACATTCGGAAATTCGGTGCTTGTGCTCAGTGCGCGCACGGAGCTGAGGGACTGACAAGAATACGGCGTTCATCCCATTAATCGCTGGCGCGTCAATGACCCGGATACCAAATACGACCTTATCCTAGCCGGAGGTCACAGGAGTAGGCGAACCTTCCTTGTTACCGTCGAAGAGGATGAGCACGCGCAAGTCTGAGGCCCTCTTCTTGAGCAGCAGCTGACCCTCAGGCTTCCGCGACGAATCGGAAGGAAGCTCGGCGGTCAGGTTGACCTGTTCGCTCTCGCGATCCTAGGAGCGGATGGCCTAGTTTCCCGGGAGCGATTTTCTAAGCAACAGAGCAGGGACGCTGTCCTCCAAACAGAGTTGTTATCATGTAGGCGACCGGAAAGACCCCGCAGTACCAATCCGGCACCTTCGAGAAGGCAAGTCGAGGTGGATACAGTGAACGAGTCGGTACCCCGGATCGAGGCGATCATCGGGCGCAAAGTCAAACGCGATATCGGCCAGATGACCGAGTGGGCAAAAGGCAATCTTGCCCGCGCCGCAGAGGCCATCATGAACACGCCCAACGCGCATGTCGGCATCGTTACCGGCTTCTATATCCAGCACGCGGAGCCGCCTGCTCCAGAAACGGACGGGCTCGGCGGGATGGCCCATCTGGCCGCGGGCCTCGCAAATGTGGGCATCCCGGTAACGGTCATTACCGACACACCATGTGCAAAGGCGGTATGGGCCGTGGTCGATGCGCTGCCGATGCCCGTCAATCTTGAGGTCGTGTCGACGACGGAGAGTTCGGTTCTCCGCCTGCGACGGTACCTAGAGACAGGCGATCGGCCGATCACTCACTTGATCGCAATAGAGCGGGTTTCTCCGGCTTCGGATGGAAAGCCCCACCGGGAGCACGGATGGGACATGTCGCGCGAAACAGCGCCGCTCCATCTTCTCTTTAGCGACCCCGCCGCGAAGCGTCGCTGGTACACGATCGGCATCGGGGACGGGGGCAATGAGATTGGGATGGGATCCTTGCCCAAGGAAATCATCGAAAGTGGAATTCCCAATGGCAAGGTGATCGCAGCGACGACTCCGGTCGATTCGCTCATCGTCGCCGGTGTGTCGAACTGGGGAGGGTATGGGCTCCTTGCTGCAATGGCGTGCACGAAGCCAGCGTTGCGGGATCCTCTCCTGCGTTATTTCAATCGCGATATGGATCACCGGTTCCTTTCGGCGGCGGTGGAAACCGGGCAGGCGGTCGATGACAGCCGGG
This sequence comes from Bradyrhizobium algeriense, assembly GCF_036924595.1. Lineage (NCBI taxonomy): Bacteria > Pseudomonadati > Pseudomonadota > Alphaproteobacteria > Hyphomicrobiales > Nitrobacteraceae > Bradyrhizobium > Bradyrhizobium algeriense. Next base: position 5,082,075 of record NZ_JAZHRV010000001.1, on the reverse strand, counting down.
TCGATAATCCCGGGCGACCACAGATGAGTGTCGACAGCATACCCTGGGAGCGGCACGCGGCTCTTCTTGAAGAGATCTCCGCCGTGGTGGCGTTGCAGGCGCGCTGATCATCTTGAAGCTGATAGGCCATTCTAGCGATCAAGGGCGAAGCCGTTCGCCTCGAGAGCCTCCGATCGGCGACTCTCTCCGGACGAGGCCTCTCCTGGCTAGACGAAATGGCGGCTCAAGCAGCTCGGATATACCTGGCACCGCTCGCTGATGCGCCGTTACGAGGATTTTTCCTTCGTCACCCGCGACTCGCTGGTCTATACGTTGAGGACGCTAGGCCTGAAGCACGACATCAAGGTCTTCGAGCGGATAATGAACAAGACGATGTTCAAGGCGCTTCGCATGCAAATGGATGAGCTCGGCTTGACGCCGGATTATCGCGTGCGCGGACTCTGGCGCTTGTCGAAAAACGGTCGTCCGTACCCGGGTGGGCGTCACCAGCCGTACGTCATCAATGAGTATCGGTTTCGCGGGCATCGTTTCTCTGGGGATGTTAGGCTGGCGGGTTGATCCAAGAGCCAACTGGACCGTACTGCTCGCCTCGGATCTAGGAATCGGTTGGCCGGCGCAGCTGCAGTCGCCACGGTTCGGCCGGATGCGCCGCTTGTCGTCACTGCACCCGTGGCATCGAGCCGGCCGATGGCACAAAGCGGGCCGCAATGAGCCCGAGCTAAGATCTCAAAGGAAACCCGACGATGTCGACATACAAACATTCTCATCCTAGGCGCTTCATACGGTTCGTTGCTCGCGTCGAAGATTCTGCTCGGCGCGCATTCCGTGAAACTTGTCTGTCTTCCGGCCGAGGCAGATCTGATCAATTCCGAAGGGTTTCGTGTTCGGATTCCGATCCGCGGCCGGAGCGAACCCATCGAGCTCGATTCATGCAAGCTGCCCGGCCGAGTGTCGGCAGCGGGAGCGGCGGACGTCGACCCTCGCGAATATGATCTCATCGGCCTTGCGATGCAGGAGCCCCAATATGGATCGCCCGGAGTGCGGGAGCTTATGAACGCTGTCGCGACATCGCGGGTGCCGTGTATGTCGATCATAAACATGCCGCCGTTTCCCTATATGAGGCGCGTTCCTGGCATAGATTCCGAACTGCTTAGGCCCGCCTATACGGCGCCGGAAGTCTGGGAGGAATTCGACCCCGCTACCCTGACGCTCTGCAGTCCCGATCCCCAGGCAATAAGGCCGCCGGGGCCGGGTCGGACCATCCCCTCCGGCGCCCGGAGAACTTTCAAGCGGCGCCGGTCTTCTGCAGAACAAGAAACGCGAGGAGGAGGTCTGAAACCCTGAGACTCGGCCGCACGGCCAGCGCGGCCTCGGGCTCCTTTGGCGCTCCTACCTTGTCGCAAGGTGCCAGGACTTCGCAAACAATGATGCGACAAGGATGATCCGGCGGCGTGTGCGGCGCCCCGCCAAATCCAAATTCGTGGGGCGGAGTCCACGGGTGTCTTTGAGGCGCTTCGCAGAAGTGTTATAAGCAGTCGTCTGCCCCACGTGATGCGCAATTCTGAGTTGCGGTCACAGCGCCATAAGAGGTCGGCCATGGCTTGACGAGTCATGGGAAACGCGAGCCTAGGCTGCAGCATCATCCGTCGCAACGGTCCATCCGCAATGTTCGCCGGCTGGGGCAAGACGGACTTGAAGGAGGTCCGCATGAACAGGTTTCTGTCGCTTGCAGCCGCTTTCATTTGCGCCGGAGCCTTGGGCGTTACTGGAGGCGTGTCGTCGTCCCATGCCAAGGAGAAGATCAGGGTCGGCTTTATCGGTCCGTTGACGGGCGGCACATCCGCCAATGGTCTCGGCGGGCGCAATTCCGCAGATCTCGCTGTGCGACTCCGCAATGCGGATGCGGAGGCCAAGTACGAATACGAGATGGTCGCGCTCGACGACGAATGCAAGCCGAATGTCGGCGTTCAACAGGCGACCAAGCTTGCAACCGACAAAGAGATCATCGCGGCTGCGACGCATTACTGCTCGGCGGTGGCCATCGCCACGGTCGACGTTTATCACAAGTTCGGCTTGCCGGTGATCGTGTGGGGCGCGGTGCTGCCCGACATCACCTATCGGAACAAGTATGCCGAGGTGCACCGCGTCAACGGCACGATGATCAATCAGAACGAGCGCAACGCGGAGTTGTCGTCGAGCCTCGGCTACAAGACCTTTGCAGTGATTCACGACACAACCGACTACGGCAAGGGACACAACAAGTATTTTAGCGAAGCGCTCGCCAAGCACGGCGGCAAGATCGTCGGCACCTTCGGTGTCACCTCCGACCAGCAGGATTTCAGCGCCGAACTCACCCAGATCAAGTCGCTCAATCCGCAAGCAATCTATTTCGGCGGCTTGACGCCGATCGGCGTGCGCATCCGCGGTCAGATGGATAAGCTCGGGCTGAACACTGTGCTGTTCGATGGAACATCGGGGATCAAGTCCGATTCCTATATCGACGGTCTCGGCAAGCTGGCGGAAGGCTCGCTCTCCTTCATCGAAGGCGCCCCAACGGAGCGGCTGCCGGGCGGAAAGTTCTTCCTGGAGAAATACAACGACCAAAATTACCCGAACCCGCCCGAGGCCTATGGCGGCTTCGCCTTCGCAGCCATGAACCTGATCCTCGACACGATCGAGCAGGTGGGGCCCGACCGCAAGAAGGTGCAAGCAACCCTCAACAAGGTGAAGGATCGCGACTCGATCGTCGGCAAGATCACCTTTGACGACCACGGACAGAACACGGTCGCCCTCATTACCGCCTTCGTGGTCCAGGATGGAAAATGGGTGGTCTGGGAGGACAGCGAATATGCGTCCGGAAAGCGCAAACTTCCGGGCCAGAAATAGCCTAGGCAGGGGAGCAAAGGTTTAGCACCTTCCCGTCTTGCTCCCGACAGGCTGGAGGCGCGGCATGGATCTGGGGCTGGTTGCCCAGTACACTATGAATGGGCTGATGCTCGGCATGATGTACGCGCTGGTTGCCGTGGGCTTTACACTGTTTTTCGGCGTGCTGGACGTTATCAAGTTCTCGCATGGCGACGTGCTCACGGTCGGCGCCTTCACGGCGCTGGCCTCATTCATTGGACTGCAGAGCATCGGCCTCACCTCCGATGCGGTGGAACTCCTGGCCATGCTGGTAGCGGCCCTCGGTGCCATGGCGCTGTTAGGGGCCTTTATCGCGCGGGCATTCATCCTGCCTTTGCGCTCCGCCCCGGCCCTCAACACACTTCTGATCACGTTGATGCTGGGCACGGTTCTGCGTGAAGCCGTGCGGCTCTTTTATCCTGACGGCGCCAATCCCAAGCCGTTTCCGCGGCTGCTGCCGGCTGATTCCATCAACATCGGCAATTTCAACCTCAGGCTGGACAACGCGATCCTCCTGACGGCCGGCGCGCTTGTGATCGTCGGTCTGCAGTTCCTGCTCAACCGGACAAAGCTCGGGCTCGCGATCCGCGCCGTCGCACAAGATGAGGAGACAGCCAAGACCATGGGCGTGAACTTCAATGCCATCGTGCTGATTACGTTTGCTATCGGCTCCGCCTTGGCTGCCTTCGCGGGGTTGATGAACGGTCTCTATTACAACGAAATCAATTTCGGTATCGGACTCTATCTCGGCGTGGTGGGATTCAGCGCCGCCATCATCGGCGGGCTCGGCAGTATCTACGGTGCGATACTCGGCGGATTTCTGTTCGCCGGGCTGCAGACCATCGGCGCCGTCGCGTTGCCCTTCGCGAGCGCCTACAAGGACGTGTTTGCGTTCGCCGTGGTGATCGCGCTCATGGCATGGCGACCGACCGGTCTCATTCCCGAGAAGTTGAGCGAGCGGGTGTGACATGGTGCTTTCGGGGAACGATGGAGGGCGGTCGCTCCTGCCGGGAGCCGCTGCCGTGGTCTTGGTCACGGCATTCCTGATCATCCTCTTGCGGGTCGAAAATCAGAAAGCGATCATCGCACTGCTTGCCCTTGGTATCGGCGCCGTTATCGCGGCTAACCGGCTCGGATTGCTGAAGCCCGTTGCGCACAGTTTTAGCGAGCGGGAAGACGCGCTGGGGCTGCTCGCGATTGTCGCGACGCTCGCGGTTGGCGTGGTCTTCCACGAAGACCATTTCGTCCTGCTGCTTGTCTGCACCGTGGTGCTTTACACCGTCGCGACACTTGGGCTGAGCATCCAATTCGGCTATGCGGGGGTGCTGAACTTTGCAGGCGCCTCGTTTTTTGGCATCGGCGCCTACACCGCTGCGGTGCTCAATCAGCACACCGCCGTTCCGCACCTGCTCGTGCTACTGATTGGCGGGCTCATGGCGGCGCTGATCGGATCGCTCCTCCTGCTGCCCGTCTTGCGCACGCGCGGTCATTACGCGGCGGTGGTCACCATCGCGTTTGCGCTCCTGTTCAAGACTTTTCTGGAAGTGAACGACGTCCTTGGAGGTCCCCAGGGGCTTCAGGTGCGAGGCATGACGATCCTCGGCTGGTCGTTCAATGACAATATCGAGATCGGTGGAGTCGAGCTGTCGTTCTATCTCAATTATTTCGTCATGAGCATGATGATCATGGTCTTGGCTTTCGTCGTCGTACGACGGCTCGAGCGGTCCTGGATCGGCCTCAATCTCGATGCGCTGCGGCTGGACGAGACCGCCGCCGGTTGCTTCGGACTCAATATCGTACGTTGGAAGATAACAGCCTTCCTGCTCGGCAATTTCCTAATCGGCGTTGCCGGCACGTTGCATGGGATGGTCGTCGGCTTCGTCCAACCCAACAACTATACGTTCGCCGACTCGCTCGTCCTGGTATCGATCCTGCTGCTCGGGGGCATCGGCAATCCCTGGGGCGTGGCTGTGGCAACCGTGATCGTCGTCATCGTTCCAGAGAAGCTGCAGGTTATCCAGGAATATCGCTTTATGCTCTATGCCGCGTTGGTCATGATGGTCCTGCTGTTCCGGCCCGAGGGCCTGTTGCCGCGGCCGGTGCGTAGATATTTCCCCGGATGGCGACCATGACGCAAAATCCCGCGCCGCGTGAAGAAATGCCGCTGGTGCTCGAGGCACGGGGTTTGACCAGGCGTTTCGGCGGCGTCCTGGCTCTCGATCATCTCGACTTCGATGTTGCACAGGGCGAGATTGTTGGCCTGATTGGCCCGAACGGCTCCGGCAAGACCACATTCTTCAACGTCATCACCGGGATCTACTGGGCAGATGCAGGTCACGTGTCATTGGACGGCGCCGAGATTACACGGGCCACCCCGCAAGCCATCTATCATGCAGGAGTGTCTCGCACCTTTCAGCGTTCGCGGCTGTCCCTGCCGCTGTCGATCTTCGACAACATCATGATCGGCAACCACAAGCGCCTGAACCAGGGCCTGTGGTTCAACCTCGTCAGGCGCCAAGCATTCAAGGCCGAATTCGAGGAGAGCTTTGCCAAAGCGCAAGCGCTGGTCGAGGTGTTCGATCCGCCGCTCGCTCGGCGCATGCTGGAGCCGGTCGCGGGCCTGCCCATGATCGACCGCCGCCGCATCGAGATCTGCCGCGCGCTGATCAGCCGCCCCCAGCTGCTGCTGCTGGACGAGCCCTCCGCCGGCATGACGCACGAGGAAACGAGCCAGCTCATGGACGATATATTGGAAGTGCGGAAGCGACCCGATGGGCTTTCGATCGTGATCGTCGAGCATGAGATGGGTGTCATCGAACGCATCACCAATCGCTGCGTGGTGCTCAATTTCGGCCGCAAGATCGCCGCTGGTACATTCGCGGAGATCGCCGCCGACCGAATGGTGCAAGAAGCGTATCTGGGTCTGCAATGACAAACCACGAGGCCAACGCGCTCGTGATCGAAGGCGTCTCCACCGCCTATGATCAGGCCAACGTGCTGGAGAACGTCTCGCTGACGGCAGCGTCGGGCAAGATCACCTGTCTCCTCGGTTCCAACGGCTCCGGCAAGACCACGTTGATCCGCTCGATCCTCGGACTGACGCCACCGAACAGGGGCAGCATCCAATTCGGCGGTGTGGACCTTGCGGGACTCCCGACCCACCGAGTGATCGCGGCCGGCATTGCCTGTATTCCCGAAGGTCGGCGGGTATTCGCAAAGCTCACGGTCGAAGAAAATCTGCGCATCGGCGCTTATCAGGAGACATCGGACGCGGCTGTTGCGCAGCGCTTGGCGCATGTCTATGCCACCTTTCCGCGGCTCAGCGAGCGCCGCGATCAGCTTGCCGGCACCATGTCGGGGGGCGAGCAGGCGATGGTCTCGATTGGCCGGGGACTCATGGGCGCGCCGAAGCTTCTCCTCATCGACGAGCCTTCGCTCGGCCTCGCGCCCATCCTGGTGCGGGAGAACTTCAATATCATCCGCCGCATCAACCAGCAGGGCATCACCGTATTCCTGGTCGAACAAAACGTCCACCAGACGCTCGCGATCTCCGACTACGGCTACGTCCTCTCCAAGGGCCGCGTCGTCGCCGCTGGCGAGCCACGCGAGCTCAGTCAAACGAAGCAAGTGCACGAGGCGTACTTTGGATAATGGTTCTCACTTGTTGAGCTGATGCGGCGATCTGGTCGGCTGTGCGACAGTCAATTGGCCCAGCAACGACGAGGGTGCTGGCGCGCAACACCGAGGGGTTGTTTCGTGCCGCGACCGTCAAAGCAGTACAGCGGGTTGCTCCCCAATCGTCGTCCGCTTCGTGTCAAAAGCGTCGTTTTAACCGTCTGGCGATCACTTCCGACCTACCCCGATAAGCGGACGATTTCAGCGTCCGTCGGCATGTCTCAAACGGGCCAAACCTCAGCCCTTAGGCGGCGTCGGCCGAATGACCGTTCCTCCCTCGAAATCGGACATTTGTCGAACGGGTTGGCACGGTAGTTTTGTGCCACGGGCAGAAATATTTTTATTATTTAGCCATCCGCCAAGCGAACAGCACCACAGTCGCCCCGAGCGCCGCTGCAATTACCGACGTCACTATCCCGCCGCCGAGCGCGAGAAGCACCGCGATGTGATAGCCAATCAACGCGCCCGCAATACCCACCAACGCGCTTGTGACGATGCCGCGGGTTGATCCGGAGAATTGACGAGCAAGCCATGACGGCCCCGCAAGCCGGTCGAACAGAAAGCCAGCGGCGAGGCCGATTACGAGAACTACAATTAACGTTACGACGGGGTCTGGGGCGCGCATGTTAGGCGGCCTCGAGTGTGGTTTGGATAAGTTTACGCAAACGTTGGGACGCGTCAGTTCAAGCGTCACAGGAACGGTGCGCCTTTACGGGAGAGAAGTCGACCAATATGTCGTGAAATCGGCGACCCAAAAATTTGGGCCGACCTCTTCCGGTCTGCCCCGATAAGCGGACAATCTCCGTGCCGGTCGGCACTTCGCAAAAGTGACATAACCGGATGTGCCAACTCTCGCCGCCGTTTGGCGCTGCCGCCTGGTCCCCGTCCGCGTGCCCCGTCACGGGCTTCACAGGAAAAAGCTACTCACTCGGACCTTCTCGCTCATGCTGCAGTCACATTGGTGGCATTAGTCCATCGCGACCGACGCGCCAAGCGCGACCCTGCAGTGTTCCATCAGGCTGCTTGGCCGCGATGATGAGGACTTTTGCGCCAGGCCTGAGATCGCTCATGTCTCCCGGGACGTAAGCGACGATGGGTGCATCCGCCGGGACGAAGATTTTCTTCTCCTCGTCCTTGTATTTCAAAGTCAACGTGCGCCCATCAACAGCGGCAGCGATCTGTTCAACGTTCGCGTTCGTCATCGTGCTCTGGGGCCGAAGATCCCACGGATAGTGTCCTTCGCCGGTCCCGCGCATGGCCTCGGGGAAAATGTGTACTTCGAGTGCGCTCAGGCTGCCGTCGGGCTTCGGCATGGCGGTGACGCCCACAAACGAGCCCTCCTTGATATCGGAAAGCGACGCCTTGACAATGCCGGCGATCTGCGGCTTTTCGGGAAGCGTCACCTTTAGTTCGGCTCCATCGCGCGTCTTAACCACATAGATCGCGCTATCAATGATACCTTCGATGGTTCCGCGCACGCGGACGGGCGGAGCCTCCTGAGTCCATGCCACGGGCGCCGCCAGAATGGCGGCAAAACCGATCATTCGCAGCGAACACGCTATGGTGCGAGACATCGCTTCCTCCTGATGCTTTGGAGCACTGGTTTTGGAGGCAGCAGGATGACCCTCGATGACCCGGGGTCAATTTCATTTCGTGCTAGGGTTTTCGAGGGGATTTCGCCGATCCCTGCGGCCTTGTTAAAGGTAGCTTACCTTACCATATTGCCCATGTCGGAACTAGGAAGCATGGTGGACGCAACCCTTGGCGGCCGGCTTTCGCGGAAGAGCCGGTACATGTGCTTGATCCATTGAGATCACGCCGTCGCGATGGTTGCCATGATAGGCGTAGCAATCTGTGGCCTCTGAGGAGACCAGAGATGTCTTGTTCGATATCCTCGGTTCCCGGGATCGATGCCGAACTCGTCGCCAAGGACGCTGCCAAACTCCTGCCAGAGCCAAGCCGTCGCGCCTTCCTGCGGGCAGGCGCAAGCGTCGGTGCGCTCGCCTTTCTGACCGGATGCGACGTCATCGATGGGCCGTCGGCTGAGAATGCGCTGCGCATCGTGTCTCGCTTCAATGATCGTGTGCAGGCGTGGTTGTTCAACCCGAACCGACTTGCACCGACCTATCCAGAAACCGCGATCACGCGTCCTTTCCCGTTCAATGCGTATTATCGCGAGGAGAACGCACCCGATATCGACGAAGACGAATACAAACTCTTGATCGACGGTTTGGTCGACGACAAGCGGCCATGGACACTCGATCGGCTGTACGCGCTGCCCCAGGAGACGCAGATCACCCGCCTTGTCTGCATCGAGGGCTGGAGCGCAATTGGAAAATGGACGGGAACGCCGCTTCGCGAATTTCTCCGCCGGATTGGCGCCGATACACGGGCAAAGTACGTGCATTTCACCTGCGCCGAAGGCTATTCGAGCTCCATCGATATGGCCACGGCGCTGCATCCGCAGACGCAGCTGACCTTCAAGTACGATGGAGAGGTCCTGCCGCCGAAATACGGCTTTCCCATGCGCGTGCGCATTCCGACCAAGCTCGGCTTCAAAAATCCTAAGCACGTTATCGGGCTTGTCGTGCTCAATAATTACACCGGCGGCTACTGGGAAGATGAAGGCTACAACTGGTTCAGCGGCCTTTGAACCGGAGAGCCGCCGCCTGTAACGTGTGAGCGAGTCTGTCCCGAAAACCGATGTCGGAGATGGGTCAAAAGCACCGGTTTGAACGTCGGCCGACCACTTCCGGTCTTACCCGGAAACGGACATCATCAGGGCCGGTCCGGCATTTATCAAAAGTGCCACAAGCGGACAGCCTCGCAGGCCGCGAGCGATCTGGCGTACGACCGCGCAGTCATTCCCTTCGGGTTGCGTTAAGGCAAGTAGCGGGGCTTCCGAAATTCCTCATCGATGCATCCACGTCCTCGAAACCGAAAGCAGTGTGTGACCGATGACACTGAGGAGCGCGGCGATGCCCCATATAGTGAACATGTTCTCTTTGTAGCTTGCAGAAAAGCCAGCGCCTTCGGCGATCACATCGCCGATATACTTCCACCAGCCGGTGAGAGTGCCCGGCACCCCGCCAGTCGCATCAGCAATCGCAAGCGTGACTCCCGAGATCACGGGGAGATAGAAGAGGAGAACCACGGCTGCGGCGAGAACACGGAAAATGAATCGCATGAGACCTCCAATGTGCGCAATAATGGCCGCGAGCTCACCGAGCGGTTGTCTCTATGTGAGTCGTGCCGAGCTGCTTGTTGGCGGCTTCGAGACGCGCCGCACGGGGATGGCATCGCCATGGGGCGTGTATTCATAATAGCGCACAGATCCGTGCCAGTCAGGAACTGGCAAACGAACTACTTCAGCTTTCTGAAGGCCGAAATGATAGCGAGACCAAGCTGATCGCGCACAAAGCTAAATCCGTCGTATTCACTGACGAAGGCCTGCGCCAGTCCGAAGCATTATTCCGAAAGCTGTTCGCAGTAGGACGGGAAGTTTAAGTCGCGTTACTCCTAGATCCAGCGCGCACGCTCCACCACCGGCAACCCACCCGCTGCTTCAAGGTTCGCGCCGCTTCGTCGATTACCTCATCCAACAGAAGGAGTCGTCATTCACTCTGTTGCTCGCCCAGAGCGGCAGCGTACCAAAGGCTATTGAGTTCATCCTGAACCCCCCAGCCGACGTGGCTCCCGCGTGATCTAAGCTTGTCGAGACGCTCGAGATAGGTGGCGCGCTCGGCAGCAGGTAGGCTCGATACAAATTCGAGGGACCGTCCATACATGCGGATCAGAGCAGCAAAGTAGCTCTCATCTTCCATGCTGCAGGATTCTAGAAAGCCGAATGCCTCTTCGCAATAAAATATCGACAGCTCCGCCATCCCCTCGGGGCGACCAATCGCTTTCTTGTAGTGCGCAATCGCCTTCTTGGCTTTTGAAACCGACACGGATTGGTCGTTCATTAAGTCTGGGCATATCCAGGTAGAAATATTTGCTTTGAAGGGCTGGAGCTGATCATGACCCAAGCCCAAGCGGGCGTGCAAGAATGCTCGGTTGTCTTTGCTCGCAGTGTAGAGGTCTTGCACGAGCCCCCGAAGGCCTGCGCGATTGAAGTCTAAGAGCACGGTCCTAACATCGTTCCAAGTTGGCGAGGCATTTTTGCTTTGGACCACGGCCACCAACCTTTCAATGACGGTTTTATGAGCGAGCTTTTCGGCTCGTTCAAGATACACGACTTCGGCAAAGGAGTAGATTGGTCGGATCAACGATGCGGGCCGGCAAGCCCCTTAATTTGGTCCAGCGCGCTTGGCGGCTTCAGCGCCAGGGCAAATCCTGGCGCGCCAAGCCAGGCGCGAGGTCAACCGAGATACCTAAGCGAACTGTCCAACGATCGCCATGAACGCCGGCGAGTTTGGGCGGGCGAACCAATCGGACCACCATGTCCTCTAGCTCCAACGCCAGTATCGCCAAGAAAGCTCGCACGAAAGCCGAGGCGGATTTTGCCACTTGGCTCATGATGGCCAAGCTCGGTGGTTTCGATGACCTTCCGTCAAACGCACAGGGCTTTCTGACTAACTATCGAACCCGACTCAAGACGATGAGCGAGGCCGAGTCCACGGCCCTGGCCGTTCGCGAGGTCTACAGCGCTTATTACAGCGAGATGGGAGGCGTGGGCGCGGCGCCGGAACCAAAGGCCCGCACACCAACGACAGAGGGCGAAGTCGTGCGCTTCCAGAGACGGCCTAAACCTCAGCCCGCTCCATCGGCTGCACGCCATTCGACGAGGCAAATGATCCGAAAATCCCTCTCGGCACTGCTGATTTTCGCGAGCATGGTGGCTCTGATTGTCGCATATAAATATCTGACGCAGTAAAACCGCCCGCGGATTGTGTGCGGGGAAGAAATGCGCTCACAGCAACCACGCGGAACCTGGGCGGCTCGCCAAGCTTCTCTACCGCGCCCGCCACGCCACCTCTAGCAGCGGCCCGCCTCGTATGACCTCCGCATCTACACAAACGCGATGTCCGCGACGTCCGTTTTTCCGCTGATAGCCACCAAATAGCGGACATCGCGCACTTCGCATCTGTGCCAACAGCGGTCGTTCCGCAACCGCGTAGATGAGTGCTGCCCTCACCGGGAAGCGAGGCGGCGCGTCGCTTGACCTTGACGCCCGCGCGTCGCAGGTTTCGGGGCGCCGCGCGTGGCTCGCGCGCCCGACAGGCAGGATCGATCTTTCATGGCATTCGTGCAGTTCACGCAACCGGACGATCAACCCATCGTCATCAACACGGATAGGATCGTGACCGCCACACCACTGCCCGACGGACAAGGCACGCGCATCACCTTCAACAACGGTGGCCATCAGGACGTGAAGCAACTCATCGCTGACGTGCTGCGGCAGTTGAACATAAGCGCGTCGGCTCAGGACATCGCCGCCTGGGCGAACCATTCCGCCGATCAAGTGAGATCGTGCACTTTCTTGAGTGCTGCCCAATGTCGCAGATTGGGTCGTCGTCCGTTAAGAAGCCGGATTGAACCTGGCTGGGATGGCGAGCACGGGCCAGAGGGGGATCAAGATCAGGCACAAAAGCTCTCTCAGCCAGGCGAGGATACGGCGGAAGTTATAGCCGACGGCGGAGAGGATTACGTTGGCTGCATCGCCGGCCCGGCCTTTGAGGTAACAGCGGCCGAGGTGGCCTCTGACTTCAGGCGATCACGGGCTCGATGGCGGAGCGGCGCCGCAGTTCACGTTTGATGATGCCGAAGACGCCGCGCTTCTGACCCGAGATGAAGACGCGGCGCGGATTTTGCGCATCGTGACCGCGGTATCCTTTGTCGACATAGGCGCGCTCGATCACGCAGCCGGTGAGCTTCTCGGTGTCCTCGATGACATCCCGCAGCGTGTGGCCGTCATAGGGATTATCCGGCAGCGCCTTGGCGTGCAGCACGAACTGGCCGCCGGGGACAGGCCGGTTGTTGGTCGTTGGTCGTAATAGAGGCCGTCACGCCGAACTCGTAAGGCGCGGCAGCCTTGCCTTTGCCGATGCACTCCACCTCCGGGGCATGGAAGGAATACAGCTTCCAGCCGCGCTGGCGCTGCTGCTGCGAGCGGATCTGCGTGGCCCGGCTCAGCGGGAGTGCGAACGCCTCCTCAAGCGCATCCTGACCTTCGATCTTGCGGCGGATGTCGCGGATGATCCGGCCGAGCCGGGAACGCTGGATGCGCAACTCCGCTGATGCCGCTTGAACTGTTTGGCATGGGCGACGCGTCTACACCGTTTAGCAGTTCGCCAAGACAATGGTGGATGAGATATGGTCAGCCCCTCTTAAAGGTTCTGGCGTTCTCCAGACGCCGCTCCTAGTCGCGGCGACGCTCCCGTTCAGCCGCCCGATCAAAGCGCCGCAAGCGGTTATGGAACGACGGCTCTTGGCGGATTGTGTTGAAAAACACCCTGTTGAAGCCAAGGGAAATCGCTGATTCATTCTCCTTGTGGGTGGAGACTTGAATCGATGATGGGTCAGCGGCAGGTCGATCAAGCGGCGCTGTTCTACGAGTTCTCACTTGAGCGACACGTTCCGGCCACCCACCTGCTGAGGTCGATCGATCGCTTCGTCGATTTGTCGGAGGTCCGGCGGCAGCTGGCGCCATTCTACAGCTGCACTGGCCGGCCCTCGATTGATCCCGAATTGCTCGTGAGGATGTTGCTGGTCGGCTACTGCTACGGCATTCGTTCCGAGCGGCGTTTGTGCGAAGAGGTGCACTTGAACCCTGCTTACCGCTGGTTCTGTCGGCTCGGCCTTGATGGCGAGGTACCAGACCACTCGACCTTTCTCCAAGAACAGGCATGGTCGCTTCCGCAATTGCGATCTGTTGCGCAAACTGTTCGAGACCGTGGTGCAGCGCTGCATGGCAGAAGGGTTGGTCGACGGCGCCGCGTTTGCGGTCGATGCCAGTCTGATTGCAGCCGACGCCAACAAACAGCGCGCTGTTGCTGGGTCCGATGATGTTGACTGGGGCACCATTGCCAGGACGCGTCGATCCGTCCGGGAGTATCTCGACACCCTGGATGAGGCTGCCTGGGGTGCGGCGAGCGAAACGGTACCGAAGTTCATTGCCAAGTCGGATCCGGCCGCGCAATGGACGGGCGCTCACAAAGGCCATGCCTTCTTTGCCTACGCCAACAACTACCTGATCGACCTGAAGGCCGCGATCATCGTCGACGTCGAGGCGACGCGGGCTATCCGGCAAGCCGAGGTCGGTGCGGCACGCACCATGATCGAGCGGACAGAAGAGCGCCTTGAACTCTGTCCTGATCGCATCGCCGCGGACAGCGCCTATGGATCAGCCGAGATGCTGGGCTGGTTGGTCAACGAGCGCGCGATCGAGCCGCACATTCCGGTCTTTGATAAATCGGGCCGTGCCGACGGGACGTTCTCTCGGGAAGACTTCGCCTACCATCAGCAAAGCAACGTTTACATCTGCCCGGCTGGCAAGGTGTTGGCTTCCACCGGCACCGTGGTGAATGATGGGACAACACTGCTCTATCGCGCCAGCAAACATGACTGCGACGCCTGCGAGCTCAAGCCACGTTGCTGTCCGAAGATGCCAGCCCGCAAAGTCCCACGTTCAATCCACGAGAACGCCCGAGACGTCGCACGCGACATCGCCAAGACCGAGGCTTATGTGACATCGCGGCGTCAAAGAAAGAAGATCGAGATGCTGTTCGCACATCTCAAGCGCATCCTGCGCCTCGACCGGTTGAGGTTGAGGCCCAAAACCGACATACGACTGTTGGCTTCAAATGAAAGAGGCCGCCAACGGAGGCGGCCTTCCGTCACGTCGCGGGCGGCTCAATATCCGGTGCGAGGGGCTTCGAGTTAGGCGGCGCGCCTGGTTCGTCCACTTGCAACTTAAGATCGGCCGCTTTGTCCAAAAAGAGCTGCGGAAATCTTGGGGTCCGTTGTTCCTTTGGCCAACCCAAACAGGATCGCCGCTTGACGCACGAAATACTCTTTTCCGATCACGTTTGCTGTCCCGTGGTATCCCAGCGCCGACGCCATTACGCGCCAGCCGGGGATTCGTTCCGGGGAACTGTGTTACAAAGCGAACTTTATTTTTTGTTCCATCAATGGTTCGGAAATCGGCAGCTTCAGGCCAAGTGCGGACGAACAGCTGAGCCGCTACGGGTGTTCACCAACTCGAAGACGTGGTGAGCTATCTCGGGGTTGATGGCATGGCCGAGGAATGGTGGTCGACGATCAGCCAACGCTCGCCGTTCTTGACGTAGGTGAAACTGTAGCGCGCGGGCAAGCTCTTTGTCTCGCCATCCTTGACATATGAGAAGGTGTAATAGCCGGTATTGACCGCCGCATTCCCGTACACGCGGATCAGCTGATCGCCGAAGGCGACCTTGAGGCCGGGCAGAACCTTGAAGGCTGCCACGAAATAGTCTCGTCGCGCCGCCCGGTCGGAGCGCACGGTCGGCGACAGCGTGCCCCAGAGTACGGCATCGTCCGCATAGAGCGTTAAGACCTTTTCGAGATCGTCTCCGCCAAGAGCCTGCCCCCATGCCAAGGTCGCTGCCGCCACCTCCGCTTTCGGCTCGACCAAAGCGCTGGAGCCAAACGACAGTAACAGCATGCACAGGGCAAGTGCTGCACTCGATACTTTTGGAAAAGATCGCATGACATCCTCCCTTGCGAATACCGGCCAGATAAGTGTCCGCTTGAGACGGCCTCTTGCAATGCGAAGCGGCTATTGTTTGCGCGGATCGTCAGCCGGATTGATGTAATCGATGCCACCTGGGCCGATAAATTGAACTTGAAGTATCCCTTCCTCGCTTCCGGTCCAAGCGTAATGCGCGTGTTTTGCGGGGTACACCCATAACGAGCCTGGCTTTAGGAGATCACCCTTCTTTTCGAATCTTTCACCATGGCTACTGCCGACGTCACCGCTTATGATTGTGACAACTTCGGAATAGGGATGAGTATGCGGAGGCATTTGGAAGTTAGGTGGAAACTTGATGCGTAAGACGACAACCTCGCCCGCTTTCGTGGGGTCACCGACCAAGGTGGCAATCTGAACGCCCTTCGGAAAGGCTGGATTATCCTTCCATATGAGCGCATCGGGCATCACCCGGACCTCAGTATTTTGCGCCATTGCCGGAAGCGAGAGTGCAATCAAGCCGGTTGCCGTTAGCAGCAATTTTTTCATGCGAGTTTCTCCCAAGCTGTATGCAGCAAGAGACGCAATCGCAATGCGCGGTCAGTGTGAAAACCAGATTAAAGCTGCGCGCCACAATGTTGCGTGCGTCAACACGAGTCAAACTACATCATCAGCGACGGGCGAACCATAAGTCAGAGATGTTGACTTAGTAGGTTGCCAAAAAGGTCCGTGTTCGCTTTAGGACTGCCGGCTCAACCGGTCGACGCAACACAGGCGTTAAATCTTTCTGCTGGGGTTTCAAATTGCAAGGTCTCACGTGGTCGTTCGTTTAGCTGACGAGCCACTTTGTTCAGATGGGCTTGCGAATGCATCGACAAGTCGGTGCCCTTAGGAAAGTACTGTCTCAGCAGGCTATTGGTATTCTCGTTCGACCCGCGTTGCCACGGGCTTTTCGGATCGCAAAAATAGACGTCGATTTTGGTCGCCAACGTAAAGCGACGATGATCCGTAAGTTCCTTGCCCCGGTCCCAGGTTAGGGATTTATATAGCTCCTTTGGTAGCTTCTTCGCCTGCTTGATGAGCGCGGTGACAACCGTCTGGGTGTCGTTGCCTGCCACCTTGGCCAACATCACGTAACGGGTATGACGCTCGACCAAGGTCGCGATGTAGGTGTTGTTCGGCCCGGACAGGAGATCGCCCTCCCAATGACCAGGCACCGCCCGATCTTCAACCGCCGCCGGCGAGCGCGCTTGACATCCGGCTTACATTTTCCTCACCGGCGGCTTACTCTTGGCGTTGCAACCGGTGCTAGGGATCGGAGCACCGTCAGGGAATGGCATTTTGCGCTATCTCTTCGAGAACTACGCATTCGACACCGACCGGCGCGAGTTGCATCGCGAGGCGGATGTAATCGCTATCGCGCCACAGGTATTCGACCTGCTCGAATACCTGATCCGCAACAGGCAGCGCGTCGTCAGCGAGGACGATCTCATTACGCCATTTGGAGCGGGCGCGTCGTGTCCGATGCGGCCCTGACGACGCGGCTGAACGTCGCCCGGAATGCGATCGGCGATTCCGGCGAGGAAACAGCGCCTCATCAAAACCCTGCCGCGGAAAGGCATCCGTTTCGTTGGACCTGTGCCGGCAGCACAAGAGCCGGCAGCTGCCGCGGCCACCGACAACCTGGGAGAACCGCCGAAATCCCCCTCACGCTGCCCGACAAACCTTCGATCGCGGTACTGCCATTCACTAACCTGAGTTCCGATCCGGAGCAGGAGTATTTTGCGGACGGAATGGTCGAGGAGATCATCACGGCGCTTTCGCGATTCAAATGGCTGTTCGTCATCGCTCGCAATTCGAGTTTCACTTTCAGGGGTCGAGCGGTCGATATCAAAGAAGTCGGGCGGACACTTGGCGTGCGCTACGTCCTTGAAGGGTCTGTGCGCAAGGCGTCGGGGAAAGTTCGCATCGCAGGGCAGTTGATCGATGCGGTTACAGGCGCACACATATGGGCGGACAGGTTCCAGCGCGACCTGACAGACATTTTCGCTCTCCAGGACGACGTAACGGTGGCTGTTGTCTCAGCTATCGAGCCAAAATTGCTTCAAACAGAAATTGCAATGGGATCACGGCGGCGACCGGAGAATCTCACCGCCTATGACTTCTTTCTCCGTGCCATGCAGCAGAATTACCTGACGACCCGCGAAGGATTGGCCGAGGCGATAAGGCTGACTCATTGCGCTCTGGAGCTAGACGCCCGGTACGGCTTAGTTGCTTCTCTGGCAAGTGTCTGTCACTTGCTCAACGTCACTTTGGGCTATGCGATCGATCCTCAATTCGACTGCAAGGAAGCGATTCGGCTTCTTCGCCTGGCATTGAGCATCGACGATAGTGATCCGGAAACGTTGGCAAATGCTGCCCTAGTCTCCGCGTTTATGGTCGGCGACCGTGAAAGCGAGATCGAAATGGCAGGCCGGGCGGTCGCCCTCAATCCGAATTCATTTTACGGATGGCACAGCAGAGGCTGGGTATATCAGATTGCGGGGCCGTCGGAAGAAGCGCTCCGGAGCTTTGAATGTGCCATGCGCATGAGCCCGGTGGACCCGCTGCTACACCGACTATTTGTTGGGATGGCGATGGCCTTTATTGAGCTTCGTCGCTTTGACGAAGCCATCGTCGCAGGAAAGAAAGCCCTTCGTCAGTACCCCTCCTATTCGGCAGCCTACCGCTGTCTCGCATCTGCCTTCGCCCATCTCGGACGTGACGTCGAGGCGCGAGAGGCGGCGGCGCGTGTGTTTGAGCACGATCCCGCTTTTACAATATCCGCGTATATCGCCCGCGGCGGGCATTCAAATTCGAAGCTATTGATCGAGGGGCTTCGGAAGGCGGGGTTGCCCGAATGAGCCCGCGCAGGCTTATGCCGACGTGATGTGATGGCCCCTTGTGGCGCAAAGCGGCCATTCGGCGGGATCAGCACGTCGCGGAAGGGCCAACACCGGACATGCAGGCCGCATCGTCGACCGTGTCGAGCCGAAGACCTTATTCCCCTTCGGAGCGCCGGGCGAAGGTCCCGGTGCATGCGGCACCATCCGTTGGGCATTGCCAGCGATTGACACCGGCTCCCGCTTCTGGTTTTCGCCCCATAGCGTGGGCTGAAGTACATGGGCAATCGCGTGGGGTTGATCCTTGGGGCGGTCCAATCGCGTATCGCCCCTATTTTCATGTGTGCTACCTAGTTGGGTAGCAAAATGGTAGCGGGAAAAGCAGATCATGACTGACGATCAGGTCAATCTCGTCGTTCAGCACCTTTGCGAGCAATTGCACTTGGCGCTCCGATTGAAGGGCAGCGAGGCACATCCACCAAACGCCAAGGATATTGGATTCGATCCTGCCTCTGTAAGAACTGTATTGCTGACCGGCTTGCGTTCGGCGGGTGTCACGATCCACCACGAGGTATCCGGGGCGAGCGAAGAGCCGCCGGGGTCCTAAACGCAAAACGCCGGACGAAGCCCCGCGCCAATGTCTCAGTCGGGTCATTTCCGACCGACTTAGCCGGTTATCTCACCGGTTGATGTCCGTGTTGCCCCGGAAGCAGACCTGAAGCAGAAGGGGCGAATGCGACTCCGGCAGCGGCCGCTGGGCCCTCGTGATGCCGCTAGTCAAATCGCACATGTGCAGCAAATGCTGCCGCACGCGGCGGTCTTAGATGCGAAACATGTTGACAGGGCTTGGCTTTATTCGTCCTTCCATTTGATCGAGCAGCCAATAGACGCCTTTTGGTCAGCCGGCGCCAGACCGGTGGTCGCAATCGCGCGCATGGCCTCGACAAGCTCTCGGGGCGCCCCCGCGCGAGGCGGAGTTGTGCGGCCTTCGTCGAGCCGGCCCCGATACTTGAGCTTGCGGTCGGCATTGTAACCGAAGAAGTCCGGCGTACAGACCGCCCCATACGCCCGAGCGACTGTCTGGGTCTCGTCGTGGAGATATGGAAACGGGAAATCATGAGCCTTCGCGAAACGCTTCATATTCTCAAATGAGTCTTCGGGATAGCTCGCCGCATCGTTCGAGCAAATCGCCGCAAAGCCTATGCTCTCCGACATCAGCACGCGGGCGTCCGAAACCATGCGGTCGATCACCGCTTTAACATAGGGACAATGGTTGCAGATGAAGACGACGACCGTGCCTTTTTCGCCCGCAACGTCGTCCAGTGCGTAATTCTTGCCGTCGGTGGCCGGAAGCCGAAACTCCGCCGCAGGCGTATCAAGAACGACTTGGGTAGCTGTTGTCGCCATATCGCACCTCCTTGTGCCCAAATATATGCTGACGACGGCCTGCCGGGGCACAGTTTCCAAAGCCTGCTCGCCAGTCGCGTCGTTTTGGCCATACGTCAGCCATTTCCGGTCGACCCTTAACAGCCGACACTTGGACGAGCGCGGGATTTCGTCGGTGTGGGCCACGAGCTGATGTCAGGCTCGTGAACGCGGCGCCCGCCTTCTTGGTAAGAAATAGCTCGCAGACCGCTCCCCAGGATATGAAAACTTGTTCCGGCGCAGCGATCTCCGCGATCCCTCCTATAAGACAGGGTGATCGAATGGAGCACCGCAATCTCCTCACGCTCTTCGCCAGCACCTGAGACCGGCTTTAGCGTGCGCCGACGCCGAACACCACGACCGTCGCAAAGCACAACAGTACACCGACCGCGCGGCTGAACCATTCCGCGCCCGGCGCCCATTTCTCTGCGATGACGTAGGCGGCAATGACCGCGATCCAAAGCCGATTCATGACGCCTGCGACGAACAGCAGCGCCATCAACACCCAACAGCAGCAGACGCCAAAAGCGCGGTGGCGCAAGCCCTCGCGCATCGCGATTGTAGCGCTCGACGGATTGACACGGCACCCCATGGCGAGCGGCAGCGGACGAGACAGGCGTGCTTCCATGGCGTGAACTGGAAGAGGCCAGCGACGGCCAGCACGGCGGCGCTCAGGTCCATCTCTGAGAAGTAGACCGCGAACGGCGACGGAAAATGCTTGGCAAAGCCTGGCGTAAGGACAGGGTACCTGCCGTACTTTTGGCGGCAAGTGCCAAGGCCCGCGATATCCCGCTTGGTGCCACATAGCTATGCGAGTTGTGGCCTTCTGAGAACGGCTCCGAGCGAGACGCTCACTGATCGGCTATATCCAGCCAGGGGAGAAAGCACCTATGAGCATCAGCTTTCCGAATGAGTCACAGAATTACCGTGCCGCGCGCGACGCGCTGCTTCAGCGCGAACTCCACCTGCGTCGGGAGATGGAGTCCGTCGCCGCGGAACTCCGTGCCCTTCCTCCCGGCGGCGAGGTGCCAGAGGACTACCTGTTCGATTGCATCGGCGAGGACGGAGCAGGCGCGACGGTTCCAATGTCCGAGCTTTTTAGAGGCGGCGACACGCTAATGCTTTACCATTACATGTTCCCGCGCCACGCGCAGGATAGTCGGCCAGGCCCCACGAGTGGGGTTACTGCGCAACTGTCGCTTGAGGAGGGGCCGTGTCCGTCCTGCACTGCGCTCATTGACATGTGGGAAGGCACGATACCCCATTTTGAAGGGCTGGGCGGCAACTTGGCGGTTGTCGCAAAGGCCCCCATCGAACGGGTCGTGGCGTTCGCGCGCGACAAAGGGTGGAGGCACATCCGACTGTTGTCGGCCGCGCACAATAGCTTCCGGCGAGACTATGGAGGGGATGGTCCAGATGGGCAGCCCGTTCCTATCATGACCGTTTTCAAGCGGTGGCCTGATGGCGCGATCCGCCTACACTGGGCAAGCGAGCTGATCCACGCGCCAAGCGATCCGGGACAGGATCCGCGACACCTCGGAACTGTCGAGCCCCTGTGGACCTTGTTTGATTTAGCTCCGGGTGGACGTCCCCGTGCCGACGAGCAGATCGAGTACCCGTGCTGTCGTGGCCCACAGGAGACCCGGCCATCCTGAGCGCCAGGCGCAGCGTCCTCATTGCACCCAATCCCGGCGCGAAAGCGGACATGCCGAGAGGTCCGCGTTGGGTCCAAAAGCAGACCTCGGCCTTACCTTATCCTGAGTCCGCTCGCCCCTCGATTGTGTTGCAAAAGTCGATTTTCGCCGATGACCAAAATTCTGCGGGCCGTGGGCGCGACTTTCTTGTACAAGATGTGAGGGACCTCACGGCCTCACGCAAAATTCACAGGCGACTTCGGTAACGCGATTGAGGTCATACGAATCAGCGATCGTTCGCCGCTTAGTGTTTTCGCGAAAAATCTTGAGCCATGCAACTTTCGACTTTTGCAACACAATCCCCTCGAATGCGGACGTCGCAACCCACATCGTCCGATTCCGCCCTGGGCCAAAAGGCGACGTCACCGAAAGAGCCGGTTCCCCATGCCAGATCAGGCCGATCTGTCAGCTGCTTTCGAATAGTTCGCGGGCAACGAACGGGTTTGCGCCGGCCTAATCAGGTCTGGCGCTGCGGCCGATAGTGCGGTCGACGTCGGCAAGCGCCCCGTAGAGGCGCTGCCGCGAGAGCCAATGAAGGTCGTCCATGCGTTGCACGATTCCTACCACAACCGGCACGTGGTGGCGTCGCGCAAGCTGCTCAAGCGAGAAAACGGACCACCAGGCGCGAAAAGCGACTCGCGTCCAAGCGCGCGCGTCCCAGCCGAGCAGGAGGGCATCCGGCGCATACCTGCGCACCGCACGATTCAGGTTCCACGGGTACATGACGATGATGCCCAGGCGCACCGGTCGCACACCCTCCCACGGAAAGGATCTTGCGACGGCGGCAAAGGCAAATACGACTGAGCGACGGGCCACGTTGCTGGCGACCAGCCTATCGATGACTCTAGAGACAAGTCCCGTCTCCTTCACCTCCACAAACAGTTCAAGGTCAGTTGGTGAAAGAAGCGACAGTGCCGCATCGAGGGTAAGCGCATTCTCGACATGATGCGGCGGGTCGTGTGACACCACCAATGTGTCGCAATCCGCTGCAAGGCAGACGTCGAATTCGACACCAGATATTCTGGCGTCACGGGCGGCACGTGCGAACGCGGCGAGCGAGTTTTCACCCGGACCCGCGGACCATCCACGATGCGCAATAAGCTTCATGCCGAGGTCCGTAAAGCCAAGCTGCGCGCGCCATGCAATCTCCCCGTAGAGAGAAATGTCAATCCGCGGCCACGACGTTGACCCATGATTAGCGTAGGGCCAAAAGGCGACGTCACCGAAACAGCCGGTTTTGGGTCATTCGCGTCGATCCCGACGGCGTCCCAGCACGTCCCCTTTAGCGCCGCCAACGGACATCAACCCATGACCGCGTAAAGGTGCCAGGACCGAAGCGGTCGGCAAACGGCCCAAAAGCAATTGCTTGACCACTATCAAGCGGCCGGCAGGAACTCACATCCCGATCCAGCTACTTGTGCGCGACCGCACCTCTCTACAGCCCGTCAGTGAAAAGGATCTTGAAGCCTCGGGAATTCGGCCTGCGGGACGCATAATGCGTTGCGCGATCACCGATCATGGTTGGGGACCCATTCCTCCGCGGTTGGGTCCCAATGATGGGTGTCGTCGAAGTGTTTCCAGAGTGGCCGCCTTGGTTTGCTTTCACCCTTCTGTCGTTTTGCATTCAGTGCGCTGAGTTGGACGACGAGCGCCCCAGCCATCATCACCCATTCGCGAGCGTTGTATCGGGAGTTCCATTTGATTGTCGCGAACATCGGATGCCTCCTTCAAAGTAAGAAGCCTTCGCCATCTTAGCCCGGGCCAAGAACACAGGGATGTAAAGTACTTCACAGCCTGCCAACATCTTCGACATAGCCGCGGGCGATCCTATCAGGGGGACATCATCGGCGAGGTCGGGTAGGTCCGAAAAGAGCCAGGAGCCGACAATGCGCCGCGCGGTGTTTGATCACTTTATCGGCGTGGCGGGGTTAGTCCTCTTCTTCCACTCTCGTCATGTCTAGCTCCGAGAGTTGCGCCTTCGACAATGCTTCGGCGTGAGCGGTTTGAGCAATTTCAAGCTTGGCGCGGCAATTTCGCGAAAGCGCCCCCGGGGATGAATCGCTACATGGCGGAAGGACTGAATGCCCTCTTGCCACTCGGGGAGGGCGGTCTCCTTCTTCGGAAGGCCGTGCCGCTCCTGGCGCGGAAGCGACCCACCGCTCGTGCTGCCGGTGGTCGACGATCAGAGTTCGATTTGCTCCGCAATGTTTAGAGCGTCATCCACTTCAATTCCTAGATATCGGACGGTGCTCTCCAGCTTCGTATGGCCGAGGAGGAGTTGAACGGCGCGAAGGTTGCCTGTCTTGCGGTAGATCTGAGTGGCCTTCGTACGCCGCATCGAATGGGTACCATAGGAGATTGATTCCAAACCGATGCTATCAACCCAGCGATGCACCAGTCGAGAGTATTGTCGGGTGGATAGGTGAGGGCGTGCATGCAGTCTGCTGGGGAAGAGATGTCGAGAGCCGGTCGTCCGGATCGATCGTAACCAAATCTCCAAGGAAGTCCTCGTCTGCTCCGTAATCTCGAATTGCACGGGTCGGCCTGTCTTCTTTTGAACGACCGTCGCTCGAACTCGGACCCTAGCGCCCGAACATACTTCGTCGACACGCAGTCTGACCAAATCACACGCGCGAAGCTTGCTATCTATCGCCAGATTGAACAGGGAGAGGTCTCGCCACATCTGGGCGACCTCCAATCGAACGCGAATGGACCAAACGTGCTTGGGCTGAAGAGGCTTTTTCTGGCCGACGAGCAACCCCTTATTCCATGGTATTGGACGGCTTTTGCAAACAGGACGAACATGCATGGCGGGTTCTCCGCCAACCCGCCCGGCCGCGTCGCTCAATAGCGAGCACGGTATTATAGCGACGAATACCTCTTGATCTCACCCAGCTGCGATTTCAGGACGACAGGTTTTGGTACGAGCCAGCCAGCGGGAGCTCCCCCGAATTTGCAGGCTCAATTCAACGAAATTAGCGCGACTTGACCTTGACGTCCGGCCGGTGCCTCGGGATGCTGCGCCCGGCAGCAGCAAGTCCAAGGGTAACTCATGGCGATCATTTCAGTTCTAATTGGCGTTCTGATCATTGTGGTCGTGGGCGCAATCTGTTTTTGGGCCATCGACAGGTTTGCGCCCGACGGGCGATTGGCAAACCTTCTCAAATTGCTGGTGGTGCTCGTTTGCTTAGGCGCGATTGTGCAACGTCTGCTTGTCCTAACTTATTAGCCCGTACCCCCTCGCGATAGATCCTGCACGCCGTTAGGTCGCGGGCAGCAGTACATCGCGACTCGATCTGAGCGACAGCACAACCAGCGATGATCAGGCGAGCCTTAAGCGGTCCCTCCATAATGGTCCGGAGGAATCCAGGACGTCAGCGTAGATCGGCCGAAACCAACGGCTTGATCGATTGGAGGTCGCCTAATTGAGAGACTCTCCGAGTTGCAATATCCGCATTGAGTGATGGTGGCCGGGTAGTGTTCGGCTTTATCGGTTTGGTAGTCCGCAAGCATCCTATGCCATTCATCGGATGAGTGGATGATTTGATTTGGTTTGCAAGGTCGTTAAAAAAACGATTTGACCGTCAGCCCTGCCGCGCGGGCATCCTGTGTGAATGTATGTGCTTCCTCATTGGACATAGTGAGGTCAACGCCGCCGAGGAATTCCTCTCCCTTGGCTGTATTCGCACGGAATGTCGTCTCGTGTCTGCGGATATCAACTGTATAGTCAATGTCGCTTTGTGCTTCGGGCATGGCGTTCTCCTCGATCCGAAGCCGTCGCCGATGCAAGAGCGAACTGAATCTAGGCGAAGAAC
Organism: Bradyrhizobium algeriense; assembly: GCF_036924595.1. NCBI lineage: Bacteria > Pseudomonadati > Pseudomonadota > Alphaproteobacteria > Hyphomicrobiales > Nitrobacteraceae > Bradyrhizobium > Bradyrhizobium algeriense. The sequence goes on along the minus strand of NZ_JAZHRV010000001.1, from coordinate 5,057,012 downwards.
GTCCATGACCAGCTTATCAGGCCGAAGAAGAATCGCGCTGGTCTTCGGAGCTCTTGAGTTCGGGCGGCGATGGCACCTGTACCTTTGCCCATTCGTCGATGATGGTCTCAGCAGACGACGGCACGGCATAACTCAAGACCGCCGCAAGTGCAGCGAGGGGCAACAAATGGCGCACGTTGAACATGGTTTCGCCCGGACTGCTCGCGGCGACATTGTCGCCTCCTAACCGGCTACCGGAGTGGTCTAAGGCAGCGCCGCCAATGCGTTTTGAGTTGCGCCCATTGTTAGCCACCGGACTGAAGCAAAAACGGATCCGCGGACTCAGCCAATCGGGCCGCCAATTGGGTGGCGGCCGGCGTGGAATGCTTGTCGGGGCGCAGCGAGCCGACAGAATGGACCGCCAGCCCAGCACCAGCGACAAAGGCAGCTATCGCGATCGCAGCGAGATATCTCATGGAAATGGTCCTCCAGGGTCCCACAAACTAACCGAGCATTTTCAGGAATGGTTCCGGTGCGCTTCCTGAATGCTTTTGTTCCGGGTGCTTACTGGTTCCATCACCGCACGGTACTGTGGCAGTTATCGTGACAAGAACGTCGGTCCTGCTCACGCTCGTCCTCGAATGGATGGAGCAGCGCTTGCCAGAGCGTCGCCGTTTCACACAAACCTTTGAAGAACGTGTTGCCAATAGGCAAAGCGGCTGCGCAAGCAGGCTCAAGCTGCACCGCTAGGCATTCGTGGGAGCGGGGGGGCATGCCCGCTTTGGGTTCAAAACGCGACCTCACCGGAGCGGCAGCTCTTGGCACAAAGCGGACCAGCTAATCGCACTGGGGGATGTCCGCTTTCGAGGGACTAGCGAACTTGCACTAAGTACCTGCGACGCCGCGCGGCCCAGCGTGGCAGCCGCACCGCTTTATCCGGGCTGGCACCGCCACCGCACGGTATTGGCGGACGCGGCCCCGCGCCTTCTCGGGGGCATGGGGTTGAGGCGGGGGCCGCGCCGGGCCACCGATACGCGTACTGAGTGGCCCGCAAACGAAACTGGTTCGCAGACAGGGTTGTTCCTATAGCGAACTGACGTGGCCTGCCCAGATAAGGTTGCGGCAGTGCTAGTGGCAGATTATTTCTTCTTCTCAGTTTTGAATGAAACGCCTAGTCGCATTGCAACTTTACGGATGCGCTCAGGCTTGCGCTTCATGATACGGGCGGCCTCCTCTGGAGACTTCGACGCCTTGGCAAGTTCGATAAGGCGACGATCATTTGCAAAAGACCACGACCTAGGCATCGGTGAAAACGCTCCTTTCAAAGACAAAACCGCCAAGCGGAGTATGTTCGCTGACGGCTTTGCTTGGAGACCGGATGAGGGCAATTGCCCGGCGGTTCTATCGATAGCTCAACTTCTCGATAGAGCAACGCATGTCGCGAGTTAAGCTAACTGCTCAACCTTACCGATGCGGGTATTCCAAGCGGCGGTTGCACGACGTCCGTATTTTTACGGTAGATTGGTTTGCGCTCGGAGAGGATGCCGTTACGCGGCAGTCCGATCTTCTTTGTCCAGGTTCCGCATGACGATCGTCAGCGCATCATCCGGCAACGGCTGCCTTGGCTTCATCCGACGGCGCGCGCATCCAGACGTCGCGTTCCTCTTCGGTCGTCAGGACCACCACGCGCGGCGCTCGTCAATAGGTCTTCGCATGGTCGCGCGAATTGTGTGTGAAACGTCCGCGGTTTAGGTGTAGGCTGGACTGAGACAAGGGAGGTGCGACGATGCTCAAGGAGAACTACGTCGCCAAACAACAGCGGATCGGCGAGCGCCTGTCGCGCGCGATGGCTAAGGCCCACATGGATTGCCGGGAGCTTGCCCAACTGACAGGCTACAGTGAGGCACAGATCGTGAGCTGGGAGCGCGGGCGCGCGCGGCTCTATCCGAGCGAACTCATAAAGCTGTGTCATGCGCTTGACGTGAAGCCAGAGTGGCTGCTGTGTTGGGAACGCCTCGTTCACTGACCAGCGTCTTACGGCCATTAGGACCTGCTCCCGTGCCAAATGGCCCAGAGGACCTACGTCCGAGCGGCTTCTCTTTCCAATTGAAGTTCGGCCGAATAGCCTGCGCCAGTTGGCGTCCAAGAAGTCGAGAACCGACGGGAAATACGCCCGGCATCGGCGCAAGGTCGCCGACGTAGCGGTTTATCACGCGGAAGAGCGCGCGGATGGCTTGTTGGTTTGTGGTGATGCTGTGGCGATTGCACATGAATTGCAGCGTTACTGCTGATCCTTCGGCGTGGTCCCGCCCGCCGCATCGGGGGCCGACGGACCGGACTCTTCGGATGGCGTACCTGTTCTTAGCTCCGGCGCCGCCGTACATTCGCCCGCCCAGAGCTTCGTTCCCTTGACCGTTCCAACGAGCTTGCAACCAACGGGCGCCTTCGGCTTCGTTTGAACGATCGGCTTCGCGCTGACGGTCGGTCGCCTTGTTGGTGTTGCGCCTTGAGCGAGCGCAATCGTGGGTATGAGCAACATAGCTAAGCAAAGCCCTGTCCTCATAACGTGGTTCCCCTTCTTCAAAAAGAGAGCGCACCCGCAAAAATCAGCTTACCAACTGTTGGCGCGCCAGATCCTCCAGTGTGTCGGAAAAATCAAAATCGGCTCATCGGCCCACGCATTGTACCAAACCCCCAATTTTCGACGGCATGGAAAGCCCAATGGCATAATGCCAGTCTTATCAAATTCGCCAACTTCCAAATCGCAATCTTCCGGCGCGAGTTGGATCGGTAGCCACCGCAGAGCCCGACACGACATCCCTGAGAGCCTAAAGGGCGTGTGAAATTAAGGCCGCCACCCGCCTATGGAAGCTCCCGATCTGTCTGAACGCATCCTGCCGCTCTGATCCCTCAGGAAGGCGTTGCGCGGCATCCCATAAGCTCGCTAACAACCTCATCATGTCTTTCAATTCATCGGCCTCGGGCATTCCAACTGTGCGTTGGCTCAAGGTTAAGTCCTCATTGTACGAACGGATAAATGTGGGGTGTGAGGCCGCGACAGGTTAGCGCGGCGAGTTAAGGAAGAGAGTAAGTACAAATGGCAGTATCTATGCAGTTGCCGCGCGGGAAGTGCTGGCGCAGCAAAAGGTGCTCTTCTCCACGCATGCGGCGTAACATCGATCTCCACGTTTTACTCATGTTGAAAATGAGGATCAGCCAGCATTTGCGGCATACATTTACGGGAGTTCCTATGTCATCGGAGCATCTGTTCTTTCTGACGCGTTTCGCCAAAAACCGAGGATCGGATGAAAGAGCCGCAACTCAATCCGCAAGTCGCTGATCTCGCGCCAGCCGGACCAGCGCTTACTGTGTATGACGAAGAGCATATGATCACGTACATGCGCGTGTTTGATGCTGATCAACAAGGCGCCGACTGGCGTGAAGTCTGTCGGATCGTGTTGCGCATCGACCCAGACACCGAGGCCCACCGGGCGCGACTAGCATTCGAAAGCCACCTCTCGCGTGCCAGATGGATGACCGAGCAACGTTATCGCCATCTGCTGCGAAGCGGCGACGCCTGATCATCGCGACGCCTGCCTCTGACACGCGCGATCTAGCCCTGATACTATTAGGAGCTGTCCGACGCTCTCGTCCCGCCGAAATTCATTAATTAGAAACCATAGAAAATGATCTGAAGATTTTAGCGAAACAATTCGCCTTCCACAGCGTCGGTTTGTTGGAGGGCAGGACATGGTGACAGAGCGCAAATTCAGAGAGCAAGAAGTCCAGATCGCGCGCTATCGGCTGCTGGAACGGGAAGTCACCGATCCACTTGCCGCAAGTCTGCTCCACATCATCATCTTAGAACTTGAGGCTGATCTTCAGAAGGATTGGGAAACGTCCACGGGAGCATCCATCACCCGCGCCTGTGAGCGTTTATAGAAGCCCTCCCGCATAACTGCGCTGCTTATCTCGTCACTGACAGTGCGGGCCGCTCGCTTTTTCCTCCAGCCGCCTACTAATCCCGCGGGCAGTGGCGCTCCTCGTCGGATCACTAGAAGCTGACTCTTTCCTCGAACGTATACGTCGAACATGCCGATCACCCCCAAGTAGATTGTAGGCGCGGCGTGTTTGGAATGACGTGGTAAAAGGGCAACAGCTTGGCGTGAAAGCTGCGATTAGAAATACCGCTGCGAACCTTCCGCCGCTCAAGCCCTCGTCCGCATAAACAAGTTAAGGGGCAGCGGTTGCTATACGCGACACGCGCCTCAAGCCCAGATCGCTGACTCAAACTTGACTAGGAGCGCGTTTTGACTTTGTGTGATGCCATGCTCTCGTCGAGAACGCCTATGAAACGCCGCCAATTGATCGACATGTCGCTGATGTAGCGCATGCGCTTGCTCGATGCCGAGCAACAAGGCGCTGACTGGCGTGACGTTTCATGGATCGTGATGCGCATCGATCCAAACATCGAGCCCGACCGGCGCGTCTCGCATTCGCAAGCCATCTGGCGCGTGCTAGATGGATGACTGAGCAAGGTATCGGTTGCAGATCGACACGAGTTGCTTCAATCGCTCGGGCGTCTGCTGCGCGACGCGCGGTAGTCGTCATGCGAATCGGGATAGACATCGCGGGTCAGCGCGGTCTTCAGAGTCATGCCGCCGTCGTAGAAGATCTTGATGCCGGCAAATTTCAGCCAGTCGTCACCAAATCCGGACGACGCGCCGTTACCGGAAATTACCGTTTCCCACGCAGCCATGTCCGCCGGCGGCTCCGGCCGGAACATTAGACCCGCGTGGAGAGTGGCTTCTCCAGAAACAGCGATCTTCTGAAGCGTCCGGATGTCCCGAGCTTCCGTCGCTCGCTCGACCACGCTCGTAATCCCGAAGCTGTTCAGGACTCCCTCAGCGATCTTGAACTGCCAGACCTCGTCTTCCTCACTCCACGGCGGCACGGCCTTCTCGACCCGATCGATCGCAGTCTCGACGAGGACTCCCGCCTTCTGCAGTGCCAGGCCGTTCGCGATCGAAAAGTGACCAACGGTCCGCAGGTAGACGGGATTGTTCGGAGCGACGCCATCGATTTCCTGTTTGGTGAGATAGCGCTTCTCAGCGAGCTGCGACGGCGGATGCCATGCGCCGCCCACGATCCATTCGCCCGGGTTCTTCTTGGCAGCATCGAGAGCCTCGACGACCGTCTTCGCCCTGCTCATGCTCACTACGTACTCCGAGAGACCGGCAGCCTTGAAATGCGCGTGAGTATCGATCAGCCCGGGAACGACAGTCTTGCCGGCTAGATCCAACACACGTGTCCGTGTGCTGATGATGGATTTGACCGACGCGTTGCTTCCTGTTGCGAGTATCTTGCCGTCCAGAACGGCCAGCGCCTCCACGACGGATGACCGATCATCCATGGTCAGGACTTTTCCGTTGATCAGAACCAGGTCGGGCGAACCCGAGTCCGCCTGCTGCGCGTGCGTTGGGCTGGCAAGGCACAGGCCAAATCCCAGGATCACCAGAGGGTTTGCCTTCCTTATCATGAAATTCCTCCGCCTCGCGTTGTTCGATGACGAACAATAGTTCGATGGATGCAGAATGCATCTAGTTTAATTCCGTGCCCACCGGATTCGGGTACTGGCCTGAGAGCAGGTCCCCTGGATAACCGTCTGGGCTGGCGATGGGCCGGCGTCCCGCCAAGACGGTGCTGGTCAGGCCTGTCGGCCATATCTCTCGGTTACCGCCGCCGCGACGAACTTTCTGCGTCCGGTGCTGCCCGGGCTTGTGCCATGGGCGGCGCACCAGTCCGGGAATGTGGCGGGGTCGATGTAAACACGCAGCACGACGTGTCCATAGGCCTTGAGTCCCTGCTCCATTTCCTCGGCCATCTTCAGCCATTCTTTCCAGTTCGGTGGCATCTTGTCGCCATCGTCGAAAAGTTGCAGCAACGCTGGATAATCTTCCTCCTTGATCCAATAGGCCCCGACTGCGGGAGGCGGTTTATCCTCGGAATTCGTCATACGTGTTCTCCCTGCAGATGCTGCCTGTCACTAACACGATCGAGGCGGGTCGCCCGCCTTGAACTGTCGTAAATCAGTGATGTCATCATTGATGAAATTATCTCCGAATTGAAACACTTCCCCTTGCAAAGTCGGGCCGCCGAACTTCCACGATATTCCCCGGACGCCGATGGCGGCGTAGGCATGACAGTTCCTCCGCCATCCCGCCCTCCGCGTCGCTCTATAGCGAGCCGAAGACCATAGCTTCAAAACCGTCTTGACCTTTGATCTCACCCAAGCGGCCGTCTCTGATCGGCCGCTTGTGGCGCAAAGCGGCCGTTCGACCGTCGGCGGAAGCCGTCGTCAAACCGCATGAATTGATCTACAACAAGGGGGCAATGTCGCTACGCCAACCGGCGTGTCGCGTGATTTGGCGCCATTCTGTTGCGGCCGGAGCCGATCCATTCGGGCGCCAGGCGGAACGGGGACAATAATGAGCGACTGGTTACACAATCTGCCGGTGCCGTTGATGGCAATAGCTATCTTCGCCTTTACCTATCTGCTTGCCATAATTATTTTCGCCAGTGTTTCGGCACTCGCGACGGGAGAGCGCGCAAAATCGTTCCAGGCGATTTCTCCCGGTATGTTGCCGGTGCTGGGTATCCTATTCGGCCTGTTTGTTGCTTTCACCGCTGCACAGGTCTGGAGTGACAGTGATCGTGGTAGTGCGGCGGTCAGCCGAGAGGCCAGCGCGCTGAGAGCCGTTGTGCTTCTAGCGGCTGGCCTGCCGCCAGAACAGGAAAGCCGGTTGCGTGACCTGATTCGTGACTACGTTGAGCAAACAGCAACGGTGGAATGGCCGATGATGGCGCGCCAAACGGCTTCACTGAGGTCGGCTCCTATTGCTCTGGCCGAGGCGCTGCAGTTCGTTGTCTCGATGACTCCGCAGAACCCGGGCCAGCAGACCGCGCAGCGCGAAATAATCAGCGCACTGGGGTCCGCGCTGGATGCGCGCCGGCAACGGATCATCGTCAGCCAAGCAGAAGTCAATTCGGTGAAATGGTGGAGCCTGTACCTGCAGGCGATATGCGAGTTGCTCGTGATCGCCGTGGTCCACTGCGGCAATCGGCTGGCATCGGGGATAGCGATGGGGCTGTTCGCGACAGGAGTGGCCACCTCCGTACTGCTGATCGCCGCTCACGACCGGCCATTCACCGGTCAAATCTCGATCGGGCCGGAGCCTCTTCTGCAAATCATGCCAGGTAAGTCGGCGAGCTAGTGAGCGCGGGCCATCTGCCGCTGTGACGAGGTTGGATGAGTAGCGTGTTTGCGTTAGCTGGAGTCCGCAATTGGCGCGAAGCGGTCGTTGTGGATGTTAGATTTCGCTAGCTCCCGCCAACTCGACCTAGTCCGAACAACCTCCTCTCGATGGACTGGACCGACCCGCATTGCGAGCGCCAATTCAAGCGCGTGTAGAAATTTTCTCTCAATTGCTTGCTCGCGCGAATGAACGAGAACTGAAGTCTCAGGCTGAGTTTGCACATCGCCTTGTAAAACAACGAAAAACTGGCGCACCCGGCACGATTCGAACGTGTGACCTTTGCCTTCGGAGGGCAACGGCTCTACGCCGGCGGATCGGCAAGGCGTTCCGCGGAGGGCGACCCTATGGCGCGGCGCGGTTCGTCGCCGGCCAGCGCGATGAGCTAAAGCCCGATCCTGACGGGGTTAGCGTCTAACCGTTCGCGTCGTCGCGCGTTTGTTGGTCGGCGACTTCGCAGCGGCGCGTGACGCTTTCGCCTTCGGCTGGATCCGAAGCCCGTCGATGAACACGTCGAGCAGCCGCAGTGCCGTCGCCTGCCAGCCGGGCTGATCGTGCATGTAGCACATGCCGATCAGCGCCCGCAGCAGGTCCTCCGAGCTGATATCGGCGCGCACCTCGCCGGCGGCGACCGCGCGGTCGAGCAACAGGCCGACAGCCTTGGTCAGGCGATCGAGCGAAAATGCGTGCAGCTCGGACTGGTTCTGCACTGCGAGCGCCAGCGCCGCCAGCATGCCCTTCTTGGTGGCGACGAATTCGACATTGGAATGCAGCCAGCGGCGCAGCGCCTCGACCGGGTGCTTTGCACTCTTCAGCTGCCCGGCGAGTTCACCGAGCTGTTCGACCTCGCGCCGGTAGACGGCCTCGAACAGAGCTTCGCGGGTCGGGAAGTGCCGATAGAGCGTGCCGATGCCGACGCCGGCGCGCTTCGCAACGGCTTCGAGGCTCGCCTCCGATCCGCCCGCGCTGAACACGGCTTTCGCGGCTTCGAGCACGCGCTCGCGATTGCGCACGGCGTCGGCGCGGGGCTTCCTGACGTTGTCGACGTGGTCGTCCATGCCCGCAATGTAGATCACGATCTGGTTAGATTGAACCCGCTCATGGCTGCATCGCGTTGTTTGCACATGTCCTTTGGATGGATTCTGAAATCTTTCGGGGCACGTCTTGTTAAACGGAGGGTACCTCCGTATATCCGTCCCTATGCCGGCTCGATCCATCTTCGCGCCGTCTGAGATCGATGGTGGCCGCGGCGGCGGCACGCTGCGGCCACCCATGACCATATCTGATCGGAGCCCTGCATGATCCACTCCATCAGCCTCACCGTGAACGGTGCGCGGCGCGAGATCGAATTGAACGATCCGCGCGTCACGCTGCTCGATCTACTGCGTGAGCGCCTGCAACTCACCGGAACCAAGAAGGGATGCGACCGCGGCCAATGCGGCGCCTGCACCATCCTCGTCGACGGCAAGCGTATCAACTCCTGCCTCGCGCTCGCCATCAGCCATGACGGCGCCGAGATCGTAACCATCGAAGGCATCGCGCGGGGCGACCAGCTGCATCCGGTGCAGGCCGCCTTTATCGCCTGTGATGGCTTCCAGTGCGGGTTCTGCACGCCGGGCCAGATCATGAGCGCGATCGGCCTGATGTGCGAAGACCAAGCCGGCGACGATCCCGAGCGGATCCGCGAGGGAATGAGCGGCAATCTCTGCCGCTGCGGTGCCTATGCCGGCATCGTCGACGCTGTACTTGAGGCGCAGGCCAGCCAGACCGAAGACAAACAGAGGCGTTCCGCATGAAGATGTTCGATTATGTGAAGCCCGCGACGCTTGCTGAGGCTGTTGCAGCCGCGGCCCAGCCGGGTGCGGCCTATCTTGCCGCCGGCACCAATCTGCTCGACCTGATGAAGGACGGCGTCAGCCGGCCGGATCGCCTGATCGACATCACCCATCTTCCGGGGCTTGACCGCGTCGAGCATCTCGCTGATGGCAGCGTCCGCATCGGCACGCTCGTCAGCAATGCCGGCCTGGCGCACGACACGGATTTCGCAAAGGTCTATCCAGCGGTGGCGGAAGCTTTGCTGTCGGGTGCATCCGCACAGCTGCGCAACGTCGCGACCGTCGGCGGTAACTTGCTGCAGCGGACCCGTTGCGCCTATTTCTACGACAAAGCCAGCCGCTGCAACAAACGCGAGGCGGGAAGCAGCTGCGATGCGCGTGATGGCGAGAACAGGCTGCACGCGGTGCTCGGCTGGAGCGAGAGCTGCATCGCGACCCACCCGTCCGATTTCTGCGTGCCGTTGGTCGCGCTCGATGCTGTGGTCGAGATCGAAGGCAACAGTGGCCGGCGCGAGCTGCCGCTTGAGGAACTGCACCGCTTGCCCGGCGATGCGCCGGAGCGTGACACCGTACTCGAGCCTGGCGACCTCATCGTCGCGGTGCGGCTGCCGCCGGCGGCGCGCAGCTTTGCTGCGCATGCGCGCTATCTCAAGGTGCGGGAGCGCACCTCCTATGCTTTCGCCGTTGTGTCGGCGGCCGCGACGCTCCACGTCGAGAACGGCAAGATCTCGGAGGCACGGTTGGCGCTCGGCGGGGTCGCGGCAAAGCCGTGGCGTGCCCGGGCGGCGGAGCAGGTGCTGAAGGGTACCGCGTCCGAGGCGGCGAATTTTCGCGAGGCCGCGCAAGCTGCTCTCGCCGACGCAAAGCCGTCGGGCGACAACGCCTTCAAGATCGAGCTGGCGCGCCGCGTGATCGTGCGCGCACTGAGCCTTGCCGCAAACGGGACGCCCGCGCGCATGCCCGCGTTGCCGGCGTCTCCCTTCGCATCGAATTCGGGAGCATTGCATGCTTGAGATCAATCCAACCCAGACGCCTGCCCACATACGGCATGGTTCGAGCATCGGCCAGCCGCTGACCCGCCGCGACGGCATCCTGAAGGTCAAGGGACAGGCTGCTTACGCCGCCGATCATCATCCACCGGGCATGCTGTTCGCGGTGATTGCCGTTGCCAGCATCGCGCGCGGCCGCGTGACATCGCTCGATGTCGCGGCGGCGAAAGCCCATCCCGGCGTGGTCGACGTCATGACCTCGACGCACAAGCCGCCGCTTGCGATCGACCCTGATATCAAGACCAATCCGTTCGTGTTTCGGATGGAGGTGCTGCAGAGCGACGAGGTGCGCTATGCCAACCAGTCCATAGCGGTCGTGATCGCCGAGACGCTGGAAGCCGCTACCGAAGGCGCAGCCCTGCTGGTGCCGCGCTACGAGGCGTTGCCGGCGCGCGTCGGCCTCGATGCCGGCGAGACATTCGTGCCGCCCGTCGTCGGCGTCGGCAATCCGACCGAGAATGTGCACGGCGATATCGAGGCAGGCCTTGCCGCGGCATCGAAGACGGTCGAAGCGACCTATGAGACGCCGCCGCAATATCACAACGCGATGGAGCCACACGCGATCGTCGTGGCCTGGGATGGCGACACGCTGTCGATCGATACGCCAAGCCAGGCGATGGTGATGGCGCGCGCGCGGGTCGCCGAGCTGTTCGGCATCGCGCCAGAGAATATCCTGATCCGCAGCCCGTTCCTCGGTGGCGGCTTCGGCTCGAAGGGATTTTTGACCGGCCCTCAGATCCTTGGCGTCATGGCGGCGAAGCTGGTCGGCAGGCCGGTCAAGCTCGTGCTCCGCCGCGAGCAGATGTACGGCCCTGTCGGCCATCGCGCGCCGACGCGGCAGCGCCTGCGGATAGGTGTCGACGGCGAAGGGCGTCTTACCGCGATCGACCACCACGCTAGGACGGTGTCGAGCAGCTATGATGATTTCTACGAGCCGGCGGCGGGCGCGTCCCACACGCTCTATGCCAGTCCCGCGATCCGCACCTCGCATGAGGCGGTGCGCGTCGATACCGGCACGCCCCTATTCATGCGTGCGCCTGGCGAGGCGACCGGATCGATTGCGTTGGAGAGCACGATCGACGAGATGGCCTTGGCCTGCGGCATGGATCCGCTCGCGTTCCGCCTGAAGAACTATGCCGAGGTCGAGCCGATCACCGGCAAGCCGTTCTCCTCGAAGGCACTGCGGGCCTGTTATGAGCAGGGCGCCGCGCGCTTCGGCTGGGCGAAACGTCCGCTCTCGCCGCGGCAGATGCGCGATGGTGACGGCCTTCTGGTCGGCTGGGGTCTCGGCACGGCAACGTTCCCAGCGATGATGTTCCAGGCTGAAGCCCGCGCTGTGATCCGCCGCGACGGCACAGGCGTGATGGAGATCGGCGCGCATGACATGGGGCAGGGCGCCTGGACGGCGTTGGCCCAGATCGCGGCCGACGGCCTCGGCCTTGATGTTGACCGAGTCGAATTCAGGTCCGGCACGTCGGATCTGCCGGACGGCGGCATCGCCGGCGGGTCGGCGCACACCGCGACCGCGGGAAATGCGATCCACAACGCCGGAGCGGCCTTGATCGCCAGGCTCGCCGATCTCGCAACCAATGACGAGCGCTCAGCGCTGTTCGGCGCCGGCAATGCCGGCGTGATCGCGCGCGACGGGCAACTGTTCCGCCGCGACGATGAGAGTCGTAGCGAGGCCTATCCGGACATCCTCGCTCGCGCCGGCCTTGCCGAGATTGAGGCGCGCGGCATGGGCGGCGCTGATACGGCGGCGCAGGCAGAGTATGCGATGCATGCCCATGGCGCCGTGTTTGCCGAGGTCAAAGTCGATCCCGAGCTCGGCCAGATCCGCGCCACCCGCATGGTCGGCGCGTTCGCCGCGGGGCGCATCATCAATCCGCATCTAGTGCGGAGCCAGCTGTTCGGCGGCATGATCTGGGGCCTGTCCTTTGCGTTGCATGAGGAGGCCATCATCGATCGCCGCAGCGGCCGGATCATGAACGCCAACCTCGCCGAGTACCACATCCCCGTGAATGCTGACGTGCCCAGTCTCGACGTGCTAACCGTCGAGGAGCACGATCCGCACGTCAACGCGCTGGGCATCAAGGGCGTCGGCGAGATCGGCATCACGGGCAGCGCCGGCGCGGTGGCGAATGCAATCTGGCACGCGACCGGCGTGCGGCTCCGCCGCTTCCCAATCCGGATCGACGAACTGCTGACGCAGCTGTAGCGACAGAACTGCACTCCCTCTCCCCCCTTCTGGCCGATTGAGTCGAATCCTAGCAATCGGCAGGAAGTGCAGTTCTTGCCGCGAACGCCCGGCGTTGTGAAGAAAAACGAGCTTCTGACGTCGGCGGCGAAGTGGTTTCACCAGCAATGCGACGCGGGAGATGAGGAAGGCGACGCCTTCCACGACATGGTTGTTTGCGGCATGGGTCGGATGGAAACCCGCTTAGACTATGAGGACAACCCGGAAGATCCGAAACGACCATTTGATGCGCAACGTTCGCAACGCAATCATTGCCGGCGTCGTCGGCGCGCTCGGTAGCGGCGGCGTCAGGTACTGAAGGAAACGTAGAGCCACGGCCTTATGTTGGAACTGGTCACGGGGCGCAGGATCGGCTTGACTTCATCCATGTGTGTTCTCATTATGTTCTCCGCGTGAAACTTCCTCGAAACGTCACGGGCCAACGATCGGGATGGCAACGACAGCCACCATCCTCCATGCGGACCTGGATGCTTTCTATGCCTCGGTAGAGCAGCTGCTCGACCCGTCGTTACGCGGCAAACCGATCGCCGTCGGCGGCGGAGTCGTGCTCGCCGCTTCTTACGAGGCTAAGGCCTTCGGGGTCCGTGGCGGGATGCCGGGACGACAAGCGCGCGGACTCTGTCCGCAACTAACTTTTGTCAGCGGGCATTTCAAGGAATACCAACGGCTGGGCGATGCCGCCATCAAGGTGATCGGCGATTTCACGCCCCTCGTCGAGCGGATTTCCATCGACGAGGCCTTTGCCGACGTTGCGGGCTGCACTCATCTCTTCGGTTCGCCTGCTGAAATTGCAACGGCAATCCGCCAACGGGTGCGGGTGGAGTATGGCCTTCCGATCTCGGTCGGTGTCGCGCGCACCAAGCATCTGGCAAAAATCGCGTCGCAGTTGGCCAAGCCCGACGGATTGGTGGTTGTCGATCCCGACACCGAGTTGCAATTCCTTCACCAAGTGCCAGTCGAGCTGATGTGGGGAGTGGGTCCGGTTACAAAGGCACGGCTGGCCGAGATCGACGTGCTGACGATCGGGCAGCTGGCAAAGACACCAAGATGGTCGCTTGAACGGCTGCTCGGTCCCGCGGCAGGAGAGAAACTCTCAGCGCTGGCATGGAATCGCGATCCACGCGAAATCAAGACCCACCGACGGGCTGGATCTGCGGGAGCGCAGTCGGCGATCGGCGTGAAGTGTGCCGAAGAGCGAGTTTTTCGACCTACCCTGTTTCACCTTGCAGACCGAATCGGCACCCGGCTCCGGGCCAAATCCAGGCCGGGCCGAACCGTGACGGTCCGCGTTCGCTTCGCCGACCTGAACTCAGTTACTCGCTCGCTAACACTCGATGCACCAATCTCCGCGACCGTGATCCTCGCCGAGCTCGCCGAGGAGCTAGTGCGCGCGGTCATCGCGGAACACCCTGACGAGAAGACCATCTCGCTCCTGGCGATCTCTGTGTCGCATCTTGAGGAGCACTGGGATCTCGAGCTGGAACTTCCGCTTGGACTTCAAGATGAACCTCGTCGCCCCGGCACCAAAACAGGCATGGCACGGTGGGCGGCCGACCGTGCTGTCGATAAGATCCGCGATCGCTTCGGATGGGATGCCATTGGGTACGGCTCGGTGGTGCTGGGCATCTCTCGTTCCGTTCCCGACGAATTTCGCGAGCTTGCCGAAAAGGACCTGTGACCGTCGCGGGCCAGGGTTAAGATCTGAGCCCGGCAACACACCGTGTGTACAAAGATGCGTGGCAAACCAAGGTCGCAGCGAGCGCCGTTCTCCCTGAGAACGCCGCAACGAAATCGCAACGAATTGGGTGAAACGACCGTGAACAAAACGGGACAGAGGTGCCCGCCACCGCAAGAAAAATCAACAACTTAAAAGATGTGCACTGCGTTCGGGACGCAGGGATCAAATCGCCCCTAATCGAATGTCGGAATAGGCCGTTGCGCTACAGCCTTTCAGAGTCCGAGGGGCGCTGCACCGACCGCGGCGCCGAGCACCAAGGCTATCCGGCCTATGCGTGCATTCACGCTGCATGCCGAATTTTGTCTTGATCCTCACCCAGATCGCCTGGCTTCATCTGAAGCCCGCCGGTTACACATCGGCTTGCGCCCCGTCCGAGCCAATCTCGCAAAGCGGCGTCTTTCGTGAGCGTTTTACCGATAGCGGAGAACACAGCGGTGCTGATCGCTTGTTGCTGGCTGCGCAGGTGGTCCTCAAGCAGTTTATGGCGGGTAACGTAGCCGGCATTCACACCTGGGATTGAATGGTTCATCAGCAGCTTTGCGTCGAATTCCGAGACCCCGGCGGCTGTTGCAATGGTGCGGAACGTTTGACGAAGATCGTTACCCCACTTTGAAAGGGTATCGCGATCCTCTTTTGTTTCAGCAAGGTGGCCTGACTCACTGTCGCCGGGAAAGATCCATTTCCGCGACTGCAACGGATACATCTGCCTACCGAAGCGTATTGCCCGAATGAGACACAGTATCATTTCTCGGGAGAGCGGGATGTCGAAAGCTCGCTTCCTGCCACCCTTTGGCTTTTCGATGTGCAGAGTTCGGCGGCGAAAGTCGACGTGACTTGGCTTTACTTGCTGTAATGCGGTAGTCCGAGAACCACAGAGCAGCGTGAGCAGATGAAATTCGCGGCGGACCGGATTTTCGAGGGCAGCCAACTCCCGGAACCATTCGGTCAAGTCGTTCGCGCCCATGCCGGTATCTCGGCGCTTCTCCTCATTCCAGTCGACGGCGTCTGCAGGGTTGTCGCGTGGCAGCAATCTATTGGTCTTGCGAGCATGATTGTAAATTGCGCGCAGCGTTCGCATACAGCCATTCGCGATATAGGGACCGTTCTCTTTCGTAATCTCGTCGTGCTTCTTGGCAACGCGAGCGGGATCCATCGCGAGTTCGCCTAGTGAAGTATCAAGCCATTCCACAAAAAGGCGTTCCACGTGATCGCGATAACCACTTATGGTCTTTTCACTGCGACCCTTTCGGATCAAGTGGGCTTCCCGATATCGCTGCCATGCTTGCCTAAGGGTGACAGTCGAAACGTCGGTTTTCGCCTCGTTCCCGACTAGGCCGAAGTTAGTGTCTCCGTCTTGCTTTGCCGTCTTCGGGTGCTGTCCTCTGCTGATCTGGGCCAGATATTCCTTCGCGATCGCGCGCGCTGCTCGGGTCGTCAACTCGCGCGTGTCGCCGATAGATACTCTGATCGAAGACGCCCGCTTTCCTCCCTGCCGGAGATCGCCCTGGACGGTGAAGGTTCTTTTCCTCTTTCCAACGACGACGAAGAACCCCTTCAACTCGGTGTCGCGGGCTAGATACCAGCCGTCCTTCGGGGTGGGTAACTGAGCGATGCTCTTATCGCTCAGGGGCATGCGAATGTCGTTCATTGTGGGAGCCAGTCGAGTAAAACGGTTTTCAAACGGTGTTGGCGAACCGGGGTGTTTGGTTGTTTGGGTTCGACGTACTGCGAAACTATGCGACAAAACCCTGTAAAACAAAGGACTTCTGAAGGTTCGTCGTAGTGCAGAGCAGATTTAGAAATCGCAGCGAAGCGCTGGTTTTGAACTCTTAATCAGCGGGTCCCAGGTTCGAGCCCTGGTGCGCCCACCAAGCCTTTCAAGGGGCTTGGGACCTCTCGTGAGAAGCATTCCGACAAGCGGTCAGCGGCTATTCCGACAAGCCGGCTGTTTTTTAGTCGCTCCTCGCTTCGCTATGCCGGTCTGCGGCGCGCAACTCCGCATCTGCGAGATCGCTGTCGGCGCCTTCGTAAACCCGCCGTGATGGAATGAGGTGAACGAAAGCTCGTTACGAATTTCCAGCTTTGGCAAACTGAGAAATCTGCTTTGAGCCGGCGCGCGTACCATCCTTCAGTTCGTGGCTCGCAAACAGTGCCAGGCCCTGTTCATACAGCCGCTGCGTCTTGCGCCCGCCAGTTCTACGTACAGCTTGAAAAGCTCTTCAGACAGATCTTTGTTAGCTCCAAATTTCAACAGCACTGATTTTGGAATCTTCCAAAGCGAGCGTTTGGAAATTTTCCAAACACGGTGTCAGCTGACTCGAGTCGTCGATGATCGAGACATTCTAAGTCGCAGCGCACGCATTTGCGTTGTGGTCACCATAGCGCCTCTCTAAAGACGCGGTGCAGCTCGCTCGCGATCGGACTTTGCCGATAAGGCACAGGCAACCAACCCGAAGTGCGAGTCTGCGGGGCATCTGATTCACAGAGCCATAAGTGTCGGGCCGAGTTCGGACGCGGAGAGCGGATCTTCGATCTATGGTCGTTGCAGGTCGAGCGTAGAACCATTTCACGTTGTGTGGCGTGCTATTGAGGGGAACTTTCTGGAAATGCGACGTGCAGGTGGGGTTGGAACGACAGCTCGCTTTGGTGCGACACTGCTGGGTGGAGTGGCGTTGTTGGCGTGGTTCGAATCGCCCGCTCGATCCCAAACATCGCAAGGCGGCAACTCCCTTCCACCCGTTACTGTCGATGCTCCGTCGCAACAGTCGGTCCGCCGCGCGCCAACCAAACGAAGTGACGCCCGGGTCCGATCGACTTCACGGCGCACCACGGTGCCTGCCGCCCCGCAAGCGGAAACCGTCGCGGTGCAATCGCAGCCGTCGCAGCCGGGTGTCGTGCCCGCCTTTGCCGGCGGCCAAGTCGCTCAAGGCGCGCGGCTGGGAATGCTCGGCAACACCAACACAATGAAGTCACCGTTCAACGTGACGAGCTACACGGACAAGTTCATCCGGGATCAGCAGGCGGCAACCGGTGCGGATGCCTTGATCCTGGATCCTTCCGTGCGCAGTTCCCACCCAACGGGCGGCGTGGTCGATTCCTTCAACATTCGCGGCTTCCCAATCAACGAAGGCAACAATGGTGAGTTTGCCTTTGAGGGCCTCTACGGGATCGCGCCGAGCTACCGCATCTTCACGGATTACGTCGAGCGCATCGAGGTGCTCAAGGGTCCCTCAGCCGCGCTCTCGGGCATCGCACCCAATGGCGGCGTCGGCGGCGTCATCAATGTCGTGCCCAAGCGTGCGGGAGAGGATTTGACCCGCCTCACCGCGAGTTACGGTTCGGCCGCACGGTTCGGCGGTCACTGGGACGTCGCGAGGCGCTACGGCGACAGCAAGGAATGGGGCGTGCGCGCCAGCGGCAGCCTGCGCGGCGGCGACACGCCCATCGACCGCCAGTCTGAAACGACGGGCGTCGGAGCGCTGGCCCTCGACTATCAGGGCGAACGGTACAGGTCCTGGCTCTATTTCCTCGCGCAGACCGATCGGTTCACCGCGCCGTCACGCCCGTTCCTCATGACTGCGGGCCTGCCGGTGCCAAAGGCGCCGGACGGCCGGCTGAACGTGATGCAGCCCTGGGAATGGTCGCGCATCAACGATCAATCCGCCCTGTGGCGCAACGAATATGATGTAACCGATCAGGTGACGCTGTTCGCCGATGTCGGCGGATCGCACACCAATGTCGAGCGGTTCTTCGGCCTTCCGACGATCACCAGTGCGAGCGGCAACACCACCTCGACGCCGCAATTCTTCGGGCTCAGCATCGATCGGCAGACCTATGATGGCGGCGTCCGCGCCCGTTTCGACACCGGCTTCGTCCGACATGCCGTCACCTTCCAGGCCTCGGTCTATCACGACGTGCTGCACCGGCGGACGACCAATGGCAGTCCGGTCTCCTCGAACATCTACAGTCCGACCGTGGCGCCAACCCAGTTTGCGAACGAGATCAGCGATCGCCCCCGGTTCTCGGACAGCCAGCTCACGGGGCTGTCGATTGCCGACACTTTGTCCGTGCTCGATGAGCGGGTCCTGCTGACGTTGGGTGTCCGGCGCCAGGGCGTCGAGGCGACCAACTATGCCCCCAATCTCGGAACGTTTTCGAACTCCTACGACAAGACCGCGACCACTCCCGTGGTCGGCCTCGTCGTCCGGCCTTGGGACAACGTCTCGCTGTACGCGAACTACATCGAAGGTCTGAGCCGGGGCGACGTCGCGCCGCAGGGCACTTCCAATTTCGGCGAAGTGCTCGCGCCCTACATCGCCAAGCAGTACGAGGCCGGCATCAAGGTGGACTTCGGCCGGATCGCAACCACCTTCAGCGCCTTCGAGATATCGAAGGCGAGCGGCGAGCGGTCCGCAGCCAACCGCTTCGAGGCGACCGCCGAAACGCAGGTGCGTGGACTCGAGTTCAACGTCTTCGGCGAGCTCAGGCCCGATGTTCGGGTTCTCGGAGGCGTTTCGCTGCTGGATGGCACCCTGACCAAGACCGCCATCGCGGCAAACTTGGGCAATACGCCGATCGGCGTTCCGAACGTACAGGCCAATATCGGCGCCGAGTGGGATCTGCCGTGGGTGAGAGGGCTCACCTTGAATGGGGCGGTCATCTACACGGGCCGGCAGTTCGTCGATGCCGCAAACAAGCAGCCGATCCCGGAATGGACGCGACTCGATCTCGGCGCCCGCTACACGACGGCGATCAACGGCAGGAAGACGATTTTCCGCGCCAACGTTCAGAATGTGACCGGTGAGAATTACTGGTCGAGCGTGGCCTCATTCGGAACGTTCTTCCTGGGAGCACCGCGCACGTATCTGCTGTCGATGACCGTGGACATGTAATCGCTGCATATGTTGTCGGGCACAAACCTTTGGCGCATGCTGCGGGAAGAGGCCGAGGCAGTTTTCGACGCGCTCAGGCCGCGCATGTTGTCGGACGCGTTCTGGCGGGAAGAACGCAAGGCCTTTCTCGAGAAACCCTGGCCGAGCTGCTCGGTGCTACGGGTACGTCTGGAGCGTTATCGCGACTATCGGGTTGCCAAATCCAGTGGCGGGAGCGGAATGACAAATGCTTCCACCGCGCTTCGCGGCTTCGGACCTGTTTACCAGAAAGATCACGCAGGTCGCGATAGATGCGCATCCCGTATCTCGATCGACGCAATGTGGCTTGTGGTATTTGCGAGCGCCAAGCTTGGCGTAGTTGTGACAATTAAGTGTCATGTCGGGGCAGGCACGACGAACAGACTCAGCAAAGTCGAGTGCGCTCAGGATGGAGCACTGCATTCATCTTACAATTTTTGCGTTAGCATTGTTGCAATTCATAATCTCGCCAGATTGGGATACCAGTTGTTTATCGACAAGAACCAGTTATTCGGCGACGAAAGAGGCCAACTTGCGATGGCCGTAGTCTCTGGCTGTTCAACTGTCATGCGGTGGGTCGGCTGTTTGTCAGGGGAGAAGCCATGTGGTCGCGCAGCCTGTTGGTCCAGAATCTGTTGGTCCTGAAAAAGGCCAAGCCGCAAGACAACGATGCCGACAGTGCCAATGCGGTCGCCGAACGACCGGTCTCCTCTGAGATGCAGAGTGTGCCGGCGCTGAGCGGTAACTTTGAGCACGCGCTCGTCAATGGTGCCCTCTCCGGTGACGCTGGGGCAGCGAGCAGATTTCTCGAACACGTCTCGACGACATTATGGTCGATCGTCGTGAAGCTGGTAGGCGAAGGAGCGGACGCGGAGGCTGCGTTCCTTCACATCGTCGCATCACTGAAGGCTGACGATTATGCGCGGCTGCGGAGGTTCGACGGGCGCTCGCGGCTTACGACGTATTTGTCGCTGGTCGCCCGTGATGTTCTCGCCGACGAACTGGCGGGACAATTCAGTAAAACGCCGCACGAAGCGTGGGAGAGATTCTCGCGTTACTTCGAGACCGACATTCGCAGCCGGATCGCCAGACAATTGCCGCGTAACCTTGGTAGAGCCGGACGCGAGGATACATATCAAGAAGTATGCCTCAAGCTGATCGAGAATGATTTCCGTCGTATCCGCTTATACGGAGGCCGCGGCAGCTTCACGGGCTATATTCTGACCGTGGTCGATCGCGTCTTGATCGATCTCGTGCGGCGTGAGGCGCCCCGACGGCGTTTGCCGGTGGCGATTTCTCGTTCGACGCCGCTTGACCAGGCGATTTATGCAGCCGTGGTGTGGGAGGGTTGTCCGCTGGACACCGATCGCCTCGCTGCTGCACTGCGCGGCAGGCTGGCGCAAGATCCGACAGCCGCTGATGTCGCCGAGTCGGTCGCGCGCGTTGCCGGCATGGCGAAGCTGGAACGCACGCCGCCTGCGACCGAGGCCATCTCGCTCGACGCGCTGCTTGGCGAAGGTGGAGGTATTTCGATCGCGGATTCGTCGCCGACGCCAGAGGACCGTTTGCTGCTCTTTGAGGAGGAAGAGCGCCGCGCTACTCTCGTCGCTGCCGTCAATGCGGCTGCGGAGAAGCTTCCCGCCGATGAACGGTTGTACCTTCAGATTGTATTTTCGGCCAATGAGCCGTTGCCAGCACGTGACATCGCTAGGCTGATGGGTTGCCCGGTCGAGGACGTCTATCGCTTCAAGCAGCGAACCCAGAAATGGTTGAAAGAAATTGCGGTGCAATTGGAAAAGAATTCCGATATGTCCGTCTGAACATGGGTATTGGAATTCTGCCCGATGATCGAACGCCCTAGTCAGGAACCGGCGTCTGTGCCCGCCGAGGACGATGACCGCTCCGACCGGCTGCAAACCTATGAGCTGCTTCGCGCGCAACTGTCGCGGACCATTTCAGAGGGTTTGGAGCAGGGTTCCCTTGCTGCAGGTCAATGGGACGAGATCGACAACGCTCAGATCGCTGCGTTTCTCGACTGTTCCCTGCCGCGAGCAGAGTGGGATGCTGTCGCCGCGAGACTTGCGAACGACCCGGTGGCCCGCGCGGAGTTAACTTCCGCGGCGGCATTGCTGGACGAAATCCAAGCGCGGCCTGCGACAGCTCCAGCGGGCCTGGTGGTGCGGGCGGCTGGCGTTCTTGCTGCGTCGGAACAGAGCCGAACGCAGGTTTCGGCAATGGCGGTCAGTCCAGTTGCTCGGTACCGGCGCTCGATTGCGTGGTCCGGCTTCGCTCTCGCCGCCCTGGCCGTGATCGCGATCCCGACCGCTGTGAAGATGGTTGGGGACGGTGCAGCCATCGCGGTCAAGCAGGACGACGCAGGTGATGCGATCGGCCGCGGAATCGTGGCGACCCCGTCCGGTCCAACGAAGAAGAAAGATGCTCACTCGTGCAGTGACGCGAACGAACAAGCCAGGAAATCGACACCCGGCAGCATGGGAAGCGATCGCGGTACTGGACCGGGGGCGACCGCGGAGGGGGCCGAACATCCAGGCAAGGCAGCGCCCACCGATGATAACGATCCATGCGGGCCAAGGCCGGCAGGGGGCCGTAGGCATGAGCGCCCCGCTTCCGCAGGACCGAACTGACCTAAACTCGACGCTTAAGTCGTCCGGGCCACATCTCGGTTGCGGGAGGTGCGTTGTGCTCCATCACGAGGATGGGTCTAACGAGACATCGCGATGGCCGGCGACAGACAAAAAATGAGAGCCTGTCCGTCTGCTCCAATGTTGCCATCCAACAAAGGAGCAAGAGATAATGCGTTATACAACGACGAAGGCTGCGATCGGATCACGCTTGAGCACGCGCAGAGCGTTGCTTCTCCTGCATTTGGCGGGTGCCGCTTTGTTCGCGATTGCCGGCGCCGGGCCCGCACGTGCGCAGAGCACCGGCATCGCCGCTTGCGACGACTTTCTGCAAAAATATGATAGTTGCGTTACGTCGAAGCTTCCGGAGGCGCAACGTGCGACCTACAAGGCACAGCTCGACCAGACGCGAAAGATGTGGGTTGATATGGCCAAGAATCCATCAGCGAAGTCAACCATGGAAGGGACGTGTAAGCAGACGATGGACGCGATCAAGACCTCGCTGCAAAGCTTCGGCTGCTCGTTCTGATGTAGCCGCGCGGGCAGGAAGGCTGGGGTGCTCATCTGATCGCCCCAGCCTTCTGAGTACGGCGCGTCCAGGCGAAGAACCCGGAGTTCACCCTGCCAGAGCGTGATCCGGAGAAACATGCCCTCAGGCCGATGGTGGGACAGCGGTTTTCCCTTGAGCCTAACAAAGGCGACGCGTTTGCGCGGAGATGATGCTCAAGCAAAGAGCCAGAGCATGATCTGGCTTTCCGAAAAGACCATGCTCAAAACAAGCGCCGATGGCGATGTTTCCTGAACTCGTCGCGCTCCAGGTTCAAGATGAGACCGCTGCTTGTCGTGGGGGTCTCGAAAGCGATGTGATTACCTCACCTATCGCGATTTGATCTCCCGGCAGCGGGCCGCGCGCAGTCCCGTTAGAGCGTCGCGCTGCAGCAGTGTCGGGCAGGCATTGCCAAGGTAGTAGCTGTCGCCAGTCTCGCGGGCGACCTGCGCCACGACCGCAGGGCCGAGTGTGCTCCAGCAGGCTTCCGTGAGCGCCTTCGACGCCTTGGCTTCATCCCAGTCGGGAGGCCGGCTGAGCGCGGCAATGACAGCGTTGGTGAGATCTGGATCCGTACAGACTACCACATTCGTTTCGGCCGGCGCCTCGATCGCGATGGCGAAAAACGGCGCGGCGGCCGAGCGGTTGAGCTTGCGTCCGACGAGACGGGCGGCGTCACGCGCGAGGTCGGCGCGCGCCGTACCGGCGCTCTTGGGCGTTGTGCGCACGAAGTTCTCCAGCCCCCGGCGGCAATCGGCTGCCCCGTAAGCCTGCTCAAGGCAGTCGCCGAACGCGGACAGGCCGATCGACGCGCGCAGAGCCAGGAATTTCGGGTTGTCGTTCAGGATCGGAAAGGTCGTGGCATAGCGCTCGAGCGCCGCAAGCCGATCGCCAAACGGATGCGGCGACGTTGCAAGTGGAGTTAATTCGCCGATTGCGGCTTGTTCGGCCAACGTAGCCCAGTGTGCGTCGCGCGCCGTCGGCCTCACCGTTGTCAGGTGGCCGCGGAGCTCGCTCCAGCTCTTCGCGGCCGCCAGCGCGTCGAGCTCGGCGATCACAGGATCGGCCGAAGGAGCCGGCACGGCCTCGGCGGCGCGCTTGTCGACGTCGGATAGCAGGGCCGCGGTTTGTGGTGGCGGCGGGTCGGCGGGCGTGGTGCGTCCGCTTGAGTTGAGTACGATCTCGCCGACGACCTGGTCGTAGTAGGCCGGCGTTTGCTCGAGGCCGACGCTCGCTGCCAACTGCCGAACCTCGATTTGCAAGCGCTTGGCAATTTGCACCAGCGTCAGGTCAGGCTCCGCCAGCCGGCGGACGAGATTTCGCGTGAACACGGAGTTCGAGGCGCGCTCGGTGCTGGACAGCCGGTCGAGCGCGGTCTGCTTGGCGCCGGCGGAGAACATGATAAATACGCCCTCGGCAGGCGTCATCGCGGCGAGCCCGCCGCTGCCCCTGAGCCCGCGCCCGCCCGGCCGTTCGAACGGATTGTTACGGCAGGCGTCGAGCATGAGCACCGCCGTGCGGGCGCCGCGCGCCTGCAGCCGGTCGATGATCCGGTCGGCTGGAAACGCGGAATCGCGGATCAGCTCTTCCTGTCCTTCGCGGACCTCCGGGATGTCTGTCGGCAACAGGTAGTTCTGGCCGCGGATCTCGAAGCCGTGCCCAGCGAAGAAGAACAGCGCGATGTCGCCCGGCTCGATCATCTTGTCGAAAGCGAGCATGGCCTCGCTCATGGCACGGCGCGGCTGGTTCTCGACGACCATCACCGAGAAGCCGAGCCGGCGCAGGGCGGTGCCGACCGCCCGCGCGTCGTTGACGGCGGTCTGCAGCCGTGGAATGTTCTCATAGGCGTTATTGCCGACCAGCAGGGCGACGCGCTTCTCCGCGCGTGCGGTCGTGGCGAAGCCTATCGCGACGCTCAGCGCGAGGATCGCCAGGCACGAGTTTGTTTTCAACATGGATGCTCTCGTCGATGCTCTAGCGGGCTCATGGAGCGGCTGTCTCACCCGGTTGGCCAAACTGTTCGGCGGGTGAGCGCCATTATCCGTCAACTCATTGTTTGTCAGCTCTGTGGCCGGATGATGTGCATGCTGCGGGTCGGCAGGTTGGCTGCGAACTTCATCATGGGCGGGTAGCCGACGATGAGCGGGCCAGCAAGTAATAAAACTAGTCCAGATTGCTGATGACGATCGAGACGCGCCCTCGGCAGGCAAGACAATCCCTGGAGCATATTCCGGTCCGTTCGCCACGGGATTTCGTCACGCCCAAGTTGACTTTTCAGCAACCTGCTGGGGGGCGCGATGCGTTCAAGATGAAGCGTCATCGCGCTTTAGCTTTTTGTTGAGTATGAACTTTTCGGGAAAATCGGTGCTCCCATCGGGTCGTGGCCCGATGGGCGTGATTTTCCGGACCATGCCCTAGATACGATAGAGAAACGTAGCGACGATCGTCCATAGGCCGAGGACGATCGCGGCATAACCGAGCACGGTCTGATAGGGGACAATGGCAGCGCGAATCTGCTCGCCACGTTGAGCCGCTTGAGCGTTGTGGCTGAAAATGAACTTCGTCAGCAACGCATAGCCGAGCAGCAGGCCGAGCGATGCAATTAGCACGCCGGTCGCGAGGTAGGTCAGCCACCAGACCGGCACGTAGCCGAACCAGTTCAGGTTGATGATCGCATTGATGATGGTCCAGGCGCCCCACAGGCAGGTTATGAATCCGAACCATCCCTGGTAAGGTACCATCAGTTCGATATACGCCTTCGCGTCCGGACGCCTCGCAACGATGCTCGAAGCGGCCGCCAGGGCGCCGAGCGCGAGCAAAACCAGCCCAGTTATAAGACCCGACATTGGATTCCTCTCTTTCTTGACAACAATGCACCATATTGCGGTGACATTTCGAGACGGCCCGCGGCCGTCGCCACCACATCAAGATAGAGAGACGGACCAGCGAACATTTTTCTCCGCGCCGGCTGCTGTAAATTCGTGCCCGGATAAAGATCCAGCTACAGGAGATCACCGATCGCAGACTTGAGGCGCGCCGAGGACGGCCGGCCTGTGATCGCCTCCTTGGCTTCGACCTCCACGATCAGGGTGTCGCCCGCCAGTCTGACGTCGACCCGGTCGGCGTCGCGGATGACGACGCGCTGCAGTTTCGCAGCGATGATCTCGCGTGCGATCGGTGAGGTGAGCATCTCGGCCAGGGCTGTTCCTGTGACGGCGATGGCATCTGCCATCGCGGACCACGCGGCGGAGTCAGCGGAAAGGCGCGGTGCGTCGAGCGAGATTTTGAGCGCCGGGGCGCCCGCGCGCCCAAGCCTGCGCCCGAGCGACTCGGCCTCGGTCTCGGCCTGCTCTTTCGTTGCGTTCTTGACGACGAGTGGCTCGGCTTCCTGGTCGTGATACGCGTCAGCCGAACCGCCCGACAATTTGTCGCTGAATACAAGGACGCGGCCCGTTTCGTAGATCCGAAGAACCGAGACGCCGTCGTCGCGCTTGAGTGTCATCGAATCGTAAGGAGCCGGCTCGACAGTCAAGGCCAGGATTTCGGCGGAGCCGTCGAAGCGCAGCTTGATCGGCGTTCCCATGCGGTCGATCACAAAGCCGATCAATCCGCTGCCGGTGCTGTAATGCCCGATGCGAAGCCGCGGGCCCCTCTCCGCGGCGAGGGCGCCATGGCCGGCGATCAAGGCGAGGGCGGCGCCGACGACGGCCGCTCGGAAACGTCCGGACATGGCAGACCTCACAGCATCACGACAATCCGCGGGGTGCGGTACCGCTGATGAGCGCAGCGAGAGATGAGAAACAAATACGGAGTTTTTGCGGCCGATACCTACGTTGAACGCGGTGCATTCATGATTCAAAATGTTTCAATCAAGATGCACCGCTCCAGGTGCTGCGATGACACGGTGCTGCGATGACGCGGGAAAATCACCGCCGCTGTCCGTCTATCCCCAAGTCCGCCGCAGTGGCCGGACGCCGTGCCCACACGGGATGCGCGCATGAACATCTAAATTGGAGTTGTCCGCTATGATTATCCGTGCCGGTGTCGCCGTCGTCGCGCTCTCTATCTTCTCCTCGGTCGCGCTTGCGCAATCGCTGAAGGACAAGGAGTATTTCGCGGAGCAGGAAAAGTATCTCGCGGCAGAGGTCACCTCCACCAACGAGCGGTGCGGCAACAGTCTCACCGCGAAGTTTAACTGGTTGAAGCCGCCGACGCCGGAGGATCGGAAGACCTACAGCGCCTACGGTTACTGCAAGGTAGCTCTCGAAGCCATGTGGCGCGTCTGTGGCTCCGAGGCCGGCAAGGAAGCCGTCAAACAGAAGATCAAAAGCCTGACTTGTAGTTTTGGACCGCAGCGCACGGTTGTGCTCAAGGATGGCACGATCGACTACGAGGTCAATTTCAATTCGAGCAACGACGTCGACTACGTGTTCGAATATTTGCAGAACAATTTGTGAGGTGCAACGGCGTCAGAACGCATTGGTCTTTGAACAAGGATGCACCAGTCTCTCGCTCGGTACAGCGCACCGGCATCATTCGTTCACGCGCCATCCCTGGTGGACTTCACCACCACTACGCCTGTGCTTAGGTTTTCGGTACACACAACAGGCTTCTGACGCATGATCGCTCGTCGACCGTGATCCCGACTGGCGGACTGAGCCCGTGCTCTGGGTAGTGCACGGGAATCCGCCAGGCGGGGTGCCCATTCGCGGAGGCGGGTTATTGCCCATTTTATGAGTTTATGCTCATATTGGGCATGAGAAATTTACGATGATCCGGCCCGATCTCATCATTTTCGACTGCGACGGCGTATTGGTCGACAGCGAGGTGCTGAGCTGTCGCTGCCTCTCTGACACGTTGGCGGGATACGGCATCAGCCTTGACGTCGATCAGGCACTTGATCTGTTCCTTGGGCGAAGCGTGACGGCGGTCTTCCAGCATTATGAAGCGTTGGGACGCTTGAACCCCGAGAAATTTTCGGCCGAGCTGAGGGCAGGGGTTCGAGCGGCGTTTCTCTCGTCACTTTGCCCAATCGAAGGGGTGAACTCGGTACTGGAGGACTTGCAAATCCCCCGTTGCGTCGCCTCGTCCAGCGATGTCGATAGGGTGTCCTTCTCCCTTTCTCTGACCGGTCTCGCGCCGCATTTCGGCACGCGTCTCTATACCTCCCAGATGGTGGAGCGCGGCAAGCCGGCGCCCGACCTCTTTCTCTACGCGGCCGAAAAGATGCGGGTAGATCCGCGTCGCACCCTCGTGATCGAGGATAGTGTCAGCGGCGTCAAGGCGGGCAAGGCCGCCGGCATGACCGTTTGGGGCTTTGTCGGAGGCAGCCACTATCAATCGCGTGACGGGAAGGCCATTCTCCGCGAAGCGGGAGCCGATCGCGTATTCGCACGGATGGCGGATTTCTGGCGAGTGGATCGGCAAGGAACCTGATGGCAGCATCCGATAACGAGAGGTCGCGTCTGGACGAAGCCGCGCGGGCCGGTTGGCTCTATTTCATTGCCGGTCACACCCAGGACGAAATCGCCAAGATGCTGCAGGTTTCGCGCGCGTCGGCACAGCGCCTCGTCTCGCTGTGCCTCGCCGAGCGCTTGATCACTTTCCGCCTGGAGCATCCGATCGCTGCATGCATGGAATTAGCAGCGCGGTTGAAGGATTTGTTCCATCTCGCCTATTGCGAAGTCGTGCCGACCGATCCCGCCGCGCCGCTGTCGGCCGCTGGAATCGCCGAGCGCGCCGCCAACATCCTTGAATCGACGTTGCGGACCGAGAAGCCGACCATCGTCGCGCTTGGCACCGGCAGAGCGGTGCGGGCTGCCGTCGAGCGCGTGTCGCCGATCGACTGTCCGAACCACCAGATCGTGTCGCTGGTCGGAAACATTTCGGCCGACGGCTCGGCCAGCTTCTTCGACACTGTCGGCCGTCTCGCCGACCGGACCAAGGCGCGCCACTATCCGATGCCGCTGCCGTTTCTGATGTCGTCCGAGCGCGAGCGCGACCAGATGCTGAAAATAGATCCGATCGCCAGGGTGAGAGCGGTCGCCGCCAAGGCCGACCTGCGGCTTGTCGGGGTCGGGCAGATGGATCGGCAGGCGCAAGTTCACGTTGACGGTTTCGTCTCGCGCGAAGAACTGCTCGAGATGATGCGGCTGGGCGCCGTTGGCGAACTGACCGGCTGGGCGTTCAACGAGGAGGGGCACCTCATCAAAGGCGGGACAAACCTTCGTCTCACCAGCATTCCGCCGCGGGTACCTGCCGAGACCCTGACCATCGGAGCGGCGGTCGGTCGTGCCAAGGTTCCGGCCATCAGGGCGGCGCTGAAGGGGCGGCTTCTCAACGGGTTGATCACCGACGAGGCGACGGCAGGCGCAATCCTCAAGCCGTAGCGAACTGGCCGGTCTTCGGCCTCGGCGTGCGCGGGTTTCCCGCCAGCCGATCCTGGCATGCGATCCCATTAAACCATGTCCTCCCGCCCAGCGAGTCCAGTGCGGAAGCGCGATCCGATCCTTGACAACGCTTCGGCCCGGTGTGAACATAAATGCAAGGCGTGGGCATATGCTCAACGCCGTAAGGGAGGTTATCGTGAAACACGTCCTCAGCGCCCTGCTGGGCGCGGCTACCTTGTTGGGCGCAGCTCCTTCCGTCGCACAGACATCCCTGACCATCGCCACCGTGAACAACGGCGACATGATTCGGATGCAGGCGCTGACCAACGAATTCACCGCTAAAAATCCTGACATCACCGTCAAATGGGTGACACTCGAAGAGAACGTCCTGCGCCAGCGCGTCACCACCGACATCGCGACCAAGGGAGGACAGTTCGACGTGCTGACCATCGGCACCTATGAGGTTCCGATCTGGGCCAAGAAGAACTGGCTCATTCCGCTTGACAATCTCGGACCCGACTACGACGCCGCGGACCTGCTTCCGAAGATCCGGGATGCCGTGTCGGTTTCGGGCCAGCTGTACGCCGCGCCGTTCTATGGCGAGAGTTCGATGGTGATGTATCGCACCGACCTGTTCCAGAAGGCCGGCCTGACCATGCCGGAAAAGCCGACCTGGGATTTCGTGATCGATGCGGCGAAAAAGCTCACCGACAAATCCGGCGGCGTCTTCGGCATCTGCCTGAGGGGCAAGGCGGGCTGGGGCGAGAACATGGCGTTCCTGACCGCGATGTCCAACTCGTTCGGCGCGCGCTGGTTTGATGAGAAATGGCAGCCGCAATTCGACAAGCCGGAATGGAAGAAGACACTTTCGACCTATGTCGATCTGATGAAGGCCGCGGGCCCTCCCGGTGCCAGCTCGAACGGCTTCAATGAAAACCTCGCGCTGTTCAACTCCGGCAAATGCGGGATGTGGATCGATGCCACGGTGGCTGCGTCCTTTGTCACCAACCCGAAGGATTCCAAGGTTGCCGACAAGGTCGGCTTCGCGCTTGCGCCGAATGCGGGGCTCGGCAAGAACGCCAACTGGCTGTGGGCGTGGAATCTCGCCATCCCTGCGGGCTCGAAGAAGACCGCAGCCGCCGAGAAGTTCATCGCCTGGGCGACCAGCAAGGACTACACCAGGCTCGTCGCCTCGAAGGAAGGATGGGCCAATGTCCCGCCCGGCACCCGCACCTCGCTCTATCAGAATCCGGAATATCTGAAGGTTGCGCCGTTTGCCGGGCTGACGCTGGCATCGATCGATGCCGCCGATCCGAATAAGCCGACCGTGCAGTCGGTGCCTTACGTCGGCGTGCAGTACGCGGCCATTCCGGAATTCCAGGGCATCGGAACTAGCGTCGGCCAGCAATTCTCGGCGGCGTTGGCCGGGTCATCGACAGTGGACGCTGCGCTCGCAGCCGCGCAAACAGCCACCGAACGCGAAATGAAGCGCGCCGGCTACATCAAGTAGCGCGACACGCAATTCTGGCTGCCGTCAGGCCCCCGAGCAGCGACGGCAGCCCCATCTCCTTTCCCAGATAACAGGAGGCGGCGATGGCAACGCAGCAAACCCAGGTCCTCGGAAGGGCCCTGCTGACGCCGGCCGTCGCATTGCTGTTCATCTGGATGATCGTCCCGCTGGCAATGACGGTCTACTTCTCGACGTTGCACTACAGCCTACTCGATGCGGAAACCTGGAGCTTCGTCGGGCTGGAGAATTTTCGATATTTTCTCACCGATCCCGCTTTTCTGACCGCACTACGGAACACGCTGGTGCTGGTCGGATCGGTGCTCGCAATCACCATCCTGCTCGGCACGCCGTTGGCGCTGCTGCTCGATCAGCAGGTGGTCGGGCGCAGCATCGTCCGCCTGATGGTGATCGCACCGTTCTTCGTGATGCCGACCGTCAGCGCCCTGGTCTGGAAGAACCTCTTGATGCATCCG
Organism: Bradyrhizobium algeriense; assembly: GCF_036924595.1. Taxonomy (NCBI): domain Bacteria; kingdom Pseudomonadati; phylum Pseudomonadota; class Alphaproteobacteria; order Hyphomicrobiales; family Nitrobacteraceae; genus Bradyrhizobium; species Bradyrhizobium algeriense. The sequence goes on along the minus strand of NZ_JAZHRV010000001.1, from coordinate 5,026,370 downwards.
GTGTCCGGACTGTTCGCCTGGGTCGCGACACTCGTGGGCGCAACGCCGATCGACTGGTTCAACGATGTGCCTTTGTTCGCGGTGATCCTGATCGTGGCCTGGCAATGGCTGCCGTTCGCCACCCTCATTCTGCTCACGGCGCTGCAATCCCAGGACGAGGAGCAAAAGGAAGCGGCCGAGATGGATGGGGCGAGCGCACTTTCGACCTTCATCTATCTCACTTTGCCGCATCTGGCGCGGCCGATCACCGTAGTCATCCTGATCGAAACGATCTTCCTGCTGACCGTGTTCGCCGAGATCTTTGTTACGACTGGCGGCGGCCCGGGCCTCGCGACCACCAATATCGCGTTCCTGATCTATACGCAGGCGCTGGTCCAGTACGATGTCGGCAACGCGTCAGCCGGCGGACTGGTCGCGGTCGTGATCGCTAATATCGTCGCGTTCTTCCTGGTGCGGATCGTCGGACGGAATCTGGAGGCGTAGGCGATGGCACGCAAGGTGACAGCAAGGCGCGTCTGGATGTCCACCGCTGCGGCGTGGCTGTTCGGATTTCTGATTTTCCTGCCCATCCTGTGGATGGTGCTGACGAGCTTCAAGACCGAGCTCGAGGCGTTCTCGATGCCGCCAAAATTCCTGTTGTTTCACTGGACCACTGAGAACTACGCGACAGTGCAGGAGCGCAGTGACTATTTTCATCATGCGCTCAATTCGATCATCATTGCCGGCGGGTCGACGCTGATTGCGATGATCATTGCCATTCCGGCGGCTTGGTCGATGGCGTTCGCGCCGACGAAACGCACCAAGGATGTTCTACTCTGGATGCTCTCGACCAAGATGATGCCATCGGTCGGCGTGCTGGTTCCGATTTACCTGATCTACCGGGATTTCGGGCTGCTCGACAGGCGCGCCGGTCTCGTCATGATCCTTTGTCTCGGCAATCTGCCGATCGTGATCTGGATGCTCTTCACCTATTTCAAGGAAATCCCGAAGGATATTCTGGAGGCGGCGCGGATGGATGGTGCGACCATCGGACGTGAACTCGTTTATGTTCTGACGCCGATGGCCATCCCGGGCCTTGCCTCGACGCTTCTTCTCAATTTCATTCTGGCGTGGAACGAGGCGTTCTGGACACTGAATCTTTCGACCCTGGACGCAGCACCGCTCACAACATTCATCGCGTCCTATTCAAGTCCCGAGGGCCTGTTCTGGGCAAAACTGTCGGCCGCCTCAACGCTCGCCATTGCCCCGATCATCATTCTCGGATGGTTCACGCAGCGGCAGCTTGTCCGTGGACTGACCTTCGGCGCCGTCAAATAGCAAGGGGACCAGAGATCATGGGCCAGATAACGCTGCAGGGAGTCAGAAAATCGTTCGGGCCGGTCAACATCATCAAGGATGCCAATTTGGATATCGAAGACGGCTCCTTCGTGGTGTTCGTTGGGCCGTCCGGCTGCGGGAAGACGACGCTGTTGCGCCTGATCGCCGGGCTTGAGGATGTCACCGGCGGGAAAATCCTGATTGACGGCAAGAATGTGGTGGACGTGCCGCCGGCCAAGCGGGGCCTGTCGATGGTATTCCAATCCTATGCGCTCTATCCGCATATGAGCGTCCGCGGCAACATCGCGTTCGGCCTGAAGATGGCCGGCCTGCCGCGGCCGGATATCGACCGCAAGGTGGAGGCCGCGGCCGCCACGTTGAATCTCACGCCCTATCTGGACCGCAAGCCGCGCGAGCTATCCGGTGGACAGCGCCAGCGCGTGGCGATCGGACGCGCGATCGTGCGCGAGCCCAAGGCGTTTCTGTTCGACGAGCCCTTGTCGAATCTCGATGCAGCGCTGCGGGTCCAGATGCGCCTGGAAGTCACCAAATTGCAGAAGCAACTTGCGACCACCGCCATCTATGTCACGCATGACCAGGTCGAGGCCATGACGATGGCCGACAAGATCGTCGTGCTCAACGCCGGCCGTATCGAACAATATGGCTCGCCGTTGGAACTCTATGAGCACCCGGCGAATCTCTTCGTCGCCGGCTTCATCGGGTCGCCAAAGATGAATTTTGTATCCGGCGAGGCGGCAGGCCAACCCGGCGTCGCCACGCTCGGCGTCAGGCCCGAACACCTGAGGATCGGCAAGGAGGGAGAGGGTTGGCCCGGCACCGTGTCGGTCGCAGAGCATCTGGGCAGCGACACCTTCCTCTATGTCGACGCCGGCAAGCTCGGTCTGCTGACGGCGCGCTGCATCGGAGAATTCAATCTCAAGGCCGGCGACCGCATCTGGCTTTCGCCCGATCCAACCCGGCTGCACCGCTTCGACAAGGACGGCGCGGTGATAGCGGCATGAGCGGACGGCACGCTGCGCCGCGATAGGAAAACAGGAATAACAAGAAGATGTATCTGGAAAAATTCAAACTGGACCGAAAAACGGCGGTTGTTACAGGCGCCGGCCAGGGAATCGGCCTTGCCTGCGCGGAGGCCTTGGCGGAGGCCGGAGCGAAGGTCGTGATCGCCGATCGCGACCCCCAACTTGCCGATGCCGGGTGCGCGAGCCTGAAGGCGAAAGGCCTGGATGCCGAGATCGTCATCATGGACGTAACGGACTCGAAGCGCGTTACCGAGGTCGCCGACCAATTGGCAGCCCGCTACGGCGGCATCGATATCCTTGTCAACAATGCCGGCATTGCGCGAAGCGAGACGCCGGCCGAAGAAGTTGCCGACGAACACTGGAACAATGTCATCGACGTCAATCTCAACGGCACGTTCTGGTGCTGTCGCGCCTTCGGCAAGCACATGCTGGACGCAAAGTCCGGTTCCATCGTGAACATCGGGTCGATGTCAGGCTTCATTGTCAACAAACCGCAGGAGCAGTGCTACTACAACGCTTCCAAGGCCGCGGTGCACCATCTCACCAAATCGCTCGCGGCCGAGTGGGGGGCACGCGGCGTCCGTGTCAACGCCGTGGCGCCGACTTATGTCACCACGCCTCTCAATGCATTCGTCAAAAGCAACCCGAAGATGTACGATGCCTGGATCGGTGGTACGCCGATGGCCCGAATGGGGGAGGTCGACGAGATCGCATCGGTCGTCCTGTTTCTGGCGTCTGACGCCGCCAGCCTGATGACCGGGAGTGTTGTTCTCGTTGACGGAGGCTATACGTGCTGGTGAGCTGGCGCTGAACTGAAGCGGGGTTGCAATGCAGCAGGCCTTCATCGGCATCGACGTCGGAACGTCGAGTGCCCGCGCCGGAGTGTTTGACGAGAAAGGAACCTTGCTGGCGACCGCCCGGCATCCGATCACGCTATGGCACGAAGCGGGCGGTGTCGTCGAACAGTCGTCGTCCGAGATATGGTCAGCATGCGCCGCGTCGGTTCGCGCCGCGATGGGAGAGGCAGCCATTCCGCCTTCCACGGTCAAGGGCCTGGGTTTTGACGCGACCTGCTCGCTCGTGGTGCTCGATGCCGGCGGCCATCCGCTGACCGTAAGTGGCTCCGGCGACGACCGAAGGAACGTCATCGTCTGGATGGACCATCGCGCTATGGCCGAAGCGCGCGAGGTGAACGAGACGCAGGACGAGGTCCTGCGCTATGTCGGCGGCTCGATCTCACCGGAAATGGAAATTCCAAAACTGCTTTGGCTTAAACGGCACCTGCCATCGACCTATCGGTCCGCGGGCCATTTCTTCGACCTTGCCGACTATCTTTCGTTTCACGCCACCGGATCAACGGCCCGGTCGATATGCACGGTCGTCTGCAAATGGAATTATCTTGCCCAGGATCAGCGCTGGAGCCGCGGCTATTTCGAGCGCGTTGGTCTTGGCGATCTTGCCTCGGACGAATATGCGCGAATCGGAAGGGAGATCGTCGCACCCGGCACGTCGCTGGGTGCCGGCCTGACGAAGTCCGCGGCACGGGATTTGGGACTTCTCGAAGGCACGCCGGTCGCCGCGTCGCTGATCGACGCGCACGCCGGCGGCGTGGGCACGATCGGTGGGCGCGGGAAGTCGGGTGAGCCGGTCGATGTGTGTCGTCGCCTTGCCTACATTATGGGGACCTCGGCTTGCATCATGGCAACGACGCGTGAGCCGTGCTTCGTCCCTGGCGTCTGGGGTCCTTACTATTCGGGAATGGTGCCCGGCTTCTGGCTCAACGAGGGCGGACAGTCCGCAGCCGGTGCCGCCATCGATCATCTCGTCAGGTCTCATCCCGCTTACAGCGAGGCCGTCGCGACCGCGCACTCCGCCGGCATGGAAGTTCTGGAATTTCTCGAACGGCGCATCGTCTCGGGCGTCGCGAGCCTGGGTGGGGCGGCGTTGCTGGCCCGTGACATCCACGTTCTGCCCGAGTTTCTCGGCAACCGGTCGCCCTTTGCCGATCCCTATTCCCGCGCGGTCGTTGCAGGCATGGATCTCGACGTCGACATCGGCTCGATGGAGCGGCTGTTCGTGGCCGGGCTGTGCGGGCTTGCGTATGGACTTGCCGATGTCGTCGAAGCTTTTCGAGCGCACGGCGTGGACAGCGATATGATGGTGATCAGCGGTGGCGCAGGACGAAGTCCGCTGGTTCGCCAGATCATGGCGGATACAACCGGCCTGACCGTTGCGGTCCCCGAAACGCAGGAGCCCGTGCTGCTCGGCGCCGCCATGCTGGGCGCGGTTGCGGCGAAGTCTTGCGGGTCAATCGGTGAGGCGATGGCCTCAATGTCCGCGATCGGCCGGCTGAGCGAACAGACACCGCCGGGACTAGCCGATTTCCACCGGACAAAGCGGCGGGTTCACGGGCTGATGCGAAAGCTGGAGCAAGACAGCCGTCATGCGATGCAGGGGATCGCATCGATCGCCAGACGTGATACGAAGAACTAAAGCCATGCTGCTGAGTTGCGGAGATGCCCTGGTCGATTTCCTGCCGGTCAAGTCCGTGGATGGACGCGACGCGACTGTGCCAGTTGTCGGAGGATCCTGTCTCAACATCGCCGTCGGCATGGCGCGTCTCGGCGCGCCGGCGGGGTTTGTGGGCGGCATCTCCACCGATCTCTTCGGCCGCATGATTGCCGATCATGCGTCGGCCTCGCAGGTCGACCTTCGCTACGTGACGCGCAGCGATTGCCAGACGACCCTTGCCTTCGTCCGCACTATCGCGGGCGAGCCGCAATATGCGTTCTATGACGAGGCGACGGCGTCCCGAAACTGGACCTATCGGCAGGGCTCCATCCCCTTCGACGAGATCGAAGCGATTCATGTCGGATCGACCACGCTTGCCAACGACAACGGGGCAGCCCAGGCGCTGGCGATGATCGAAGACGCAGCCGGCTCGATCACCATCTCCTTCGATCCAAATTGCCGGCCCAATCTGGTCAGGCATAAGGCGCACTACGTCGATCAGATGAATGCTTTTGCGGCCGCTGCAGACATCGTGCGAATGTCGGATGTCGATTTTGAATTTCTATACGGCGGCAACGACTATGCGGGAAAGGCCAGGTCGCTCATCGAGGCGGGCGCCGGCCTGGTTGTTGTCACCCGTGGGATCAAGGGAGCGCAGGCGTGGCATGGAAGTGTAGGCGCAGTTGAGGTTCAGGCCCCCGCCGTAGATGTGGTGGACAGCATTGGGGCTGGCGACAGTTTTCAAGCGGCGCTCCTATTCGCTTTGCGTGCGATCGGAAGGATCAAAACCCGCCCCCTGTCGCAGATGAATTCCGATGAGCTTTGTCGAGTGCTGTCGTTTGCCTCGATTTGCGCGGCCTTCACATGCGGGCGGGCCGGGGCCGATCCGCCGCGCCAATCGGATGTCGGCGCCGCCTTATCTCGTCTTTTGTCGGATGGGCTCGGATGAGAAATTGCGCCCGCCAGGTGCGTGTCATGGCAATGTATTGGCGCAAAGTGCTCATCGCCGAGAAGCTTTATTGTAGTTCGACGGCCTCCGGCCGACGATCACATCGCATTGGCGGTCAGTCATTCCTGCCCACCCCGTTTGACTTGTCGTTCTGCTTGCGGGGCGAGCGCTTTCGTGGCCGGCCAGCCCGCAGGAGTTGCCCCAGGCGGCTTTTGAACTGCGCAATAAGATCGTCGTTATAAAGTTCCGAGCTTGTGTCGCTATCTTGCTTCTCTGGCTCGAAATCCGGGACCTCAGGTAGCTTTTGCATCGAGGCTGGCTCCTGCGGAGGCCTATGCGTGTGAGTTCACGGTCGAGATTTGCGGTTCTCCAGCCGTTGGGAACTCCGACGGAACCAGCGTGGAGCGCTCGTGCGCAGGCAGAGTAGTCTCGGCTTTATCTTCAGAAGTTCGTATTCCGCACGCGACGGCAGACTGGTTGATCTGCGCGATCATAAGGGCGGCGGTCTTGAAGGAGACATCGATAGCCCGGCTGAGCTGAAATGGCTTGATAGGTTCCGTGCCGCACCCGGTCAGGAAGAGAGCCTTCAGCCATTTGTGAAATGGGACGTGGCTGCACTCGAACATTGTGCCTGTTCGCACCGAGAACAGCTTTCGGCAGCCATAACACTTGCGCGTGCCGGTCTTGGTGCTGGATCCTCTTAGGAGACTAGTTCGACTATTTTCGCCGCAATGTGGACACACAACCCCGTTCGGCCAGATGCAGGCCTCGACAAGTTCGAGCGCAGCACACTCGTCTTTGAAGCAGCGAGAGAGGTCGGTACGCATACGGGGCCTCGTTTACGTCCAAAACGTCGTCGAGACGTTCCACTCCCCCCGATTTCATTCTCAGAAATTTTTACGCGCGCTTATGGCATGCGAGAACCGTACCAGTTCACGAATGAAGCTAGGTGCGGATCGCAAATGCGGATTGCAGACCAAGCTTCAGTTCAGTTTCGAGCTGATTTTGGATCGGTTTCTCTCGGAATAAAAATTTTTGATACAGCGTGTACGTGATCACTCTACCGCGAATGCGCTAGCTCCCGAGCGTGAGATCGATGGCGGTGCGTGCACACTGAGCGATCAATATGCACAAGCATCGCGCATTAGTGGGTTAGAATAATCAAGTTGCGATGCACCAATAGTTACGCATTAATTAACAACAATAGTTGCGCACTTATTAGCGATGCGGGCTGACCGAGAGATTTGTTCCCGGTACTGCCGATTAAGCGAGACCAACTAGCGAGACCCACTCGTGACCGCGGCGCGAGCCGCGGAATGAGGACGGCTTGCATGAAGGTCCCTCATTGGAGCTTAAGCTAATGCAGTTGTATCAGTTGCCGAAGAGTGCGACCACAGAAGTCGGCCTACTCATCGACAGGCGCATCAAGCAGAGATCGGCAAGGTACCCGATCGGGGGCGTACCGAAACGGTTACTTGATATTCTCGTTTCTTCGTCTGCGCTTCTGGCCTTCGCACCGCTCTTTCTCCTCATTGCATTGCTTCTGAAGGTCATGGATCGCGGTAACATTCTTTACCGGCAACCACGCGTCGGCTTTCGTTCTTCCACTTTCGGCTGTCTGAAGTTCAGGACAATGGCAATGGATGGCGACGCGGTGCTGGCGCGGCACCTTCGTGATTATCCCGAGGCTGCGAGGGAGTGGGCCGAAACGCGCAAGCTAAAGTGCGATCCGCGCGTGACTGCGGTTGGCCTGGTGTTGCGTCAAACCAGTCTGGATGAATTGCCACAGCTCTGGAATGTTCTTCGAGGCGACATGAGCATCGTGGGTCCGCGGCCGGTGGTCGTCGAAGAGATCACAATGTACGGACCGAGCGCGGGGCACTATCTGCTGACGCGTCCTGGTCTAACCGGCGCGTGGCAGGTCAGCGGACGCAACGATGTTTCCTACGAGCGCCGCGTTTCCATCGATCGGGACTATGTCGAGAACTGGTCGTTCTGGAATGACATAAAGATCATCGCGAAGACTGTGCCGGTGCTGATTACGGCCAAGGGCACATACTGATGCGGGTCGCAATAGTCCACTATTGGCTTGTCGGGATGCGCGGCGGCGAGAAGGTCCTCGAAGCCATCTGCGAACTCTATCCATCGGCCGACATCTTCACGCATGTAGTGGTGCCGGAGTCCATCTCCCCGGCGATTGCCAACCATCGAATCGTCACGTCGTTCATCGCCAAGCTGCCGCGGGCAAAGTTATGGTACAAGAAGTATCTGCCGCTAATGCCGCTTGCGCTCGAGCAGATCGACCTTCGCGGCTACGACTTGATCATCAGCAGCGAGTCCGGTCCCGCGAAGGGCATCATTCCTCCCGCGCATGCGGTGCATGTCTGCTATTGCCATTCCCCGATGCGGTACATCTGGAACATGTACCACGACTACAGATCCGCGTCCGGCCTGCTGACGCGCGCCGCGATGACGCTGTTCTCTCACTACCTGCGCAACTGGGATCAGGGGTCATCTGCTCGGGTCGACTTGTTCGTTGCCAACTCCCACAATGTTTCATCGCGTATCCGGAAATACTTTCGCCGCGAATCCGATGTTGTCTTTCCACCAGTCGATGTCGACGCCTTCGAGCAGGTTACGGCTTCTGATGTCGGCGACTACTATCTGATGGTGGGGGAACTGGTTGCCTATAAGCGGGCCGACCTGGTCGTTGACGCCTTCAACGCGTCTGGCAAGAGGCTCATCGTTATAGGCGGCGGTGAGATGCTGGATACTCTCAAGCGGCACGCGCGGCCCAACGTCACGATTATGGGACCGCAGCCATTTGCAGTCCTTCGGCATCACTATGCGCGTTGCCTTGCTTTGATTTTCCCCGGTGAAGAGGACTTTGGCATCGTTCCGGTCGAAGCGATGGCGAGCGGCCGGCCCGTCATCGCATTCGGCCGCGGCGGCGCCACCGAAACAGTTATCGACGGCGTTACTGGCGTGCTGTTCTCGGAGCAGACCACGGAGGCGCTTGGGAAGGCGATCACGCGCGCCGAGACGATCAGCTTCTCCGCCACCGACATCGTTCGGCATGCAGCCGGCTTCAGTAAGGAGCGCTTCAAGCGCCAAATGAGGCGTTCGGTTGAACGGGCATTGCGCGAAAACGCGACAGTTGCTAGCGGCCACCAGAATCAGAATCCGTCCGGCGCCGGAGCGCGCGTTGTCCATGCGAGCAGGTTCTGGGGCGGATGAATCGCACTCTGTTACGATGTTGAGTGGTAGTATCATGAAGGTTGTCACCTTCAACGTTAAGTACAGCCCGAACCTCGGTGATGGGGTGATTGCCGAATGCCTCGAAGCCGAGCTTCGGCGGCGGCTACCCGATGTCGGCATTGAAGCTCTGGATCTTGCCGGACGCACCGATCGCGACAGTCCGGCGAGGTCAGGCCGTCGTGTCCTTGCCTTGAAGGCACTGCAGATGATGCCCGCCTTGCTGCGCGATGTTTTGGTAGAGGCAATCCTTCGCCTTCAGATATGGAGGAAATGCCGACCGGTCTGGCGCGAAGCGCTACGCGATGCCGATCTCGCGATTGTCGGTGGCGGCCAGCTAATCCAGGACGGCGACCTCAACTTCCCGGTCAAGCTGTCGATTGTGGCGGCGGAGTGCAAGCGCAACAATGTTCCGATCGCCTTGTTTGGGCTAGGTGTCGCCGAAAGCCGCTCCGGACGAGGTGCAGCACTGATCTCGTCACTGTTGCATGCGGACCTGCTGGTATTCGCAGGCGTGCGCGACAGCGATTCTGCGAGACGGCTACGCCAGCGTCGCGTGAAGGGCGTCGTCGTGACGCCGGATCCCGGCCTGATGGCGTCTCAGGTGTGGCCATCAAGTGTGCGGCGACAGCGCAAGCGCCCTGTTATTGGCGTCGGGATGACCCATCCGGTCATTCTGCAACATCACGGGGAGGGAAAGTCTGATGATACGACCGTTATGGGTCTCTATCGAAGCTTGATCAGGCGACTGCTGGCATCGGGATACGACGTCACCTGCTTCTCGAACGGAGCTCGGGAAGACCGGACTTGCCTGGACCGTGTCGTTGGTTCGTTCCGTGGTGACGATGGGCTGACGCGCGCGCCAGACTGCAGGACACCCCGGGAACTCGCGGAGCTGGTGGGGAGCTTCGATGCGGTCATCGCGCACCGGCTGCACGCATGCATCCTGGCATACTCCTACCGCGTAGCGCACGTCGGATTGAGTTGGGACCCAAAGCTCGCGGCGTTCTTTGCGAATGTCGGACGGAGCCGGTACCTGGTGGAGTTCAGCGATGACGCTGTGCAGATAATGCCGGAGCTCCTGGCCGCTGCGCGGGCCGAGACGATCTGCGAGGTCCAGCATAAGCGTGTACTCACATTAACGGGGGCATCGATCGATGGTCTGGTGGGGCTGCTCAAGGGGGAGACGCGGCCAAAGCTGATCGAACATTCCGAACGGGCCTTGAACCCAATGCGTCTCAGCAAGGTTCGCGCATGACCATCGAGATTATCGGCATTGGCACAATTTTGGCGGGCCTCTGGGTGCTGTGGCAGGGCCCAATCGCGGCGTTCTGGGTGATGGCCCTGGCTACCCTGCTGGGGGCAGCGGCTGCGTTCAAGGTTCCGGCGCTGGGCGACGCAAGCGTCCCACCGGTCGTGGTAGTCGCCATCTTTCTTGCGATGACGTTCGCACTGCGGCTGCGTCTGCGCACGGCAGCGCTCGAGAGTCTTGCGCCGGCGGGGCCCGGTTTCTGGGTTCTGCTGTTCACGATCTACGCAGTTGCAACCGCATTTTTCATGCCGCGGCTGTTTCAAGGCCTGACCTACGCCTACTCGCTCGCGCGAAACGACGCCGACATTGGTATCGTCAGTCTTCCGTTGAAGCCTCGGGCCGCCAATGCGACGCAGGCCTTCTATCTCATCGCGGATCTCGGATGCTTCATGAGCACCTGGGCGCTTATGGTCCGGGATCAGGCGAGGGGTATCACAAATGCGTTGATCGTGTGTGCGGTGGTCTTGCTCGCCTCGGCCGTGGCCGACGTCGCCACACATTATACCGACACCGGATTCTTGCTCTCCTGGCTCCGCAATGCCAACTACCGGATGCTCGAGTCCGGTGAAATCGGCGGATTCAAACGCATCGTCGGCACATTCACCGAAGCCGGCGCCTTCGGCTATGCGGCGCTGGGCTTCCACGCATTTACCCTGAGCCTTTGGCTGTACGGGTTCCGCACTCGCATCACCGGATCGCTCGCGCTGCTTCTCGCAGTATCGCTGTTGTTATCGACTTCGACGACGGCCTATGGATCCTTGGCGATGTTCTCGTCGCTCATGCTGGTCGGTGCGCTTGTGAAGCTCGCCAACGGACAGGCCACCGGCAGGGACTGCAGTTATCTTTTTATCGTCTCGATGATCCCGTTCCTGCTTTTAGTGGTCATCTTGTTCGTGCCTTCGATCTGGTCGGCTGTGGCGGGCCTGTACGATGCAGCCGTCTTCAACAAGCTGGCAAGCCAGTCCGGGATTGAGCGCATGCGCTGGAATTACTTCGCGCTGCAGAACTTTTGGGACACTTCGGGCTTCGGCGCCGGGCTCGGGAGTGTCCGGGCGTCCAGCTTTGTGGTCGCCTTGCTCGCCAATACGGGCGTTCTCGGCTTGCTCCTGTTCGTCGTGACGCTGGCATCGGTGTTCACTATGGGAAGGCCGATTTCTTTTGAGGATGTTGTCGCGCGTGCAGGCCTGCATGCATGCCTCGCTCTCTTTGGCTCAGCCTGCATATCGGCTGGTAGCGTCGATCTTGGATTTCTCTTTTTCATCTTCTTTGCGCTTGCCGCTAGCGGGCGACAACTGCGTGAGCGTGCGGCTCCGGCGTTGGTGAAAAGCAATCCATTGATCGCCGTGGGTCATTTCACGCTGCAGGGACGTGGTTCATGAGACAGCCGCACTATCCGGAATCGAATGACAAGGTGTTCGGCGTCTGGGACATTGCCGCCTTTCTCCTGGAGAACCGCAAGACGATTGCTGCTTTCATCGCAGCGACCGTTTCTGCCGCTGTGGTCTATCTTCTGCTGGCGACGCCGATATTCGTGGCTACGACCAGTGTCATCATTGACCCCAACCGGGGAGCGGAACTGTTCAATGCAGCGCCAATGCCTCCGACGATGACGTCGGATCAGTCGCGCGTTGAGAGCCAGATGGAGGTAATCAAGTCGGACCGGGTCGCCAATTCGGTTATTTCACGGCTGAAACTTGAGCAGCGGACGGAGTTCGCGACCGGACCTTCGCTTTTCCAAACTGTCCTGGCCCGGCTTACTCCAACTTCGACGGCTTCCGCAGCAGGAGAGGCCGGTCCTCCAGATACGACGGAATTTCGTGAGGTTGCGTCACGCTTTGCTGGCAAACTGTCAACGAAACGAATCGGACAGTCTTTAGTCATAGAGATTGCCTTCTCGTCCGCCGATCCGAACTCGTCCGCAGAGATCGCCAATGAAATCGCCGAATCGTTTATCAGAACGATAGTCGAGGCCAAGTCCAAACTCGCAGAGGAGCAGGGCAAGTGGCTCTCGGAGCGATTGGAGACCCTGCAGCAGCAGGCGTTCGAGGCGGCGCGCAGGGTTAACCGCTTCCGCTCCGTCGGCGACTCCCTTTCCAGCCAGGACGCTCGAGCAAAGCTCGAAGAACTCGAGAGCATCGCGACCAGTTATCGCAAGATGTACGATGATTTCCAGCGCCAATATAACGAGACGCTGCAGCGCATCAGCTATCCGGACGCTGATGTAAGAATCATTTCCCGGGCGTCGGCCCCGCTGGGAAAGAGCAGCCCACGCACCTCGCTCGTTCTTGCATTCGCGGTTGTTCTGGGAGGACTGAGTGGAACGGCGTTTGCGGCGGTACGCCTCACTGGCGATCGCGCCGTTCGCTCCCTGGCGCAGCTGAACACGAATGTCGGAATAGCCCCCCTTGGTGCGATCAATGATCTTTCAGAGGCGGGCATCTGGCGGGAAGGGAAGCTGCGGTGGTTCAGCAGGAGCGCGGCGGCCCGAGACGCTGCGGGTACCTTGAGCAGGATTGCGGCCGGCCGCCTGAGCGCTTCGGTGAAGACCGATCTTCGAAGGCTAAGAACGACTATCGCGTCGCTGACGGCGAATCCGGATGTCTTGTGCATCGGCGTGATCGCCTGTTGCGAAGGAGAGGGGTCGACGACGGTTGCGGCATGCCTGGCCAATGAATACGCGCGGAGCGGCGCACGAACCATTCTGGTCGATAGCTGCGCTGACAGCCGGACACTGAGTCAGGAGCTGGCTGCCGGAACGACGACAAAGTCGCAGCCGGATGGACGACAGGAGTCCGAGCGAGCGGTCGGGCCTGGTGCTCTTGCATTGGCATTGTTGCCGTCTGCCGAAAGTTACCTCGAGCCGGGCGAAACCAATCGGCTCCTGATGGAACGGACGACGGAAGTACTCACGCAATCCCGGCTGGAGTTCGAACGGATCATCGTCGATCTGCCAGCGCTGCTGTCGTCGGATCATTGGAAGCTGCTCAGTTCCCACATTGACCAGGTGATCATCGTGGTCGACTTCGGGAAAACGACAGTCGACCAGGCAAGAGACGGCGTGATCGAACTCAATCTTGCAGGCCGCAAGGTGCTCGGTGCCGTTCTCAATCGCGTTCCTGCAATTGCTCGGAAGACCTGGTCATGACGATTGCCGGGCAGAGAGAGGTAGTGATGACCACTAGCGCGTTTGCCGAACCTTCAGCAACTCCTGTGTTGTCAGCCATTCGAAGTCGTCCCCGACTCAAGGCAGCGATGAAAAGGTACCTCGAAGCGATTGGCTATGACACGACCGACTGGGTGCGTGTGGCGATGTATCGGCATGCGTTCGAGTTCATCACGCGGTTGGGACCGGAGCGACTTCGTGTTTTGGAGGTGTCGGCCGGCTCGCAATGGAAAAGCAGGTTTGCCTTCGAGTCATTCATGGGGACGAGCTATCCGACTTTCGATATCTGCAAGGATGTCTTGCCGGATCAGTTTGATCTGGTCATCGCCGACCAGGTCTTTGAGCATTTGAAGTGGCCGACACGTGCTGCCCGCAATGTATATGAGATGGTGCGGCCAGGCGGCCACTTCCTCATCGCTACGCCGTTTCTGGTTCGCTATCACCCATCGCCGATAGACTGTAACCGGTGGACGTCCGAGGGGCTTTCCTGCCTCTTGCAGGAGGCAGGGTTTCCCGAAGCCGGGATCCAGACCTTCGCCTGGGGCAATCGTTCGTGCCTTAAGGCTAACCTGTCAGCATGGCGCAAGCGCGGTTTCTTCGGCTCGCTGCGCAACGAGCCGGATGTTCCCATCATGGTGTGGGCGTACGCCAGAAAGCCGCTCGGACCCGCGGAGGCAACCGAATGAATGGCACAGGCTCCAATTGGTCCGAAGAACGCGTGCACCATCCGCCGCTCAGGATTGTAGTGGGTATTGCAACGTCGGGTCGCCCCCTCATTCTTGCGCGCCTGCTGGAACGCTTGCGCGTGCAGACGCGTATTGCCGACGCGGTCATCGTTTGCGGCGCATCGCCAGCCGACGTATCAGGGATCGAGTCAGCACATCCGGGACTTCGCTGCATCACGAGTGATCGGGGCCTGACGATACAGCGTAATGCAATCCTCAGGGCGGGCGCGGCCTTCGACCTCGTCGTCTTCCTCGACGACGATTTCGTGCCTTGTCCCGGTTATCTTCAGGCTGTCGAACGGACCTTTATGACAAGGCCCGATGTCGTCGTTGGCACCGGACATGTTGTCGCCGACGGCATTCGTGGTCCCGGACTCGCCTTCGAGGATGCGCTCAAGACGCTGCAGCAAGACGGTCAGGCGGAGCCGACGCGGGAGATCGAGAACGTCTATAGCGCCTACGGCTGCAACATGGCGATACGCATCGACGTGGTCCGCGCGAGGGGGCTGGAGTTTGACGAGACCCTGCCACTCTACGGCTGGCTGGAGGATGTCGACTTCAGCCGTCGCATGGCGGCATATGGCCGGATTGTGAAGATCGATGCCGCGCGCGGCGTCCACCTCGGCGTGAAGTCCAGCCGTCAATCGGGTCGCCGGCTCGGCTACTCGCAGGTTTCCAACCCTCTCTATCTGATTCGCAAGGGCACCTGCTCGAGCAGCAAGGCGCTGAAGCTGATGAGCCGCAACGTCGTGGCCAACGTCGCCAAGACGTTTCGCCCGGAACCCTACATCGATCGCGCCGGTCGACTGAAAGGAAACATTCGTGCGTTGCTCGACCTGCTGGCCGGCCGGCTGTCACCGAAGCGCGTTTTGAGTTTGTGAGATTCATGTATGTTGCAGGTGATTGACCAAATTCGTCCGGCATCCGGGTCGCAACAAACGCAGCCGGCGCCGGATCGTGTCGTCATCATCAACGATGTATCCCAAGTGCGTGGAGGCGCCACGAATGTGGCGTTGCATTCCGCGGCATTGCTGGGTGACAGCGGCATTCCGGTTACCTATTTCACCGGCGACCATGGCTTGCACTCCGAGCCCCGGCTGCGCAATGCAGATGTCGTGGCTGTCGGCGGTAAACATATCCTCCGAACGGCATTGCCGCGCGCGGCACTGGACGGGCTCTACAACGTGTCGGCCGAACAGAGGTTGGCCGCCTGGATTGCCGCCAACGATACGCCGGGCACGATCTATCATCTGCATGGCTGGTCGAAGATACTATCACCTTCGGTCTTCCGTGCGCTGCGTCCAGTCGCAAAGCGCCTGATCGTCAATGCTCATGACTTTTTCCTGGTTTGTCCGAACGGCGGCTATTTCAACTTCCGCAGCGAAAGTCCCTGCGAGCTGCGGCCGATGAGCGCGTCGTGCCTGCTCAGCTCGTGCGACCGGCGCAACTATGCCCACAAGCTCTGGCGATCGGCCCGCCAGGAAATTCGTCGCGCGGTCTTCGATTTTGCGTCGGGCGCCAGGGTTCTGGCGGTTCATGAAGGCATGCTGCCGCATCTCGAACGCGGCGGAATTCCGCGGGCGAGGCTTGCGACCCTGCGCAACCCGGTTACGCCGTGGTGCCCACGACGCATCGAAGCCGAACGAAACAAGGTGTTCCTGTTCGTTGGCAGACTCGAGGAGGACAAGGGTGTCGACCTTCTTCTTGCGGCAGCCCGCGATGCGAACGTGCGCGTTCGTGTGATAGGTAGCGGTCCGCTCGAGGGCAAGCTTGCCGGGATCTACCCCGAGGTGGAGTTCACCGGATGGAAGAGCGCAAATGACATGCCCGCACTCGTCCGCGATGCCAGGGCCCTGGTCATGCCGAGCCGCTACCGTGAGCCGTTCGGCCTGGTGGCGTTCGAGGCGCTCGCCAGCGGCCTGCCGGTCGTCGTCTCCAGTTCTGCGATGATCGCCGACGAGCTATCGGAGGTCGGAGCAGGCATATCCTGCGATCCTTACGATCGGGATGCATTCAGCAAAGCCCTGTCGATTCTGGCATCCAACAACGAACTGACCGCTTCGATGAGCGATCTGGCGTACGCCAATGCCGCTCGCTTCTCGCTGACCCCGAGCGAGTGGGCGCAGCGGCTTGTTTCGTACTATAGCGACGCCCTGCAGGAGGCCGTAGCGTGATGAACAGGCTTGCTGCGATCCAGATTCTGCGTGCCGTTGCGGCGCTCCTGGTCGTTGTTTCTCATGCAATCTTGCGGCAAGCCGAATGGGCTCCGACCGATCCATTGACCAGTCAGATCGCGATACACATCGGCCTCCTTGGCGTCTGGATCTTCTTCATCATCAGCGGCTTCATCATGTCGTACACTTACTACGACAACTTTGCTGTTCCCGGCGCCGCGGGGCAGTTCATCGCCAGCCGCATCATCCGGATCGTTCCGATCTATTGGTTGGCCACCGCGCTTGAAGTTGTGCTGCGCCTTCATCACGGCGCCGGGCTGGACGTCCACAAGCTGATCTGCTCGCTGTTCTTCATTCCGGTTGCGGTCGAGCCAGGCCCGATGGCGGCGATGCGTCCGACGCTCGGCGTAGGCTGGACGTTGAACTACGAGATGATGTTCTACGCGGCTTTTGCGTCGGTGCTGTTGCTGTCGCGCAGGAAAGGACTGACGCTGCTGATTGTTCTGATGACAGGAGTTGTCTTGACCGGGACGTTCTTCAAGCCGATTGCCGATACGCGCGCTCCCACGAGCCTGATCACGTTCTATTCCGATCCCATCATCCTGCTGTTCGGTGCCGGCGTCTTGCTCGGAGCTGCCGCCCGCTGGCTCAAGAGCGCGCATGCCGTTCGCAGCAACGCTTTCCTTTTGATCGCGCTGGCCATGTTTCTCGTTGTTGATGTCATGTTGTTTGCAGCCTTCGTTGGCACTCATCCAGTTGACGTCGAGTGGAACGCTACCTTCTGGGTCATCAGTGCGATTTGTGTCGCCCTTTGTGTCACAGTACGGATAGACGACACGCGATGGCTCACCCAAAGACTCGTGCAGTTGGGGGACGCATCCTACAGCCTCTATCTGTTCCATTTCTTTACGATCATTGCCGCGGAGAAGCTTTGGTGGTGGTTCTTTGGGAAAAGCGAGTCATGGATGTTTGTCCCCCTCTCTGCCGTCGCGGCCATCATGGCAACCATAGCGATCCACAATTTCGTCGAGCAACCGATCGGCAGGCAATTGCGACGCTTCAGTGCGTTGTTCAATAAGCGTCGATTTGTTCGAACCGAAACCGTCCGAATTCCGATGAGCGGGATGCCTGGTGATGTAACTGTGACCTGGAACGGAGTTGCATCGCCTTTGGAGCCATCGCGTTCAGAGGTGTCATCCGGCACGCCCTTCCGCGCCGACATGGTCCACAGGAGACGCTAGTCATGCAGCACGCAACGTGGAACGCCATCGAATCCTCCTCGGTCGCGATGAGCGTTTACCGCTCCTATCGGAGGCTGCTTCCGTCATCAGCCCGAGCCCTGCTGCGCTGGCTTGCGATGCCCCGCTGGAATGCGGCTGCGGCCCTGGTCCGTCATCGCGCTGCCAACACAGTGCTGTCCGGCCCGTTTAGGGGAATGCACTTGAGCCTGACCCCGGTCTCCAGTCGGAATCTGCTCGGTTATCTTCTCGGCACGCAGGAGATCGAGCTGCATGACGTTGTGCGTCAGGTGATTGCGCGTGACTATCCGCGCATCATTAACGTCGGTGCGGCTGATGGCTACTACGCCATCGGATTCTTGCGGCAGATGCCACGGACGGAGGTTACAGCCTTCGAAGGTGCCCTGGAGCATCACGCCGGCCTGCTGCGGACGGCTGTTCTGAACGGCGTTTGCGCCCGTTTTACGCTGAAGGGCTTCTGCCATCCGGATGACCTCGGGGCCGAACTCGCCGAACTCCCCGGTCCGACCCTGGTGCTTGCCGACATCGAAGGCGGAGAGCTTGATATGCTCGACCTCATCAAGGTCCCACGCTTGTCGTCCGTCGACATCCTCGTGGAAACGCATGACGCCTTCGTGCCCAACTGTACCGAAAAGTTGAAGGCGCGATTTTCCGGAACGCACAACGTTGAGCAGATTGTCGCGCGGCCACGTTCCCTTGCAGACTTCCCCAAGGCGATTATCCCCGAACTTTCGAAGTTCATGCCGCGCACCGCTGTCGAACTCATGAACGAACGGCGCACCGGAACGCAGATGTGGCTCTATCTCACCGCAAAACGGCAGCCGGAAGTCGAGGCTGTTGGAGTTGAGGAGAAATCAAATTCGGACAGAGGCAATTTGTGAGTATTCTACTCGCCAGTGGCACGTCGTACCTTCCCCACGTCGTCGGTGGTTTGGAAGTCAATACGCACGAGCTCGCGCTCGAACTGAATCGCCGCGGAGTCAAGACCTCCGTGTTGTCGCGGTTACCGCTACGGCGCGTGGATGGAGTATTGCGAGCTGCCGCCAACTTTCTTCGCGGGACCGACGTATGCGTGGACCGGCAGCTTGGCTACGATGTCTACCGATCGCGCAAGCCGTGGGACAGTCTAGACGGGCTGCCTCTGCCTCGTCTGGTCGTGGTTCAGAACGGGAAGATGGTTGAGATCGCCAAGGCGTTCGTCCGCCGCGGCGTGCCGGCGATCGCCTATCTGCACGGGCTGGAGTTTGAAATCGGTCGCAGGCGTTGGACCGCCTCCAGCGGAGGTCTTCCTTTTCACGCCTATATAGCCAACTCGGAGTTTACTGCGGGAAGGTTCCGCGAACGGTTCGGGATTCATGCCTGCGTCATTCCGCCTGTGTTCCGGGCCGAGCGCTATCGCCTGGCCGGTGATCGTCGTTATGTCACTTTCATCAATCCGGTGGCCGAGAAGGGCGTCGATGTCGCCCTCGCGATTGCCGAGCAGTGTCCGGACATTCCGTTCCGCTTCGTGAAGGGGTGGCCGCTGAGAATGCGCCAGGCCGCGTTGCTGAAGGGGCGCATCCACAGGCTGGCCAATGTCGAACTTGTCGAGCGCAGCGACGACATGTCGCCGATCTATGCTTCGACACGTGTATTGCTGGTGCCGAGCCAATGGGAGGCGGAGACCTGGGGCCGCGTCGTCTCAGAGGCACAGTTCAGCGGAATTCCCGTGCTGGCGAGCGATCGCGGCGCATTGCCGGAGACGGTCGGTGCAGGCGGGGCCATCATCAAGTATGACGCGCCTGCCTGCACCTGGGCCACCGAGTTGAGGCGGATGTGGTCCGACGATCTGTATTACCGGCATCTGCAGCAGGCAGCGCTGGCGCATTCGCGTCGCCCGGAACTCGACTTCAAGCAGCAGATCGACGCCTTTCTGGCAGTTGCCACGAGGATTGCGGCATGACTGCCTCAGCGCTTCTGCCACGCCCGGACATAGTCGACATACATGTAGGACGGGCTCGGCGCCTCGTCGATAGGCCATCCGGCGCCAAGCCCGAGATCGATCAGCATGTACATCGGCTGATGATGTTCGGCGGCCGTCGGCACGCTCCCGACCTCACGACGATCGAAATAGAATCGCGTCCACTCGCCGTCGATCTTTACACCATAGGTGTGGAAGTCTGCGTAGAGGGAGTTGGGCGGCACCGCGACGAACTTGTGCGTCGTGCGCGATTTTTTCGGCTCCTTGCGATCCCACACGTGAACCGAAGCGGTGTAACGCGCGGGAATATGGCCGTAGTGCTCGACCACGTCGACCTCGGACGTATGAGTAGACCGATCGAGACCGATCAGCCAGAAGGCGGGCCAAAGGCCCTTGCCCGCTGGAAACCTGGCTCGCATTTCAAAGTACCCGAACTGCTGCGCAAAGCCCTTGCCTTCCCGATCGACGGACGCCAGAAGCCCGCCGCGCCACTTCCCATCTGCGCCTTTGGCGGCTTCGATGCGGAGCTGGCCGTTCTGCGTAGTGAATGGAAAGCCCGGCTTCGGATCCGCGAAGGCCGCGCTCCCAAAGTCGCCGTTCCACGGCGTGTGAGCGATCCAGCGCGTTCCCGGTCCCCACGCGGACACGTCCAACGCGTCAAAATCCTCGCTGAAGGTTTGTATGAGATCCGAAAGATTGAGTTCGTCGCCGGTGTCGGCGCGCCCGAGCGTCGGAAATCCAGCCAGTACAAGAAGGAGCAAAAGAACTCGTGTAACCATGTCAACGCCTCATACCCTAAAGGGGAAGGCCTCCGACCCGAAAGAACCATAGCGATGCTTGATGACGATGTCATGCATCGCAAGTATCGGTGGCTCGACAGGTCTGGACCTATTATGCAGTGGCCGTCGGCATGCAAGCTGGAAGTCCAAAAGGGCGCACTGCATGTCTAGGTTCGTGAAGAACTCGATGCTTGGCGCGCTGGCGGGAGGTGCAATTGCGCTTGCGAGCTTCCTCAGCAGCATTGCCGTGGCTCGTACACTTGGCGT
This sequence comes from Bradyrhizobium algeriense, assembly GCF_036924595.1. NCBI lineage: Bacteria > Pseudomonadati > Pseudomonadota > Alphaproteobacteria > Hyphomicrobiales > Nitrobacteraceae > Bradyrhizobium > Bradyrhizobium algeriense. Next base: position 5,005,656 of record NZ_JAZHRV010000001.1, on the reverse strand, counting down.
GAACGAGACGGGATCGGTCGCCTATGTTATCTGGCTTGTTTGGATGGCCGCGCCCTTCGTCGATCTGGGTCTATCGTCCGCTGTTGGACGGTTCCTGCCGTTCCTGCACGGGAGCGGACAGTCCAGCGTGGCGGCACATCTGGACAGAAACCTCTCGCGACGGCTCGTGATTGCGGCGCTTATCGCGGCCATCTGTTCTGGCACGATGGTGTGGATGTATGGTCAGCGATCCGTTGCAGAGTTCCTCAGTGGCGATGCGGCGAAGGGCGCATCAATGCCGCTGGTCGTCCTCATGATCCTGCTTGTCGTCGGCCAGGCGTTGACCACTTACACCTATGCTCGCTTGAGGGGACGGCAAGAATTTTTAATGGCGGCGCGCATCGCTGGCGTTTCGCTGTTGCTTCAGGTCTTCGCCGTGATCGGCGGTTCACTGTTGTTCGGGATCACGGGCGCATTGGCTGGTTACGCTGCGGGGATGCTGGTTCCTTCAGTGGTGTGCCTGTCAGCGATGTTCGGGCCGGCGTCAATCGATCGCACGCTGAGCCGGCGCGTGACCTCGTTTGCCCTCTACTGTTGGGGCGCCAATGTCACCAGTGCCATTGTCTGGTCGCGGATCGAGCTGTTCTTCCTTGAACGCTACTGGGGAATGGATTCGGTGGCGATGTTCGCGGTTGCCCTGGCGCTGACCCAGCTCGCCGTTCAGGGCCCCATGTTGCTGACAAGCGCAGTGCTCGCGTCGCTTGCCGAGAAACGCGGGCGCGACGATCTGGATGGCATGAGAGGGCAGTTCGCTGCCGCGGTCCGGCTTCTGGCGGCACTCGTATTTCCGATATGTTTTGGCACCGCTGCCATTATTCCAGAGCTGCTGCCGGCTCTCTATGGCGACAAGTTCGTCGCTGCCGTGCCGGCGGCAATGGTCCTTGTTTCCGTTGCAGCGCTGAGCGTGTTGTCGACAATCGCCACCAGCTTGGTGCAGGCGCTCGAGCGAAGCGACTTCGTATTCGTAAGCTCCCTCTGTGGTGCCGCATGTGCGCTGGCCGCTGGTTTTCTGCTGATCCCCGAATTCGGCGTGATAGGCGCCGCTTCCGCGCGGGTGGCAATTCAGATCTTGATGATCGGCCTGGGTTGCTGGTTCGTAGTGCAGCGGCTCGGGTTCACCATTCCGGTGGTTGCGGTGCTGAAGCTCTGTGCAGTTGCACTCGCCAGCGCTGCGGCGGCATCCGTCGGCATCAGGGTTGTCGGCCATCCTTCAAGCATACCGTTGGCGATTGCCGCAGGAGCGGCGGTCTACGTGGTTGGGCTGCGCGTAGTGAACGCGGTCGAGCCTGGTGATGTAGCTTTCCTGACTAATCTTACGCGATCGCTGCCGCCGGCTCTCGCGGAGATCGCTGCTCGTCTTGCAGCTTTCGTAAGTGCAACGAAGCGGAATGAAAGAATGCTGCCGCCATGAGATCAGAAGAGGACCACCGTATGCCGATGGAGACATGGACTACGGCTTCGACCTGGAGCCATCGCGTCGCGCCGCCGAGGATCGGCGCATCGCTTGCGGCTCTTTGCGTGCTTCAACTTCTCGCCGCACCGGCTTTCAGCGCTGAATATCTTCTTGGCCCTCAGGACAAACTGCGCCTGAAGGTCGTCGAATGGCGCGCCGGCAAGGCCGAATACTACGAGTGGACACCGCTTGGCGCGGAATACACCGTAAATCCTGCTGGTCGCGTCTCTTTGCCGATGATCGGCGAAATCGCCGCGGAAGGGCGGACCAGCGACCAACTCGCTCGTGCGATCACGGCAGAACTGTACAAGCGCACCGGCTTTATGGGCGCGCAGGAAGCGGCGGTCGAGATAGTCCAGTATCGCCCGTTCTACGTGCTTGGCGATGTGGAGCGCCCCGGTGAATTCAGCTTTCGTCCCGGCTTAAGCGTCTTGCAGGCAGTCGGCGTAGCTGGCGGCTTGCATCGGCCAAGCGAAGCCGGGATGCGGGAGCAGATCAACGCGGCAGGAAACGTCGAAGCTGCACGTCTGGAACTGTGGCGGACCTACATCCGCCGCGCTCGGCTCGAAGCTGAGCTTGCCGAGCAGAACACAATCACTCTCCCGCCCGAGCTCGCTAACGAGAAGGATATCGGAAGTCTCCTGGCAGAGGAGGCAACGATCCTGATAACCCGGCGCGACGCGCAGCAATCGCAGCTCGCGGCCTTGTCGGAACTGCGATCGCTGTATGAGAAGGAGATTACCTCGCTGCAGAGCAAGCTGGCGACACAGGAGAAGCAGGTCGCCCTGGCCCAGCGCGAGCTGAGTACCGTTGGCGCGCTTGTCGATAAGGGGCTTGCAGTCACGTCGCGGCAGTTCGCGCTGGAGCGCACGACCGCAGATATTCAAAGCGGAATGCTTGATGTGCAAACCGCGTTAGTGCGGGCGCAGCAGGAAGTGCGGAAGACGGAGCGCGATGCGACCGATCTGGTCAAAGACGGCAAGGCGAAAGCCTCGTCCGAACTGCGGGAGGCCAAGGCCAGCATCGAGCAGCTGATCAATCGAATGAGTACGTCTGAAACGCTTGTCGCCGAGACAGCGACGTCGCCGCGGACGGCTCAAAATGAGGGCGGCGGGAAGTCGCTTTCCTACTGGATACAGCGGCGCAAGGACGGCGCGATGGCAACATTCCCGGCTGACGACGGAGCGCTTGTGGAACCTGGCGACGTTGTTCGCGTCGAGGTCAATCGCGCGCCGGGTGCTGCAGCGTCAGTCTCACGCAAGGGTGTCGCGACAACGGCATTCAACGCGGGGAACTACGCCACCATCGTTTCGCAATCGGGTGAGCAGTAGAGCGGAGCATGCAATCAAACGGGCTTCAGCTTGTGGAATGGTCGGTCTTGCTCGCGCGCGCGACATGCAGAATCGCATGCAGCCGGGCAAATCCGGGCGAACGAGCCTTCAGCTTTATGAGACATATTCGTGCGACGACGGCTCCCACGTATCCGACTTGCAGAAAAAGCAGCGCCAACAGCAACTCGATGGCAAGCACGTTCCAGGAGGCGTTGGCCAAGCCGAGCAGCAGTGCGTATCCGGCAATGAGTGCCGCGACGCCGATTGCAAAAGCGCCGAGTCGAAAAACGACGCCGCAGGCAAAGCCTGCGGCCGTGAACAACATGCCCGCGAGCATTCTGAGCTACCTTTGCGGTCGGTCGCGTCGGCGATCCAATCGGAACGCGCCCCGATCTCTGTCGATAAGCTGCGTTCTATCCGACAAATATTAGCGTCAAGATGCATGAACAAATCAATAAGTCGCGCCTAAAAAATGGGCAGGAGGCCACCTTCGAGAGCTCGAGGAACAGAATGGGATCCGGGGCAGGAGCAGAGCGATTGCCGGTTCCACCGGGAAACGAAGAGGTCGTAATGAAGATCGCAAGAGACTTTGCATGCGACACGTGCGGCTCTGCCTCTATCGCGCCTCCACCAAGGCTGGGCGATAGCGACGAGGTCAGGTGCCAGCACTGCAAGAAAGTTCTGATGACCTGGAAAGTCTACAGGCTCCTCGGCGCCGACGATGCAGGCGAAATCGCCATCGGCCCTGCTTGTTGGGAAGATTGAAGACCAGTTCTGCTCAGGAAGGGACGAGAGGGGCGTGTGACCACCCGTTTTACGGCCGCGGCCAGGATCAGCACGGACAGAAGGTGAATGACGATGCAGGACTTCCGGGCGACGCGATTGATGAATGGCAGCAGCGTGCTGGTCACCGGCGGAGCCGGCTACATTGGAAGCCACGCGGTCCTGGCCCTGCTGGATGCGGGCGAGCGAGCCGTCGTAATCGACGATCTATCCACGGGTCTGCAGGCCGCCGTCCCGGAAGGCGTGCCCTTCTATCGTGCAAGCTGCGGCGACACTGCGATGGTCGCCAAGATCCTGCAGAACCACGCTGTCGATACGATCATGCATTTTGCCGGCAGCATATCGGTCGCTGAGTCAGTTCGTGATCCTGGAAAATACTATTTGAACAATACCGTGAATACGCATGCGCTGATCTCCCAGGCTGAGCGCGCTGGCGTTTTACACTTCATATTTTCGTCGACGGCCGCTGTTTACGGAGAGCCGCGAACGATCCCAATTGAGGAGGAAAACGCGACGCTCCCAATCAACCCATACGGCCGTTCGAAGCTTGCCATCGAATGGATGCTACGGGATGCAGCAGCATCGACCTCGCTCAGGTATTGTGCGCTGCGCTACTTCAATGTCGCAGGGGCCGATCCGGCGGGGCGTTCGGGGCAGTCCACGCGAGAGGCATTTCATCTCATACACGTCGCGGTGCAGGCGGCGCTGGGTCGGCGGCAGGGCATGGACGTGTTTGGCAGCGATTATCCAACCTCGGATGGATCCTGCATTCGGGACTATGTGCACGTCACCGATCTCGCGCAGGCGCACGTCGATGCGCTGACGTATCTGCGAAGCGGGGGAGAGTCCCTGACCTGCAATGTGGGGTATGGCCGCGGCTACTCGGTCCTGGATGTGATCGATGTCGTCAAGCGCGTGTGCCGCGTCGATTTCGACGTGAGGACGCGCGAACGCAGGCCCGGCGATCCGGCTATCCTCGTGGCATCCAACGCAAAGGCGAAGTCCATCCTGCGGTGGAGATCGTGTCACGACCATCTCGAGCAGATCGTGCAGCACGCACTGAGCTGGGAGCGGCAGCTGAAATTCGGCGTTCCGGCATGATCAGACTTACTTACGGTGTTGGTTTTAAGACACATTACGAAGGACCGCCGAGGTCGGGACGGAAAAGGGGGTTACTTGATGCGCGCGTCCTATCGTCTGACCAAGGAAGGGGCGGAATGTCCCGAAGGGGGGTCGCAGTCAGCCGTGCACCGGGAGACCAAAGAAAGTTTGGCGACAACCAACGAAAACTGCGGGTCACGTTAGTCGCGGGCGGAGGCGAACAGCGAAGCGTCGCGCGCCAGATGTTGGCCGGCTCCCTTGCGGCCGACCAGGGTGCCATTCGCGACGACGACCTCACCGCGTACCAGTGTGGTCATCGGCCAGCCGGTGACACGAAAACCCTCATAGGGTGTGTAATCGGGGCCGTGATGCAGGATGTCCTGGCTGATCGTAACCTCACGCGCCGGATCCCAGATCGCAATGTCTGCGTCCGAGCCGATTGCGATCGTGCCCTTGCGCGGATAGAGGCCGTACGTCTTGGCATGGTTGGTCGCCGATAGGGCAACGAACCGGTTCAGATCGATACGACCCTTGACCACACCTTCCGAAAACAGGATCGGCAGGCGCGTCTCGACGCCGGGAATGCCATTCGGCACCCAACGAAAACTGGTACGGCCTTTCGGGGCGAGCTTTCCGGTCGTGTCGTAACGGAACGCGCAATGATCGGAGGAGAAAACGCTGAAGGTGCCTTGCTGCAATCCTTCCCAGCAGGCGACCTGGCTTGGGACATCGCGTGGCGGTGGGCTACAGACGTATTTGGTGCCCTCCATGTTGAGCCCTTCCATGTCCTTCTCGGTCAAGACGAGATATTGCGGGCAGGTTTCGCCAAACACCTTCAGGCCACGCTGCTGCGCGCGGCGGATTTCCTCCATCGCCTGCCGGTTGGAGACGTGGACGATCATCACCGGGACGTCGATGAGTTCTGCAAGCGCAATGGCGCGGTGGGTGGCTTCCCGTTCGACGGCAATCGGCCGGGATGCCCCGTGGAAATGCGGTGCGGTATGGCCAGCTTGCTCGAGGCGATCCGTGAGGAAGCGGATGGCGTCGAAATTCTCGGCATGGACCATGACCAGCGCACCGGTTTCGCGGGCGACTGCCATCACCTCAAGGATCTGGCGGTCGCTCAGCGCCAGGTCTTCATAGGTCATGAACACCTTGAACGAGGTGTAGCCGTCCTTGATCAGTGCCGGGAGATCCTGGCCGAGAACCTGCTCGGTTGGATCGGAGATGATCAAATGGAAACTGACGTCGATGTAGCAGTTGCCGTCAGCCTTGGCGTGATAGTCCCGCACCGCCTGACGCAGGCTCTGTCCGCGTTCCTGCAGGCAGAACGGCAGCACCGTGGTGTTGCCGCCAAAGGCGGCGGCGCGTGTGCCGCTTTCGAAATCATCGGCCATGACGATGCCCGGTCCGCTCGGCTGGGAAAAGTGGACATGGCTGTCGATGCCGCCGGGCAGGACCAGCCGGCCGGTAGCATCGATCGTCTGTCCCGCATCGCCGAGGTCGTGGCCGAGTGCTGCAATCCGACCGTCTGATATTCCGACGTCGCAGGCGAAGGTGTCGGACGCCGTCGCGACTGTGCCGCCGCGGATGACGGTGTCGAATGTCATGTCGCGCTCCCGTCGGGCCGGTTAGCGAATGGCCGCGGCGCTTGCCGTCAGTTGGTTGGACCGTCGCCGCGAATGACGAAAGTGGTGGCTTTCAGCTTGGTCATGCCGAACTTGTCGAACAGTTTGTCATAGGTACCGTCGGTGCGGATGGCCGTCAGAGCATCCGCCGTCGCCTGCGCCAGCAGCTTGTCGCGGAAGGCGAAGGTAATGTCGGTGCCGGCAATGTCCCTGACCCAGATCTTGGCGATGCCACGCTGTTCGAGCGAGTTGGCGGTCTCGTTGATGTTGAGCGCCGCTTCGAGCTGTCCGGCGCGCAAGGCCGCCGAGGTCGCGGTAACGGTCGTGAACGTGCGCAACTCGACTTCCTTGAGTCCTTTCGCCACCATCGCGGCGCTGAATTCGCGCGCCTTGCGCTCGGTATAGGTTGCCGACTCAACGCCGACGACACGGCCGGCGAGATCTTCGAACTTCTCCAGCTTCAGGGAGGAAGCGGGATCGGTGTAGATGCTGATCGCCTGCTGCGCGTAGGGCACGAGGTACAGCATCTTCGAGCGCTCCTCGGTCCAGAACAGGCCGGTATTGATGGTGTCGAAGCGGCCGGAGCGCAGACCCGGGATCATCGGCGGGAAGTCCATCCGCAGGAACACCGGCTCGATGCAGATCCGTTTGGCGATTTCGCGGGCCAATTCGACATTGAGCCCCTGCAGTTCGCCCTTGTCGTCGATGAATTGCTGCGGCGGCAGGGTCGGGTTGATCGACATCTGCCATTTGCCGGCTTCGATCAGGCTGGATGCCGGCACTTTCGGCGTGCAGCTCTGCGCGTGAGCTGTTGGGACGAGGCCGATCAGGACGGCCAGGGCGGAGAAGATATTGAGAAGTCGCATGACGTAAACCCCTGTGTAAAAGTGAATGGGTAAGGCGGCGTTCCCGGGTCTGGTCGTCTTTTCGTTGTCTCGTTATGTCGCGTCCGGCATACTGGATGCGCGATCCGGCTGGCGGGTCAGGATCAGCGAAGTATGGCGGGCTTCCGTCACTACCTCGTCGCGCTGGTTGATCAGGTCGAGTGCTTCGATGACGACGCCGCGTGCGGGGTTGCGGGTCGGCCGCTTCTCGACGAAGCGAAAGCGCACGCGGAGCCGGTCGCCAGCGACGACCGGCGCCTTGAAGCGCACTCCGTCCCAGCCGAGCGAGGCGACTGAAGTCTCTTCATAGAGCTTCAATTCCGACTTCAGCCCTTCCATCAGTGACAGGCCATACAGCCCGTGCGCGATCACTGCCGGGAAGCCGCGGGATTTTGCGTAAGTAGCATCGACATGCAGCGGATGATGATCGCGCGTGACGTCGGCGAAGGCCTCGATATCGGCCGGTGTTACGGTATGCGTCGCGCTTTCGAACTGCGTGCCGGGTTCGATGTCCTCGTAGCGGAGATTGATCGACGCGGTGGCCGTGGTTTCCATTGGCGTGTCCTCAGGCGACCTTGCGCGGGCGAGCCGGCAGCTCAACGAAGCTCTGTCCGATTCCCATCGGCCCGGGCCGGAAGATGCGCGGGTCCATATCCCGGAGGTCGGGGCTGATGCGCGGCCGGAAACCCATATGCGCCAGCACGTCCTGCTCCAGGCGTACGCCCGGGGCGATCTCGGTCAGCGTGATGCCGCCATTCTCCAGTTGGAACACGGCGCGTTCGGTGACGTAGGACACTTCCTGACCGCGCTGCGCGGCCAGCGCTGCGCTGAAGCTGATCTGGCCGACCTGCGGCACGAATTTACGGAAGGCGCCGTCGCGGCGGATCGCCAGCCGGCCGTTCTCAACGGCGATGTCGAACTTGCCGCCGGTCATGGTGCCGCTGAAGATCAGCCGTTTGGCGTTCTGGGTGATGTCGATGAAGCCGCCCGAGCCGTCGCGACGGTCGCCGAAACGGGTGACATTGACATTGCCGGTTTCGTCCACTTCCGCGAAGGAGAGGAAGGCGCAAGAGAGGCCGCCGCCGTCGTAGAAATCGAACTGGTAGGCTTGATCGAGGATGGCGCGGGGATTGATGGCGGTGCCGAACTCGCGCGCATGGCCCGGCACGCCGCCGACCACGCCGGATTCAACCGTCAGCGTGATCAGATCCGCGATGCCTTCCTCAGCTGCGACGTTGGGGATCATCGCGGAGATGCCGACGCCGAGATTGACCACGTCGCGCGGGCGCAGCTCGAAAGTAGCGCGGCGGGCGATCACTCGCCGTTCGGTGAGCGGGTCGGGCGTGATCATTGCGACCGGTACGCGGGTCTCGCCGCAGCGGGCGGCATCGTGGACCGTGCCGTAGGTCTGCATCTGGTCGGGTTCGAGCACCACATGGTCGATCAGAAAGCCGGGGATCTTGACCATCTGCGGATGGATCGAGCCGCGCTTGACGATCCGTTTCACCTGGCAAACCACCGTGCCGCCGGCATTGTGCACGGCCTGCGCGATCGAGAGATCCTCGCGTGTCGTGCCTTCGTGCTCCATGCTGATATAGCCGTCTTCGTCGGCCGAGGTGCCGCGGATGATGGCGATGTTTGGAGGCGAGGGCGCGCGGTAGAGCAGCCATGGCTGGCCCTGCAGCTCGACGAGGTCGACCAGTGGCGGGGTGGTGCGCGCGTTCATGCGCCCGCCGTCCTGGCGCGGATCCATATAGGTGTTGAGGCCGACATGGGTCAGCACGCCGGGATGCTTCGCGGCCATGGCGCGGCAGAGCTGGCTCATCACGCCTTGAGGGAAATTATAGGCGTCGATCAGTTCGTCGCGCACCAGGCGCATGAACGGCACCTGCAGCCCGAAATTGCCGCCGACCACCCGCGCGATCAGGCCCTCATGGGCAAGATGGCATAGACCCTTCTCGGTCACCGCGCCGACGCCTGTGATGTTGATCAGCGTTAACCCGTGCGGCCCACCGCCGCCGAGGAAACGCTGCTCCAGCGCATCGAGAATGGCTTCCGCCACGCCGGTGCCGCCATTGCCGCCGACGATCAGCGTATCGGCATCGCGAACCAAGTTCGCGGCCTGCGTCGCGGTGATGACACTCAGCATGGTTGCACGCTCCAATTCATGCGGCCTCCTTCTCGACCTGGCGGGCGATGATGAGGCGCTGGATCTGGTTGGTGCCCTCATAAATCTGCGCGAGGCGCACGTCGCGGAACAGCCGCTCGATGCGGTAGTCGCGTGAATAGCCGTTGCCGCCATGGATCTGCAGCGCGTTGGAGACGTGCTTCATCGCCATGTCGGTGGTGAACAGCTTTGCCTGTGCGGCTTCCTTGGCGATCGGCTCGCGGGCGTCGTGCAGGCGCGCGGCGTGGTGGATCAGAAGACGGGCGGCGGCGATGTCGGTGGCCATGTCGGCCAGCATGAACTGAACCGCTTGAAAACCGATGATCGGCTGGCCGAACTGCTTGCGGTCCTTTGCGTAGGCGGTGGCATCCTCGAAAGCGGCCTGTGCCATGCCGAGCGCCATCGACGCCATCATCAGGCGGCTGAAATTGAAGTTGCTCATGGCCATCTTGAAGGCCTGGTTCTCGGGTCCCATCACGCTGTCGGCCGGCAGACGCACGCCGGAGAAGGTGATCTGGCAATCCTCCAGGCCGTGCATGCCCAGAAGCTCCTCGTTCTTGCCGCGCGCGATGCCCGGCAACGTGCCATCGACGAGCAGGCAGGAGATGGCGCGGTGTCCACCCTCCGCGCCGGTGCGGGCGAACACCATGATGCGGTCGGCGACGCCGCCGAGCGTCACCCAGGCCTTGGTGCCATCGAGCAGCCAACCGTTGCCGTCGCGCACCGCGGTCGTTCTGATGCCGGCGACATCAGAGCCGTGGTCGGGTTCGGAGACGGCGGTGGCGGGGATAATTTCGCCACTCAGGATCTGCGGGATCAGCGTCTTGTGCGTCTCGGTGCCGTGCTGGTCGAAAAACAGCACCGCCTCGACGGGAATGGCGAAAGCGTTGGCCACCGCGCCCGAACAACGCGCCAGCTCTTCCATGGCGATGCAGGCCGCGACCGCGTCGAGCCCTGCGCCGCCCGCGCCTTCGCGCAAGCAGATGCCGAACAGGCCGAGGTCGGCCATACCCTTGTAAAGCGAACGGTCGAAGCGGTCGTCGCGATCGATCGCGGCCGCGCGCGGCAGGATCTCGGCTTGCGCGAAGCGCCGCGCGGTGTCTCGCAGCGCCTTCTGGTCCTCGGTGTAGAAACGGTCCATGGCGTGACGCTTCCCTCAGTCGCTGGCGAGCTTGGAATCGTGGGCGACCTCGTCCTTCTCCCGGTCGAGGAAGTACGTGGCGACATCAGTACCCGGCACGCCATAGGCGCTGCAGACGCTGCGCGTCAGCGCGGCCGCGGCGGCGCGGCGCTCGGCCGCGCTGCGGCGGAACGCGTGCACCTTGAGCAGGATACGCTGGCCGGTGCCTTGCGGTCCCATCTCGCCGGCATGGGCGTAGTCGCAGGGAGCGATTGGCAGGAAGTAGAGTGTGATCGTCTGCGCATCGACGCCGAAGGCCGACATCAGACCGTCGGTGATGGACTTTGCCAACGAGGCCTTGCTTTGCGGTGGGGCAGGCGGCGCAAGAATTTCGACATAGGGCATCGGTCAGGCCTTCGATCTGGACAATTTGGTTGCGGAAGATCCGCGCGCGGCCGGATCGAACGGGCGGCAGGAATCGCGGATCACCAGCCGGGCGCCGACGCGATATTCGCGTACGCTATCGGCGCCATTCCCCTTGGCGTCCATACGGTGCAGCAGCCGGTCGACCGCGAGATTGGCAAGGTCGCGCGCGCCGTTATCGACGATGCTGATGGCCGGGCGATGCCATTCGAACCAGGGCGAATGCTCGTAACAGAGTAACGACAGATCATCGGGAATCGACAGGCCACGCTCCGCCGTCACGCGCAGGACGCCGAGCGTCGCTTCGTGGTTGGCGACGAAGATCGCACTGGGGGGTTCGGTGAGATCCAGCAGCTTGCGACAGGAGGCGGCGCCGGTTTCCGGCTCGAAATGGCCAGCATGGATCAACGTATCGTCCACGGGTATCGACGCCTCGCGCAATGCGCGGACATATCCCGACAGTCGTTCGCGTCCCGAAGTCGTATCTGGACGGCCGACAATAAGGCCGATCCGCCGGTGCCCGAGCCCGGTCAGGTACCGCGTGCCCACAAAGGCGCCTTCCGAATCGTCGGCGAGCACGGTCTCGAGGTCTGTCCCGTCGTCGCGGCGCACCAGGCAGACGATCGGGATTTCATTTGCCAGAGCGGTGAGGCGGGCGCCGTTCTTGCCCGTGGGCACAACGATCAGTCCATCGACACGATGGTCGGCAAGTGTCGTCAGCGTGTCGCTTTCGAGCTGCGGATCATCGCCGGCGATGCACAGCAGCATCTGGTAGCCGAGCGCCTTCAGCCGCGCCTGCACCACCTCGGCCATCACCTGGAACGACGCGTTGGCGAGGTTGTGGACCAACAGCCCCACCAGCCGCGACTGTCCGGTCTTGAGTCCGCGCGCGATCGGGTTGGGACGGTAACCGAGCTCGCGCGCAATGCGCGTCAAGCGCTGCTGGGTGCGCTCGCTCGTCAATCCGCTGCCGCCCAGCGCGCGCGAGGCTGTGCTGATCGAAACGCGGGCCGCCAGTGCCACATCTTTGAGCGTGACGCTCATCAATCTCGCCGCTAAAATGGAAACGATTGCAAAACATTATTGGCGGAAATTTACGTGTGCAAGCCTAAATTAGAGATGGGTTCTGCCCAAATCAGCGTCAGTTCTGCAATCGATTGCAGCGCACATGGAGGTGTGCGGCAGAGGCCGCTGCCCGAGTTCACCTGAGCAACTGGAAGTTCTTCGATGAAGACATTTCGCGGTACCTACACGGTCATGATCACGCCGTTCACGCCGGCCGGTGAGGTTGATGCCGAGGCGTTGCGGGGGTTTGTCGATTGGCAGATCGGGCAGGGCATCCACGGGCTGATTCCGCTCGGCTCGACCGGCGAGTTCCTCTCGCTCGACGATGACGAGAAGGTTCTGGTGGCCGAGACGGTCATCACCCAGGCGGCGGGGCGCGTGCCTGTGCTGATCGGGACCGGCGCGGAGGATACGCGGGAAGTGGTGCGCCTCAGCCGCCGTGCCGAAAAATTGGGCGCCGACGGCGTGATGATTATCCCGCCGTTCTATTCGACGCCGACCGACGACGAGGTCGTCCAGCACTACAAGACAGTGGCCGATGCGATCTCACTGCCCATCATGGTCTACAACAATCCCGCGACCGCCAATGTCGATCTCAAGCCGGCATTGGTGGCGCGACTCGCCGAGATCGACAACTGTCTTTACATCAAGGAGTCGACGCTCGAGGTGACGCGCGTGCGCGACATCATCCGGCTGTGCGGTGATCGGATGACCGTGTTCGGCGGCATCCTCGGTTTCGAATCTTTCGTGGAGGGTGCGCAGGGCTGGGTGGCGGTTGCCTCCAACGTCGTACCCCAGCCCATGGCGCGCATCTTCAGCCTCGTCGCGGATGAAGGCGGGATCAATGCGGCGCGCAAGCTCTATCTCGACTATTTGCCGGTGATCGAATTCGTCGGTGGCCAGGCTTACGTTGCCGGCACCAAGGCGTTGCTCGGTCACATGGGCTTTTCCGCGGGCGTGCCGCGTCCGCCCCGTCTGCCCTTGCCGGGCCCGCAGGATGCAGCCGCGCGCGCACTGGTGGCGAAGTTCGGTCTGGTGTGGCCGGGCGTGACCGCGGCATCAAGGCAGAACGCCGGATGAGGAAAGGGCGCAGCATGATCGCATCCGTTCTTCGTGGTCGTACAGTTCGGCGGCGCAAACCGTCATGAGCGATCTGATGAAAAAACTCGATCTGCGCGGCGTCACCGTCGCCACCGTGCTGCCGTTCAAGGACGACCTGTCGATTGACTGGGACGGCTATGCCCGGCTGCTGGATTATTGTGCCTGTCCCGACGGCATCGCGGCTGTCTTCGTCAACGGGCATGCGGGCGAGGGCGCCTCGCTGTCGGACGAAGAGCGTCAGGCGGTCATCGCGCGGACCCGGGCCCATATCGCCGGCAAGCCGCTGCTTGCCGGCATCATCGCGCACTCGACCGCAGAGGCCATCCGGCAGGCCCGGCTCGCCGAGGCTGCCGGTGCGGCTTGCGCGGTCCTGTTTCCGCCTGCTGCCATTGGTGGCGGTGCATCGGCCACACCGCGCGCGCCGGTCGCCTTCGTGCGGGCGGTTAGCGAGGCAATCGCAATCCCGGTGTCTATCTTCCAGTATCCGGTGGCGTCCGGCTTCGGCTATTCGACGCAGACGCTCGCAGAAATAGCGACTATCGACCGCGTCATCGCCGTCAAGGAGGGTAGCGACACGATGCTCGCCTATGACGAGAACCGACGGGCCGTGAAAGAAGCCGATCCGGAGGTCGCGGTCTTGCCGTCGAATTACAACTGGTTTTTGCCGCAGCTCGCTGTCGGTGGCGACGGTATCCTGTCCGGGCTCGTCAGCCTGGCTCCGCATCTGTTTATCGAACTCTGGCAGGCGTCGGTCGCTGACGACCTCAAGGCGATGCGCGTCGTGAACGAGCGGCTCCACCCGATCGTCCGGGCGATTTACGGCCCGGCGCCGATCGTCGACATGCATACGCGCATGAAGGTGGGCCTCAAGGCATTGGGGCTGATCCGCAATGCGGATCCGCGGCCGCCGTTGTTGCCGGTTCTGCCTGATCTTTGCGACGCCATCGCAACGACGCTCGGTGCGGCGCGCTGCGCCGGCGACATTCACCTGACTTGAGGGCTCCGTCATGTCCGACGAGGCCTTCATTCCTATCGTTCGGCAGGTCGGACCGACGGAATTGATAGCGACATGCTTGGGTTCGAGGAGCGCTCGAAGCTGATGTACATGGTGGCTCGTGCTGTGCAGGCGATCTCGGTTTTCGTCGCTCCCGACGGCGGCATGAAAATTGCTGCCGAATACCACACGGAGATGAGCCGATGACCCATTTCAATCTGGCGGCCAGCGTCGACTACTTTTTCAATTTCTTCCTGATGAAGGGGGTACTCGTCACCATCGGCTTGACGGTTGCCGGAGTCGTTGGTGGGCTTATTCTGGGGATGGGCATTGCGCTGATGCGCATGTCATCCAATCCTGTGCTCAGCGGCTTCGCCCGGTTCTACATCTGGTTCTTTCGCGGCACGCCGCTCCTGATCCAGCTCGTGGTGATCTACAGCGGCCTGCCGCAGCTGGGCATCAAGTTTGACGTGATCACCTGCGCCCTGATCGGATTGATCCTCAATGAGGCTGCGTATCTTGCTGAAATCGTTCGCAGCGGTTTCATGGCCGTATCTGCCGGGCAACGGGAGGCCGCCTGGGCGCTAAGTCTGTCGAGATGGGTGACGTTCCGGCGCATCACGCTTCCGCAAGCCTTTCGCCTGATGATCCCACCGCTCGGCAACTCCATCAATTCGCTCCTGAAGGCGACGTCGCTCGCCTCCGTCATCTCGGTCGAGGAAATCATGCGCCGGAGCGACATGCTGATGCAGGAGCATTTTCAGATCCTCGAAGTCTATGCGGCCGCCACCGCCTATTACCTGATCCTCACCTCGGTCTGGGATGTGGTCCAGCGCCGCCTTGAAAAACACTTTGGCCGGTCGAGCGCGACAAGATCGCGAAGAACCACCGCAACGGCGTCGTCGCCGCAAGCCGGCCTCGAGGCCAGGGCATGAAAGTGCCGAGGGAAGATTTTGTTGCGAGGAACGAAGCTGCGACCGCGAGGCGCAGCTCCGGTGCGCGCGCCACCAAGGAACGGATCGATGGCAGCCGATATTGAAGGTGGACAGGGCCAGCCGCGCATGCGCGAGGTCGCCGCGGTTCAAATGGAGGCGGTCTACAAATATTACGGCGATTTTACCGCCTTGAACGAGATCGATCTCAAGGTGGCCAGGGGTGAGAAGATCGTCATCTGCGGTCCGTCCGGTTCGGGGAAGTCGACCCTGATCCGCTGCATCAATCATATCGAAAAGCACGACCAGGGGCTGATCTACATCAACGGCACCGAGCTGGATGATCAGCGGAAGAACATCGATGCCATCCGGCGGGACACCGGTATGGTTTTCCAGAGCTTCAACCTGTTTCCGCACATGACGACCCTGGAGAACTGTATCCTGGCGCCGATGACGGTGAACGGAATGGCGAAGGAGGAGGCGAGGGATCTCGCCATGCACTTCCTGACCAAGGTCCGGATCCCGGAGCAGGCCGAAAAGTTTCCGGGGCAGTTGTCAGGCGGACAGCAGCAGCGCGTCGCCATTGCGCGCGCGCTCTGCATGCAGCCGAAGATCATGCTGTTCGACGAGCCGACGTCGGCGCTCGATCCGGAAATGGTCAAGGAAGTGCTTGAGACGATGAAGAAGCTGGCGGAAGAGGGCATGACCATGCTCTGCGTCACCCACGAGATGGGCTTCGCCCGCGAGGTCGCGGACCGGATCGTGTTCATGAATGAGGGAAAAATAGTCGAGCAAGCAGCTCCGAAGGACTTCTTCAATCATCCGGCGTCCGAGCGGGCAAGGACATTCCTCGACCAGATCCTTCATTAGTTCGTGGCTCTCGCTCACGAACCGGAAAGACTGACCGGCGCCGCATGAATCCGTGGTTGCACCAATTCTACGTCAGCGCGACGATTGTACACTGGCACGATCCTGCAACGCAGGCGGCCGCACTCTACTTCAACCAGTCGGCGGATCGGTTCGGCGCAGCATAGTCGCACCAAATCCAATTGAGGGATGTGTGCAGTGATAATTCAGATATGACGATTTCGTGCAGGTTGAGGTGATCGTCCGGTACCAGCTAGAAGGTGTTCTCCGGCCGCCGCAGGCCGAGATGATCGCGCAGCGTCGTCCCCTCATAGTCGGCGCGGAACAGGCCGCGCTCCTGCAGGATCGGTACCACGAGCTGCACGAAATCCTCAAAACCTTCATGGAAATATGGCGGCATCACGTTGAAGCCGTCGGCGGCATATTCATCGAACCAGTGCTGCAGGGTGTCGGCGATGCTGATCGCCGAGCCGCACAGCACCCAATGGCCGCGCGCGGCGGCGGTGAGATTATAGAGGTCGCGCAACGTCATGTTCTCGCGGCGCGCCTTGGCGAGCATGACACTGGCGAAGCTGTGATAGCTGTCGGACGGCTCGATGTCGGGAACCGGTCCATCCAGATCGTAGGCTGACATGTCGCGGCCGAAGCGATCGGAGAGAATGGCGATTGCGTTGGTGCCGCTGACGAAGCTCTGCAGCACGTTGAGCTTTTCGAAAGCCTCCTTGTCGGTGCGGCCGACGATCGGCATGACGCCCGGCAGCATCGTCACATCCTCTGCGCTGCGGCCGAGGGCCGGCAGGCGGTTTTTCAGCGACGCATAGCCGGCCTTGGCCTCGTCTATGTCCTGCACAACAGAGAATACGATGTCCGCGGTGCGTGCGGCGAGTGCCTGGCCTGCCTCGGAGCCGCCGGCCTGCAGCACCACCGGATGGCCTTGCGGGCTACGGCCGATATTGAGCGGGCCCTTCACCTTGAAGAAGGCGCCGTCATGGTCGATCGAGCGCAACTTCGCCGGATCGATATAGAGCCCGCTCGCGCGGTCGGCAACGATGGCGTCATCAGCCCAGCTGTCCCAGAGGCCCTTCACGACGTCGAGGAATTCGCCGGCCATCTCGTAGCGGCGGGCGTGGTCGGGATGGGTGGTGCCGAAATTGGCTGCGGTCGCGGGATTTGCTGTCGTCACCGCATTCCACGCGGCGCGGCCGTTGCTGATGTGATCGAGCGAGGCGAACACGCGCGCCACCATGAACGGATCACTGTAGGTGGTGGAAACGGTGGCACCTAATCCAATATGGCTGGTCGAGGTGGAAAGCGCAGCCAGCATCGTAAGCGGTTCGAGCCGCAGCGTGTAGGAGGGATGGGCGGTAGCATCCGCGTAGAGGTTGTCGCCCATGAAGATCAGGTCGAATTTGCCGCGCTCGGCGATGCGGCCGATCTCTTGAATCGCGGGAAAGTTCTGGAAGCTGTCCACCGCACCAGGGTAGCGCCAGCCGGCAACATGGCTGCCGGTCCCCAGGATGAACAGCCCAAGATGCATCTGTCGTTTCATCGCATCATTTCCAAAACAGGATTTTGCGTTCGAGAAAGCCGATCAGGCCGAAGAAGCTCAGGCTCGCCGCCGAAGCAACGAAGATCGCCGACCAGACCTGCACGAAGTCGATCTGCAGCACTGCCTGGTAGATCACCCAGCCGAGCCCTCCATAGGCGCCAAGCATTTCGGTGATAATCGCCACGATGAGGCTGCGGACGGTGGAGACGCGCATCCCGGCAAGCAGCAGCGGCAGGGCGGTCGGCAGGCGCAGGCGCCACAGGATGCTCAGCCGCCCCGCACCGAAGCTGCGCATGAGATCGATGGCGCGGCGATCGACGCGGTCGAGCCCGGCGAGCGTCGACAGGAAGACGGTGAAGCTCACCGCCATGGCCACCATCACCATCTTCGACGCAACGCCGATGCCAAACCAGAGCAGGATCAACGGCGAATAGGCGACCACTGGCACCGAGTTGATGGCGGTGGCTGCAGGCAGGATCACGGCGCGGAGCGTCGGGAGCATGGTGATGGCGACCGCAAGGCCAATGCCGATGAGACAGCCGAGCCCGTAGCCCACCAGCGCTTCGAGCACGGTGTAGCCCGCAGCCTCACCCAGTAGCGCGCGCTTGGACCAGGCGCCGGCCAGAATCTCGCTGACGGCGGGAAGAACGTAGGACGGCAGATGCAGTCCGCGCGCGAGCCCTTCCCAGCACACCACCAGTAGAACCGCGCCGAGGATGCCCCGTTGTACGGCAAGCGGAGAAGAGGCGAGGGGCGATCCGCTCATTGCTCCGCGCTCCAGAATACCAGCCACCGTTCGGCCGCGGCGACGAGGGCGTAGAAGCCGGTGCCAAGCAGCGCCGCGGCCAGCAGCGCGCCCCAGATCGCGACCACGTTCTCGGTGAACATGGCCTGCAGCAGCAATACGCCAAGACCCGTGGTGTCGCCGAACCATTCGCCGACGATCGCGCCGACGAGGCTAAGCGACGAAGCAAGCCGCAGCGCCACGAATATCTGCGGCAGCGCGGTGGTCTCCAAGACTCACGGCAAGGCACCACTACCCACGCCCGAATGGGCGTAACCGATATCATGTCAACCATCCGAACGTTTGCGATCCGAATTGACGACTCGGCTTTTGGCTTGCCGCGGTGACATTCTTTCTCGAGTTTGGGAGCGTCCGTCCAGTCGGCGCGAAGCGATTTCGGTAGGGCAGCAGCCATGGGTGTTCGGAGTGTATCGGACGGCGCTCACCTCGGCATCAAGTATCCGCTCGGGTACGATGCATCAGGCTCGTGGTGGCTTTCCGCGGATTCGTGGCCAAACTTCCCGACCCACACGGGAGATAACAGCGCCGGCAATGGCGGCAACGGCTATTTTGCCGGGAGCCTGATCCATAGCAGCTACGCTGGTTTCGAGCCGCTCAACGTGGCGTGGCCGGGCGTCCATGCGACAGCTCTCGCCCATCAGACGAACATCGCCTATTTTGATCAGTCCGCAAGCCAGATCGCGGGAGTTGGCGGTGATGGCGGCAATTGGAACGCCGCATCGGGCGGAAGCGTCGGCGCGCTCGGGCCTGCCGGCCTTGGCGTGATTGCCACCGGCGGCAACAGTGCCGGCAACGGTGGCGATGGTTACTTCTCCGGAGCAATGGTGCATGCTCCTGTCGCGGTCTATAACCCGATCAATATTGCGGTGGCGGGTCCGCATGCGACGGCCGACGCTCATCAGACGAACAACGTGGTGTTCGATCAATCCGCGACCCAGATCGCGGGAGTTGGCGGCGATGGCGGCAACGGAAATGCCGCATCGGGTGGAAATGTCAGTGCGATCGGGTCCACCGGCTCTGACGCGCCCGGTACCGGCGACAACAGCGCCGGCAATGGTGGCGACGGATACGCCTACGGGGGCATCGTTCACGCGACCTTTGCGCTCTACTATCCGATCAACATCGCGGTGGCCGGATACAATTCCACCGCCAACGCCGAACAGACAAACAATGTGGTGTTCGATCAATCCGCTTTTCAGATGGCCGGCGTGGGGGGTGACGGCGGGAACGGTAATCACGCGGTTGGCGGAACTGCAGACATTTTCTCTTCCATCTTCGAGTTAATTGGCTCTGACGTAATTGCGACCGGCAACAACAGCGCCGGCAACGGCGGCAACGGCCATTTCTCGGGAAGCATGGTCGACATCGACGTAGCGATCTACGCCCCGATCAACATTGCGGTCGCCGGCTACAATTCAACAGCCGATGCTCATCAGAGCAACAATGTCGTGTTCGATCAGAGCGCGATCCAGATTTCCGGAATCGGTGGTGACGGCGGCCACGGCAACGCTGCGTTGGGCGGCGATTTCGCCATGCACCTGTTGTCGGACCTTCACTTGCTGGATCATGCCTAGCTAGAGCCTTTTCCGTTTCGATAGAATCGAAACGGAGCTCTCGATTTTTCATTTGACGCAGTTTCTTGACGCGGACCGGTCTCTACCCACGGATCAAGTCCCAGGGCATGCTTCGCTCGAAAACGCTCCAGCGGCATTGAAGCTCGCCGGATCTCGGCGGCGGGACCGTAGCATTTCGGGCGTACACCGTTGCCACAGGGTGGCATCAGCTTTGGCGGCTAGACCGATCCGGTGTCCAAATCCAAGATCGTTGCTGTCCACATTGGGACGCACAGTGTGCAAACCACATCAGGGAGACTCACATGGCAAAGGCATCATTTCCTTCAGACACGATCATGTTCAAGGCATCGACCGGCGGCAACAGCGCAGGTAACGGTGGAGACGGTTACAACGAGGGCAATATCATCAGCAACCCGAGTATCAAGTTCGAGCCGACCAACAAGGCGGAAGGCGCCGACGTCCACGTCAAAAACGGCGATGACGTTTACCAGAAGGCATACTGGGACGCCGGGGGCGCGAATGCGAAGGCGGAGAAGTATTCCAAGGCTGAGGGCGGAAAGGCCGTCTCGAATGGCGACCAGGAATCTGAGAGCGGCCATAACAAATCCGACGTGGATGCCAACACGACGGCCTATCAGGAAAACTGGCTTGCTGCGGATCAGAGTCAGACGGTGATGGCCGGCGTCGGCGGCGACGGCGGAAACAACAATAAGGCGGAAGGCGGAGATGTTTACTTCAAGGCTAGCATCGAATCCGTGAACCTGAACGACGTGCTTAACGATTCCGAGCACTTCCATATCGACGATTCAGGCATGTTCAGCTGATCGATGCCTGTGAGGGGTGAGACCGGCGGTTGAACGCCGCCGGTCTCAATTCGTCGCGAAGTCGACGAATAATGGGGCGGAAGGTTCGGACTTCAGATCTCTGGCGGGACCGCAATGCTGATGCCACCGCTCCGGCTGCAAACGATGTCACCACCACGGACGCCGTTGAAGACGGCCTTGCGGGCCTGCGTAGGGTCGCTTGGACTCGTTTTCGCGTATAGCTGCAGCTATAATCTCCTTCTTCTCGCGCCTTCCATCTATCTGCTTCAGATCTATGATCGCGTTCTGTCGAGCCGCAGCAGCGATACGCTCCTGATGCTGACGCTGATCGTTGCGTTTGCCGTCGTAGTTGGCGGAGTGCTTGACGCACTGCGCCGCGCTGCATTGGGCCGGATGGGCGAGTGGCTTGAGGAAGAACTCCATCCGGTTACGCTCGTCGCATGCTTCAAATACGCCTATGAAGCCGATCGGGCGCGGTCATCGGAAGCATATCGCGATCTTACTAGCCTGCGTCAGTTCGCTCAGTCCGGAGCTAGCTCGACGCTGTTTGACGCGCTCTGGACGCCGCTCTTTCTCGGCGTCCTTTTCCTTGTGCATCCGTTGCTGGGAGTGATAGGCGCGCTCAGCGCGCTTCTCCTGCTGGGTCTCGGGTTTGCCGGAGACAGGCTCACGGAAGGCCCGCTGGCGCGCTCGGCTGCCGCACTGACGAGGAGCCAGGGGTGGTTCGCCATGGCCGTCGGAAATCTCCACGTCATCAGGGCGATGGGAATGCTCGACGGCGCCGCGCGCTTCATCGGCCAGGCTGCACATGATGCAAGGAGCGAGCAAGCGGTGGTGCAACGCCGCCACGAGACCATCATGCTGATCTCCAAACCTGTGCGGGCGCTGGCGCAGGTACTGATTATGGGCACTGCCGCCTGGCTCGTCCTGGAGCAGAGCAGAAGTCCCGCCATCATCTTTGCCACGAGCATGCTGTTCGGACGCGCGCTCGCGCCCATTGAAGGAGCGATTGCAGGATGGAAGGCTTTCGCGATGGCCCTGGCCGCCTACCGCCGGCTCAACGACATCATGTCTGCTGTCACCCCGGTTAAAAACATCAAGGCCTTCCCGGAGCGGCCGAAGGGTAACCTCATCGTTAACAATGTTGGCGCCGCCCTGCCAGGATCGGACCATTTGATGCTGAAAGGCGTGTCGTTTTACCTCGCACCCGGTGAATGTCTTGGCATCATTGGTCCCTCCGGCTCCGGCAAATCCACGCTCGGCAAAATCATTGCCGGAATCTCCGCTCCGACGGTAGGTTCGGTCTCGCTCGATGGCATCGACGTTTTAGCCGTGCGCGATTCGGGCGGCGGCCGGCGCCTCGGATATCTGCCGCAGGATATCGATCTCTTCGGAGAGACGGTAAAGGACATCATTGGCCGGCTGGACGACGCCGATTTGCAGCAGGTCATTGAAGCAGCAAAGCTGGCCGGCCTTCACGAGACGATCATTCGGCTTCCGCAGTCGTACGATACGGTCGTCGTTGGCGGCGGGGTCAATCTCCCGCGTGGGTTTCGCCAGCGCCTCGGCCTTGCACGGGCGTTCTTTGGCGACCCGCACCTTGTGGTCCTCGACGAGCCGAACTCCAGCCTGGACGCTCTCGGCGAGCGCATGCTCTTCGACGCCATTGAGCGGATGAAGGCGGCCAATACAACTGTCATCATCATCACCCACCGGATAGGGATCCTCGGTGCAACGAACAAGCTTGCCATCATGCAAGGCGGTGTGGTCAGCGCATTCGGTGAGAGCAGGGAAATTTTCGAAAGGTGTTTGACACGCCCCCAAGTTGCTTCGCGCGAGCCTGTCTCATGAAAATCTCAGTCGCTCACGTCAACATACGAGAGGCTCCACGATGGTTGAGATCGGCGGCGTCCGCGCTCTGCGACCGGCTTCGCGGTGTCACCTGGATCCGCATCAAACGTTCTCACGGTCTCTTTGCCCAAAGGGGATGGGCTCGCCTGAAAATTGCATTCGCTCAGGTCGAGATTTGGGAGGTCCCACGGTGGTTGAGATCGGCGCCGCCGGCGCTCCGCGACCGACTTCGCGGCGTCACCTGGACCGGAAACTTGCTGGTTTGGGGTTTTGTCGTTGGTCTCGGCACCTGGTCAACCTATGCCCCCCTTGAGAGCGCCGCGATTGCGATCGGCACCGTCGAATCCGAGTCGAGCCGCAAGACGATTCAGCACCTCGAGGGTGGCATCATCAGGGAAATTCTGGTCGCGGACGGCGACGTTGTCCGCGCCGGACAAACGCTGATCTCGCTGGAGGACACCAAGGCGCGCGCCGAAGCGCAGGGCCTCCAAGGCCAGTTGTGGGAGGCGACGGCGCGAGAAGCACGGCTGCAGGCGGAACAGCATGGAGAGGAACAAGTGTTGTTTTCGGCCAGCTTGGAGATGGCGCAGTATGCTAGTTCGTCGGTCGCAGATGTCCTTGCGGGGCAGCAAGCCATCTTCGAAACGCGTCGTCAGGTCTTTCAATCGCAAGCGGCCGTAAATCGGGAGAAAAGGTCGCAGGTGGAGAAAGAGATCGAGGGCCTCAGGGCGCAGGAAAGCGCGGCCTCAAGGCGCATCGAAATCGTCCGCGAGGAGGCGGCGACCGTTGCGATGCTCGTTAACAAGGGACTTGAGCGGCGTCCGCGCCTTCTGAACCTCGAGCGGGAGATGGCTGACATCGAGGGGCGGCGGGGTGAGATTGTCGCGCAGATATCGCGCGCCGGGCAGGTTATCAACGAATCGCAGGCGACTCTTCTCAAGCTCGATAACGACCGTCAGAACGAGATCGCGCAGTCGCTGCGCGAGGTGCAAAACCAGATTTTTCAAATACGCGAGCGACTGCAGGCGGCGGACGACCAACTGTCACGAACGGCGGTCAAGGCGCCCCAGGACGGCGTGGTAACCGACCTGAAGGTCCATACCCCAGGCGGCGTCATTGGCGCCGGCGCACCTCTTATGGATCTGGTTCCCCGGCAGGATCGGCTCATCGTTATTGCGCGCATCAGGCCCGAGGACATCGATGTGGTCCGTCCCGGACTGAGCGCAGATGTGAATCTCCTGCCCTACAATCAGCGCCGCGTGCCACGGCTCCATGGGACTGTGACGCACGTTTCTGCCGACCGTCTGGTCGACAAGCGCACGGATCAGCCCTACTACGCAACGAAGATTCGAGTTCAGGATCCGGCAGGCGCGGGGATCGATGGTGTCCAGATTATTCCGGGAATGCCGGCCCAGGTGTTCATCAAGACGGGTCGCGGCACCGTGGCGCTCTACGCTCTCAGGCCTCTGCTCGACAGCTTCCACGGCGCGTTCCGCGAAGATTAAGCTGCGACCGGAACGGCGAGCGCAGGCAGCCCTCAGGATGACCGCACGCGTGAGGGCTGCGCATGGCCGTTGGCTCGCCGGCTCCAGCGAATGACCGCCTCGGTGCGGTTATGCGCGGAGCATTTTCGCATGATGCGTTGAATGTGCATTTTTACAGTGTTTTCCGAAAGGTTGAGCCTGACGGCAATCAACTTGTTGGGAAGGCCGAGCTGCAGCGCCTCGAGCACATGTTGTTCGCGTGGCGTAAGGTCGACCATCGCCTTCTCCGGCACAATCCTGGTGGCGCCGTTACCCTCGTTAGCTCCGAATAGCTCGGGCGCGTCGGGACATTCCGATATCGCCTTGAGGCTCGACGCTCCATTTTGCCCAACGATCGGTAACGGTCGGTAGACCCCACCGGCAAGGACAAGCCGTAATCCGGCAACAGCGACTTCGACCGGGATCGATGTCGGAAAAAAGCCGCGCACTCCCCGTTGCATCGCAGCTGAAGCCGTCGCATCGTCGTTGCGATTTGACAACACGGCAACAGACGCTTTCGGGCAGGATTCTGCGAGGAGGGCAAGGCTTTCCTCGATCGAAGGGTCGGTGATCTGCTTGTCCCCGATATTCAGCGCAATCAAGCGGATATCTCTGCCGGATAATGAGTTCAGGCCACTCGTCGTCGCCATCTCGACGATCTCGAATCCAGTGAGTTCTCTCTTGAGGATATTGAGGATGCACGTACGCGCCAGGACATGTTGCTCGATGATCACGAGCACCGGCGGTGACCCCTGGGTTAGTTCGGCGAGATTAATAAGATCGTCCATGATATCCTCGAGTTCAGAGAAACGCTGAGTACTCCACCAGTTTTGATTTCCATTTTCCATGGAGCAAGTCTGCCCCACACACTCTGCAGCGAATTGCTGCTGATCGCGACGTGCTTCCGACTTTCAAGTTCGTCAGGAACGTCGTCAGGGACCTTCTGGTCCGTTGCAACAGATCTTGGCAGCGGTTCCGTTGTTCCGGGCTAGCTGCTGCAAATATTGCGATACGCGCTCGCCGCCGCCGAATTCGCGGGACCATCGACGACGTATGCTTCATCTTCCGTCACGAGATATAGAAACGGCCTATCTCCAGTATCTTCGCCCGACGCTTTCTTTCCTTTGACACGGCCGCAAATGGTGTCGACGGATTTTCCGAGCGTATTTTTGCGGATGGCCCGTTTCATCTCACCGAACTCGGCAGATGTCGGGTCCTCCAACTTCGCGGCAATCGTGGTCTTCGCCTTGCTAATTACCGGATCGGACGTCTCAGCGGGCCGACCAGATGCCGGAGCCTCGACTTTCGCTTCGATCATGGAGGACTTCGCCTTTTTCTCAGCGGGTTGGGGCCTGTCGCGGACGTCGGCAATCGACGGCTTTTCCGTCTTCGTCGCGATCGTGGACTTGACTTTTGTTGTCGCGGAATTGGTCCTGGATGACGCTGGCGCCGGTTCAATCGACCGACTGACCGCCATCCCGTTGGGACAGCCGGACCCGCTCGCGTCCATGCACGCGTCCATGCTCGCTTGCGGCGGTAAAAGGCAGCTACAGCCAACCAGGGTCGCAGCCAGAACACCAATGAGAAGCGTTCTCATGCTAATCCCTCATGAGGGGCCTGAGTTCTGCTCGTACTTCTTACGACGATCTAATGTTGCGCTGGTTGTCTATCATTTGCGCAAAAGTATTAACTGCTCCTTAAACGCCGGTCCTTCGCCGCAGCAAGCTCTTGCATCGTTATGCCGGCGCATCACAGTTCACGGCAGGTGAGCACTTTTCGTGGCGGATCGGGCCACGCTGCTCAGCAGGTCGATATCTACTCCACCGTTAGCGATATCATCACGGCCTTGCTGGACATCATTGCGACTGCCACCCCGCGAATGGCGCACGATAGCGTTCGCTCGCGATCACTGAGACATCTGGGAGCGCGTCGCTGGCAAGAACTCTGTGATCGCAGGGGGTGATCGAGTTCGGCTGTTGCTCGCGAGCCGCCATATGTCGCTGTCGGTGAACTGCGGCCCGCCTACCTTTCGCAATTCGCTGCGGCTGCGCTCTATGCTGGCGCGTGGGAACGCGCACCATCGCTCCGACCGAAAACGCAACTGCATTTTGCTGCTAACCGGAAGTCAGCAATCTTCTTGCGTTCATGGTGAGGGGCGGCCGGAATCGGCCTGCTCACTCCATCTGTCGTGACGATGCTTCCAGGATTTTGGCTCGTTCTCTAGGCGCCGGACGCAGACGGATCAAAAATTGAGCTGGATCAATCCGAACCAGCCATGCGCGACTTTGCCCGTCCCGCCGACGCTCACCGGGTAGTCCCAGTTGGCTGAATATTCGACGGCCATCTTCAGCCCGTCCATCACCCACTCGCCTCCGGTAAGGAAAAGCCGGTGTTGCGGGACGAATCCGATCCGGGTTGGTATGCCGTTTCTGGAGGAGGGTGCTTGCGCCGTATCTCAGGTCCAGGCTTGCTTAAGGGAACTTGGTCGCGCTCCAGCGCGGTCACGTTATAAAGGCCGGATTCACCGTAGATTAGGTCCGCCGCGTGGCGAGCCTTCTTGAGTGCACCGATTGAGCGGGGTGTCAGGTTTGTATTTATGAGAGACGTAACTCGGCCGGATCGGAACTTTCAGTGAATGTCGGTATCGGTGGTTGCGCCTCCGGGATTTGAAGTGCATCAGGAGAAGCTCATGATGTCTAGCGGATGAAAGTTCTGACGAGGTAGGTCTTAGCCAGACGCCTCGTAGCGAGTCTTGGGTCTGAACCGGTAACGGCAGGACCAAGCGTAGACAGCAAGCGTGCAGGGTATGTATTGGGCCACGTAATGGGATCGTCGCGGTCGCCGAGGCTGCTTCAAAAGTCGAAGGCAACACCGGGATCTGCGCTAAAGGCGAGCAGGTTCTGGGCCGCCGGGGTCGGAGACCACATCACGCGCGCACAGAACAAATGGATTTCAGGATTTACGGGGGGCTTCATTGCGTTGATCGTCCCCGATGACTTGAATTCTAGCGAGCCTTTGCCATGGCGCCGCGCACCGCCTCGGCAATGCGCTCGCCTGTCGTGTCGGCGTCAAAACCGCGCACAAAATTGCCTTCAGGGTCCATCAGGTAGAGATAGGTGCTGTGGTCCATGACGTAGTCATCGGCGCCTGGCCCGTTCTGACGGGCTGTGTAGTAGACCCCATAATCGTGGGCAACGGCAGCGATCTGTTGCGGCGTGCCGGTGAGTCCGACGATTCTCGAATCAAATGACTGAGTGTAGTTCCCCATTACGGCCGCCGTATCGCGCAGCGGATCGACCGTAATGAACAGCGGTTGTAGCTTGTCGGCGTGGGGGCCGAGCCTTGTGAGCGCGGCGGCAATCTCGAGGAGCGCCGTGGGGCAGGCATCGGGACAAGAGGTGTAGCCGAAGAACACCAGCAGCCATTTGCCACGGTAGGTCTGCTCGGTGACTGACGTGCCGTCAGGTGAGGTGAGTGTGAACGGACCACCGATCGTCACCGGCGAGTTGGCTGCGCGCACGAGCGGTTGGCTCAATACCAACGCGGTCGCGACAGCAATGCCGAAAGGAATTGCCCGTCCGAGTTCCGAAAATGTGGGACGGCGACGCATCAAATGCCTCCCCGCGGCGGCGGTGCTTAGCC